>CAYWJB010000016.1:0-76747 GCA_964458495.1 uncultured Arcobacter sp.
GGGGGGGGGGGGGGGGGTTGGTGGGGGGGGGGGGGGGGGGGGGGGGGGGGGGGGGTGAGGCCCTGCGCTGGCGCGCAGGGGAATTTGGCCGTGCGGTGGCGCGCAGGGGAATTGGGTTGGGGCGGGGTTGTGGGGGGTTGGGGGGTGAGGCCCTGCGCTGGCGCGCAGGGGAATTTGGCCGTGCGGTGGCGCGCAGGGGAATTGGGTTGGGGCGGGGTTGTGGGGGGGGTGGGGGGTGAGGCCCTGCGCTTGCGCGCAGGGGAATTTGGCCCTGCGCTGGCCGCAGGGGAATTGGGTTGGGGTGGGGTTGTGGGGGGTTGGGGGGTGAGGCCCTGAGCTTGCGCTCAGGGGAATATAGCCCTGCGCTGGCGCGCAGGGGAATTGGGCCCTGCAGGGGGGAAGGGAAGCGGATCGAAGTTTTCCTGGTTGGGATGTAAACCTGCAGGCGGCAGGGGCGTTTTAGGGGATTGTATGACGAGGGACGGGGAAGCGGGGCGGGCTGGTACGAAATCTGGGCGGACCGGGGTGAAATCGCTGATTGGAAGCGGACAGATGCATAGTAGAGTAAAGAAAAACGGGGAGGGGCTTACCATGAAGCCGCTCGACAGGATCCGGGTCTGGGTGATTGTCCTGACGCTGGCTGGCAGCGCGCTGCCTGTTGTAGCGCAGGAGACGGAAGAGTGGCCCGCCGCTTCGGGGCAGAACTGCACCTGGATCGCGGCACCGGAGGAGGTGCAGTCCAAGGGATTGCGGGCGCGGCGGGAGGCGTACGAGCGGGCGCTCGAGTTTGTGCGTTCGGCGCCGAAGACGAGGGCGTCGCGGGCTGTGCCGGCATCGCAGCTGCCCGCGAGGAATTTCATCGACGAGGAGGTCTTCGGGCGGCTTCAGGCAGAGGGCGTGCCCGCGGCGGGGCTGTCGAACGACGAGGAGTTCCTCAGGCGGGTTTCGCTGGACCTGACCGGGCGGATTCCGCCGGCGGACGAGATCCGCGCGTTCGTGGCGGACGCGGATCCGGAGAAGCGCGACAAGGCAATCGAGCGGCTGCTGTCGAGCGAAGCGTGGCTGGACAAGTGGTCGCTGTGGCTGGGGGACCTGTTGCAGAACGCCGCTTTCGCGCAGAACCGGAGCCAGCAGATCAACGGGCGCAATGCGTTCTATCTCTGGATCCGGAACGCGCTCAAGGAGGACAAGAGCTGGCGGGACATCGCGACCGAGCTGCTGACGGTGAACGGGAACAACTATGACGCGGGCACGGCGGGGACAAACTTCATCCTGAGAGGGTTCGCGCCCATGGGGCCGGCGCAGGACACCTATGACCTGCTGCTGGTGAAGACGGCGTCGACGTTTCTGGGGCTGGGGCATTACGACTGCCTGCTGTGCCACAACGGCAAGTACCATCTGGAGAGCGTTTCGGCCTGGGGCGTGAAGATGACGCGGCTGGAGGCGCAGCAGATGGCGGCGCACTTTGCGCGGGTGACGATGACGGCGCGGCGGGTGGAGCAGACGGATTATTACTATCAGTCGACCGACATCGGCGAGCGGGCGAGCGGGTTTTATGTCCTGAACACGAACTCCGGCAACCGTCCGAGCCGCGCGCCGGCGATGATCGACGGGCGGGTGGTGACCTCGCTGGCGCCGGCGTACCGGGACGGGAAGGCGGCGGAGGGCAACTGGCGGGAGTCGCTGGTGCGGTCGATGGTGGCGGACCCGATGTTCGCGCGCAACTTCGCGAACCGGGTGTGGAAGGCGATGTTCGGGCTGGCGCTGGCGGAGCCGGTGGACGGGCTGGACCCGGCGCGGCTGGACCCGCGGGAGGCGCCGCCGGAGGGGTGGGCGTATCAGGCTTCGCACCCGTGGCTGCTCGAGAAGCTGGCCGATTACGCGCGCTCGACGGACTATCATCTGAAGCCGCTGCTGCGGCTGATGGCGCAGAGCACGGCGTATCAATTGAGTTCGAGATACGAGGGGGACTGGGACATGACCAAGGCGGAGCTGTTCGCGCGGCGGCTGCCGAGGCGGCTGGATGCCGAGGAGGTGCACGACGCGATCGTGAAGGCGACGCAGATGCCGCAGCCGTACATGGTGCAGGGGTTTGCGGAGCCGTTCGTGTGGGCGGCGCAGTTGCCGGACACGAGCGAGCCGAGGAGCAACGGCGTGGCGCGGGCGTTTCTGGACGCTTTCAACCGGGGCAACCGGGACACGCTCGCGCGGCGGCAGGACGGATCGATCCTGATGTGGCTGAACTTGATGAACTCGACGTTCGTGAACAACCGGGCGCGGGCGAGCGGGGCGGCAGCGTCGCCCTACCTGGCGGGGCTGGCGAGGAGCGGATCGAACGAACAGATTGTGGAGGATATGTTTCTGACGTTTCTGTCCCGGCGGCCGACGGAGTATGAACGCGGGGTGGCGCTGAAGGCGCTGGAAAGGGCGGCGACGCCGGCGGCGCGGACGGCGGCGATCGAGGACCTGGCGTGGGCGCTGATGAACAAGACGGATTTCCTGTTCAGCTACTGAGGGGAGGGCAAGAGCGATGCACGGGCAAGCGGGCTATCTTCCATTCTGGCGGCGTCCGGCGCTGGACCGCCGCGTGTTCTTCCGGCATCTGGGTGCGGCGGTGGCGGGGAGCTTCTTCCTGCCCGGGCGGGCGCTGGAGACGGTGGCGCGGGGCGGGGCGGAGACGAAGGGGACGGCGCGCTATGTGGTGTTCGTGAACATGGCCGGGGCGCCGAGCCATGTGGACACGTTCGATCTGAAAGAGGGCCCGTGGACGCTGCCCGAAATGGAGCCGACGAGCTACGGCGGCATACGGTGGCCCCGGGGTCTGCTGCCGAAGCTGGCCGAGCACCTGGATTCGATCGCGCTGCTGCGGAGCGCGCGGACGCACGCGGTGGTGCACGGGCTGATGCAGACGTGGATCCAGATCGGGCGGAACCCGCTGTCGGGGCTGTCGAAGATCGCGCCGCACATTGGCAGCGTGGTGGCGCGGGAACTGGGCGATCCGAAGGCGGTGCTGCCGCCGTTCCTCTCGCTGAACTCCGGCGGCGGGCCGAACCGCGGCTACCTGGAGCCGTGGACGGAGCCGTTCTATGTGACGCCCGGGGGTCGGGGCTTGCCGAACACGGCGTCTCCGGTGGGAGCGGCGGGATTCGACCGGCGGTACGGGCTGCTGCTGGAGCTGGACGCGGAGACGCGGGCGCTGGAGGAGATCGGCCCGGTGGTGGGCGAGTTCGAGCAGTTCAACCTGACGGCGCGGACGCTGATGTACAACGACGACGTGACGCGGGCGTTCACGTTCACGACAGAGGAGACGGCGCGGTACGGGAACAACGCCTTCGCGCGGGGCTGCCTGACGGCGCGCAACCTGATCCGCGCGGACCTTGGGGCGCGGTTCATCCAGATCACCGCGGGCGGGTGGGACAACCATTCGGGGATCTACACGGGCGCGCTGAACCCTACGAATGCCAACGGGCTGGCGCGGACGTTCGATCAGGCGCTGGGAGAGCTGATGACGGACCTGAAGGCGGACGGGCTGCTCGAGAAGACGCTGATCGTGTGCATGGGCGAGTTCGGGCGCACGGTGGGACCGCTGAACAGCCAGAACGGGCGTGACCACTTCCCGCAGCAGGCGGTGCTGTTCGCGGGCGGCGGGGTGAAGGGCGGGACGGTGATCGGAAAGACCAACGACACGGGCGCGTTCACGGTGGAGCCGGGGTGGAGCCAGCAGAGGGACGCGCGTCCGGAGGACGTGGAGGCGACGATCTATTCGGCTCTGGGTATCGACTACCGGAAGGTGTACTCCGACGACCCGCTGGGGCGGGGATTCGCGCTGGTGCCGACGAACCAGGAAGAGGAGTACGCGCCGGTGCACGAGCTGTGGGGCTGAGCGCAGGCCTGCGGCCAGAGAGTTTCCTGCAAGGGAAGCAGACGCTCCGGCAAGGCCGCTGTCAGCGGCGGCGCGCCGCGGGGTAATACTGCATCAGCGAGCCGAAGAAGGCGCCCAAAGCGGCGAAGGCGAGCCAGACGACGGACTTTGCCTGATCGGCGGAGTAGAAGCGGTAGACGGGGCTGACGAAGAAGCCGTAAACGAGAAGGGCGAATACGGCAAAGGTAAACGCCACCAGCAACGGCTTCCACTTGCCAAGCAGGGCGAGGATGGCGGCGAGGGCGCCGATGAGGCCGAGGGCCAGCAGGAAGTACAAGACGTTTTCCCCCTTGACCCACGGGACCATCTCGAAGCGGTAGTTCTTCGCGCCGCTGATGAGCAGCACGACGGAGATGCCGGCGACGAAGAGACCAAAGACGAGGGAAAAAAGGTAGCTGAAGAACCGGAGCAACATGGCGAACAACTTCACACTGCCTCCACAGGCTGCCGTGACGGCAAGCGATCATTCTATCAACATGGGCGGCTGGAGGCCGAATGGGGCACGGCGGCGAGAGGCGGGAGCGGAGCGGGCTAGCCTGGAGCGGCAGCGAGGAGCTCGCGGACGCGTTGCTCGAGGAGGGCGGTGAAGGCAGCGCGTTCGCGCAGGGAGAAGCCCGCGGGGGAGAGGGGCTTGCCGATGCGGACCTCGACAGGGCCGGGCAGGATGCAGGAGTCGCGCGCCGGAAGGACGCGGTCGGTGCCGAGGATGGCGACGGGGACGGCTTCGGCGCGGGACTCGATGGCGAGCCAGGCGGCGCCGTCCTTGAAGGGCTGGAGCGTGCCGTCCGGGCTGCGGCGGCCTTCGGCAAAAATCAGAACGGAGAGGGAATGTTCGCGGATGAGGCGGGCGGCCTCGTTGAGGCTTTCGATGGAGGAGCGGACGCTGCGGCGGTCGACGGTGAGATGGCCGGCGCGGCGGAGGTACCAGCCGATGAAGGGGACGCGGAGCAGTTCGCGCTTGGCGAGGAACTTGAAGGGGACGGGCAGGGCGTGGAGCATGACGGGCGTGTCGGCGAGCGAGAGGTGGTTCGACACGAACACGTAGTGGCCGTCCGGGGCAAGGCTGGAAGCGCCGGTGACGCGGACGCGCGCGCCGAACAGCGCGAGGACGGCGCGGGCCCAGAGGCGGTAGAGGCGCGTCTGCCACGGCCCGGCGGGAGCGAAGGGGGAAGTGGCGACGGCGAGGGTGATGAGGGCGGCGGTGACGAGGCTGGCGGCAGGGATCGTGAACAGCCACGAGCGCAGATAGCCGGAAAGCGGCCGCTGGCGGAGATCCATGAGAAGGAACCGGGCGCGAGCCCCGGTCAGGGCTTGGGCGCAGGCGGCGGCAAGTCGCGCGCCTCGCAGGCGCTCTGGAATCCCTGGCGGGCGTGGCTGCCGTCGCAGAAGGGCTTGTTGGCGCTGAGGCCGCAGCGGCAGAGGGAAACGACCTTGCGTCCGGCGAGGCCGTATTCCTTGCCGTGGGCGTCGCAGAGGGCGAACTCGCCGGGATCGCTTTCAATGCGGAGCGGGCCGTTGTTGATGACGGTGACTTTCACAGCCATGGCAGAAGCGATGATAACAAAGGCGCGGGTTCCTATACTTGAGACATGAGGCGGGCGCTCGCGGTGCTGGCATGGTGCGGGATGGCGGCGGCGCAGGAGCGTTATGAACCGCTGAAGCCCCTGACGCCGGAGACGCTGCTGCTGGCGCGGATCCGCAACGTGGTTCATGAGAACCTGGAGAGGCTGCCGGATTTCACCTGCGTGCAGACGATCGAGCGCTCGCAGCGGGAGCCGGGATCGAAGCGCTACCGGTTTGTGGACAACATCCGGCTGGAGGTGGCGCTGGTGGAGGGCAAGGAGCTGTACGCGTGGCCGGGGTCGCCGAAGTTTGAAGAGCGCGACCTGCGGGACATGGTGGGCGGGGGAGCGATCGGGACGGGGGACTTCGCGCTGCACGCCAAGAGCATCTACCTGAGCGGATCGGCGACGTTCAGCTATCAGGGGACCGAGGAGTTGCGGGGGCGGAAGGTGCATGTGTTTCATTACCGGGTGCCGGTGGCGCAGAGCCGCTACATCATGCGGATCGAAAAGGCGGAGGGGCCGGTGGGATACCAGGGGCACGTGTACAACGACGCCGAGACGCTGGAGATGGCGCGGATCGAGATTCATATCGATGACATCCCGGACTATCTGCCGCTGAAAGAGGGCCACAAGGTGATTGATTATGCGCCGATGATGATCGGCGGCGCGCGGCATGTGCTGCCGGCGGAGATGGAAATGACGCTGGTGGCGCTGAACGGCGGGGAGAGCCGGAACCGGGCGGTGTTCAGCGCGTGCAAGCAGTATCAGGGGGAATCGCGGCTGGTGTTCGAGGATCCGCCGGAAGAGGCGCCCGCCGCTGCGCCTCAGGTGGAGTGGGTGCTGCCGGAGGACCTGGAAGTGCGCATGCGGCTGGCGGAGACGCTGGATCTGGCGAAGGCGGCGATGGGCGACCCGGTGGTGTTCGAGGTGACGCGCGACGCGCAGCGGAAGGGCGAGACGTGGCTGAAGAGGGGCGCGCGGGTGACGTTGCGGATGGACCAGATCGCGTGCCGGGATTTTCCGGTGAGCCACTGTTTCTTTGCGCTGGCGCCGGGGCGATTTTCGTTCGAGAACAAAACGGGCGAGTTTCGTGCGCAGCTGGCGCTGCCCGATCTGGCGCGGACGATGGAGATGGTGCTGAGGAACGTGCGGCCGCAACTGCGCATGATACCCGCTGAAATGGGGCAGGCGGCGGAGGGCAGCGCGGTGCTGCTGTTGAGCGGGAAGCGGGGCCGTCTGCCGAGCGGTTTTCCGACGGTTTGGCGTACCCTGAAGACACGGGGAGAAGAGAAGCCGTGATTCAGTTCGGACCGGAAGTTGACCGCGGGTTGCTGGAACAGACGCTCGGATTCGCCGAGCGGCAGGTGACGCGCCTGATCGAGAAGAACCCGGGCTACTACCCGGTGTACACGAAGAAGGGCAAGTGGAAGCACGAAGGGCCGGCGTGGACGCACTGGTGCGACGGGTTTCTGCCGGGGCTGATGTGGATCTTCCACCGGCGGGCGGCGGAGAGCGGCGCGGCGCAGAGTTTCTGGATGGAGAAGGCGATTGAATACACGCGCCCGCTGGAGCCGCGGCAGTTCGACCGGGACGTGCATGATCTGGGGTTCATCTTCCTGTCGAGCTACTACCGCTGGTATCAGGTTTCAAAGGACCCGAAGCTGAACGACGTGCTGGTGCAGGCGGGGCGGACGCTGTCGCAGCGGTTCGTGGAGAAGGGGCAGTACCTGCGGTCGTTCGTGAGCGAGGAGTCGCTGTTCATCGACATCATGATGAACGTGGGGCTGGTGTTTTATGCGGCGCGGGAGACGGGGGACCGGCGGCTGCGCGACATTGCGGTGCGGCACGCGCTGACGACGAGGCGCTATCTGGTGCGCGGAGACGGGTCGACGGCGCATGAGGGGATCTTCGACACGGAAACGGGCGAGTTTCTGAGGCACTCGACGCAACAGGGCTGGCGCGCGGACTCCTGCTGGTCGCGCGGGCTGGCGTGGTCGCTGTACGGCTTCGGGAGCTGCTATGAGTACACGCGGGACCCGCGGTTTCTGGACACGGCGGAGCGCTGTGCGGATTACTACCTGACGCACACGAACGCCGACGGCGTGCCCCCGTGGGACTTCCAGGCGCCCGAGGAATCACGGAACATGGTGGACACGTCGGCGGCGGCGATTGCGGCCAGCGGGCTGCTGCGGCTGTGCCGGATGCTGCCGGACCCTGTGAAGGGCCTCTACTACTGGTCGAGCGCGCTGCACATTCTGAAGTCCCTGTGCGAGAATTACACCGCGCGGGAGGACGAGCAATGGGAGGGGATTCTGAAGGGCGGCGTCTACCATGTGCACAAGAAGCTTGGGGTGAACGAGAGCGTGATGTGGGGCGAGTATTTCTTCTGCGAGGCGCTGGAGAATGCGCTGCGCCACACGCTGTCGAACCAGGCGAGGCGGGGCAACGGCAAGGGATGAAGGACGATCAGCGGGAAGCGGGCACGAAGCGGCGGGTGGCCAGGACTGCGGCGAAAGCGCCCAGGTAGAGCAAGGCGCCGCACAGCAGCGTGTTGCGAAGGCCGAGGGACACGGCCAGCAAAACAGCCGAGCAGGAGCCGAGGACGCTGGCGGCGGCGTTGATCGACCAAGCCCACTGAATGGCCTGGCGGTGCCAGCGGTCCAACCGCATGAGCCCGGCGGGAAAGGCCATTCCCATGACGAAGGCGGCTGGGGCGAGCAGCGCCATGGAGGCGAGCAGTTTCCAGGGGAGTTCCCAACCGGCGCCTGCCCTGGCGAATGGCGCCAGCAGGAACGCCGTGGCCGAGATGAGCGCGGCGGCGGCGGCGAGGGCCAGCAGAAGACGGCGGTCGTCACCGGCGACAAAACGGCGGCTGAAGAAACTGCCGAGGCTGCTCCAGACGAGCATGGAGAAGATCACCACGGTGAGAGCGTAAGTGGGGTGGCCGAGCAGCATGACGAGACGCTGGATGAGGCCGACCTGGACGACAACATAGCCGGCGCCGAGGCAGAGGAAGTAGAGCAGGAAGCGCCGGACGCCGGGCGCAGCGCGCAGGCGGGCGCGCAGCAGCAGTGGCGGCAGGGCGAGCGTGACGAGAGTGGCGGCAAGGCTTACGGCGGCGAGTGCGAAGAGATGCAGGGCGGTGGAGTCGTCCGTGGCGGCAGGCGAGAAGAGGCGGTCGAGGCGGGAGGTGAAGAAGAAGAAGGGGCGGTCGTCGGTGACAGGGCGGACGTCGTAGGGATAGGAATCGAGGAAGCGGGAGGCGTCCTGAGAGAGCAGGAGGGACGCGAAGGGGGAGTCCGGCGCCTGGCCGGGCATATAGATGATCTCGAGGCTGGCCCGGGCGGCTTCGAGCGCGGCGCGTTCGAGTTCCTCCACCGGGAAGGGCCGGCGGCTGATGAGGACCGTGTCGGTGGCGCCGGCGGAGAGCGCATCGGCCTGCTCCCTCAGGACGATGATATGGCGCGAGGGTTCGGCGGCGCCGTCGCGCAGCAGTGCGTCACGGGCGAGGACGGCGAGGCGGAGCGATTCGCGGGGCGGGTCGAGGCCCCAATGCGTGAAAGAGAGGAGGCCGCCGGGGTTGAGGCGGCCGAGATAGTCGAGGAAAGCTTCGACGGTGTAGATGCTGTTTTCGCTGAGAGCATGCGCGCCGGCGGCGGTGGCATGCGGATCGACCAAAGTGGCCTGGATGAGGTCGAACCGTTCGGGGGTGCGGCGGATGAAGGAGCGGCCGTCTTCCACGAAGACGCGGACCTCGGGGCGAAGGAAGAGGCTGCGGCTCAGGTGGCGGAAGCGGCCGCGCATCAGGGTGTTGACGATGATGGGGTTGATCTCGACGGCGGTGACGCTTTTCGAACCGGCGGCGAGGGCGAGGGCGACGTCCCAGCCGCCGCCGGCGCCGATGACGAGGGTCTTGCCGCCGGGGCGCAGGCGGTAGGCGTAACCGGGGCCGCGGCGGAGGAGCTGATCGCGGCGGGCATCGTCGAGCGAGAGCGGATCGAAATCCGGAATGCGGCTGCTGGGGGTGGCGTCGAGCAGGATGAGCGGAGGGGCGGGAGGGCTTTGTTGCAGGCTCACGCGCGAGAAGCTGTTCCACTGCACGAAGGTTTCCTGGCGGAGGTTCCGGCCTTTGGCGGACGCGATGTCGAGGAAGCGGGAGCTGTGGTTGACGACGATCAGGCCCACCAGAGCGAGCGAAGCGGCAGTGGCCAGGGCGCGGCCGGCCCACGCTCCGGCCAGCCCGAACCAGACCGCCGAGGCGGCGGCCAGAAGAACCGCGGCGCCGAGAATGGCGCCCGCGCCGCCCATGACGTTGAGGAAGGGGATGACCAGCAGGCAGCCGGCGGCGGCGCCGGCGAGATCGAAGAAGTACACCCGTTCCACGCGGTCGATGGTCTCCGAGATGATCAGGGAGAGCACCATGCCGGAGAAGATGAACGGAACCGCGGCGGCGAAATAAACTGCGGCGTAGACGAGGAGGTGTGGCGGCCAGGCGCCGGCGTGGACGGCGACGGCCAGCGCGGCGGCAATGGCGCCTGCATCGAGCAGGGAAAGGATGCCGAGGCGCCGATAGAGGACGGCGCCGCGGGCAACGAGCAAGTAGGAAAGCACACCGCCGGCGCTGAGGCCGAAGAGGGCGATGGAGATGGCGAGGAAGGCGTAGTGGTACTGGAAGACGACGGAAAAGATGCGCGTCAGGGCGATCTCGGTGATCAGCGTCGAGGCGGTTGTGAGGACGATCGCCGCGTAGAGGAAAGCCCAGGACGTCCTGTTGGCGGGAAGCGGCGAGGATACGACGGACAAACCACTATGATATCCGCTCGGGACAAGCGGCCCCGGCGCGGCGCGCGCCGGGGCGGCGGCTCCCGAAGACCCGGGATCAGACGATGGCGGCGGGAGGCGCGGGTTCGTTGGGATCGCCCGCCTTGGCCAGCGGCCAGCGAATGAGAAGCAGGGCGAGCAGGACAAGCACGATGAGACCCGAAACGACAGGCGGCGTCTGAAAGAAACTGAAAATCGACGACAGCGGCTTGTCGCCGATGGCGAAGCCCGCCTTGACCATGCCCATCAGCGCTTCTCCCGCGATGAGGCCTGAGGCGATCAGCACGGCGGCGTTTTCGATGCGCGCCTTCTGGGGCTCGTTGAAGTTCCGGCGGTCGCGGGCCAGTTCCATCAGCCAGCGGATCACGCCGCCGGTGAAGATGGCGAAAGTGGTCTCCAGCGGAAGGTACATGCCGACGGCGAACAGCATGGGGCTGCGCACCTGAAGCAGCACCAGCGCCAGGCCCATGCAGATGCCCACCAGCACGAGCGGCCACGCCATGGAGCCGCCGACAATACCCTGGCTCAGCATGGCCATCAGGCCGGCCTGCGGGGCGGAGAGCTTGGGATCGCCGAAACCGATGCCGCCTTCACGGATGTTGCCTTCGTGCAGGATCCAGAGCGGGAAGAACAGCAGCAGGCCGCTGATCAAAATGCCGATCAGGTCGCCGACCTGCATGGAACGCGGCGTGCCGCCCAGAATGTGGCCGACCTTGAGGTCCTGAAGCATCTCGCCCGCGACCGCAGATGAGACGCAGACCACCGCAGCCACGCCCAGCACTGCCGCCACGCCGGACGACCCTTTGACGCCGATGGCCACCATCAGCAGCGCGGCCACGATGAGCGTGGAAAGCGTCAGGCCGGAGATCGGGTTGTTCGACGAACCGATGATGCCCACCAGGTTGCCCGAGACTGCGGCAAAGAAGAAGCCGAGCACGATCATCACCAGCGCGGCGACCACGGCGCCGGCCGTGGACTGCGAGAAGAACTCGTACAGCACGACCATGGCGATGAAGGTGAGGATCAAGCCGGGCAGGACCACCTTGAAGCTCAGGTCCACCTGCGTGCGGTCGGCCGCTTCGCTCTGCCCGCTGGCCTTCTTCAGATCGGCGACGGCGCGTTGCAAGCCCGCGGCCAGCGACTTGCGCATGCGGAACATGGTGGTGGCCGCGCCGACCAGCATCCCGCCCACGGCGATGGGCCGCACGATGTTGCGCCACACCTGGCTGGCGATGCCGTCCCATGCCTCGTGGCCGGCGCCTGCGGGCAGGTTCTTCGCCAGCTCAGGCCCAAGGAAGTAGACCAGCAGCGGCACAAGCAGCCCCCATGCGGTCAACCCCCCGGCAAAGTTCAGCGCGCCCAGGCGCGGCCCGATGATGAAGCCGACCCCCAGATACGCCGGCGCCACGGCGGGCAGGGAGAACTTGGTCCAGCCGCCCACGGCCGCCTCCCCGGCGGCGCCCAACTTGACGACGCTGCGGCCGAGGTCGCCTACCTTCAGCAGGAAATCCCGGCTGGCGGAGAACAGGCGGAACTCGCCCAACAGATAAGCGATGGCGCCGACACCCATGGCCTGGAAGAGCGTTTTGGCGGCGTCCGCGCCGCGCTGGCCCGCCTTGTGAATCTCGGCTGCGGCCTTGGATTCCGGGAAGGGGAGTTCGGGATCTTCGACCATCACGCGGCGCAGCAGGGTGACAAACAGGATGCCGAGGGTGCCGCCCACGAGCATCAAAGCGCTGGACTGCCAGTAGGCTTCGAAGGAGTCGAAGCGGGTCCATGCGCCGACGATGACGAAGGCGGGGATGGTGAAGATTGCGCCGGCAGCGACGCTCTCGCCGATGCTGCCCACCGTGCGCGCCATGTTTTCTTCGAGGATGGAGCCCCGGAACAGGCGCAGGACCGCCATGCTGATGACCGCCGCCGGGTAAGTGGCGGCAATGGTTTGCCCGGCGCGCAAACCGAGGTAGGCGTTGGCGGCGCCGAGGATCACGGTCATCACAAGACCGAGCAGAACCGCGCGGATCGTGAACTCGGACATCTTCATGTCGACGGGGACGAAAGGTTTGTGCTGGTTGGCCATGTTCCGTACTCCGGAGAATCGCCCTAGATCATACCCGTTTCGGGGCAGTTTCCGCTAGTGCGCGAAATGCCCCAAAACGGGAATCCCCTCCGGCGGGTGGTGGTGGGCGGTTTGTTGAAAAACGGGAGGTTTGGGCATGGCGCGGTTTGGCATGTCAGTTGCTCCGATCCTGGCGGAGCCCAACCAACCATGGCCTACGTTATTGTCGACACCTGCACCAAGGACAACCACTGCATCGAGGCATGTCCGGTGAACTGCATCCACCCGACGCCTGATGAGCCCGGCTACGAGGAAGTGCCGCAGCTTTACATCCATCCCACCGAATGCATCGATTGCGGCGCCTGCGTGCCGGTGTGCCCCACGAATTCGATTTACATCCTGGACGAACTGCCCGCCGAACTGGCGCACTTCGCGGAAAAGAACGCAGCCTATTACAACTAGAGCGGCTGCGGTGCAGACGGCTTCGATCTTGTCTCCGCTCCTCCACTGACGCGCCGGGCGGCTGCTCCTCCTCCGCCCGGCGCCCTTTTCCTTTCCGGATCAACGGGGGTGGCGCCACTGCACACCCGCGAACAGCCGGCCGCCGCCTGTGATCCGCTGAATCCGCTCCGGCGCCTCTTTGCGCTCCCACGTGAGCAGGGTGATCTCCTGGCCAAGCCGGGCTTCCTCGAGAAAGTCGATCTGGACTGCGGCAGCCTCCGGCGCGCCCACGGCGGCCTCCGCCCATTCCAGCCAGGTTACGTTGTTGACGTGGTTGTTGATGTCGAGGTCCTCCGGCTCCACTTTGAGGTGGAAGACCCGCGGATGGTCTGCGGGCGGCTCCGGCAGCGGCGCAAATCGAACCGAAGTATGCTTGTCCGGATAATCGAGCGCATACAGGAGGCGCGGCAGCCGCACGGGGCGGCGGCGTTCGAGATCCACGACAAGCCAAACCGAGGCGGCTTCCACCAGCGGCTCGCCGGAACCGGAGAGGACCTCGAATTCGCGCCACGCGCGGGCGCCGGCAGTCCGGCGGGAGGGCCAAGTAAGCACCTCCAGCGCTTCGCCGGGATCCGGCCAGCGGCGGGCGCGCAGGCCGAGCTGCGTGAGCATCCACGCATGGCCGGACTTGCGCAGCTCGCCGATCCCCACGCCCAAGGCTGCGGCATGCTCGGCTGCGGCCTGCTCCAGGATGCGCGCGATGCCGGCGGGGCCGCGGCGTGCGGCCGTGCAGGGGGAGCGGCGGACCAGATCCACGGCGTTCAGCCGAGGCGCGCTTTCACCAGGTCGCTGAGCCGCTTGCCGTCGATCCGTTTGCCGGCGAGGCGGGCGCGGGCGGCGGCGATCACCTGGCCCATCTGCTTCGGTCCTGATGCGCCGGTTTCGGCCAGTGCGGCTTCGACGGCAGCCTGAACTTCCTCTTCTGTGGCCGAAGCGGGCATGTAGGTTTCGATCAGTTTCAGCTCGGCCTCCTCGCGTTCGGCCAGTTCCGGGCGCCCTCCCTGGCGGTAGAGTTCGGCAGCGTCGCGGCGCTGCTTGATGAGCGAGTTCAGGACCTTCAACTCCGCGGCCTCGTCCAGCGGCTTCATCGAGTCCACCTTCTCCTTCATGAGCGCGGCCTTCATCATGCGGAGCGTGGCCAGCCGGGCTTCCTCGCGGGCCTTCATCGCTGCGGCCATGTCTTTCTGAAGCTGTTCGAGAAGGGCCATCTCTGGTATCCTAATAACCTATTTCCCTCTGATTTTCCCACAGCCATGCATATCAAGAAGCAGCGACTCCTGACTCCAGGGCCGACGCCTCTTCTGCCTCGCGCCCTGCACGCCATGATGGCGTCCGACATTCATCACCGGACGCAGGACTTCATCCAGTTGTACCCGCGCGTGCTGGCAGACCTCAAGGAGGTCTACGGCACGCAGAACGACGTGCTGATCACAGTCAGCTCCGGCACCGGCGCCATGGAGGCGGCGGTGTCGAACTTCTTCAGCGAAGGCGACCGGGTGGTGGTGCTCTCGGCCGGCAAGTTCGGCGAGCGATGGGTGGATCTGGCCAAGGCCTACCGGCTGAACGCCGTGGTGCTGAATGCCGAATACGGCGACGTGGTGAGCCCGGAGCGCGTGGAGCAGGCGCTGCGCGAGAACCCCGACGCGAAGGGTGTGTTTTTCCAGGCGTCGGAGACCTCGACCGGCGCGGCGCATGACGTGCGGGCCATCGGCGAGATCGTGAAGCGGACGCAGGCGCTGTGCATCGTGGACGCGATCACCGGGCTGGGCACCATGCCGCTGGACATCGACGGCTGGGGGCTGGACGTGGTGATTGGCGGCTCGCAGAAGGCTTTCATGATCCCGCCGGGACTGGCGTTCATCAGCGTGAGCGCGAAGGCGTGGGCGCAGGGGGAGACGGCGCGGCTGCCGCGGATGTACTTCGACCTGAAACGGGAGAAGAAAATGGCGGACAAGGGCGAAAGCGCCTGGACGCCGAACGTGAGCCACATCCTGGCGCTGGCCGAGGCGCTGGCCTACATCAAGCAGCTCGGGATGTCGAAGCTCGTGGAGAACGCGCAACTGCTGGCACGGGCGACGCGCGCGGCGGCGGTGGAGCTGGGTCTGGAGCTGTTCGCGCCCGGCTCGCCGTCGTCGTCCGTGACTGCCGTGAAGGCGCCGGCGGGCATGGATTCGGGCGAGATCGTGAAGGCTTACCGCAGCCAGTTCGGCTCGATCATCGCCAACGGGCAGGGGACGATGAAGGGCAAGATCTTCCGCATTGCGCACCTCGGCTACTTCGACTTCGCGGACCTGTTCGCGGTGATCGCCGAGCTGGAGCTGATCCTGCATGACAAGGGCCTGCCTGTGAAATTCGGGCAAGGCGTGGCGGCGGTGCAGAAGGTGTACGTGGAGGCCCGCAGCGGGAAGCAGTCATGAAAATCCTGGTGGCAGAACCGATGTCTCCGGCGGCGCTGGAGCTTTTGCGCCGCCAGCCGGGCTTCGAGGTGATCGCGTCCAACCCGAAGGAATACGAACAGCACCTCGGCGACTGTGAGGCGATGCTGGTGCGCAGCGCCGTGAAGGTCAAGGCGGAGACGCTGGCCAGGGCGCCGAAGCTGCGCGTGATCGGGCGCGCGGGCGTAGGCGTAGACAACGTGGACCTGTCAGCCGCCACGGCTGCGGGCGTGCTGGTGATGAACACGCCGGGCGGCAACGCGGTGAGCGTGGCCGAGCACACGCTGGCGCTGATGCTGGCGCTGGCCCGCATGATCCCGGAAGCCAACGCGTCCACGCGGGCGGGCAAGTGGGAGAAGAAGAAGTTTCTCGGCAACGAGCTGCGCGGCAAGACGCTCGGCATCGTGGGGCTGGGCAATATCGGCCAGGAGGTGGTGCGGCGCGCGCGGGGGTTCGAGATGCGCGTGCTGGCTTCGGATCCCTATGTGAACCCGGTGACAGCGGCGGATCTGGGCGCGGAGCTCGTTTCGCTGGATGAGCTGATCGCGCAGTCCGACTACATCAGCCTGCACGTGGGGCTGACGCCGGAGACGCGCGGGATGATCAACGCGCAGACGATCGCCCGCATGAAGCCCGGTGTGCGGATCATCAACTGCGCCCGCGGCGAGCTGATCGACCAGGAAGCTCTGGCCGAGGCGCTCGCCGCAGGCAAAGTAGCGGGCGCCGGTCTGGACGTGTTCTCGCCGGAGCCTCTGCCCGAGGGCCATCCCTTGCTGGCGGCGCCGAACCTGATCGCCACGCCCCACATCGCCGGCTCCACCGAGGAGGCGCAGGAGATCGTAGGCATCCGCATCGTCGAGCAGATGGTGGAGTACCTGCTGCACGGCGTGGCCATCAATGCCGTCAACATGCCGGCGGTGGCGCCGGAACAGTACCGCGCCATCAGCCCGTATATCGAGCTGGCGGAACGGCTGGGGCGCTTTGCCGCGTTCATTGCCGGCGACAACCCGCAGGCGGTAAGGATCATCTACCGCGGGCGCATCGCGGAGCTCAACACAAACCTGCTGCGCAACGCCGCCCTGGCGGGCGTGCTCAGCCGCAGCCTGGCGGCGCGCGCGAACCTCGTCAATTCCATGCAACTGGCGGCGCAGCGCAGCCTCAGCGTGACCGAAGCGCACCAGCCGCGCGGCGGTGCGACGGACTCGATCCAGGTGGAGATTGTGGCCGCTGCGTCAGCCACCTCCGTCACCGGAGGCGTCGTCATGGACAAGCCGCGGCTGCTGTCGATCGACGGCATTCCCGTGGAGATCACTCTCGCCGGACACCTGATTTACATGCGGAACCAGGACGTGCCCGGAGTCATCGGCCACGTCGGCGGCATCCTCGGGCGCAACCAGATCAACATCGCCAACTTCTCGCTGGGCCGGCAGGAAAAGCCCGCCGAGCCGGGGCGCCCGCTGGAGGCGGTGGCCCTGGTGGAAGTCGACTCTCCCGTCGGCGAACCCATCCTCGCCGAACTGCGCAGCCACCCGGCAGTGAAACTCGCCGTGACGGTCGAGCCGGGCGGCTGAGCGGCGGAAGGAACCGTGCGAACTCGAGGGGTTGCCCCGTTGCCGCCCGTTCTCGCCCCGTGCTAGGATAAAAATGCCTCGTGGACTGCGCTTCCCCCAGAGAATCAGTCCCAATCCCCGACGGAGCTAGCTTCCCATCTCAATGAGTTCAACCGTATTCCTCGGTAATCTTCCGCCGTGGGTCACCGCCGACGACATCAAGGCGTGGCTCGTTGCGGAAAACCTGGTGGCCGATTCAGTCAAAGTCATCCGGCACCCCGAGACGCAGGAGTCGAAGGGGTTCGCCTTCATTGAAGCGCCGAACGAAGAAGAAATGCACGCCATCATCAAGCGCTTCGACCGTGCTCCCCTCGAAGACCGGCTGCTGCGCGCCAATCCGGCGCAGCCGCCGAAGTCGAAGGGCAGCCGCGCTCCCGCCCCGCGTGCCCAGCAGCCGCAGGGCGCTCCCGCCGCTGCGCAGGGCGCGCCGGAGAGGCGCTCGCGTGGCGGGCGCAAACACCGCAAGCCCAGCGGGCCGCCCAGCGCGTTCGCTGAAGAGCTCGCCAAGGCTCTGTAACGCACGCAGGCTGCCTGCCGGCCCCGTTGCGAGGCCGGCAGAAGGGGTTTCGTATCCAACCCGCCTTCCCGCCTGACCGCCCTCCCTGCTATCGTGTTAATTTCATCTCACGTGGCAAGGAGTGTGAGCGTTCATGCGATTGGCAGCGGGCGTTGATCTCGGCGGCAATGCCGTTAACTATACGTTTCTCACCGGCGACGAGAAGTTTCTGATCGAGTCCCTGTGCGAGTATCCATCCAGATCCAAGGAGGGCCCTGCGGTCTGCCTTCAGCAGATCCTGGATGGTCTTCACGTCGCCTTGAAGCAGGCCGGCATTTCGATGGAGGACGTGGCCGTCGTCGGACTCGACACCCCCGGCCCGGCCAGCGCCGACGGCGTGCTCAGCGCCCGCGGGTCCACAAACTTTGTGCACCCGGATTGGGCGGGTTTCGACATCCGCGCGGGTCTGGAGTCGAAGCTCAGCCGCCCGGTGATTTACCTCAATGACGGCAACGCCGGTGCGCTATGGGGCCACTTCCATCTGTTCGGCGCGCACTCCGGCGCCACCTCCATCTCTGCAATCATCGGCACGGGGCTTGGTGGCGGCGTCATCCTCGGGCAGACGGTGGTCAAGGGCCGCAAGGGCTTCGGGGGTGAACTCGGGCATGTGTTGATCCCGTATCAGAGCATCCCTTTTCTCGAGGGCATCCGCCCGCGCTGCAATTGCGGCCGCACCGGCGACCTCGAGTCGCTGTGCTCCCTCACCGCCATTGAGGTCAATTACCTGCCGTACTTTCAGCCGAAGTTTCCTGATCACGAGCTCTACCGCACGGGCAACCTGCATCAGGCCGCCAAGCTCGTGCGCGGCATGGCCGAAAAGGGCGATCCGCTCTGCCGGGAGATCTTCCGCGGGCAGGCGCACGCGCTCGGGCTGTTCTTCGACGAGATGGTGAATACGTTCGATCCCGACGCCCTGATCGTGGGCGGCGGCGCCATCGAGACCAGTCCGGAGTTCCAACAGTGGTTCCTGTCCGAGATCCGCGCCGGCATGCCGGAGCAGCGCGAGGAGCAGGCCGACATCCCCATCCACATCATGCCGAACGGCGACACGGCCGGCGCCCGCGGCGCGGCCATCGAGGCGCTTCGCTTCGCCCGCGAGCGGTCCCTGCTCTGAGGCAGGCGTAACCTGCCGCCCGCCGCTTGCGCTATTCTTCAGGAACGGAATCGACTGCCATGCCATCCACCTCACGAATCTCCCGGCGCGTCGCGCTGGCCCTGTGCTGCGCCCTGCTCACCCTCCCGGCGCAGACCCCCAAAGCCAAGCGCACCCCGGACGTGCCGTTTGTCCCGACCACCGAGCGCGCCGTCGAGGCGATGCTCGAGCTCGCCAAGATCACCAGGAACGATGTGGTCTACGATCTCGGCTGCGGCGACGGGCGCATCGTGATCACCGCCGCCAAGAAGTACGGCGCCCGCGGCGTCGGCATCGACATCAACCCCGAGCGCATCGCCGAAGCCCGCGCCAACGCGAAAAGAGAGGGCGTCGAACACCTGGTGAAGTTCATCGAGCAGGATCTGTTCGAAGCCGACATCCGGGAAGCTTCCGTCGTGACCTTGTTCCTGCTGTCCAGCGTCAACCTGAAGCTCCGCCCGAAACTGCTCGCCGAACTCAAGCCCGGCACGCGCGTCGTCTCCAATACATTCGACATGGGCGACTGGAAGCCGGACAAGGAATTCTCGCTCGATGACAACGGCGAGGATTCCTACCTCAGCCACAAGTTCTTCCTGTGGATCATCCCCAGGGAGAAGCCGGCGCTCAAATAGCTCGGCCCCTTCCTCCGCCCGGATGCCGCCCGGGGCGCGCATCTCCCTCGGGCGGCGAGCACATGGGCCGAGGCAGTCCGCCCTCACGGCGTCAGGGGGCGGGAGCCACCGTGAATGACCCGATCAGTCTCCCCGTATCGCACGTGACCCGGTAGCGGTACTCTCCCGGCGCCAGGCCGTCCAGAACGATTCGGCGCGTGCGCGGTCCACCGCGGTCCGCCGTATCGCTGCTGTCATCGGACGTCGTGAAATAGCCCGTGGTGACGGCATAACGGCAGGCAGCCAGCGATGGCGCGTCATACTGGATTTCCGCCCTGCCCGGCGACGTGATGACTTTCAGCCGGTATGGCTCCACCCTCGGCACCAGAGCGTACCTGACATCATTCGCTCTGAGCTGCAATCCGGCGCCCATGCCGATGGCGCGCTGATACGCCTCCAATCCGGACCCCAGGGCGCCCTCCACATCATGGAACAGCGCCAGCGCATTCACCCACAGATTGGCGTAAGAGTGTCCCGACAACCCGTCGCCCAGGACTCGCCATTCTGCATTGATCGTGGATGCCGTCGTGTGCGGTGCCGCCTTCGTGCCCCAGTAACCGCGCCCGCCCGAACAGACGGTCAGCGTCGTCGTGGATCCGGAAGCGCTGCGCCCGCAGATGTGGATGTACTCATCGTCAACCTTGATCACGGCGTCGTTCATGAGGCCGACGCAGCCGGGAGCTTGCACATTACAGTTGATGGAAAACGAAGTTGCGCCGGCGGTGATGCTCGAAGTCAGCGCCACCGGCGGATTCCGCACGGCGATGTACCTCTCCCACGTGGTGATGAGTCCAAGTCCGTCACTCGTGGGCGTTCGGTAGGCGCCCGAGTACAGCACGGGCTTGCGCGGGTGGAGCATTCCATCCACGTAAAATTTGCCCAGCTTTGCGGCGCTCTTCTCAAAGAGATAACCACCATTGACCGCCAGCGCCCGTGTTTGCCTCGCCCAGCCAAGGTGCATGGAGAGATAGCTCACCATCCAGGGCGGGTTGCCCGTCGCGCCCAGGGCCCCCTCCATGTCGGCCCAGAACTGCCCCAGCCCCAACAGGGCCAGAGGATTCGTCAGATTGCCCATCATGGCGTACCCCTTGCACCACGGCGTCGCACTCTTCCCGTAGGAGTAACTGACTGCCAGCGTGTCCGAGGAGGAGAGGGGCTCGGCCGCGGGATCCTGAATCACCAGCCCGGTGCCCGGCAGCCAGTACCAGTCCTTGCCGGAGTCCTGGCCATATATGCCGAAGGTCTTTGCCTGTCCGTTTACGGTGACCGAGGTGACGTTTGTGAACGTATCCCACAGCGCCGTGAAAACCTTCCGCTGGCCGTTCGGCCTCGACGTGGGGTGCGTCGAGTTGAAGGTGCTGGTTGAGTTCCAGACATTGGCGCCACGACAATCGCTCAGCGCCTGCGAGGAATACAGTCCGTCGCGGATATCAAACGCCCCCTCAAAAGACGCATCGATATTGCGGAGTTTTGAAGCGAAATAGTTCCTCTCCGGCGAATCAGGGCTCAGCAGGAACGCCCAATACACTTCCTTGATGACTCTTGCTGATGACCTGGGGTTGTTAGCGTCATAGGTAAGACCGAAATCGTAGTGGCGGTCGTAGCCGGGGTGGCCGCCACCCAAATGCTGGGCCGCTGACTGCTGCAGCGTCGAAAGGTAGACATACCGCCCTGTGAGCAGATACGGCACGCTGAAAAGCGAGGGCCAGTGGGCGGCGTCGGGGATCCACGGCTGGTTGGTCGCCGGGCAATTGGAGCACACATACACCGCCGGATAGGCGCCCGTGTTTTCATACATCGATGACCTGCCGTCATATTGCGACGTCACCGAGTAGATTCGCCCAAAGGCCGGTGTGGACTGATCTTCCGGCCAGTTCAGGTAATTTCGTAGCGCCGGGCTCATGTTTGTGTAACTCTCCCGGGTGTGGATCGGGATCGTCACTGCCGCATCAGCGCTGCCAAGGATCATTCTCTCGTAGGCCTGCAGCCGCATTGCCACGCTGAACCGGCTGTCTCCCATGGCGTAGAGGTAGCTGATGTGGAACCCCGGAAGGATGCCGAAGTTGTCGCTGTCGCCGGTGCCGGGCATGTCTGTCTTGATGTACGCGCAGGGGTTCTTCGAGGCGCAGCTGCGCGGATCCGGTCTCCCCTGGTCGTCGGTCCCGACGTTGCCCGGCCACTGGTTCAAATATGTGTTGATCTTGCTCGTCGAGATCTGGATCCTGGTGTCATAGGGCGGAAGAACCCTCGTCGCAACGAGATATGGCAGATTCCGGTCGACGACAACGTTTCCTGGTGCAGCTCCGCTCCATGCCCAGTACGAGACCCCTCCTTTGCTGGTCAGATTGTAATTTGCCTTGGAGTACACAACGGTGGCCGGATTGCCAGCCAGGAACTCCAGGAAGAATTGAAATGCCGCTCTTGCTCCGCCGGTGTTTGCCTGAATGAATCTCGTGCGCCACGGCGCTTCCAGGATAAAGCCGGTCTCGACGCCGTTCCACCCCGGGTAGAACGAAAGTTCGAAAAGCGGGTGGATTCCCTTCTGGTTCTCATCTGTCGGCGCTTGCCACGCGGATCCATCCCAGCGCCAGCCAAAGTCATGGGCCAGCGCAGGAGTCATGTCTTCCACGATCACTCTCGTCACAACCGGGCCGCGCAGCCAGTAACGCCAAGCCCCCGCGCTGATCATCGTCCTGGCGTCGGTCAGATACGAAATGGAATTCGCAGTCCCGCGGATCTGGGCGTTCCATGCGCCGCCAAGAAAGTTCAGCATCCCGCTCTGATCCAGACTGGCGTTCTCGCAGGTCTGCTGATCCCCGAGGTGGCACGCGTTGGGATCCGCCACAAAATCCACAGTGGTTTGGCCGTTCGCGGGCAAGCTGATGCTGAAGCTGACAAACGCCGACAGAATGCTGCCGTCGGGCCAGCGGCTCTTCACATCCACCTGCCACGCCGGCGCTGCCAGGCCCTGGATTCTCGGCTTCGGGTGAACTCCTTGCGGAAATTCCCCTTGCATGAAAACCATCAGCACCGTGAATGGCCGGTTGGTCTGCGCCGCGCCCGAGGCTTCGTAAACCGTGATGCTGTTGTCCAGCGCCAGCAAAGGCAGACAAGCGAGCAACAGAACGATTTTTCTCATCGTTCCAGACCTCGATCCAAAGAAAAAAGAACGTAATCCAGCTGGAGCTTTTTCACCGCCGCCTCATTCGTCTTCATCGAGACCTGAAGGCTCCTCAGCAACGGGTCAAAATAGGATCCACCGATATTGAACGTGCAGCCAGACTCGCAAACACTGTATTCAGTGCCGCGGTCTATGCTCACATAAAAGCGGTATGCAGCGCTGCCGTCGCTTCTGATCTTCCAGACGTGCCAATCGGTTCCCGGGGCTACGCCTGTATCCACGAGTGTTCCCCAAACATTGGCACTGCCCGTGACATACAACATCAGATTCGTGTCCGTTCCCGCCAGATAGCGCACACCAGTACTGATGGGAGGATCCCCGCTCCCGGATCCGAAGGCAAGCAACAGCCGGCTGTTGGCGGCGTCTCCCGCATCCGGCAGCCGGAACCGCACCCGGATCTCCCAGGGCGCTGTCGTGCGGCTGTAGAGCCCGTACTGCGGCGACGACAGCTGCCCCAGATCTGCGGAAAACCGCACCTCGTTGCCGCTGGTGCCCGTTGTCGCCAGCTGGGCGATGCTTGCATCCAGTGCGTCCGCCCCTGTGGGCGCGGGATTGTTCAGCGCCGTGGATCCGGCGGTTCTCGAAAACAGGAAGCCGCCCTCGCTCCACGGGTTCGTGTTGTAGGGAACCCCGATGAAGTCCATCGTGCCGCTGACATACCGTGTATCGGGGATTCCGGTGGACCCGCTTCCCCCTGCCAGGATCGGCGTCCATGTGTCGGGGCCCGTGCACAAGTAAAGATTCTGCCCCGGCGCCGTGTCGGTCTTGAAAAAGGCTTGCCCCACAGCGCAGACGGCCGGAAGGCTGCTCCCTTTCTGGATCGGTGCCGTCGCTTGCGCAGACCCGAAATCCACGCTCGATGCGGTCAACGTGCCCAGTACGTGCATGTTGCCATTCACAGTCACCGCCAGCAACAGCGCTGCTGTTGCCAGCGAAACCGCCGCCAGGTTCATCCATCTTCTCACGTCTGCTTCCTCCTTAGAATCCCCTCACCACCCTCGCGTTGTAGGAAAGCCCGTCCGGTATCGCCACCGATGCCGCCGTGAAATTGCAGAGCCTCACCACCACCGCGTCCGCCGCGCTGTACATCATCCCGGCGATGCCTGCCGGCAGGGAGCCCGGCATCCCCCCCGCCAGCGTCTCCCCGGGGGCTGCTCCCGGCGCCGGGATGTTTTGCTCGACGCATTCGCCCCCGTTCACCGTCCCGAAATTCAGACTCGCGGAATAAAATGCCTGGCTCGCCACGCTGCCGCCGGCTGCGATCCGCACCGGGTCCGTCGCCGTCCCGCTTCCCTCCAGTCCCGCCCCGAAATAAATCGTGCCCCCGCACGGGCCGCTCGTGCCGTCCGCTCGGACGCAATCCGACGCCGCGCCACTCACAAACCCCAGCACCCCGTTAGACAACCTCACGACTCCGCTCCCGCTTGCCCTCTTCAGGGTCTTGCCGCTCGTCCCCTGAAAAAGCGCCACCTCGCCGTCGGCGCTCCCCACAGGTCCGCTCACGTCGCCGCTCCCGGTCCCGCACGCCGCCCCCGCTGAAACCACGTTCCCGTTGGCGTCGAACTTCGCGCAATCGTTCGCCGCCGCGGTTCCGCTGAACAGCTGGATCTTCGGTCCGTTCCCCTGTAACGCCGACGGCGCAATCTGGCTCAGCGCCAGCTGCCCCGCAATCTGGCTGAAACTGTAATCGCCCGCCTGCGCCGTCACGGCGCC
The DNA here is from genome assembly GCA_964458495.1 of uncultured Arcobacter sp. GTDB lineage: Bacteria > Acidobacteriota > Terriglobia > Bryobacterales > Bryobacteraceae > JANWVO01. The sequence goes on from CAYWJB010000016.1 coordinate 24,167, forward strand.
CGTCCGCCCGAACACCGAACTCACCGCTCCGCCGCTGCTCCCGCCTCCGCCAGTCGCGTTCACCACACACCGCCCGGACTGCGCCACCAGGAAGCTCACCGTCACCCGGTTTGCATCCACCACCCGGACGCTGTCCGGGATCACTGTCTGCCCGGCAGAATCGGTGCAGCCCACCAGCACGCTTTGCGTTTCCAGGTTGTGATCCAGGTTCAGTACCGTCGCACTTGTGAAATTCAGGCTGAAGTTCTCCGCGCCCGCACCACAAGGCGCATTGGCCGAGACCAGGTTCCCGTTCTCGTCGAACTGCGCGCAGTCGCCCGCCTGCACCGTCCCCCCGCCGAACGCCTGCAGCAGCGTCCCCGTTCCCATCTTGCCCGAGACCCCGCTCACTTCGCTTAATTGGTGACCGTGCGGCGCCGCCGCCACCCACGCGCCGGCCTCGTTGCAAACGTAGAAGCCCGCCGCCGGCCCGGCGGTCACCACCACAGCCTCCCCGGACGTGCAGCTGGCCGGCAACGCCGCCGCCACGCGCGCCGGCTTCGTCCTCGGATATGCGCTGAAATCCGCCTCGCGGCCCTGCGTCGGCAGATGAATCTTGCTTTGGCCCCACATCGCCCCGGCGCAGATCAGTGCCATCCACGCCGTCTTAACCGTCTGCTTCCGCACTCTCTGTCCCTCCTGCATCGCCGCCGCGCGCCTTCCTGGCGGCCCGCACAGAGCCTACGCGCCCTCCATCCGCCCCGCCCGCCCCAAACAACAGAATTCACTCAAAATGAAGCGGAAACATTTTCACCACCCCATGTCACGCTCCCGCTTCGCGCGCTGTGCTATCCTTCCACTAGGATGCGTCCGCCGCTCTTGCCGGCGGCCGCCCCCCGGAGGAGATGTCGATTCCCGGCTCTGCCGATTCGCAGGGGCGCCCCGTGGACGTCCCTTCGGCTGAATTCCAGTCCCCCATCCGCCTGCTCCTCGTCGCATACGCATTCCCCCCCGTCGGCGGCATCACGGTGATGCGCGCCCTCAGCCTCGCCAAATACCTCCCCCAACACGGCTTCGATGTCCATGTCCTCTCCGCCAGCAACGCCGGAGCACCCGCCCGCGATCCGGGCCTGCTCGCCCACCTGCCACCCTCCGTCACCCTCCATCGCGCCTTCTCCCCGGAACTTCCCTTTTACGCGCGCAAGCGCCTCTGGGATCTCGTCTCCGGGGGCCGTCACACCGCCGATGCCCGGGAGTCCTCCGCCCCCGCCTCCGGCTGGAAGTCCTTCCTTGCCCGCTCTGCCCGCCGGGTCTTTTCTCCGGATCCCCAGGTCGTCTGGGTCCCTAACGCCATCCGCGCCGCCAAGAGCATCATCCGCCGCCATCGCATTCATGCCGTCCTCGTCACCGCCCCCCCCTTCTCCGTCTTCCTGATCGGCAACTCCCTCAAACGCTCCTTCCCTTCCATCCGCCTCATCAGCGACTTCCGCGACGAGTGGCTCCGCTTCTACCTCACTGACTTCGAGTTCCTCCGCGACGAATTTATCCGCCGCCGCGCCCGGCAAATCGAACGCGAAACCGTCACCCTCTCCGATCTCGTCGTCGCCGTCACCGCATCCTCTCTTCGCGAAATCCGCTCCCGCTACCCGGAACTGCCCGACTCCCGATTCGCACTCGTCCACAACGGCTACGACCCCGACGCTCTCAAGCCTGTCTTCGATACCCGTCCGCAAGCCCCGGGCCCCAGAGACAAGGTCATCGTCACCCACATCGGCACCGCCTACCGCACCGCCTCCCCATCCTGGTACTTCCAGGCTCTCGACGGTCTCCCCCCCGAAATCCGCACTCGCATCGAAACCCGCTTCATCGGCCGCATCTCGGAAACCGAGCAACGGCTCCTCGCCACCCGGGGCCCGTCCGTCCGGATCCTTGGGTTCCTCCCACAACAGGAGGCCCTCCAGTGGATCGCCGACACCGACTACCTCCTGCTCACCATGACCAACGAGTTCAGCCTGCCCGGCAAGCTTTTTGAATACCTCGCCTCCGGCAAGCCCATCATTGCCCTGTCCCCCGAGAACGGCGAGGTCGCCCGCCTCATCGCCGAGACCGGCGCCGGATGGTGTGTGCCGCACGACCATCCCGAGGCTGTCCGCGGTGTTCTCTCCGAGGCTGTCCGCCTCGCGCTCTCAGGCGAGGTCCCCTTCCACACCAACCGCGATGCGGTCGTCCGCTTCGAACGCCCCAGGCTTGCCGCCCTGTACGCCCGGCTCATCCGGGAGCGCCTTTTCGCCGATAGATTACACTGAGTTTTCATCCCTTCTGTGGAGACCCTAAATGCCGGAATCCGCCCCGCTCCCTCCTCACGCAGAATCCCTCCTGAAGAAGATCCGCGCCCGCCAGGTCCGCGTCGGCGTCGTCGGCCTCGGATACGTCGGCCTCCCCCTTGCCGTCGAGTTCGCCAAGGCCGGATTCCATGTCACCGGCATTGATGTCTCCGCTCATAAAGTGGAAGCCATCAATGCCGGCAGCAGCTATGTCCAGGACGTCTCCTCGGCCGATGTCCGCGCGCTCGTCGATCAAGGCTTCCTCCACGCCACCACGGATTTCTCCGCCGTCGCCTCGCTCGACACCGTCAACATCGCCGTCCCCACGCCGCTGCGGAAAACCAAAGACCCCGACATGAGCTTCGTGGTCAACGCCGCACAGGCGATCGCCGGTCATGTCCACCCCGGCCTTCTCGTCATCCTCGAATCCACCACCTACCCGGGCACCACCGAGGAACTCCTCCGGCCTATGTTCGAAGCCTCCGGCCTCAAGGCCGGCCACGACTTTTTCCTCTGCTTCTCTCCTGAACGCGTCGATCCGGGCAATCCAAATTTCCAGACGAAGAACATCCCCAAGGTCGTCGGCGGCATCACTCCCGCCTGCACGCAGGTTGGTGCTGCTTTCTACTCCATGGCGCTTGACACCGTCGTTCCAGTCAGTAACACCGTCGTCGCCGAAATGGTCAAACTGCTGGAAAACACCTTCCGAATGATCAACATCGGCCTCGTCAACGAACTGGCCGTCATGTGCCACCGCATGAATATCAACGTCTGGGAGGTCATCGACGCCGCTGCAACCAAGCCCTTCGGCTTCATGCCTTTCTATCCCGGCCCCGGCCTCGGCGGTCACTGCATACCGATCGACCCCTTCTACCTCTCCTGGAAATCCAAGCAGGCAGGCATCGAGGCCCGCTTCATCGAACTCGCCGGCCACATCAACGGCGATATGCCCCGCTACGTCGTCTCCCGCATCCAGGACGCCCTCAACGACCACGCCAAACCCCTTCGCAATTCCCGCATCCACATCGCCGGCGTCGCATACAAGCGCGATATCGACGACGTCCGCGAATCCCCTGCCCTCGACGTCATCCACCTCCTCCTCCAGCGCGGCGCCGTCGTCTCCTACACCGATCCCTACGTCCCCGAACTCCGCCTCGATTCCGCCACCCTTCACTGCCTCCCCCTCGAGTGCCCTTGCGATTGCGCTGTCATCCTCACCGATCACCGCCGCTTCGACTACGACGCGCTCGTCCGCTCCGCTCCCCTCATCCTTGACACGCGCAACGCCCTGAAGGGTCGCACCGAACCGCACATCCTTCGCCTCTGAGCATGACCAACATCCTCACCATCGACGTCGAGGACTACTTCCACCCCACTGAAGTAAGTGCCTCCGTCCGCGCCTCGCAATGGGACGCACTCCCCTCGCGCGTCGAATACGCCACCTCGCTCGTCCTCGACCTCCTCGCCGAAGCGGGCGTCCGCGCCACCTTCTTCGTCCTCGGCTGGGTTGCCTCCCGGCACCCCGCCCTCATCCGCCGCATCGCCGAAGCTGGCCATGAAATCGCCTGCCACAGCTTCTCCCACGCCCTCGTCTACTCACTCACGCCGCAGGAATTTCGTGAAGACACCCGCGACGCCGCCGACGCCATCGCCCAGGCTGCCGGAGTCCGCCCCCGCGCCTACCGCGCCCCCAGCTTCTCCATCACATCCCGCTCCCTCTGGGCGCTCGAGATTCTCATCGAATGCGGCTTCGACACGGACTCCAGCATCTACCCCGTCCGCCACGACCGCTACGGCATCCCCTCCCACCCCGTCTTCCCCCACCGCATTTACACCCCCTCAGGGCCAGTCCTGGAAGTCCCTCCAGCCGCCGTCCCGCTCTCCCCGCGCCGCAACGCCCCCGCCGGCGGCGGAGCCTATCTCCGGCTCCTTCCGTCAGCCTACGTAGCCGCAGGCATCCGGCTCCTCAACAACACTCACAACGCCCCCGCCTGCATCTACGCCCACCCATGGGAATTCGATCCGGCTCAGCCCCGCCTCGCCTCCGGCGCCATCGCCCGCATTCGCACCTATCTCGGCCTTCACTCCATGGCCCTCAAGCTCCGCCGCCTTTTAGCCTCATTCCCTTTCGACACGCTCGGCGCCGTCTGTCCCCCCGCCGGCGTCTACCCGCTTCTCCAGCCTCCCAGCCGCGGCATTTCCTAGAACCGGAACGCCGCCCCGCTCGGCGACCACGTCAGATGCGCCGAGACAAACCTCTGCCACCTCCGGGCGCTCCCCGCAGTGTCGAAATACGAATAACCCCCGTTGAATCCAAGGTGCAGTTCTCCCACCAATCTGAAGCCCGTGCTCGCGCCCACGGATCCGCTCGTCAGAGTCGTGTTCTGCAAAAGACCGCTCCACCGGTAATAACCCCCGAAGGTGCCCATGCTGAACCTGCCGATGCTCCTGCCAGCCGAACCGAATACCGCATCACGCCTCGAAGCCAGAATCGCTCCATTGCCAGGGTTCAGCCCGTGTGTATATCCGGCCGAGACCCCCCACTCGCGCCAGTTTCGGTGAATCGCCGCCGACCCCTGCCAACCGTAGAAGGATCTCTTTTGCACCTCAATCTGCGAACTCACCCCCAGCAGAGCGGCAATCGCCGGGTCGGTTTGCACAGCGCCCAGAAACTTCGTGTCCATCCGGAACACCCCTCCACTCAGGCTGACCGACGTCTGTGGCGAGAGCCGGTGCTCCAGCCCAACGCCCGCAAACTGCGCCCGGTTGTCCCCAAACAGCTTCGGATACGAAAACTCGCTGTAGCCGTAACTGAACCCGATCTGCGTGTTTTGCCCAGGCTGGTATCCAGCCTGCCCGAACACCCCGTACGAATTCAGATCCCGCAACCCGGCTCCCTTTCTCCGCACAAAGTTCGCATGCGCGCCTCCTCCCAGAGACCACCGCAAACCCGGACGGAAATTCACGCCCCCGGAGGTGCCGTAGAAATGCACCCTGGAGCTGAACAGTTCGTTATCCACCAACCCGTTGCTGGCCAGATCCGAAACCGGCGTCCCCAGCAGCCCGGCGCTCGGCAGCAGCGCCGATCCCGCAATGCCAAACCCGCCAAAGATTCCTGCCGGCGCCCCAAAACCGAAGCCGCCCAGGCTGCTTCCGGCAAATTGCGTCGCGAACACGCCCACCCGGCCGGTCGCCCTGTGGCTCACTGTAACCCCCCCCACATGGCTCGCCCCTCCCCTGACTCCCTCGCCCGTCCACCGCTGGTAGTTCGCCGTGTAAAACCCGGCCACCGACGTCCGTTCCCACCCCCGCGCGCCGCTCAGGCCGGCCGATGCCCCGTACCCGTAAAAATCTCTCCTGAGGCCCGGGACACTTTGCGCGCCAAGCACCTGCGAATAACTTCCATTGGCCGAGACCCAAGGCCTGAACGCAATCCGCGAGGGAGGCATCCCCCCAGGATCGTCTGAGCCGAAAACTCCCCCAATGCCACCCACGCCCCACTGCCCGCTCGCCGTGCCCGACAGACCCAGCCACACAACCGCTGCCACCGCTCCCCGCCCCAGCCTTGCCAGTCCGCGTTGTCTCATGTCCTCTCCTCCGGCGTCGGCGGCGCACACTACCCCCGCGCCTTTTTTGCATTCCCCATTCTACGACGATCCCGCCTGCCCGCATCCCTTTGATGGTACTAGCGCTTCTGACATTCCGTACCCCTCCTGCCCCATCTCGCCGCCAGATGCCGGAAGCCGATCCGTTACACTGGAAGCAGACGGCAATGCACCGGACCCATCCCGCGCGCTTTCTCGCTCCCCTGATGGCCGTCTTCCTGCTCGCTTCACATCTCCCCGCCCAACAGCCTGCCGGCGAACTCGATGCCTCCCCGGCTCTGTTCACCGTCCTGGCCGCTCTCAATGCTTCCGGCTACGAGGAAGGGCTCAACTCCCCCAACACGCACCCCCTGCGCCGCCAGATCCTCACCTGGATCGCCGAACGAAAACCCCCTTCGCTCGACATGATCCGCGATTTCATCACCGAACGCCGCGCCGAATCCCCTTCCGCCGAACTCTCCCGCTACATCACGCTCGCCCTCAGCACAACGGGTCCACCCAACTTCAAGCCCCGCTTCAACCCCAACCTCATGCCGCCGGAAACCCTTCCTCTCGAAGGGCTCCTTCCGCTGCTTGCCCGCTTCCACCGCGAAGCCGAACTCGACGAAGCCTTCCGCCGCGCCCAGCCGTATTTCGACCAGGTCATCGCGCAGTACCACCAGCCCGTGACCGAGGCCGTTCTCGAGGCCAACGCCTACCTCCGCAACCCCACCTCCGGCCTCCGCGGGCGCCGCTTCCAGATCTTCATCGAACTGCTCGCGCCCCCCAACATCGTCATCTCCAGGCTCCTCGGCGACGACTTCTACGTCATCGTCACGCCCAGCCCGCGCCCCCGCGTCGCCGACATCCGCCACGCCTATCTCGATCACCTCATCGATCCGCTCGTCATCCGCTACTCCTCCGCCCTCGACGCCAAGAAGCCCCTCGCCGACCTCGCTCTCGGCTCCCCCCTCCTCGCCGACGAATACAAGAACGATTTCACCCGTCTCGCTGCCAAGAGCGCCGTCTACGCCGTCGAGGCGCGCCTCGCCCGCTCGCGCGGCCCCGCCCTCGTCCAGCAGGCCATGCGCGAGGGCTTCATCCTTGCCGCTGCCTTCTACGATGCGCTCGCCGAATACGAAAGGCAGGAAGAGTCCTTCGCTCTCTACTTCCGCAAGATGATCGAATCCATCGATCTCGCCCGCGAAGACAGGCGCATCGCCGCCATCGAGTTCGCCTCCGCCCCCGCCGTCAGGAAAGTCGAAGCGCCGCAGCCTTCGCTGCCGCCCGCGGAGAAAGACCTCCAGGAGGCGGAAAAGCTTTACGAGGCCCGGAATTTCGAGGCCGCAGGCGAAATCTTCCGCCGCGTCTACGCCTCCGATGCCGCTGCTCCGCTCAAGGCGCGCGCCAGTTACGGCCTCGGCCGTATCGCCGCCCAACAGAAAAAACTCGATCTTGCCCAGCAATGGTTCGAGCGCACGCTCGAGCTCAACCCGGAACCCTTTGAACGCGCCTGGACCCTCGTCTACCTCGGCCGCCTTGCGCGCGCCGCGCGCGATCCTGAACTCGCCATGCGCCGCTACCAGGACGCCCTCGCCGTGGAAGGCGGCAGCGAAGCTGCGCGCAAGGCCGCCCGGTCCGAACTCGACCAGGTCAACTCGCAGTTGAAACCGCCCCCGGCGCCATGATTTCTTTACATCAAGCAAGGAACACCTGAAATGACCCGTCTCTTGACTGCCTCCCTTCTCACCGCTTCTCTGGCGGCCTCCCTCGCCCTCGCGCAAACCGCCAACCCGAAACCCCCTCAGCCCAAGAGCCAGAAAGAACTCGATGCCGTTCAGGCCATCTTCCAGGCCCCGGATCCTGACGCCCGCATCGCCGCCGCCAAGGAACTCGTCACCAAGTTCGCCGACACCGACTTCAAGGCCACTGCCTTCTACATCGGCGCCTTCTCCTATCAGCAGAAGGGCGACCTCGAAAACGCCATCGTCTGGGCCGAACAGGCTGTCGAGGCCGATCCCAAGTTCTACGCCGCCCAGCTCATGATCGCCAACGCGCTCGCCCTCCGCACCAAGGAGTTCGACCTCGATCGCGAGGAAAAGCTCGGCCGCGCCGAAAAGCTCGCCAAGGAAGCCATCGCCACCATCAACACCTCCCCCAAGCCGCGCCCGGATATCACCGACGAGCAGTGGGAGGCTGCCAGGAAGGACTTCATCGCCCAGGGTCATGAGGCCCTCGGACTTGCCGCCCTCGTGCGCAAGAAGTATGACGTCTGCGCCGCCGAGCTTTCCACCGCCGCGTCGCTCGCCTCCCAGCAGGATGCCTCTCTCATGGTCCGGCTCGCCAATTGCCAGATCCAGAGCGGAAAGCCGGACGAAGCTCTCGCCCTGCTCGACAAGGTTCTCAACGATCCCAACGTCGCCGGACAGATCAAGTCTGTCGCCGCTCAGCTCAAGGTCGACGCCAACAAGAAGAAGGCGGAAGCCGCCAAGTAAGCGAGTCATGCCTGCGCCGCCGGAGGAGCTGGAGTCCCTGCTCGGCTACCGGTTCCGTGACCGGGACCTGCTCCTCCGCGCGCTCACCCACAAGTCCGTCCGCGCCGAATCCGCCGCCGGCACGCCTCATAACGAGCTGCTCGAATTCCTCGGGGACTCCATCCTCGGCTTCCTCGCCTCCGAGTTCGTCTTCCACCTCTGCCCCAACGGCCGCGAAGGCGATCTTTCGCGCCTCAAGGCCCACCTCGTCAGCGCCTCCCGCCTCCACAGCGTCGCCGCCACGCTCGGGCTTGGCCGCTTCCTCGTCCTCGGCAAAGGCGAAGAGCGCAGCGGCGGCCGCAACAAGAAGGCCCTTCTCGCCGATGCCTTCGAGGCCCTCCTCGCCGCCATCTACCTCGACGCCGGCAAAGTCCGCGGCCTCGCCGTCTGCCGCAGCCTTCTTGAACGCCTCCTCTGGCCCGCCATCGACGCCGCTCAGACCTCGGCCTCCGCTGTTCCTGTCGATCCAAAAAACGCTCTCCAGGAACTCGCCCAGGCCCGAAAGCTCCCCCTGCCCCGCTACTCGCTCATCTCACAGTCCGGCCCCGAGCACGCCAAGCTCTTCACCGTCGAGGTCCGCCTCGGCCCGGGCCATGCCGCCGCCGCCCAGGCCAGCTCCAAGAAGGCCGCCTCCCAGAAGGCCGCCGCCATCCTGCTCGATCACCTCCGCGCCGAACTCGGCGCCCCGCCCGAGGGGGACTCGCCCTCGGCCTGAATCTTCTATTTCAGACGTGACGCTCTGAATTCGGCCTCCGCCGGGAGTATGCTGAGGGGAGGAGCCATCATATCCATGTCAGATCGTGCGTCCCGTCTTCGCGCGGCTCTGGAACGCCGTCAGGCGCTTGTCGTCCCCGGCTGCCATGACGCCCTCAGCGCGCGCATCGTCGAATCCGCGGGCTTCGAAGCCGTGCAGCTCTCCGGCTTCGGTCTCGCCGGCTCGTGGCTCGCCCTTCCCGATGTCGGTCTCGTCGAGATGAAAGACATCCTCGACATCACCGCCAATGTCTGCCGTGCCGTGAAGATCCCCGTCATGGCCGATATCGACACAGGCGGCGGCAACGCCCTCAACGCCGCCCGCATCACCGAACGCCTCATCGAAATGGGCGCCGCCGGCGTCAACATCGAGGACCAGGTCTTCCCCAAGCGCTGCGGCCACATGGAGGGCAAGCAGGTCATCAGCGCGGAAGAAATGGCTGGCAAGGTGCGCGCCATGGCCGACGTCCGCGCCCGCTGCGGGCGCGACCTCGTCATCAACGCCCGAACCGACGCCTATGCAGTCCTCGGCCTCGAGGAAGCCATCCGCCGCGCCAACCTCTATCTTGAAGCCGGCGCCGACATGGCCTTCATCGACGGCATCGGCACCCGCGCCGACATCGAGCGCGCCGCCCGAGAAATCCGCGGCCTGCTCTCGGTCAACCTCATGGACGCCGTCACCGGCGTCAAGACCGAGCTCATCCCCATCCCCGAACTCGCCGCGCTCGGCGTCGCCCGCGTCTCCATCCCTGTCGCCTCCATCATGGTCATGCACCGCGCCCTCACGGATTTCTTCTGCGATCTGCGCAACTCCCCCACCGGCATCCTCGCCGGCGAGGTCCACCGCCTCTCCTCGTTCCGCGACTACACGAGCTTCGTCGGCTTGCCCGAATACCGCGAGCTCGAAAACAAGTACCTGCCCCGGCGCTCCAGCGCTTCCTGAGGAGGTCCCCCTCTCATGACACTCGCCGAGAAGATCCTCGCCCGCGCCTCCCGGCGCTCCCGCGTCGAACCCCACGAGATCGTCGTCGCTGACGTCGATCTCGCCATGAGCCACGAAAACGCCGACCTCGTCCGCAAGGCGTTCCTCGAAATCGGCGTCCCCCGCGTCCGGGACCCCGAAAAGATCGTCATCATCTTCGACCACCGCATCCCCGCCGAAAGCGAAAAGACCGCAGCCACCCATAAAGCCCTCCGCGAGTTCGTCCAGCAGCAGGGCATCCGCCATTTCTACGACGTCGGCCGCGGCGGCATCTGCCACCAGGTCCTCGCCGAAAACGGCCACGTCCAGCCCGGCATGGTCGTCGTCGGAACCGACTCCCACACCACCACCCACGGCGCCTTCGGCGCATTCGCCACCGGCATCGGAGCCACCGAAATGGCCGGCGTCTGGGCGGAAGGAAAGCTCTGGTTCAAAGTCCCTTCCACCATCCGCATCGAGGTGGAAGGCGCCTTCGCTCCCTGGGTCTCGGCCAAGGATCTCATCCTCTGGATCATCGGCAGGCTCGGCGCCGCAGGCGCTGACTACCGCGCGGTCGAGTTCGATGGCAGCGCCATCCGTCGCATGACCCTCGCCTCCCGCATGGTCCTTTGCAACCTTTCCATGGAAATGGGCGCCAAGGTTGCCTTCACGCCCGTCCTGGAGATCGGGCCTGATCCCGAAGCCGAATACGAGCAGACGCTGCACGTCAATCTCGACTACGACATTCCCGAGCCCCAGGTCGCCTGCCCGCACTCGGTCGACAACGTCCGCCCCGTCTCCGCCCTCGCCGATGTGCCCGTCCACCAGGCTGTGCTCGGCTCCTGCACCAACGGCAGACTCGAGGACCTTGAGGTTGCAGCCACAATCCTCGCCGGACGCCGCGTGCACCCGCAGACCCGCCTCATTATCATCCCCGCCTCCCAGCGTGTCTATCTCGACGCCATGCGCCTCGGCTATCTCGAGAAGCTCATTGAAGCGGGCGCCATCGTCAATCCGCCCGGCTGCGGCCCCTGCGTCGGCGTCCACCAAGGCATTCTCGCCGCCGGTGAAATTTGCATCTCTTCCACCAACCGCAACTTCATCGGCCGCATGGGCAGCAAGGACTCATTCGTTTACCTCGCCAGCCCCGCCGTTGTCGCCGCCTCGGCCGTCGCCGGGCGCATCATCCACCCGGAAATCGTCATGGCAAAGGAGAACGCCCATGTCTGACGCCTCCGCCGTCCTTCGCGGCCGCGTCGCCGCAGTGCTCGGCCCCAACATCGACACCGACGTCATCTACCCCGGCCGCTACCTGAACATCACCGACCGCGAGAAGACCGCCGAACACCTCTTCGAACTCGCCTATCCCGAAATCCGCTCCCGCATCCGGCCCGGCGATTTCATCGCCGCCGCCGCCAACTTCGGTTGCGGATCGAGCCGCGAGCAGGCTGCCGCAGCCCTGAAGTTCTCCGGCTGCGGCGCCGTCATCGCCGCCAGCTTCGCGCGCATCTTCTTCCGCAATGCCATCAATCTGGGCTTGCCCGCCATCATCAGCCCCACTGCCGCCATCGAATGCCGCGAAGGAGACGAACTCGAAGTCAATCTCGTCGCGGGCGAGATCCACAACCTCTCGCGCAACATCACCGTCGCCGCCGCCCCGCTCGACCCCCGCGCCATCGAGTTGATCCGTGCCGGCGGCTTGATCCCTTATCTCAAGGCGAAGTACGCGGCGCCCGCAGCAGGCTGACCTTCAGGAGCGTACCCACTATGTCCAGGCACCGTATCGCATGGCTTCCCGGGGACGGCATCGGCGTCGAAGTCGCCGCCGCCGCCCGTCTCGTCCTCGACGCTGCCGGCTTCGAGGCTGACTATCACCAGGGCGACATCGGTTGGCACTTCTGGGTCACCGAAGGCGACGCCCTGCCGCAGCGCACACTCGACCTGCTCGGGCGCACCGAGTGCGCCTTCTTCGGCGCCATCACTTCCAAACCCGCCGCCGACGCCGCGCGCGAACTCGCCCCCGAACTCCAGGGCCGCGGCCTCACCTACCGCAGCCCCATCGTCCGCATGCGGCAGTTGCTCGACCTCTATATCTGCCAGCGTCCATGCCGCGCCCTGCCCGGCAATCCGCTCAACTACCGCGAGGGAATCGACGTCGTCGTTTTCCGCGAAAACACCGAAGGCATGTACATCGGCGTCGAGTTCCCCCAGGTGCCTGAGTCTTTCTATGCCGAAAAGGCGATGGGTCGCATCCCTCGCGATGCCGCCATATCGATCCGCTCGATCACCGCCAAAGCCTCTTACCGGATCGTGAAGGCCGCATTCGAATTCGCCCGCCGCAACGGCCGCCGCAAGGTCACCGCCGTCCACAAGGCCAACGTCCTGCGCGCCACCTGCGGCCTTTTCCTCGAACAGGCCACAGAGGTCGCCGCCGCCTACCCCGACATCGAGTTCGACACCGCCAACGTCGACGCCATCTGCATGTGGCTCCTCAAGAACCCTTGCAACTACGACGTCATCGTCACCACCAACCTCTTCGGCGACATTCTCTCCGACCTCTGCGCCCAGCTGGTCGGCGGCATGGGTTTCGCCTACAGCGGCAACATCGGCGAGTCTTACGCCGTCTTCGAGCCCACCCACGGCTCGGCGCCCAAATACGCCGGGCTCAACAAGGTCAACCCCATTGCTTCGATCCTCGCCGCCGCCATGATGGCCGGATGGACCGGCGAAAAGGAGATCGAAGCCGCCATCCACCAAGCCGTGGAAGAGGTGATCCGCCGCGGCGAGGTCCGCACCTACGACATGGGCGGCAGCGCCACCACCATGCAAATGGCCGAAGCCATCGCCGCGGAAGCCGCCCGCATTCGCGCTCTCAGCTCCTGACGAACTCGCGCCACAGCCGCACGTTGTCGCGCAGGTGCTCCGCGGATTTGGTCCCGACGAGCACGTGCCCGTCAATGGGCGTTTCGCGCAGAAACGCGAACGCCCGCCGCCGCGCCTCCTCGCCCTCCACCGGCTCGCCCGCTTCGTTGCACAACAGCCTTCCTTCCGCGAAGGGCCGGTTCACCAGCAGCCTCAGCCCGTGCTCCCGAGCCATTCCGAACACCGGCGCCATCTCCCGCCGCAGCGGATTGAACGGAATCTGCAGCCATTCGAACCAGCCCGACTCGATCGCGATCCGCGCCGCCTCCACTGTCTTCACGCTCGCGCCGAACTTCGGGATTCCTCTCCGCCGCGCCTCTTCGAGCGCCCGGTAGACATCCTCGCGCCGCAGCGCTTCCTCCGTCGCCCGGTGCACCTGGAGCAGATCGATCCGCGGCAGCAGCGCCATCGAACGGTCCAGACTCCGCATCAGCCCTTCAATCGAGTGGTCTGCGTACGACTCCTCCATGCCCGGCGCCCACACGTCGCCGAACTTCGTCGCCACCGTCACCCGCGCCGCCGCCTCCGCTCTCGCTCTCAGAAACTGCCCCACGCGCTCCTCGCTTGAGCCGTACGAGGACGCCGTGTCCCAGAACAGCACCCCCTCCTCCACCGCCGTCTCGAGCAACCGCTCCACCTGCTCCTCCGAAGGCAGTCCGTTCCACCCTGCGCCCCACGGTCTTCCAATTTCGATCAGCCCAAGCCCAAGTTCCATCGCACGGCCATTCTGCCAGAAACCGCCGTCACCACGCGCCTTGCGTCAATCGTCCAGCGCCAGCACCTCGTACAGCGCAATCGCCGGCGTATGCGTCTCCAGCCAGCCATCGCGGTACTGGAACGCGGCTTCCCGGCCCGTCCACAGCCATCGCGCGCGCCGCGGGCGCCGCGCCACGCGCAGCCGCAGCCTCTGCGGCGGCAGCGGAATGTGCTCGCGAATCGGTCCCTTCATCGCGTATGGGTTGGTCAGATTCACCAGATGCACGGTCACGGACGACGCTTGCCGCCACACGGCTGCGTCCACCAGCCCCGGCCCTTCCACCGTGAGCACCGGTTCTTCATTCAGCGCCCACCGCACCGCGTTGGCCAGCAGGCGGCCGTGATCGGGACACATCACCTCCCAGAACGTCCGGTCGATATCCCACGGAAAATACACCACGCGGCCCTTGCCATACGTGCGGCACACCACAGCCGGAATATTCGTGGGCGGCTGGCGGACGTAGACCTCTTCCATCGGCAGATCCGGGTAGGACGGCATGGTGGTCAATGGCGGCAACTCCCGCGAGCGCGGTTCGATCTCCACGCGGCGCACGCCGTGGATGAAGCGCCCCGCGTCGCGCAGCCCCTCCAGCAGCGGGTGCTCGCGGTCCCGGATGTCGATGTACGCGTTCTGCTGCCGCTGAATCGTGCGTCCCGCCCGGGAGCATCCGAACAGTTCCGCCAGCCCGAAGTCCGGGCGCCGCCGCCCGCTCTCGTCATACAGCGAAGTCTCGTGCGTTGCCACCAGCCCTCCGCCGCCTTCCACGAACGCCCGCAACTGCGCGCACTGCGCCTCGGACAGCGCCGCGATGTTGGGCAGGATCAGCGCGCGATAGCCCCGCACGTGCTCCGCGTCCAGCATGCCGTCGTGCGCCATCTCGAACGGGATGCGCGCCTCGATCAGCGCATGGAAGGCGCCGCGGATGAAATCGTCGGCGTCTGCGGCCACGCGCAGCGCCGTCTGCTGCGAGTACACGATTGCGGCGCGCGCGAGGTTGGCCTCGTTGCGGAAGTAGCGCTCGTGCCGCGCATGCCAGGCAAACAGCTCCTCCACGGGCCGCAGCCACCGCATGTCCAGCGGCTTGGCGTTGAACTTCGTGATCCACGGCCTCATTCCGTGGGCCATGCCGTCGGCCGCCCACAGCTGGATCTCCGCCGGCTGCTGTACGGAGTCCTTCCAGCGGTAGGGCGCCTCGAGCCCCACGGAAATGATCCCCGCCACGGGCTTGCCGCCGAGCGCGGCGCGGTACTCGCGCGCGTTCTTCCCGTTGGCCCACGCCAGTTGCACCCCATAGCGCGCCTGCCGGTCGGCCACCAGAAAGGGAGCGCGCTCGCCCGCGCGCTTCATGTCCAGCTCCGCGTTCGCGCCGCCGCCCGTATTCGGAATGAACGCCGCCTGCGGCCTCGCCGAGCCCACCGCCGCGTCCAGTGCGTCCCACAGCTCGAACAGCCGCTGATTGGAAAACTCGCGCCACGCGGTCCAGGCGGGGTCGGAGCGGTCCCCCGTGCGCGGCAGGTCGCGCCCCGCAAACGCGCGGAAGTTGCGCCGGCAGTGATCGCACCAGCACATCCCGGAGCCGGACCAGCGGTTGGCAAAGATCCCGTCGATGTCGTAGAGCTCCGCAATTTCGCGCACCACCTCGCGCATGAACTCGAAGTTGTACGGGCCCAGCCCGCACGTCACCCAGTAGTCCGGCATCGCCCAGTGGCGGCGCGGGCGGCCCTCTGCATCCCGGGCGATCCAGTCCGGGTGCGCCTGAAAGACGTCGTCGTGCGCAGCGTGGGGATCCACGCGCGCCAGGATCGCCAGCCCCATCTTGCGGCACTCGGCCGCCAGTTCGCCGAACGGGTCCTGCCCCTCTTTCATGAACCGCGACTTGTAGTGCAGCGGGATCCGCGTCGGATAGAAGGCCACGCATCCGCCCGCCGACAGGCAGACGCCTTGCGCGCGAACGCGCCGGATGTAGCCGAGCCAGAACTTCATGTCATAGCGCCCGGGGTCGTCCTCCACAAAGGCCAGCTGAAGCCATCGCATTGGCTCAGCCAGCCGCGAGCCGGGCGCATTCGACAACGCCGCAACCAGCGGCGAGGCGGCGAATTCTCTGCGGGTCATGGTGCGATCTTCTCCCTTCGAACAGTTCCGGTCAGCCCGGGAAGGGGACTGATGCCTCTGTCAGGCCCCGAACCATCGCAATCCTTCACGTCCGGCCCGGACGTGGACAGAGGTGTCTGTCCCCCTCCCACTCACGCCATTTGCTCGTCCACCGCGCAGCATACACTGAAGCGAGGGGAAAATCATGGCCCGCGCAACAATTCTGATCCTTCTGGTTCTCGTGCTGTTCAGCGCCCGTTGGCTGGCGGGAATGGCCATCGAATACCAGTGGTGGAAAGAGATGCAGCAGGTGGAGACATGGCTCCAGATGCTCTCCTACAACCTCATCCCCGCATCCTTGGGAACCGTCGCCGCCTTCGCCGTCTTCTGGGTGGCACACGCCCGCGGCATGAAGCACGCCGGCACAGGGCTGCGCGAACATCCCTTGTATGCGCGTCTCTCCACCCTCGCAATTCTCCTGTTTGCGGCCCTGGTTGCTTCGGCGACCATCGACTCCTGGACCATCGTCCGCTGGGCCGGAAGCCGCGGCGCCTCCGCCGGCTGGACGGATCCCGTCTTCGGCAATCCCCTCAGCTTCTACTTCTTCGACCTGCCGTTCTACCGTGTGCTGCTGCGCTTCGTGCTGGCCGTGACGTTCGTCGCCGGGCTCCTCTTCTGGGCTGCCGCGCGCTTCTGGGAACTCAGAAACCGCGTCTCCTGGGCCGAAGAGACAGGCTTCCGCTACGACGTCGACCTGAGCGACCTGCGCGGTTCTTTCGATTCGCGCTTCCTGCGCGCCGCGGCGGCGCTGTTCCTCGCCGCCTGGGCGGTGTCGATCCTCCTCGGCCGCTACGACCTGCTGTTCGAAGACCACGGCTCGCTGGTGGGCGTCGACTGGACTGCGGAAAACGTCAGCCTGCCGCTCATCGTTGTCAAGAGCCTCGCCGCTCTCGCCGCTGCGGCGGCCTTTCTGTTGGGCCGCTGGAAATGGGCGCTTGTCTTTCCCGCGGCTCTCGTCGCCGGCGCCGTCATCCCGCCGCTGTTCAGCTCACTCTATGTGCGGCCCAGCGAGATCACCATTCAGCGGCCCTACATCCAGCGCCACATCGCCGCCACCCGCGCCGCCTACAGGCTGGACCGCAGGACCGTGGAGGTGGACTTCCCCGCACAGTTGGAGGCCCCCCTCGACCGCGCCCGCCACCGCGCCCTGTTCGACAACGTGCGTCTCTGGGACTGGCGCGCCTTCCACGACACCGTGACGCAGATCCAGGCCCTGCGGCCCTATTACGTCTTCCACGACTCCGACGTCGACCGCTACCTCATCGACGGCCAGCTCCGCCAGATCCTCATCACGCCCCGCGAGATCGACGTCGGCCAGCTGCCGGCCGACGCCCGGGCGCGCTGGATCAACCCCCACTTCGTCTACACCCACGGCTACGGCATGGTGGCCGCGGAAGCGGCGCGCATCACGCAGGACGGCCTGCCTTACCTTCTCATCCAGGACGCCCCGCCCGCGGTGAAGACGAAATCGCTGCGCCTCACGCGTCCGGAGATCTACTTCGGAGAGGTCTCCCACGAGCCCGTCTTCGTGCACACCAAACAGCCGGAGTTCGACTACCCGTCGGGCTCGGGCAACGTGGAGACCCGTTACGCCGGACGTGGCGGCTTCCCCATCTCCTCCATGCCGCTGCGCTTCGCCGCCGCCCTCCAATACGGCGACTGGAACATCGTCCTCACCTCCTACATCACGCCCGAGAGCCGCATGATCATCCGCCGCAAGGTGCGCGAGCGGCTCCAGGCTCTGGCCGAATTCCTCTTGTGGGACCAGGACCCCTATCTCGTCATCACCGAAGACGGGCGGCTTGTGTGGATCGTGGACGGCTACACCGCCAGCGCCGGCCACCCCTACTCGCGCTTCCTGCGGCTTGAGGGCGCCGGGCTGCTGAACTACATCCGCAACCCGGTGAAGGCCACCGTCGACGCCTACGACGGCACCGTCCGCATCTACGTCTTCGACGAGGAAGATCCCATCCTCGCCTCCTACCGCAAGCTCTTCCCGCGCCTGTTCCATCCGGCGAGCGACATGCCCCCCGGCCTGCGCGCCCATGCCCGCTACCCGGAAACCATCTTCCGGGTGCAAGCCGAAATCTACCGCACCTACCACATGACCGATCCGGAGGCCTTTTACAACAAGGAAGACGTCTGGGATCTCGCCCGCAACATGAACAGCCCCGGCGGACGCCCGCAGCCGGTGACGCCCACCTACATCGTCGCGGCTCTGCCCGGCAGCGACGAGCCGGAGTTCCTGCTGATGACCACATTCACGCCGCGCAACAAGGACAACCTCATCGGACTCATGGTGGCGCGCTGCGACGGCGATTCCCTCGGCGAGTTGCGGTTCCTCCAGCTCTCCAAGCAACAGCTCATCTTCGGCCCCATGCAGATCGAGGCCAGGATCAACCAGGACCAGAACATCAGCAAGGATCTCACGCTCTGGAACCAGCAAGGCTCCCAGGTGCTGCGCGGGCAGATGCTCGTGCTGCCGGTCGAAAACACGCTCGTCTACATCGAGCCCATCTACATCCAGGCCGCCGAAGCCCGCATGCCGCAGCTGAAAAAGGTGGTCGCGGCCATGGGCAACCGGCTCATCTATGCCGATACCTATGAAGACGCACTGGCCCAGTTGACCGGCCAGGCCGCCCCTGCGGCGAAGACCGCGGAAACCCCAACGGCGGTGCCCGCGCCTTCTGCGAAGCCCGACGAACGGCGCCAGATCCTCGAAGAAATCTCCCGGCGGCTGCAGCGTTACCGGGAACTGATGGGGCAGGGCCGGTTTGCCGATGCCGGCCGGGAAATCGAAGCGCTGGAGAGGCTCGCCCGGCAGGCGCAGCAGGAATAAGGCGAAGCCGGAAAGGACGACCGGCAAATTCCGTGAATCAGGGGATTCCTTTCGGGAGTCTTCCTCACTAAACTGAGTCAAGGGAATTCAGCTGTGGAGGAGACCCCCAAGAAGCGCATCCTGGTGGTAGACGACGACGCCGGCGTGCGCGACGTGCTCAAGAGCATGCTGGAGATGGCCGGCTATTCGGTCAGTGTCGCCGAAAACGGCAAGGAAGCCATGCGGGCTCTTCGTGTGGAGGGCGCGGACCTGATCCTCACCGATCTCGTGATGCCCGAGCAGGAAGGGATCGAGACCATCAAGGCCCTACGGCAGGAGTACCCGGACCTGAAAGTCATCGCCATGAGCGGGGCCTTCGGAGGCGACTATCTTCGCATTGCCGCCTACCTCGGGGCGCACGGCACCCTCCCCAAGCCGATCCAGATGGAAGCGCTCCTGAAACTGGTTGCGAACGTTCTTTCCGGCCCGGCCTGACCCGCCGTCAGACTCACTGTCCGGGCCAGGGGCGGCGCGACAATCGCGGGTCCTGCTTCTGGCTGTCGCGGCCCGGAGGCACGACGGCCGGCCTGCCCGCCGCAGGGGGCAACCCTTCCAGTTCCGGCTCCTCGAACTTCAGCGTACGGTCCAGGATCATCTCCACTGTCGAGCCGCGCTCCAGCATCGCGTCCGGGCCCCGCGTCAGCATGACCCCCACCAGCCCGGCGGCGGCCCCTGCCGCGGCGCCGATGCCCGCGCCCTTGCCCGTGCGCGTGGCCACCCCGCCAACCATGGTGCCCCACCCGGCGGCCTCGCCCACCTTCACCGCGTCGCCGCTCTTGTTGGTCTCCCCTTCCACCTTGCCCTCGGTCCGGTCCACGCGGCCGGGGTTGGAGGCGTCCAGCGTATGCACCGCAGCGCGGAAGTCTCTCGTCACCCCGTTGGGCAGGGTCAGTGCGTCAAAGCGCACATACAGCTCGGCGCGGCCCTTCACGCGCCCGCCGCGTTTCACTTGCGTCACCGTGCCCGTCACGTAGGAGCCGGGAGGGATCACGATCCGTCCGCCGGAGAGCACGGGAAACGCGGTCTGCAGGTACACGCGGTCGCCGATGGCGGCCGTCTTCGTGCTCACGCTGTTGATCAGCTGCAGCGGGATCTTCGTGCCTTCCGGCACCGTGTAGACGCGCTCCTCTGCGGCGGGAACAGAGGGCTGGCCTTCGGGCTTGGCCTCCGGCCATTGCGCCGGCGCTGCCACAGCCAGCAAAGCCAGCACCTCGATGCAAAGGGCAATGGGTTTCACGTGGTTTCCCTCCCTCTTAGGCTAAACCCGGTGCGGGCGCGCGCCAAGCGGCTCGGCGCCCGTCAATAGGTGGAACGCAGCCGCTCCTCGGCCGGTTGCGCCCCAGACGGGGCCACGTGCAGACGGATCCCCGCCTGCGTGACCTCCTCGCCGATGGCGATGCGGACTTCCGGGTCCGCCCCGGTCCACTCCGGCAGCCGGAGCCGGACCTCGTAAATCCCGGCCGCCCCCACGCTGAGCCCCGCGTAAACAATGTGGCCGGCAGGCAGCTCGATGCCATCCAGGTAGATCCGCATCGAGTCGCGCGCCTTTAACTCGTTCGGGCGCGCGGCCGGTTGAAGGTTGACCGGGCGCCGCAGGGCCGGCCCCCAGCCGGTGCCGTAAAGGATGACCTCATCCCCCGGATGCAGCGGACGGTCCGCCAGGCACCACTCGTCGGTTGCGGCGTGACGGGCCAGCACCCACGCCTCCTCCAGAGGCAGCAGCGCCGGCGCCGCTTCCTTCAGCTTCACGCGTGCCGCCGGCCCCAGCAGCGCATTCCTGGTCAAGACCACGGTCGCTGCGCCGGGAAGCAGCTCCGGCGGCACGACGAAAACCACCGCTTCGGGCGAGGCATACTCGATGGCCGCCAGGATCCCGTTCACCCGCACCGTGACGCCTGTGCCCGGCAAAAGCGTGGGCAGCTGAACCGCGTTCGGGGCCACATCGGCGCGCGACGCCACCCCGTTGCTCAGGTTCTCTCCAAAGATCACCGCCAGCGTGTTGGGCGCCAGCTCTCCGGCTGCGCCGCTGCCGAGGACATAGATGGAATTGCTGCTGTAGGCGATTGCCCGCCGCTCGTCCGGAGGCGCGGCCATGACGGCGCAGGCCGCGAGCACGAGCAGGGCGCCGGGGAAGCGCCACCGCATCCAATCTGATGCTAAGGCGGCGGGATGCGGTTGTCGATATCCCGGATTGCCGGTTGGTTATAGCTCTTCCGGCAACAGCGCCAGAGCCTTGCGGGTCATGGAAGCCAGCGGCAGCGCTGTCAGCGTCTTCAGATCATGCCACCGCCAGCCGGCAGGGGCGCGGCTCAGGCGGCCCAGCCACACCTCCACCGTGTAATCATGCCGCGTGATCGAATGCCGGAAATTGCCCAGGCGCTTGAGGTTCTTCACCGGGGGCAGATCCTCGAGCGGCGGCAGCTCCCAGAAGCCCGCCAGCCGGGCAGCCTTGCCGTCGCGCTTCTTCAGCAACACGCTCCCGTTGTGGAGGATGACAGCGAGCCGAAGCTGCTCCTGAACCGGGTCCCGGCGGCGGCGCCGCACCGGAATCTCGCCGGCAAGCCCGCGGGCGTGAGCCTGGCAAAGCTCGCGCCAGGGGCATAGCAGGCACTTCGGTTGCCGGGGCAGGCACAGTGTGGCGCCCAGCTCCATCAGAGCCTGGTTGAAGTCGCCGGGGCGCTGCGGATCGAGAAGCGATTGGGCGAGCTCTTTGAGCCGGAGCCGGACGGCTGGCGAATCGATATCGCCCGGTTCCGCCGAATATCGCGCCATCACGCGGGCGACGTTGCCATCGAGCACGGCACAGGGCTCGTGAAAACAGATGGAAGCCACGGCGGCAGCCGTATAGTCCCCGATGCCTGGCAGCCGCCGCCATTCCGCTGCCGTATCCGGGTAGCGCCCCAAAGCTGCCAACGCCTCGGCGGCGCGGCGCAGATTGCGCGCGCGGGCGTAGTAACCGAGCCCCGCCCACAGCGCCAGTAACTCCTCTTCCGGGGCGGCAGCCAGGCTCTCCGGTGTGGGAAAGCGGGCCAGAAAGCGCTCATAGTAGGGCAGTACGGCGGTCACGCGCGTCTGCTGGAGCATGACTTCCGAGACGAGCACGCGCCACGGGTCGCGCGTGCGCCGCCAGGGCAACTCGCGCCTGGCCGTGGCATACCATTCCAGCAGAAGACGGGCGGGGCGGCGGGCGTTCCGCATGCGGTTGCTACAATGATGAGGGATTCCCCCGCGCGCGAGCAAATTCCCTGCCATGAAGGACCGCGTCGACTACCTGAGCATCCGGGGTGCGCGTGTCCACAATCTCAAGGGCATCTCCCTCGACCTCCCGCACAACCGCCTCACTGTGGTCACCGGCGTCTCGGGATCCGGCAAGTCTTCGCTGGTCTTTGACACGATCTATGCCGAAGGGCAGCGGCGCTATGTGGAGAGCCTGTCGGCCTACGCGCGGCAGTTCCTCGAGCGGATGGAGAAGCCCGCCATCGACCAGATCGACGGCATCGCCCCTCCGGTGGCCATCCGGCAGAAGAACACCACTCGCAACCCGCGCTCGACGGTGGCCACAGCCACCGAGATCCACGATTACCTCCGGCTGCTGTTCGCGCGCGCCGGCGAAACCTGGTGTCCGGCTTGCAACGTGCGCGTTGAACGCGACACCGTCGATCCCGTGGCGCAGAAGATGCTGGCGCAGCCGGAGGGTTCGCGCTGGTACGCCCTGTTTCCCGTACGCCTGGCGCCGGGAGCGAAGACGGATGCGCTGAAGGATCATCTGGCCGATCTGCGCCGGCGCGGCTTCACGCGGCTCTACCAGCAGGGGCGCGTCTTCGAATTCTCCACTCCGGAATCGCTGCTGGAAATGGATTTCGCCCAGCCCTTCTATGTGCTGGCCGACCGGCTGGTGATCCGCCCGGACCAGAAGCAGCGCATCGTGGACACGCTCGAGATCTGCTATCGCGAAGCCGGCGAAGCCATCTTCGAACAGGCGGGCGAGAGCGAGCCCCTGCGGCTGCGCTTCTCCGAGCAGTTCGCTTGCAAACAGTGCGGGCGCGCCTTCCCCACGCCGGAGCCGTCGCTGTTCAGCTTCAACAACCCGTGGGGCGCATGCCCGGAGTGCCAGGGCTTCGGGCGCACAATCGACTATGACATGGATCTCGTGGTGCCCGACCCGTCGCTGTCCCTCGCCGAGGGCGCCATCGAGCCGTGGACCCGCCCGCAATACGAGTGGGTGCTCGAGGACTTCGCCGCGCGCCGCCGCCGCGACGTCCGCCTCCGCGTGCCCTACGCCGATCTGACGCCGCAGGAGAAGGACATCGTGCGGGAGGAAGTACGCGCCTTCTTCCAGGAGGTGGAGCGCAAGAAGTACAAGGTCCACGTGCGCGTGTTCCTCAGCCGCTACCGTGGCTATGCGACCTGTGCCAAATGCGGCGGCGCGCGGCTGCGGGAGGAGGCGCTGAACGTGCGCGTCGGCGGGAAGACCATTGCCGGGGTGTCGCGCATGAACATCGGCGAGGCGCGGCGGTTCTTCAGCGCGATGGAGCTGCGTCCGGAACAGGCTGCGGTCGCCTCGCGGGTGCTTGACGAGATCCGCCAGAGGCTCGGCTTTCTGGAAAACGTGGGGCTGGAGTACCTGACGCTGGATCGGCTCACGATGACGCTATCCGGCGGAGAGGCGCAGAGGATCCAGCTGGCCACCTGCCTGGGATCGAGGCTCGCCGGCGCCATCTACGTGCTCGACGAGCCCTCCATCGGCCTGCACCCGCGCGACACGGCGCGGCTCATTCGCATTCTTGAAGAACTCCGCGATCTGGGCAACACGGTGCTGGTGGTGGAGCATGACGCTGACGTGATGCGCGCGGCGGATCACATCGTCGATCTTGGCCCTGGCGCAGGCGAACTCGGCGGCGAGGTGGTCTTCCAGGGATCGTTGCGCGAGATGCTGGAAAACGGCGGCAGCCGCCGCGTGGAGACACTGACGGCGCGCTATCTCCGGGGCGAGGCGCGCACCTCGCACAAGACCTCGCGGAAAGCGCCCCGGCCTGGGCAATGGGTGCGGTTCCTCGGCTGCCGGGCGCACAACCTCAAGGGGATCGATGTCGAAATCCCGCTGGGGCTGATGACCGTGGTGACGGGCGTCTCCGGCTCCGGCAAGTCGACGCTGTTGCACGACGTCATCTACCGTAGCCTGCTGGGGCGCTACCAGCGCGACCTTTCGGTGGCGCAAGAGGATTCGGAGTTTGACTCGTCTCTGTCGCGGCAGACCTGCCGCCGCGTGGAAGGAGCCGCGCTGGTGCGCGGGCTGGTGCTGGTGGATCAGTCGCCCATCGGGCGCACGCCGCGTTCCAACCCGGTCACCTACACCAAGGCGTTCGATCCGATCCGCGAGCTGTTCGCCTCCACACCCGAGGCGGTAAAGCGCGGCTACACTTCCGGGCATTTCTCGTTCAATGTCAGCGGCGGGCGCTGCGAGACCTGCCAGGGCGACGGCACGGTGACCGTCGAGATGCAGTTCCTGGCCGACGTCGAGCTGGTGTGCGAGGACTGCCGCGGCACGCGCTACAAGCAGCAGATCCTGGATGTTCGCTACAAGGGGTTGAACATTCACGAAGTGCTGCAACTGACCGTGAGGGAGGCGCTCCAGTTCTTCTCGGGCCATGCGAGGATCACCTCGCGTCTTCAGCCGCTGGCCGACGTCGGGCTCGGCTATTTGCGGCTGGGCCAGAGCGCCACCACGCTCTCCGGCGGGGAGGCGCAACGCGTGAAGCTGGCCAGCCATCTTTCCCAGAGCGATGTGGCCGGGCACCTGTTCCTGTTCGACGAGCCGACCACCGGTCTGCATTTCGACGACATCGCCAAACTGCTTGACGCCATGGACCGGCTGGTGTTGCGCGGGGCGAGCGTCCTGATCATCGAGCACAATCTCGAGGTGATCCGCCACGCCGATTGGGTCATCGACCTCGGCCCCGAGGGTGGCGACCACGGCGGCCGCGTAGTCGTGGCCGGCACGCCCGAGCAGGTGGCCCAATGTGCCGCATCCTGGACCGGCCGCTTCCTCCTCCCCCTCCTCAGAGGGACAGCCTGACACGGGCAGTTCGCAGCTTTCGCCAAGGGGACGGAGCGCTCTGGCACTTTTGGTGTTCGTCACACCATGCACCCACGGTTTAGTCGGCATGCCGAGAGATGCCTGCTGCCCCACACCCGGCGTTCCTCGCTGCCTCTCCAGGCGCGGCACCCACGGCCAGCGTCTCTTCTTCATAGATTCGGACCGCAAAACCGGCGTGAAACTGCTCGCCTCCAACAGCCACGAGTCAGGCGTGGCGTGCTCGCCTGGTGCCTGATGTCGAACCACATCCCACTGGTCGCTGAGCCTGAGGCCGGGGACTCTCTCGCCGTTCTGTTGCGCCGGGCCCACGGCCGCTACGCGCAGATGTTGAACGCCTGTCTGAAAAGCACCGGACACCTGTCCCAGAGCCGCTTCTTCCGCTGCCCGCTGGAGACGGCGCACCTGCGGCGGGCGCTGGCCGATGTGGAACGCAACCCGGTCAGGGCGGGCTTGGTGGAACGGGCCGAGCCATACCGGTGGTCGAGCGCGGCGGTGCATCTCGAACTGGCGCAGGACAGGCCAGGGCTGGTGGACGAACCATTCTGGCGGGAGTTTGGAGGCGCGGAGACGTGGCGGGAGCTGCTGATGAGCCCGGAGGGGCTGTCCGAGCTGCGGTCGCTGCGTGGATGCACGTTTGCGGGGCGTCCTTGCGGAAGCGAAAGGTCTTTCCAGGAGATGGAATAGCGGTTCGGGCGGAAGCGGCGGCGGTGGTCGATTGAGAAGGCTCCCGGCGGGCGGTTCGACCAAGCGGGCGGTGCGGAGGATGGCTGAAATGCCGGGTTCTGCGAAACCGTCAGAGCGCTCCGTCCCCTTGGAAGAATCTGCGAACTGCCCGTGTCAGGCTGTCCCCTTCGATGAAGGGGAGATCAGAAGGCGGGCGCCTTCCAGACGATCTCGCCGCCGACGATGGTGAGGATGGGGCCGCCGCGGAAAGTACGCCCGCTGAACGGCGTGTTGGCGCTCTTCGAGAGCGAGTTCTTGACGTCGTACGTCCAGGGGTATTCGGGGTGCAGAACGGTGACGTCGCCGAGCCAGCCGGGTTTGAGCGCGCCGCGCGCATGATCCCCCTTCCAGCCGATGATGCGCGCCGGTTCGCTGGTGAACAGGGCGATGAGGCGGTTCAGCGAAATCCTGCCGGAGTGGACAAGCACTTCGAGAGCCACGCCCAAAGCGGTCTCGAGGCCGAGAATTCCGAAGGGGCAGCGCTCGAACTCCTGCATCTTGTCATCCCCGGCGTGAGGCGCGTGGTCCGTGGCAAGGCAGTCGACAGCGCCGGAAACAATCCCCTCGATCACGGCATCGACGTGTTCGCGCCCGCGGAGCGGCGGCTTCATCTTGTAGTTGGAATCGTAAGGCCGCATATGGCGCGTGTCGAGGGCGATGTGGTGGGGCGTGGCCTCGCAGGTGACGGGCAGGCCGCGGCGGCGGGCGAAAGCGACCATGGCGACGGCGTTTTTCGTCGAGATGTGCGCCACATGGTAGCGCGCGCCGGTGAGTTCGGCCAGCAGGATGTCTCGCGCCACCATGACGTCCTCCGCCGCCGCGGGAATGCCGCGCAGGCCGAGGCGCACGCTGTCTGCACACTCGTGCATATCGCCGCCGGCGGAGAGGTTCAGGTCCTCGCAGTGCTGGATCACCGGAATGTCGAGCGCGCGGGCCGTTTCCATGGCGCGGCGCATGACGCGCGAGTTCATCACCGGGCGCCCGTCGTCGCTGATGGCCACGGCGCCGGCGGCGATCATGGATCCGATGGCGGCCAGTTCCTCGCCCTCGCTGCCTTTCGTGATCGCGCCGATGGGGCAGACGCGCACGGCGGCTTCGCGGCGCGCCTTCTCGACGATGTAGGTGGTGACCGTGGCCGAATCGTTCACCGGGTTCGTGTTCGGCATGCAGCACACTGTGGTGAAGCCGCCCGCGGCTGCGGCGCGCGTGCCGGTGGCGATGGTTTCACAGTGCGTGAAGCCCGGCTCGCGCAGGTGCACATGGATGTCGATGAAGCCCGGCGCGACGACAAGGCCGGCAACATCGACAGTCTCCGCGCCGGAGGAGGAGAGCCGCTCGCCGACGGCGGCGATGCGGCCGTCTTCGATGAGCACGTCGGCCACGCCGTCATGGCCCGTCGCCGGGCAGATCACCCGGCCATTGCGGATCAGCAGCTTCTTCACGACAGCAACACCCTTTCCAGCACGGCCATGCGCACAGGGACGCCGTTTTCCACCTGGTTGAGGATCATCGACCGTTGCGAGTCGGCCACCTCGGAGGAAATCTCGCGGCCGCGGTTCATCGGCCCGGGGTGCATCACGATGACGTCGGGGTGGGCCAGCTCGATGTGCTCCTGCCGCAGCCCGTAAAAGCGGAAGTATTCGCCAGCCTGCATGGGCGGCTCGTGGATCCGCTCGAGCTGTACGCGGAGCATCATGATCACCCGGGCGCCGCGCACGGCGCGCTTCATGTCGTACTCGATCTCGATGCCGGGGGCGATGGAGGCCATCTCGCGCGGCAGCAGCGGAGGCGGGCCGCATAGCGCGACGCTGGCGCCGAATTTCGAAAGCAGCAAGATGTTGGAGCGGGCTACACGGCTGTGGAGGATGTCGCCGATGATGACGACGCGCAGCCCCTCGAGGCGGCCGCAGCGGTCGAGGATCGTACGGGCGTCGAGCAGCGCCTGCGTCGGATGCTCGTGCGTGCCGTCGCCGGCATTGACGATCGGCGTCGACAGATACCGCGCCAGGAAGTGGGGCGCGCCGGAGGCCTGGTGGCGCATGACGATCACTGACGGGCGCATGGCCGCCAGCGTGTTCAGCGTGTCCACCAGGCTTTCGCCCTTGGCGACGCTCGAGCCGGCGGCGGTGATCGAGAGAGTGTCGGCGCCGAGCCGGTGGGCGGCGATCTCGAAGCTCGAGCGGGTCCGCGTCGAGTTTTCGAAGAACGCGTTGACGACCATCATGCCCGTGCAGGTGTTTACTTTCGCGAACGTCGGCCCGCCATGCGGCTGGAAGGCGACGGCGCGGT
Source organism: uncultured Arcobacter sp. (assembly GCA_964458495.1). Taxonomy (GTDB): domain Bacteria; phylum Acidobacteriota; class Terriglobia; order Bryobacterales; family Bryobacteraceae; genus JANWVO01. The sequence continues at coordinate 52,119 of CAYWJB010000016.1, forward strand.
CAAGGATGCGCTCGATCTCGGCGCGGTCGAGCTCCTCAATTCCGAGCAGGCTGCGGCCCATGGCGCGCCTCCTTCAGTCCACCTTCTCCACGAGCATCACCTTTTCGACGCCGTCGATCTCCTGGAACTTGACCTCGATGATCTCGCGCGAGGAGGTGGGCACCTTGCGGCCGACAAACTGCGCCTCGATGGGGAGCTCGCGGTGGCCGCGGTCGATGAGGACCAGCAGTTGCACGCGCGCGGGCCGGCCGTGCTCGAACAGGGCGTCGAGCGCGGCGCGCACAGTGCGGCCGGTATAGAGCACGTCGTCCATGAGGATCACGTCCTTGCCCGTGACCGGGAAGTCGATCTGCGTGCCGCTCACCACGGGCTTCGGCCCGATCGTCGAGAGGTCGTCACGGTAAAGCGTGATGTCGATGGCGCCGACCGGAACCTGGATGTTTTCGAGCGTTTCGATCTTGCGGGCGATGCGCTGCGCCATGGGCACGCCGCGGCGGTGGATGCCGATGAAGGCGAGCCGGGAGGGATCGCCGGCCTTCTCGAGCACTTCATGCGCCAGCCGCACGAGCGTGCGGTCCATCTCGGAGGCGCTCATCAGTTGGGCTTTTTCGCGGGTAGCGCTCATCGGAGTTCAGTGTACTAATTTCAGTGCCGGCGCATCCGGTCCCGGACGCGGCGGGAGAGCCGCTCCAGCTCTTCAAGATCCTTGAGCGCCTTGATGGAGAGCACGTGGCCTTTGCTCTTCTCGAGCTCCTCCTGCACCGAGTCCAGGATTTTTCGCATGCGCTCGAGCTCTTTGAGGTTGGCTTCGTAGTTGGCCTTGAGGACCGCCTCCGACCACAGCCGCCCGTCAGGCAGCTTTTTCGGCTCCTCGCGGGAGGGCGGAGGCATGGGCAACTGCTGTGCGCCCGCTGCTGCGGCGAGAAGGGAGGCGAAGAGGCGCCTGCTAGACTGAACCTTGATGAAGGAAGTTGGCATCGGCATCATCGGCCTCGGCAACGTGGGAGGGGGGACACTCACCATTGTCGCGAAAAACGCGGGCGAGATCGCTCGCAAGCTGGGCTTCCCGCTGCGCGTTGTGGCAGTCTGCAGCCGCAATCCGGCGGCGCGGCAGCTGCCGGAGGGCATCGCTCCGGCGCTGGTGACCCGCGAATGGCGCGAGGTGGTGGCGCATCCGGATGTCGAGATCGTCGCCGAACTCGTGGGGGGCACGGGCGTGGCGGCGGAGATCGTGGAAGCTGCCATCGATGCGGGCAAGAGCGTGGTGACAGCGAACAAGGAGCTGATCGCGCTGCGAGGTTTGGAGTTGTGGCAGAGGGCGGAAGCCCGGGGTGTGACGCTGGCCATGGAGGCGAGCGTCTGCGGCGGCATTCCGATCCACGCGGTGCTGCGCGAGGGCATCGCCGGCGACAGGATCGAGGCGCTGTTCGGCATCCTGAACGGCACGAGCAACTACATTCTCACGGAGATCGAACAGCACGGCTCGGAGTTCGACAGCGTGCTGGCAGAGGCGCAGCGGCTGGGATACGCCGAGGCGGACCCGACGGCGGACGTGGACGGTTACGATGCGCGTTCGAAGCTGGCGCTGCTGGGTTCGCTGGCGTTTGGTGTGCGTCTGCAGCCTTCGGCGATCCCGACGGAGGGCATCCGGCGGATTTCGCCGACGGACTTCGAATACGCGCGCCAGCTGGGTTGCACGATCCGGCTGCTGTGCGCGGCAAGGCGCACGGAGGAAGGGCTGTTCGTGTCCGTGCGCCCGTCGCTGCTGCCGCTGAAGACGATCATGGCGGGCGTTCGCGGCGCTTACAACGCCGTATGGGTGCGGGGCGCCTACGGCGCGGACACTTTCTATTACGGGCGCGGCGCGGGTCCCCTGCCGACGGGTGTGGCGGTGACCAGCGACCTGATGCGCGTGGCGCGCGAGCTGCGCCCCGCGTCCGCGCACCGCGTGCCGCCCTTCGCCGCACGCACGCTGGAGGAGGCCGATCCGCTGCCTGTCGGCAAGCAGACACGGCCATGGTACCTGCGCTTCCGCATCAAGGACCGGCCGGGCATCATCCGCGACCTTTCGACGATTCTCGCCCGGCACGCCATTTCGATCGACGCCGTGCTGCAGCTGCCCGAACAGGACAAGCAGAACCTGCCGTTCGTGATCACGCTGGAAAGCAGCCCGGAGTCGAGCGTCCGCGCGGCACTTCAGGAGATGGCGCCGCTGGACTTCATGGTGGAGCCACCGCTCGCGCTGCCCATCGAGAAAGGCCTGTAACCCGGAGGGAGGGTCTGCGGCCCGCTTCGTTCGCGGCTCTGATCATGTTTTGTTCGCGGCTCTGACTGCGCCTGCGGGTGGTCCATCATGCGCTGTCAGAGCCGCGAATGGAGGCCGCGCAGCGGCCGGAATGAGCGGTTGGGCCGGGGCATGGCCGCGGGGGTTGCCGGGGGACCGCGTGTTGGCGGCGGCATCGGACCGCTCACTCTCGCGGGCCTGCGGCCCGCTTCGTTCGCGGCTCTGATCATGTTTTGTTCGCGGCTCTGACTGCGCCTGCGGGTGGTCCATCATGCGCTGTCAGAGCCGCGAATGGAGGCCGCGCAGCGGCCGGAATGAGCGGTTGGGCCGGGGCATGGCCGCGGGGGTTGCCGGGGGACCGCGTGTTGGCGGCGGCATCGGACCGCTCACTCTCGCGGGCCTGCGGCCCGCTTCGTTCGCGGCTCTGATCATGTTTTGTTCGCGGCTCTGAATGCGGTTCGTTTGCCGGCCGGGCGGGGTAACGCTGAGGGGCAAGGGCGGACCTGCGTCTGGACTTCAGAGGCTGCGCGCCACGTCCACGAGGTCGGCGAAGACGCCGTAGGCGGTCTGTTCGAGCCCCGGATTCAAACTGAAGACGCCGAGATCGCCCATGCGGTCTGTGTGCAGAACTAGGACGTTCGAGGTCCCGCGCATCTGCGCCATCATGTCGGCGGCGTCGAGCACCTCGGCGCGCACGCGGATCCGGACGCCGTCCGGGGCAAGCCGCGCGCGGCTGACGAGCACAATCCGCTTTCCCATGCGCTCGGTTTCAGCGATCTTTTCGGGCGTGAGCCGCCCGATGCCGCGGCGGTTCACGGCGGCGGGCGTCAAGCGCGCGTCCATCAGTACATTGGCCAGGGCGGCAGCCTTGCAGGCGCAGTCCCAGCCGTCGATGTCGAACCAGGGATCGGCTTCCGTGACGCCGAGGCGGCGCGCTTCCTCGATTCCTTCTTCCAGCGTCATGCCATGGCGCATCGCTTCGAGAATGACCTGCGTGGTCGAGTTCAGCACGCCGGCGAAACCCAGGATGCGCGTGCCGGGCAGGCAGCTCCGGACGAGATTGAAGACGGGTGCACCGTCCATCACCGTGCTCTCGAAGCGGAACTCGACTCCCGCGTGCCGCGCCTCGTCGGCGAGGTCCGCGTAGCAGCAGGCGATGGGCCCCTTGTTTGCGGTGACCACGTGCATGCCGCGGGCGAAGGCGGCGCGGATGTGGCCGGCGGCGGGTTCGCCGTTCTCCGGATTCATCGTGGTGAGTTCGACGAGGATCTCGGCGCGGGCGCGGTCCAGGAATTCTTCCGCCGAAGCTGCCAGAGGGCCGAAATCAGGATCCTCCGGCAAGCCGTGAAGGTCGTACGCAGTTCCGTGGCGAAGGGTATGGGCGGCCACAATGCGGAACGGGTAGACGGTCCGTTGCTGTGCCAGGAGGCGCGCCAGCGCGCGCGCCACTCTTCCGTAACCGAGGATGGCGACTCTCAAGACCCGAGCCTCTCGACGATGATGTCCCATCCAGTTTCCAGCGCGGCCTTGCGGCGGCGCAACCCGGAGGTGCGGGCGCGGGGCAGCGTGACCAGGATGGCGGATCTCAAAACTCGAGCTTCTCGATCAGCGCGTTCAACTCGGTTTCCATCGCGGCCTTGCGGCGGCGCAACTCGGAGATGCGATCCCGGAGTTGCGTGATGCGGACGTCGCCCTTGGCCAGTTCGGCGGCGTAGCGGTTGACCTGCTCCTGCTGGCCGGCGACGTTGCGCAGCGTGTTGATGTTCTGGCGCAGGCGCTCCTGCTCTGAACCAAGATCGCGCAATTCTGTTTCGGCGCGGCGGAGGTCGGCGTCGGCGCTTGCGATCTCGCTCTTCCTGGCGGCGATGGCTTCCAGTTGCTGGCGCTCGGCGGCGCCGAGGGCGCGGTTCCGGGTGTAGGACACAAGAAAGTCGGGTGTGAGGGAGGAGATGGCGGTGGAGCTCTCCACTTCACGCTCCTCCACCACGGCGAGCTTCGAAGTTCCCTGCGGGGCGAGAGCCGCGGAGAACCTCCAGGAGGAAGGCGTCGTCTCGTCCGCCTTGGGCTTGAGCAGCTTCCAGCCCGGCGTGACAGCGTGTTCGACGAGCAGCGTCTTCTCCTTTGCTTCGGCATTGAAAACGGTGTAAACGGTGGTGCGCTGGATGGCGGTGCGCGTGGTGAGCACGCCGCGGCTGGCGCGGAAGCTGCGGATGGTTTCCTCGCCGGACTCAAAGCTGGTGGTGACGCGCACCGCCTGATCGACGGCGTAGCTGATGAGGCGCTTCTCGCCGCTCTTGAGGACCTCCATCATCGCCTCTCCGGAATAGCCGGAAGAGTGGTAGACGGTGACGGGCCCGCCGTCGAGCGTCTTGCCGGTGGAGTTGGTGATCTCGGCGGCGTGGCGCGGGTTGGCTTGCGAGCGGTTGGAGTAGATCAGCAGCTTGCGCGCGGCGATCCTGCCCTGGAAAAAGGGCAGCAGGAGCGATTCGCCGGCGCGCGCATTGACGGGTGCGGAAAAGCTGTATTCGAACAGTTCGCCGGCTTCGCGCCCTTCCGCCGCCGGCTCGACGCTGCTCAACTCCATCGGGGCGGGAGCGGCGACAGCGGCCTCGTCGGCCGGCTTCCCGCGAAAGACCCTCATCGGACCGGCCTGCGCGGCAAGCCGCTGCGCGGATTTCTCCTCGGTGGCGACGGCGCCCGCATGCAGCTGCGGCGCGGCAGGTTCAATGCCAGGCAGATCGACGACCTTGCGCTGCAAATAGCGGGCTTCCAGCAGGCGTGTAAGGAAGGACACTGGCTTGCCGCTGACCACGCTCAGGGCGACCCCGTTCCAGTCCTCGCCGGTGGAGTTCTCGACAATCGCCCAGCCCTCCAGCGTGGCGTCGCCGGAGTCGGGCATCAGCAGGCGGTAGGTGGACTTCCAGACGGGCGCGGGCGCGAGGTAGCGCGCGGTGAGGCGACGGTCGCCGGAACCCGCGAGATCGACGAGGACGGTGCGGCGGTCGGGAACGAGATCCCTCGCCATGCGGGCGAGGGCATCGGCGAACCGCTTCTGGAGGCGCGGGTCGGAGAAGCGGAGCCCGGAGGCGGCGTCGAGATCGAAGACGGCGAAGGCGCCCGAATCCAACAAAAGCGTGAGTTCCTGTTTTTGCCCCTGGTTGGGCAGCAGGGCGGCGCGCCCGGAGACGATGACGCCCGCGGCGGGGCTGCCGCGGTAGTCCATCTCGACGCGGGCGCCGCGCCATTGATCGAGCAGCGCCGCGAGCGGCTGCTGCGGCTGGATCCGGACCGCCGCAGGCGGATCGCCTGCCGGCGCGGAATCAGTGAATTCATAGCGCACGCGCTGCACGCCTCCCGGCGCGTCGAGCACCAGCGACTTCAGAACGTCGTCGAGCTCCGCGGCGCGAAATTCGAGCGCCGCCGGCTCGCCCGCCTGCACCGTGCCCGATCGCTCATAAAAGGCGACGCCGTTCTTGTAGACGACGACGCGCCGGACAGGCAGGGGCGCCGCCGCAAGCAACCCTGCGGCGAGCAGGACGGAAAGGGTGAATTTCATGCGCTTGCTCCTCTGGTCATGATAAGGTCAAGGACACGCCGCAACGGTCATGGCCATCCTGCTGGTGGACGACGAAAAGCCGCTGCTCGAACTGCTCAGGCGCTTTCTGGAACGCGCCGGCTATGAGGTGGACGTGTCGGAGACGGGATTCGGTGCGCTGGAGAAGTGCCGGTCGGCGCCCGGGAGGTACTCGGTGGCGGTACTGGACCTGAAGCTGCCGGACATTGGCGGGGCGGAGTTGCTTCCGGAGCTGCTGGAAACATCGCCTGCGCTGAAGGTGCTGGTGGCCAGTGGGACGCCGTACAGCCCGCAGCGGCTGCCGGCGGCATTGCGGCCGCGGGTGCGTGCGCTGCTGAAGCCATTTGTGCCGAAAGAACTGCTGGAGGCGATCCGGCTGCTGGGGGAGCAAGGGCGGGCGGCGTCAGTCCAGTAGCGCCTTGAGGCGTTCGGCGAAGTTTTCCTCGTCTTCGGTCCAAAGCAGGCGGCGTTCGGCGATGAGTTCGTTTTCGAGATCCGCGGCGAGGTGCAAGATGCTGCGGATGTTGGACTGCACGGGGCGCAGCTGGTCGCTGGCCGGCTCGGGCAGGTAAAGGCGCTGCGGGCCGAGGTCCAGACGGACGTGCTCGCCGCGGGGCGCGTCAAACCAGGGAGCGAAGATCTCGAGCAGGACGGTTGAAGGCTTGAGCTCCCACTGGCCGGTCCATTGCCAGAGGTCCCAGCGGAGCTGGACCTGGACGGCGATGTCGTCGTTAAGGTGTTCCTGGAGGCGGGAAGCCGCAGCCTGGGGGTCGAGATCGCCGTCGTAATATTCCTCCAGCAGGGGCGCCTCGCAGAAGGCGACGGGATACACGCGCAGCACGCCGCCGGGCAGAAGGCGGGACTGCGGGAAGACGGCGACGGCCTTTTTCAGGTAGAGAGGCAGGCCGACGGGGGCGAAGTTCTTCAGCCACAGCGAAAGGAAGAGCGGGTCGTGCATGGGCGGTGTCAGTCTCCGGCGCGGCGGCAGACGGCAACGGCGAGCGGAGGCAGCGTGAGGGAAAGGCTCTGGCGGCGGCCGTGCATCTCGACGCGGTCGGTCCAGAGTTCGCCGTCATTGCCGACGCCGCTGCCGCCGAAGCGCTCCCAGTCGGTGTTGAAGATCTCCCGCCAGAGGCCCGGCTCGGGGACGCCGATGCGGTAGTTGTGACGGACGACGGGAGTGAAATTGCACACCCAGACGGTGCAATCGCGCCCGTTTTTCGAACGCCGGAGGAAGCTGATGACGCTCGAATCGACGTCGTGGATGTCGATCCAGTCGAAGCCGTTCCAGTGAAAATCCACTTCGTACAGGGAGGGTTCCGAAGCGTAGAAATGATTCAGCTCCCGGACGAACTCCTGCAATTTCCTGTGGAAATCGTACTGGAGCAGGTCCCAGCGAAGCTGTCCCTGCCAGTTCCATTCCTCGTACTGCCCGAGCTCGCAGCCCATGAAGAGGAGTTTCTTGCCCGGGTGCCCGTACATATAGCCGAGGAAGGCGCGTACGTTGGCGAAGCGCTGCCACTCGTCGCCGGGCATCTTGGCGATGAGGGACGCCTTCCCGTGGACCACCTCGTCGTGGGAGATAGGCAGGAGGAAGTTCTCGGTAAAGGCGTAGAGGAGGCTGAAAGTGATCTGGTTGTGGCGGAACTTCCGGAACAGGGGGTCGGCGCGGAAGTAGCCGAACATGTCGTGCATCCAGCCCATGTTCCACTTCATGGTGAAGCCGAGCCCGCCGGCATAGACGGGGTGCGAGACGCCGGCGAAGGAGGTGGACTCCTCGGCGATGGTGACGGCGCCGGGGACTTTGTGGGCCTCTTCGTTGAATTTCCGCAGGAAAGAAATGGCTTCCAGGTTCTCGTTGCCGCCGTATTTGTTGGGGATCCATTCCCCATCTTTTCGGCCGTAATCAAGGTAGAGAATGGAGGCGACGGCGTCGACGCGAAGGCCGTCGATATGATATTCCTTCAGCCAGAAAAGGGCATTCGAGATGAGAAAATTGCGGACCTCGTTGCGGGCATAATTGAAGATCAGCGTGCCCCATTCCTTGTGCTCCCCAAGGCGGGGATCCTCGTATTCATAGCAGGCGGTGCCGTCGAAGCGGGCCAGCCCGTGGGCGTCCCTCGGGAAGTGGCCGGGCACCCAGTCGACGATGACGCCGATGCCGTGCCGGTGGCACTCCTCGACGAAGAAGCGAAAATCGTCGGGCGAGCCGAAGCGGGCGGTGGGGGCGTAGTAGCCTGTGACCTGGTAGCCCCAGCTGCCTGCGTAGGGGTGCTCCATGACGGGCATCAGCTCGATGTGGGTGTAGCCGAGCCGCTGCACATAGGGCACGAGGTGGGCGGCGAGGTCGCGGTAGGTGAGGGGCTCGCCTTCGGGGGTTTTCATCCAGGATTCGAGGTGGACCTCGTAGCAGTTGAAGGGGCGCTCCAGCCAGTTGGTGCGGGCGCGGCGCTCCATCCATTCTCCGTCGTTCCACTGGTGGTGGCCGGTGGGCCAGACCATGGAGGCGGTGAGCGGTGGCTGTTCGGCGGCGAAGGCGTAGGGATCGCACTTCATCTCGGAGACGCCGAAGATTTTGGAGCGGACGAAGTATTTGTAGATGTCTCCCTGGCGTACGCCGGGGAGGAAGAGCTCCCAAATGCCTCCTTCGCGGCGGCGCATGGGATGGCGGAAAGAGTCCCATTGATTGAAACTGCCGGCGACGCAGACGGCTTCGGCGTTGGGGGCCCAGACGGCGAAGCGGCAACCCTGGACGCCGTCGATTTCCATGAGGTGCGCGCCCATGGTGCGCCACGCCTCGTAGTGGGTGCCCTCGGCGTGGAGGTAGACTTCGAAGTCGCTGAGCAGGAGGCCGAAGCGGTAGGGGTCCTCGACGATTTCCGTTCCGCCGCGATGGAGCGACAGTTCCAGCAGATAGCGGCCGGGGTGGTTGGCAAGTTGCGCGCCATAGAGGCCGCCGGGATGGAGCCTGGCCATGGGGACGCGGCCGCCGCCTTCCGGCAGCAGGGCGGCCTCGGCAGCGTGGGGGAGGAAGGCGCGGACGACCCACCCATCCTCGACGCGGTGCGGGCCGAGAACGGAGAACGGATCCCCATGGTAGCCGCCGACGATCGCGTCGAATTCACCGGGCATCATGCGGCTATTATGGCAATTCATGGACCTGAGGTCACTCGAGAAGGCCGAACTGCACGTGCACCTGGAGGGCGCGGCGGCGCCGGAGACGCTGTGCGAGATCGTGCCCGGGCTGACGGCGGAGGAGGCGCGGGCGCGAAGCGGGTTCTCGAACTTCGGAGAATTTCTGCAGGTTTTCAAGTGGGTTCACACATGTCTGCGCCGCCCGGAACACTTCGCTCTGGTGCTCCGGCGGCTGCTCGAGCGGCTGGAAGGGGAGGGTGTGCGTTATGCAGAGGTGAACGTCAGCGCGGGGGTGATCCTGTGGCGCGGGCTGCCGCTGGACGAGTTTTTCCTCGCGCTGGCGGAGGAGGCGGAACGGGGCGCGATGCCGGTGCGGTTTCTCTTCGATGCGGTGCGGCAGTTCGGCGCGGACCATGTGCGGGCGACGGCGGAAGCGGCGGTACGGTGGCGCGGGCGGGGAGTCGTGGGTTTCGGCATTGGGGGGGATGAGGCGCGCGGGCCGGCGCGGCTGTACCGGGAGGTGTTCGACTACGCGCGCGCGCACGGGCTGGCGGCAGTGCCTCACGGCGGCGAAACGACGGGGCCGGAGAGCGTGTGGGAGGCGCTGGAGTGCGGGGCGCGGCGCATCGGGCACGGGATTCGCGCGGTGGAAGATCCGGCGCTGATGGATGAGCTGCGGCGGCGCGATGTGGCGCTGGAGATCTGCATCACAAGCAACGTGCGGACGGGCGCGGTGAGGAGCCTGGAGGAGCACCCGGTGCGGAGGTTGCATGAGGCGGGCGTGCCGCTGACGCTGAACACGGACGATCCGGCGCTGTTCGGGACGACGCTCGTGGGCGAATACGAGCTGGCGCGGGACGTTTTCGGATTTTCGGAAGAGGATCTGCGGATGCTGGCGCGCAACAGCTTCCGCTACGCGCTGGCGGCCCCGCCGGAGTCCTGTTCCGCCTGAGGGATTCTCGAAGCGAGATCGCGGACGAGCTTTTCGAGCTCTTCGACCCGCTGGGCCAGCTGTTCGATGGCCTGTCCTTCGGGGTCGGGGAGCTTGGCGTGCTCGAGGACCTCTTCGTTGTCGATGCGGCTGCGGACGATGCGGCCAGGGACGCCGACAACGGTGGAGTGATCGGGGACGGACTTGAGGACGACCGAGCCGGCGCCGATGCGGACGTGGTCGCCGATGGTGATGTTGCCGAGCACCTTGGCGCCGCTGCCGATGACGACGTGGTTGCCGAGCGTTGGGTGGCGCTTGCCGCGCTCCTTGCCGGTGCCGCCGAGGGTGACGCCCTGATAGAGGAGGCAATCGTCGCCGACGATGGCCGTTTCGCCGATGACCACGCCCATGCCGTGGTCGATGAAGAAGCGGCGGCCGATCTGCGCGCCGGGGTGAATCTCGATGCCGGTGAGCGACCGCGAGAGCTGGCTGATGATGCGGGCGGTGGTGGTGAAGCCCGCCTTGTAAAGCTTGTGAGCGAGGCGGTGGAAGAGGATCGCATGGAACCCGGGGTAACAGAACAGGATTTCGATGACGCTCTTGGCGGCGGGGTCTTCGCGGAAGATCGTGTCGATCTGTTCCCGGATGGTGCGAAACATCGTGTGTTCCCTATTATGCGCCCGGCGGCTCAATCGCGCTGCCACCATTTCCCGGCCTGCGGGGGGACATGGCGGGTCATGGCGTCGAGCAGGGCGGCGGGATCTTCGCCGGAAAGGATCATCTGGCGGTGGGCGGGATGGAGGAAGCCGTCCGTGGCGGCGCGGTCGCAAAACCGGAGAAGCGAATCGAAGTAGCCATCGACGTTGAGAAGCGCGACGGGTTTGTGATGGAAGCCGAGCTGGGCCCATGTGAGGGTTTCAAAGAGTTCGTCGAGCGTGCCGAGGCCCCCGGGCAGGGCAAGAAACCCGCCGGCGAACTCGTTCATGAGGGCCTTGCGGTCGTGCATGGATTCGACGACATGGAGGCGGGTGAGCCCGGTGTGGGCCACTTCCTTGTCGACGAGGGACTGGGGGATGACGCCGACGACCTCGCCGCCGGCGGCAAGAGCGGCATCGGCGAGCGCACCCATCAGGCCGACGCGCGCGCCGCCGTATACGAGCCGGAGGCGGCGCCGGGCGATTACCGCGCCGGTGAGGCGCGCGGCATCCATGAAAACGCCGCGGGCGCGGGAGCTGGACCCGCAGAAAACACAAATCGACTGCATCCTGTTCCGAGCGTTGCACAGCCGGGGGCGGCGCGGGCGGGCTTTGATATGATGATGCCGCTTCTCTGGACACGAGCGATGGAGATCTGGACGCAGAATTACGATCCGCTCGGCAATGCCGCGCTGTCGACAGCGGCGGCGGCGATCCCGGTGACGGTGCTCTTCTACCTGCTGGCGGTGCGCAAGATCAAGGCGCACCTGGCGGCGCTGTGGGCGTTGATTGCGGCCATGGCAGTGGCGGCGCTCATTTTCCGGATGCCGGTGCACATGGTGGCGGGCGCAGCGGCGCACGGCGCGGTGTATGCGTCGCTGTGGATCGCATGGGTGGTAGTGGGGGCGGTGTTCGTGTATGACCTGACGGTGCAGAGCGGGCACTTCGAGACGATCAAGGGTTCGATCGGGGCGATTACCGATGACCGCCGGGTGCAGATGCTGCTGATCGCATTCTGCTTTGGCGCCGTGCTGGAGGGAGCAGGGGGCGGAGGCGCGCCGGTGGCGGTGACGGCGGCGATGATGATCGGGCTGGGGTTCCGCCCGTTCGAGACGGCGATCGTCTGCCTGATGGCGAACACGGCGCCGGTGGCGTGGGGCGGGATGGGAAACCCGGTGCGGGCGCTGGCGGCGGTCACCGGGCTGCCGGAGTCCGATCTGAGCGCGACGATGGGGCGGATCCTGCCTCCGATTGCGGCGCTGCTGCCGTTTTATCTGGTGCGGACCATGGTGGGATGGCGGGAGACATTTCAGGTCTGGCCGGCGTGTCTGGCGGCGGGGCTTTCGTTTGCTGGCATCCAGTTTTTGTGGTCCAACTATGTGGACCCGAACCTCGTGGACATCATGAGCGGGATGGGGGCGATCCTGTTCTGCGCCGTGTTTTTCAAGTACTGGAAACCGAAGCAGGAATTCCATTTCCCCGAAGAAAGAGACAAGCCGAAGCCGGAGAAGCGGAAATACAGGGCGAGCGAAGTGGTGCATGCGTGGTCGCCTTTTGCCCTGATTGCGCTGTTCGTGGTGGCGTGGGGGATCCCGGCGGTGAAGGCGCTGATTTCGCAGACAAGTTACAAGGCGCCGGTGCCGGGGCTTCATCAGATGGTGCTGCGGACGGCGCCGGTGGTGGAGAAGGACGTGCTGGACACGGCGATCCTCAGCGTGGACTGGCTGGCGAGCGTGGGCACGGCGACGGTGCTCGCCGGGCTGGTGGCGGGACCGGTGCTTGGGCTTTCGATGGGGACGACGCTGCGGGTGTTCCGCGGGACGATGTTCCGGATGCGGTTCAGCTTCCTGGCGATTCTTTGCATGATCTGCATGGCGTATGTGATGCGGTACTGCGGGATGGATGCCGTCCTGGGGCTGGCGATGACGCACACGGGGGTCTTGTATCCGGTGTTCGGGACCTTCATCGGGTGGATTGGCGTGGCGCTGAGCGGGACGGATGCGGGCTCGAATGCGCTGTTCGGAAACTTGCAGGTGGTGACGGCGACGAAGCTGGGACTGGATCCGGTGCTGATGGCGGCGGCGAACTCGACGGGCGGGGTGATGGGCAAGATGGTGGCGGCGCAGTCGCTGATCATCGCGTGCGTGGCGGCGGGGATCGAGGGGAAGGAAGGCGATCTGTTCCGCGCGGTGGCCAGGCACGGGCTGGCTCTGGCGCTGGTGATCGGCCTGCTGGTCATGCTGTACGCGTATGTGCTGCCGGGAGTGGTGGCGCACAACCACAGATTCTGGTGACGGGGCTGCGGCGAAGGCGCCGCGGCGAGATTGGGATCAGGAAATACCGGGAGGTTCGAATCGATGAGAGGAAATGTCATCGTGGCCGGCGCGGCGGCGGCGCTGCTTGCGGCCGGCGCATATGCGCAACTGGGGATGTTCACGAACGAACAGCGGATCGACATCACGCGCGAGTGGAAAGGAGAGCGGTTCCCGGACGGGCGCCCGAAGGTCCCGGACGAAGTGCTGGACCGGCTGAAGCTGACAACGGCGGAGGAGGCGTGGGGGACGCTGCGGAGGCTGGGGTATCACAACCAGTTCGAGGGGAACTGGAAGACGGTGAACGTGGACGATCCGGCGGGCGACCGGCTGGTGGGGCGGGCGGTGACGGCGGTGTTCGTGCCGCGGCGTCCGGATCTGGATGCGGTGATCAACGATCACGCGAAGAGGGAGAACCGCGTGAGCCGCGGACAGAACTCGTGGGTGATCGACACGCTGGTGAAGCGCGACGTGATGGTGGTGGACCTGTTCGGCAAGATCAAGGACGGCACGATTATCGGGGACAATCTGGGCACGTCGATCTGGACGAAGACGGGCACCGGGCTGGTAGTGGATGGCGCAGTCAGGGACGTGAGCGGACTGATGGAGATCAAGGGGTTCAAGATCTTCTGCCGCGGGTTTGACCCGACCGGGATCGCGGAGGTGACGCTGGCGGGAATCAATGTGCCGATCCGGATCGGGCAGGCGACGGTGCTGCCGGGTGACGTGGTGCTGAGCGACCCGGAGGGCGTGGTGTTTATCCCGGCGCATTTGGCGGCCCGGGTGGCCGATGAAAGCGAGTTGACCCGGCTGCAGGACGAGTGGGGACACCAGATGCTGCGCGAGCAGAAGTACACGCCGGGGCAGATCGACACGCGGTGGACGCCGCAGATGATCGATGAATTCAACAAGTGGGCCGAGGCGAAAGGCTCAAAGGTCCGGCTGCCGAGGCGCGAACAGTAAGGAGGGAAGCGATGGAGAGAGCGACACGAAAATGGTGGCAGAACCGGCGCGGCACGAGCCGGCGCGGGTTTTTGCAGGCGGCGGCAGGGGTGGCGGCGGCCGGTTTCTGGGCCGAAGAGACCATCCAGGCGTACCAGAACACGGTGAACACGAACTCCAGGCCATCGGCGCTGCGGATCACGGACCTGCGGTTCGCCCACATCGTGGGCGCGCCGATGCGGGCGCCGATCATCCGGATCGACACCAACCAGGGGATCTCCGGGTATGGCGAAGTGCGCGACGGCGCGAGCGTGACGTATGCGCTGATGCTGAAGTCGCGCATTCTCGGAGAGAACCCGTGCAACGTGGACAAGGTGTTCCGCAAGATCAAGCAGTTCGGCTTCCATGCGCGGCAGGCGGGCGGGGTGTGCGGCGTGGAGATGGCGCTGTGGGACCTGGCGGGCAAGGCGTACAACGTGCCTGCCTGCCAACTCCTGGGCGGCAAGTTCCGGGACCGGATCCGGCTGTACGCGGACACCACCGAGTCGCATGATCCGAAGGAGTACGGCGAGCGGCTGAGGAAGAGGAAGGAGCAAGGGTTCACCTGGCTCAAGATGGATCTCGGCATCGATCTGGTGGAGAAGGTTCCGGGAGCGGTGACGGCGCCGGCGGGCGTGACGCAACGCTCGTCGACGTGGACCAAGCATATGTTCACGGGGATCGAGCTGACGGAGAAGGGCGTAGGGCTGATGGCGGACTACGTGGCGCAGGTCAGGGAAGTGGTGGGCTACGACATTCCGCTGGCGGCGGATCACTTCGGGCACATCGGCGTGAACTCGTGCATCCGGCTGGGCAAGGCGCTGGAGAAGTACAACCTGGCGTGGCTGGAGGACATGATTCCGTGGACGGAGACGGAGCTGTGGAAGCAGATCACGCTGGCGGTGGACATCCCGACGCTGACGGGCGAGGACATTTATCTGAAGGAGCCGTTCATCGAGCTGGCGAAGAACCACGCGGTGGACATCCTGCACCCGGATCTGGCGTCTTCGGGCGGGCTGCTGGAGACGAAGAAGATCGGCGACGCGGTGATGGAGTACGGGCACGCGATGGCGATGCACTTTGCGGGCACGCCGATCTCGTTCATGGCGAACGTGCACTGTGCGGCGGCGACGGAGAACTTCCTGGTGCTGGAGCATCACTCGGTGGACGTGCCGTGGTGGTCGAACCTTGTGACGGGCAACGAGCAGCCGCTGTATGAGAAGGGCTTTGCGGTGGTGCCGGAGAAGCCGGGGCTGGGGGTGGAGCCGAACCCGGACGAAGTAAAGAAGCGCCTGGCGCCGGGCACGGGCTACTTCGAGCCGACCGAGAACTGGAACAACGAGCGGAGCTGGGACCGGCTGTACAGCTGAAGTCCCGGCCCCGGCAGACGGCGGCGCGGCAATGCCGCGCCGCGTTTCTGCTTGGGGCGGGCAACGGCTGCGGATTGGCAACTCCGGGCGTCTGCGCCATCGGGCTGACCCGCGCGGGAACGGCGGCTGAGTGGACCGGCGGCGGCGCGCATGAGCCTCTGGAGAGGCCGCGCGGACGCCGCATAGTACAATCAGATTTCATGCGAAAGTCTGTGATTTTCGCTGCGCTGGCGGTGTTTGCGGCGCTCTACGCGCAGGCGCGCGAGCCGGTGCGCGCCCGGCATGCCATGGTGGTGGCGCAGGAGCCGCTGGCGGCAGACGCGGGCGCCGCGATCCTGAAAAAGGGCGGCAACGCGATTGACGCCGCGGTGGCGGTGGCGTTTGCGCTGGCTGTGACGCACCCCTCGGCGGGCAACCTTGGCGGCGGCGGGTTCCTGCTGGCGCGGTTCGCTGACGGCAAAGCCGCGTTCATCGACTTCCGCGAGATGGCGCCGATGGCGGCCTCGCGGGACATGTACGTGGGGCCGGACGGCAAGCTGACGCAGGACTCGCTCACCGGGTGGCGGGCGGCGGCGGTGCCGGGCACGGTGCGGGGGCTGGAGCTGGCGCACCGCAAGTACGGGAGCCGGCCGTGGGCGGAGCTGGTCGAGCCTGCCATCCGGCTGGCGGCAGAGGGTGTGACGCTGTCCTACGCGGAGGCGCGGTCGATGTGCGGCGCGCGGGCGCGGCTGGGGCGGTTCGACGAATCGAGGCGGATTTTTCTGAACGGCGGCGCGTGCTACGAGCCCGGCGAGACGTTGCGGCAGCCGGAGCTGGCACGGACGCTGGAGCGGATCGCCAAACACGGCGCGGCGGATTTCTATGAAGGCGAAACGGCGCGCATTCTGGCCGAGGAGATGCGCCGGAACGGCGGGCTGATCACGCTGGAAGACCTGCGAGGCTACCGCGCCGTCGAGCGGGAGCCGCTGAGGGGCGCCTACCGCGGATACACGATTCTGACGGCGCCGCCCCCGAGCTCGGGCGGCATTGGCATCCTTCAGATGCTGGGGATGCTGGAGGGGACCGGCTACGAGAAGCAGGGCGCAGGCTCGGCCGCTTCGCTGCACTGGATTGCGGAAGTGATGCGGCGTTCTTTCGCGGACCGCGCGCAGTTTCTGGGCGATGCCGACTTTGCGCGAGTGCCGGTGCGCGGGCTGCTGGATCCGGGTTACCTGGCCTCGCGCCGGGCTTCGATCCGGGCGGACCGCGCCACGCCGAGCAGCGAGGTGGGCGCGGGGCAGCCGGCGCGCGAACCGGAAGACACGACGCATTTCAACGTGATCGACCCGCGGGGCAACGCGGTGGCGCTCACCTACACGATCAACAACTCCTACGGAAGCGCGGTGACGGCGCCGCGGCTCGGATTTCTGCTGAACAACGAGATGGACGACTTCGCCGCGCAGCCGGGCAAGCCGAACATGTTCGGGCTGATCCAGGGAGAGGCAAACGCCATCGCGCCTGGCAAGCGGCCGCTGTCGGCAATGACGCCCACCATCGTGGAGAAAGACGGGCGGCTGGTGATGGCGCTGGGCGCGCCGGGCGGCCCGCGCATCATCTCCGGCGTGCTTCAGGTGCTCTTGCACGTGATCGACTTCGGCCTGGACATCCAGCGGGCGGTGGATCAGCCGCGCATCCATCACCAGTGGATGCCGGACCGGCTGTACCACGAGCCGGGTCTGTCGCTGGACACGCTGGAGCTGCTGCGGAAGCGGGGCCACGAGCTGGCGCCGATCTACGCCGTCGGCTCGGTGGAGGCCATCCTGGTGGAAGAGCCGCGCGTGCGTTCCGTGGAGGATGCCACCACCAAGGGCGCCAACGTGACCGAGCGGATCCGCTGGCTGGCCGCCGCGCAGAACGGACGCAGCGCGGGAAAGGCCTCGGGATTCTGAACCTATGCAGCGAGCCCTTTCGACGCACCTGATCGTCAATCACCGTCTCACGACGGTCTGGCTGGAACGCATTCGCGACGCAGGTTTCCCGCTGGTGGAGATCTTCTGCGCCCGGCAGCATTTCGACTACCACAACCGCTCCCAGGTGGCCGAACTGGGCTACTGGTTCCGGGACTCGGAGCTCCGCTGCCATTCGCTGCACTCGCCGATGTACAGCGACGACTGCTGGGGGCGTTCCGGCCCCGGGGCGGTGGTGTCGATCACGGAGCTGTCGAAGCCGAAACGGCTGGCCGCGGTGGACGAGATCAAGCGAGCGCTCGACGCGGCCGACAAGTTCCCCTTCCGCTATCTGATCCAGCATCTGGGCGTCTCCGGGGAGGAGTACGACGAACGCAAGATCGAGGCGGCGTTCACCGCCCTGGAGGACATCTGCCTGTTCGCGAAGCACCGGGGCGTGGAGGTGCTGCTCGAGAACATCCCGAACCGGCTGTCTTCGGCCGAGCGCCTTCTGCACTTCAACGAAGTCACGCACATGAACATGAACTTCTGCCTGGACACGGGCCATGCGCACATCATGGAGGGCGTGGAAAACGCCTTCCATCTGCTGAAGGACCGGATCCGCTCCACGCATGTGCATGACAACGACGGGGAGCGGGACATTCATCTGTTCCCAGGGCTCGCGGCGGGCGGAACGATTGACTGGCGGCGCCTCTTGCCCCTGCTCAGGGAGCGTGCGGATCAGTTTCCGCTGTTGCTGGAGCTGAAGGAGTCGCCGGATTTCCCGAACCCGATCGAGTCGGCGCGTCAGGTTGCCGGCCACCTGGAGTCCCTCTGATGTCATCCATCCCGAGAGTCACGATCGAGCGAGTTTCGCAATACGACGGGCAGGCGGTGGAGATCGCCGGCTGGCTGTACAATCTGCGGCGGTCGGGGAAGATCATCTTTCCGCTGTTGCGCGACGGCACGGGCATTCTGCAATGTGTGGCTGTCAAGGCCAATATCAGCGAGAGATGTTTCAACGATCTGCGGGACCTCACGCAGGAGTCGTCGCTGGTGGTGCGCGGGCGCGTGCGGGCCGAGAGCCGGGCGCCGGGCGGCTACGAGCTGGACGTCGATGACGCCGAAATCGTGCACCGCATTCCCGAGGAGCGGCCGTATCCGATCACTCCGAAGGAGCACGGCACCGAGTTTCTGTTCGACCACCGGCACCTGCATTTGCGCTCGAGGCGCCCGCATGCGGTTCTGCGCGTGCGGCACGAGATCATCCGGGCGATCCGGGATTATTTCGACACGAACGGCTTCACGCTTGTGGACACGCCGATCTTCACGCCGGCTGCCTGCGAGGGCACGACGACGCTGTTCGAGGTGGACTACTTTGAGGACGAAAAGGTCTACCTCACGCAGTCCGGGCAGCTCTACAACGAGGCGACGGCGATGGCGTTCGGCAAGACGTACTGTTTCGGGCCGACGTTCCGGGCGGAGAAGTCGAAGACGCGGCGCCACCTGACAGAGTTCTGGATGGTGGAGCCGGAGATGGCGTGGGCGACCCTGGAGGACGTGAAGCGCGTGGCGGAGGAGCTGATCTGCTTCATCGTGGGACGCGTGCTGGAGCGGAGGCGGCGCGAGCTGGAAACGCTGGAGCGAGACATCAGCCGGCTGGAGGCGATCCGGCCGCCGTTCCCGCGGATTTCCTACGACGAGGCGGTGGCGATTCTCCAGCGCAAGGGATCGGAGATTCAGTGGGGCGGCGATTTCGGCGGTACGGATGAGACGCTGCTGTCGGAGGAGTTCGACCGTCCGGTGATGGTGGACCGCTTTCCGGCGTCGATCAAGGCGTTCTACTTCCAGCCGGACGGGCAGCGGCCGGAGGTGGTGCTGGGCGTGGATGTGCTGGCCAGCGAGGGCTACGGCGAAGTGGTGGGCGGCGGACAGCGCATCCATGATTACGAGCTGCTGCTGGAGCGCATCCGGGAGCACAATCTGCCCCAGGAGGCCTTCGAGTGGTATCTCGATCTGCGGCGCTACGGCACGGTGCCGCACGCGGGCTTCGGCATGGGAGTGGAGCGCATGGTGGCGTGGATCTGCGGGCTGGACCACATCCGTGAAACGATCGCGTTTCCGCGCATGCTGTACAGGACGCGCCCATGAGGAGAATGCCGCAGACGATCGCGATCCTCGGCGTTCCGCTGGACCTGGGCGCGGGGCGGCGCGGCGTGGACATGGGGCCTTCGGCGCTGCGCGTGGCGGGGCTGAATGCGCGGCTGGAGGCGCTGGGGTACCGCGTGGAGGACCTGGGCAACGTGGCGGTGGAGCAGCAGGAGTCGGCCAGGGCGGGGCCTGCCAATGCGCGGTATCTGAAGCCGATCGCGGCGACGTGCCGGCAGGTGGCGCAGGGAGTGGAGCGCGCGCTGAGACAGGGTCGCTTTCCCCTGGTGCTGGGCGGGGACCACTCGGTGGCGGTGGGGACGGCGGGCGGAGCGGCGGCGCACTACCGGAAGCGCGGGCACCGGCTGGGCGTGATCTGGATCGACGCGCACACGGACATGAACACGCCCGAAACATCTCCCTCCGGAAATGTTCATGGGATGCCGCTGGCCTGCCTGGTGGGCGCCGGGCCGCGCGAGCTGACGCATCTGGCGGGGTTCTCGCCGGCGATCGACCCTCGCTGCGTGGCGCTGGTGGGAATCCGCGACGTGGATCTCGACGAGCGGCCGGTGGTGCGCGAATCGGGCGTGACGGTGTTCACGATGCGCGACATCGATGAACGGGGGATGCGCGCGGTGATGACGGACGCGATCGCAGTGGCGTCGCGAGGGTCGGTGGGCATCCATTTGTCGCTCGACATGGACGGGATCGACCCGGGCGAGGCGCCCGGCGTGGGCACGCCGGTACGAGGGGGCATCTCGTACCGCGAGGCGCACCTGGCGATGGAGATGCTGTGCGACTCGCGGTTGATGCGCTCGATGGAGGTGGTGGAGGTCAACCCGATTCTCGACGTCGCGAACCGCACGGCGCAGCTGGCGGTGGAGCTGGCGTTGTCGGCCATGGGGAAGCGCATTTTATGAGCGCGTTGCGCGTGGCCGTGCTCCATGGCGGCCGCTCCGGCGAGCATGAAGTGAGCCTGCGGTCCGCCGAGGCGGTGATGGATGCGCTGGAGCGCCGCGGCTACCTCGTGGCGCCGTATCTGATTGCGAAGGACGGCCGCTGGCATCCGGGGCCCATTCTGCCGGCGCCCGGCGCGAATCCCGACATCGACGTGGTGTTCCCGGTGCTTCACGGCACCTTCGGCGAGGACGGCACGGTACAGGGGCTGCTGGAGATGGCGGCGCTGCCCTATGTGGGTGCGGGCGTGTTCGCTTCGGCCGCCGCCATGGACAAGGAGCTGTTCAAGCGCCTCTGCCGTGAACGCGGGCTGCCGGTAGTCGAGTATCTTGTGCTCCGCCCTGGCGGGATGGAGCCGGCGGAAGTGATGCGGCGGTTCGCATTCCCGGTGTTCGTCAAGCCGGCGAACCTCGGCTCGTCGGTGGGCATTCACAAGGCGCATGACGCGAAAGAGCTGGAAGCCGCGCTGGCGGATGCGGCGCGCTACGACACGAAAGTGCTGGTGGAGCGCGCCGTGCGCGGGTTCGAACTGGAATGCGCCGTGCTGGGCAACCGCGAGCCGGTGGCGTCGACGCCGTGCCAGATTTTCCCGTCGCGGGAATTTTACGATTACGAAGACAAGTACTTGCTGGACAAGGCGCGGGCGGTGATTCCGGCCGAAGTCCCGGCGGGCACGATCCGCGAAGTGCAGCGGCTGGCGGTGGAGTGCTACCGCGCGGTGGAATGCTGCGGCATGGGGCGGGTGGATTTCCTGGTTGAGGCGGCCACGGGCCAGGTGTTTCTCAACGAGCTGAACACGATTCCCGGCTTCACAAGCATCAGCATGTATCCGAAGATGTGGGCCTACGACGGCGTGCCGATGACGGAACTGGTGCACCGGCTGGTGGAGCTGGCGCTGGAACGGTTTCGCGAGCGCAAGGCGCTGCGGTACGAACGGTGATGCGGCGCGCCGCTGCCCTGTTGCTGCTTGCCTGCCTGCCCGCACGGCCGCAGGCGCCGCCGGGATCGACCGAAGACCTGGAGGACGCGGTGCGCCGCATTGTGCAGGCGCTTGCCATCGCCATGGAGCATGGCGCGGAGCCTCCGGAGCTGGATGCAGCCATTTACAGGGGCGCGATTCCGGGCATGTTGCGGCGGCTGGATCCGCACTCGGTTTTCTTCGATCCGGATCAGTTCCAGCAATTGCAGGAGCTGGAGCGCAGCGTGACCAAGGGCTTCGGCACAGTGGTGAGCCTGCTGCCGGGCCGCGTGATCATCCTGCAAACGATGCCCGGCTCGCCGTCGCAGAAGGCGGGGCTTTCGCCGGGTGACGAGATCATCGCCATCAACAACGTTCCGCTGGCGTACCTGGATCTGGATCAACTGGTGGAACTGCTTTCGTATACGCGTCAGAGGGAGGCGCATCTGGTGGTGAGGCGGCAGGGCGAGGCGCGGCCGTTTCCGGTGACACTCTCACCGGCCGAGCTGGAGGCGCCGAGCGTGGACCGCAGTTTTCAGCTCCAGCCTGGCGTCGGGTATGTGCGCGTCTCGAGCTTTGATGCGAAGACGGCCGAGGCGCTCCGGGAGGCGATCCAGCAGCTGGACGGGGAAGGTTTGCAGGGGCTGGTGCTGGACCTGAGGAACAACCAGGGCGGCGTGGTGCAATCGGCCGTGGCGGCGGCGGCGCTGTTTCTGGAGGCGGGTTCGGTGATCTTCTCAGCGCGCGGGCGCAACACCCCCACGGAGGAGTTGAAAGTGCCGGAGGGCTTCACGCCCTACCGCTTCCGTCTGGCGGTGCTGGTGAATGGCAAGACGGCGAGCGCGGCGGAGATCTTCGCCGGGGCGATCCAGGACAACGACCGCGGGGCGCTGCTCGGCGAGCCGACGTTCGGGAAGGGCCTCGTTCAGCGGGTCTATCCCCTGAGCGGCGGCACGGGGCTGGCGCTGACAACGGCCTTCTACTACACGCCCAGCGGGCGATCGATTCAGAAGCCGCTGAAGGGCACGGAACTGGAGCGGGCTACCGCTGCGCAGGCGCAGGAGTTCCGCACGCGCCTGGGGCGCACGGTGCCGGGCGGCGGGGGCATCGAGCCGGACTTCATCGTCTATCAGCAGGCCTATTCGCCGCTCGGACGCGTGCTGGAGGCCTCCGGAGCGTATCCGAACTTCGCCACCGAATGGCTGGCTGCGCATCCGGGCGAGGCGAAGCGCGAAATGGAGATCACGCCGGAGATCCTGGACGAGTTCCAGTTGTGGCTCTCGCGCCGGCAGATCCGCCCTTCCCTGGCGGAATGGACTGCCGAGCGCGAGACCGTGCGCCGCCGTTTGAAGCAGGAGATTCTGAACCAGGAGGTGGGCGTGGCGGCAGGCGACGAAGTGGAACTGAGGGCGGACCCGGTGGTGCTGCGCGCCCTTTCAGCGCTTGGCAACTGACGCTGGTTTTGTTTTGCGCCTCTCCTCCGGGGGGGGCTGATGCTTTGTCGATTCCGGCCCGGCCTGCGCCAGCCACAAAAAGGCGCAAAGCAGCAGCATGGGCATTGCCTGGAGCCAAAGCCGGTCGCCCGCGCTTCTGAGCAGGTTCGCCTGATCTTCTGGAGAGCCCCAGAGGAAGACAATGTCCGCCACAAGCAACAAGGCTGGCGGAAGCACGGGCCAGAGGGGCCGCCACGGCCGCGTTGGACGGAAGACAAAGAACAGCAGGGCGATGAACAGCAGCGGGTGGGCAGGAAAATCGCCGAGCTTCCAGAACTCTGCGCCCATACCCTGCAACGCGGTCCACAGGCGGCTGAGCTGGCGGAAGCTCTCACCGCTGACTATCTGCGCGTCCGGCGCGAGAAGGAAACGGAATGCCAGCGAAAGCATGAGCACCGGTCCCGCGCCGGCGAACCACCACAGCGCGCGAAGGCGCGCAACCGTGGCTATGGGTATGGCGAGAAACACCAGGAAGGCCAGTCCTTCGTTCTTTGTGAATGCAGCCATGGATGCCAGGGCGCCGCTGAGCGCGAGCGCCGGCGCGCTCCAGACGGCCTGCTGAGACAGGAGCGCGGACACGACGGAGGCCAGCATCATGGCCGCCAGCGGCACGTCGGCAAGCTGGCCGGGCGCCGACCGCCACAGGGAAGTGGTCATCAGCAGGGCGGAAGCAGCCAGCGCGGCCCACTGCCAACCGGCGCGCACAGCGATTGCGGAAGCGAACAGCAGCAGCAGCGCCAGGCTCGCCAACAGGGATCCCGCTTGCGGCGCCGCCTGGGCGATGGCGCCGCTCTCGCTCCACGCGCGCGCCACCGCGGCGGACCACAGCAGCGGGGACTCGGGATGTGAGAAAGCCAGTTCGGGGGAAACCGCGTTCCGCCACAGCCCTTCATGCGCGAGGAACCGGGCGCGGACGTTCCACACGGCCCAGGCGTCCCAATCTCCCTGCGGGCTGGCGGTGAGAACCACATAGACTCCGGCGAAGAACGCCAAGGTGCAGACTGCCGCGGCAACGCCCCCCAGCCATGCAAGCGGGACCGGGCAGGCGGGTTCTGCGGGCGCGATGGGCCGGTCGCGGCGGCGAAGAAGCCATACGGCAACACCGGCGGCGAGGATCAGCGCGTCGGATGTCCACGCCGCCGCTGTCGGCGAAGCGCCCGCCCACAGGAGCGCGAAGAACAGCGATGCGGTGGCGCCTGTCCCGAAGATGAGCGCGACGGAAGCGGCAAGAGTGTGACGAATCCAGGCCGGAGCGGTCAAGCGAGGCAGCAGGGCCTGAACCCAGAACCACCCGGCTGCTCCGGCAGCGAGCCAGGACAGGACGTTCACCGGCCTGCCTCCCGCCTGCGGTAGAAGATCAGGTATGCGCCGAGATCCCGTTCCATGACGAGTCCGCGCTGGGTGCCAGGTGCCACATAGTCTTGTTCCTTCGAAAACACGGCCAGCCAGTAGCGGGCCTGCTTTGCGGCCGGGGCGTCTTCCCGGACCAGGAGGCGCGGTGCGAAGGCGTGCTGAGCGGCGAGGAATGCTGCCCTTCCGGCGGACACGCTTATCGGAACGTCGGAGAAGTAGCCGACGCGTTCCGTCAATGGGATACGGTCCAGGATGGGGCTCACACGGGACTGCATCTCCATCACGTTGAAGGGGTCGGCGCGGAGGGAGGAGAATCGGTCAGAGAGTCCGAACTGGATGAGCGCGTTGTAGACGGCAACTGAAGCCAGAACCGCCACAGTCACTTTTCTTCGCCAGACCCGAGGGTGCGAAACACCGGCACTCATCCCAAGCCCTCATGATACACATTCATCATTCATCGAAGGGGACAGCCTGACACGGGCAGTTCGCGGATTTCGCCAAGGGGACGGAGCC
>CAYWJB010000017.1:0-72934 GCA_964458495.1 uncultured Arcobacter sp.
CGGCCGCCGTTCGCGGCTCTGACCGGGTGTTGGATCCGGGATTGTGGGCCGCGTGTGTTGTGTTCGGGGTTGTATGGATGGCGGGAATCGCGGTGGTGGGAACCGCTCACTCTGGCCGTCGTTCTGGCGAACGACGGCCGCCGTTCGCGGCTCTGACCGGGTGTTGGATCCGGGATTGTGGGCCGCGTGTGTTGTGTTCGGGGTTGTGACCCGAACTTGTGCGCCGGGGGGTTGGGGAGGCGGCCCTGGGCTGGCGGTTGAGGGACACGTACACTGGAGATGTGGAAGAGGACCGGCAGGATCGCAAGGGGCTGAGCCCGTATGCGAAGGCGGGGGCTTACGCAGGGCTGGCCTTCGTGACGCCCATCAGCGGGTGGGTGTGCTACAAGATCGGCCAGTGGCTCGACCAGAGCTGGGGGACCTCGTATCTGTATCTGGTCGGGCTGATCGTGGGCTGCGCGGCGGGGATGTATGAAACGTTCCGACAGGCGGTGCGGATCGAGGGGCTCGACAAGCGCCAATGACGGAACTGAACTACGGGCGCACCATCCGGCGCATCGGGTGGATATCGCTGGCGCTGGCAGCGGCGGGGGCGGCGGGGTGGCGGGTGTTCGGCGACACGCGGGCCATGCTGAGCTTTCTGGGTGGCGCCGCCATCGCGGGGCTGTCGTTCTGGCTGCTGCACCGTCTGGTGGAGGATCTTCAGGCGGCGGCGGAAGGGCGGCGGGTGAAGACGGCCCGTTTCTTCGTGCATGCATTCCGGATGCTGATTCTTGGCGGAACCGGCTATGTTATCTTGGAGTTTTGCGGAGGCAGCCGCGTTGCGCTTGCCTCGGGCCTCACGGTCGCGCTGACGGCCGCCACCATCGAAGTCCTGATCGAGTTGTTCTATGCACGAACATGAGCTGTGGTTCACGGCGCTGCTGAACCAATATTGCGCGGCGCCGGTCAACGCCCTCTTCCAACTGGTCGGCTATCATACCGAAGACCCCTCGAAGCCGTGGTCGAACTACATCGCCATGGAAGTTCTGGTCATCCTGATCCTCGTTTCGGCGGCTTTGGCGCTGCGGGCGACATTGAGCGTGGACCGTCCGGGGAAGTTCCAGCTGGTGATCGAGGCGGTGTACAACTTCATCGCCGAGCAGGCGCGGGATATCATCGGGCACGGCTACCGGAAGCGGCTTTCGTGGTTCGCGATGGTGTTTCTGTTCATCCTGACTTCCAACCTGCTGGGCATCATCCCGTCGTTTGAATCGCCGACGATGTACTACTATGTGCCGGCGGGCGCGGCGATCGCGATGTTCTTCTATTACAACGGGCAGGGGATCCAGGAGCAGGGGCTGCTGGGCCACCTGAAGCATTTCGCGGGACCGGTGCTGCTGATTGCGTGGTTCATGTTCCCGCTGGAGGTGATCAGCCACCTGATCCGTCCGGTGTCGTTGACGATCCGACTGTTCGCCAACATGCTGGCGGGCGAGCAGGTGACGATCGGGTTCCTGGCGCTGGTGCCGTGGGCGGTGCCCGTGGCCTTCATGGCGCTGCACGTGTTTGTTTCCTTCATTCAGGCATTCATTTTTACGATGCTCGGCATGGTGTACGTCGGCGAGGCCGTCGCCCATGAGGGGCATTGATTGGCATCATCGGCCGGCAGTGTGAGGCCCCGGCGTCCCAACGCGCGGTGCGCAACCACCTCCTGCCGGCCAGTTCATAGCAAAAGGAGAAACCACCGATGCAAGTTCGGAACTTTCTGATCCTGGCGGCGCTGCTGCTTGTGGCCGCGCCGGCATTTGCGCAGCAGGGGCAGCAGTCCGGCGGCGTGTTCGTGCTGCCGGGCGCGTTTGCCATGGCGATTGCGTCGAGCGTCTGCGGACTGGCGCAGGGCAAGGCGATCGCCGCCTCCGTGGAGGGCATCGCGCGCAACCCGGGCGCGGCAGGCGCGATCCGCATCCTGCTGATTCTGGGTCTGGCATTCATCGAGTCGCTGGCGCTGTTCACGTTCGTGAACATCGGCAAGTAGCCGCGGCACGCGTATCCGTTGAAGAGGGTCCGGCCTCGCGCCGGACCCTTGTGTCTTTTACGCTGGAAAGAGATGAAGCTCCACGGAATTTTCCCTCCGATCACGACCCCGTTCAACGCGGACGGGGAGATTTACGAAGCCAAGGTGGCGCACAACATCGGCAAGTGGAACCGCACCGGGCTGGCCGGCTACGTGGTGTGCGGTTCGACGGGGGAAAGCGTCCACCTCACGTTTGAAGAGAAGCTCCGGATGTTCGAACTGGTGGCGGAGCACGCCGCACCGGACAAGCTCCTGCTCTGCGGCACGGGTATGGAGAGCGTGCGGGAGACGCTCGAGCTGACGCGCCGGGCGGCGGAGATGGGTTACAAGGCGGCGATGGTGCGCACGCCGCACTACTACAAGAACCTGGTGAACAACGGAGCGGCGCAGGCGGTGTACTTCCGGGCGGTGGCGGATCAAAGCCCGATTCCGGTGATGATCTACAACTGGCCGCAGGCGACGGGCGTCGATATTCCGGCGGAGACGGTGGTGGAGCTGAGCCACCATCCGAACATTCCTGCGATCAAGGAGAGCAGCGGGAATCTCGAAAAAGTGATGCACATGGTCCGCGAGGCGAAGCCGGGATTCCAGGTGCTGGTGGGTTCGGCGCCGACGCTGGCGCCCTCGCTCGCCGTGGGCGCCGTAGGGGCGGTGCTGGCCTACGCCAATGCCGCACCCTACTCGGTGATCGCCATCTGGGAGGCCCACCGGCAGCGGGAGTTCGAAGCGGCGATGGACTGGCAGCGCCGGATCGCGCGCGCGGCGGTGCTGGTGACGGTGAAATACGGGATTCCGGGCCTGAAGTACGCAATGGACCTGAAGGGATATTACGGCGGCCCGTGCCGGCTGCCGCTGACGGGCCTTTCGCCCGAGGCGAAACGGGAAATTGAAGAGGCATTTTCCGGAATTCAGGGCTGAATTCAGAGGCGGATTCTTTTCAGGTGAGCCGGATGAGCGATGAAATCCGCGATTTGATTCAGGGCTGTGCGGTTTCGCGGGAGGCGGTGGCAGCGCTGGAGTCCGCCGGCGCGGGGTATGAGATGCCGCTGGTTTGCCGGCGGCGCCTGGAGGGCCCTGCCATCGAGGCGTTGCGCCAGCGGCCGGCGGGCGCGCTGTTTCCGGACGCTTTCAGTCCCGAGGGCGCGCTGGCGGGGCTCTGGCTGTACGTGCAGGATTTCGACGAGTGCCACCGGGCAGCCCAGGACCTGGCTTCGGCCGAGGGCAGCTACTGGCACGGCATCCTGCACCGGCAGGAACCCGACGACTGGAACGCGGGCTACTGGTTCCGGGCGGCGGGCACGCACCCGATTCACGAGGAGCTTTTGCGGGAGGCCAGAGAGCTGGCGCGGAAGCATGCCGATGCCCGCTGGCAGCCTGGCGTGCGGTGGGACGCGGAGGAATTCATCCGCTTGTGCGCCCGTGCGCGGCGGGAACCCGGCGCGGATGCGGAGCGGCTGGCTCGGGCGGTGCAGATGGCCGAATGGCGGCTCCTGTTCCGCTGGTGCGCGCGCGTGCGAGGATAGAGCGAAGGATCGAAACGGGGAGCCTCGACGGATGAAGCGATGGATTCTGCTGGCAGCGGCGGTGCTGATCGGGGCGGCGGTGTTGTGGCTGGCGACGCGGAAGCCCGCGGCGCCGGCGGTGCCATTTGCGCGCGTCCGGCAGGAGACGCTGGTCAGCATTCTGACGACGAATGGCCGGACGGAGCCTGCCGCGTGGGCGCCGGCGCGGGCGGGGCAGGCGGGGCGGGTGCGAAGGATCCTGGTGGAGCGCGGTGGAAAGGCTGCCGCCGGCGCGCCGCTTGCCTTGCTGGAAGACGCGGGGGCGAGGGCGGCGGTGGCCACGGCCGAGGCTCGTGTGGAAGCTTTGCGCGCGGAGTTGCGGGCGCTGGAACGGGGCGGGCGCGTGGCGGAGATCGCCCAGATCGACGGGCTGATCGTGAAGCTGGGGCTCGAACTGGAAGCGGCGAGGCGGGATGCGGCGGCGCTGGAGCGGCTGTTTGAGAAGGGCGCGGCGGCGCGCGCCGAACTGGACCGGGCAAGAGATCGCGTGGCCGAACTGGAGGCGGAAAGGAAGACGCAACAGGGGCGGCGCGCGGCGCTGGTAACGGAGACCGATCTGGAGGCGGCGCGGGCGAGGCTGCGCGAGGCGGAGACGGCGCTGGGCGACGCCCGGCGGCGGCTGGAAGAGTGCACGGTCCGTGCTCCAGGGGCGGGAACCGTGTACGAGGTGTCCGTGCGGGAGGGCGACTGGCTGGAAGCAGGCGCGCTCGTCGCCCGCGTCGGCGAAATCTCGCGGTTGAAGATATTGATCTACGTCGATGAACCGGAACTGGGAAGGGTGCGCGAAGGGCTGCCTGTCGAAATCACCTGGGACGCATTGCCGGGACGCACGTGGAAGGCGGCGGTGGAACGGATGCCGGCGCAGGTCACGCCGCTGGGCACGCGCATGGTGGGAGAGGTGTGGGCGATGTGCGAGAACCCTTCGCTGGATTTGCCGCCGGGGGCGAATGTCAACGTGCGCATCCGCTCGCGGGTGGTGGAGAACGCGGTCACGATCCCGAAGGCGGCGCTGCGGCGGCAGGGCGAAGAGCTTGGCGCCTTCGTGCTGGAGGGCGACCGGCTGGCGTGGCGGCGGGTGGAGATCGGCGCCACCAGCGATGTGAAGGCGGAAGTGCGCAGCGGGCTGCGGCCGGGCGATGCGGTGGCGCTTCCGGTGGACCGCCCGCTGCAGGCGGGGCTTGAGGTGCGGCCAGTGTTGGAGCAGACGGGCAACTAGGGGCGCTGCGGGGAAGGCTTCAGAGCGCGGCCCGTTCCGGCGCAGGGAGGAGGCGACCGTCGCCGCGAGCCGGGGAGGCGGCCTGTTCCTCGAGTTGTTCGGCGTGATCCACGCCGGCGGCGGTGATCTGGAAGCGGTTGTTGTCTGCGCGGGTGAGGAGCCCGCGCTCCTTCAGATACCAGAGCGTGAACTCGAGGTGGTCGCGGGGGATGCCGAGCAGGTCTTCGAGTTCGAAGATGGTGACGCCTGGCGCATGCGGATCCTGCTGGCGCTTGGCGTAGAGGGCGCGAAGCACTCCATAGCGCTTGCGCTTTTCGGCGCCGGGGCCCAGAGCGGCTTCGGGCGACTGGAAGACGCGCCACCGGGCGTGCAGCATGGCGGCGTGGCTCAGGTCGTAGGCGGCTCGCTTTTCGGGATCGCTGAGGACACGGTAGGCCTCGACGATCTGGCGGAACATCTTTTCGTCCCCGGTTTCCTGGTTGTCGGGATGGAACTGCTGCGCCAGCATCCGGTAGACGCGGTGGACCGTCTCCGGAGAGGCCTTGGGATTCACCTGCAGAATCTCGTAGAAGTCCACGTCCGCCGGCTCGCTCTTCGGGGCGGGTTCGGCGGGAAGGAACTGGAGGCCGGCGCGGTAGCCGCCGTTTGCGGGCTGGCACCAACGGACGGCGCAGCGGGCACGGAGCTGCCCGCCGATCCCTTCTTCCGTAGCGCACGACTCCACGATGACGATCTCACCCGGGCGAAGCGGAACCCCGCTCCGCAGCCCGATGCCGGCCTCATGAGCGTCCAGCAATTGCGCCGCGACGGGGGCCGCGGAACCGGTTCGCGTCAGCGTGGCAGGAAGCGGTCGCGTCTGCGGGAGGCGCCGGCAGGTGCGCCTCTCCTCCGGGACGGGGTTCGTCACGCCATTAATTGTGGATCGTCCGGCCGATTCTGCAAAGGGCGTGTTTGGCTGAGTTCGCGCCGGAGAAAACACTGAGCCTGAGCTCAGGTTTCTCACTGAGCCGGTTTTGCAGGCGGCGCGGGCTGGGCGGGCTGAGGCTTTCCGAAGTAGGACTCGTCGAGGAAGACGCGGCTGTTCTGCTTGACCGCTTGCATGGCCTTGTCCGCGTTTTCGGTGGTCAGGCGCTTTTCGATGTCGGCGCGCACTTCTTCGAAGGGCTGGGCGCCGCGCTTCTGCACCTGGATCAGGTGGTAGCCGAACTGCGTCCTCACGGGCTGGCTGACCTCGCCCACGGGAATTGAAAAGACGGCCTTCTCGAATTCGGGGATCATCCGTCCTCTGCCGAAGGTGCCCAGGTCGCCGCCGTTCTTGCCGGAGCCGGTATCGTCGGATTCCGCCTGTGCGACCGCGGCGAAGTCCTCGCCCTTGACGATCCGCTGCCGCAACGCTTCCGCGCGCGCGAGAGCTTCCTCCGGGGTGAGATCCTTCTGCCCCTCTTTCAGCGGGACGCGAGAGCCCTGAAAGCGGACGAGGATATGGCGGGCAGTGGCGGTTTCGAATTCGTTCTGGTGCGCGCCGTACCACGATTTCAACTGCTCATCGGCGGGCTTGGCAGCCTCGGCAAGGTGCTGGTAAAGGAGGGAGGCGAGCGTGCTCTCCTGCTGGAGGAACAGCTGCACCTTCACGGCGGGCTTGTCTTCGACATGAAGCCGGCGCGCCTCGGCGGCGTATGACATGATTTCGCCGAGCTGCTCAGCGAGGCGGCGGCGGTTCTCGGCCGTGTCTTCGCCGAGCTGCTGGCGGAGGTTCGCCGGGAGGTTGCTCATCATGGCGTCGAACTCCGCGCGGGTCATCTTCTTCCCGCCCGCTTCGAAGACGACCGCGCCGGCGGAGGGGGATGCCTGCGGCGCGGGAGAGGAAAGCTGGCCCCACGCGCATGCGGCAAGCATCGACAATAGGAAGGATCTCATTTCTCTATGGTACCCCGAGGAATCCGGAACGCCGAACGGACGCCGGCGCGCGCTCGCGGCGACACGCCAGCGGCGGAAGTGGAGTGGAAACGCGTGTGGCCCGACATTCGCGACCTGCTGCTGCCACGGCGCGGCGTGCTGCTGGCGGGGCTGGTGCTCATCGTGGTCAGCCGGCTGTGCGGGCTGGCGCTGCCGGCGAGCACGAAGTTCCTGGTGGACGACGTGCTGGTGCGCGGGCGAGGCGAGCTGCTGGCGCCGCTGGTGGCGGCGGTGCTGGCGGCGACGCTGGTGCAGGCGGCGACGGGCTTTGCGCTGACGCAGCTGCTGTCGAAGTCGGCGCAGAGGCTCATTGCAGAACTACGCATCCGGGTGCAGAAGCACGTGTGCCGGCTGCCGACGGCGTTTTTCGACAGCCAGAAGACGGGGCAGCTGGTGTCGCGGATCATGAACGACGTGGAGGGAGTGCGGAATCTGGTGGGCACGGGGCTGGTGGAGTTTCTGGGCGGGCTGCTGACGGCGGTGTTTTCGTTTGTGATCCTGCTGCGCATCAGCCCGCAGCTGACGCTGATGGCGCTGTGCATCGTGGTGGCGTTCGGGCTCGTCCTGCGCAAGGCGTTCAAGACGCTGCGGCCGATTTTCCGGGAGCGCAGCAAGATCACGGCGGAAGTGACGGGGCGGCTGGCGGAGACGCTGGGCGGGATCCGGGTGGTGAAGGCGTATCATGCGGAGGAGCGCGAGGACGGAGTCTTTGCCGCAGGGGTGGGGCGGATTCTGGAGAACGTGTTCCGTTCGCTGACGGGCGTTTCGCTGCTGAGCCTTTCGGCGACGGTTCTGCTGGGCATTGTGGGCGCGCTGGTGATGTATGTGGGCGGGCGGCAGATTCTGGCAGGCTCGCTCACGCTGGGAGGGTTCGTGACATTCACGGCGTTTCTGGCGTTCATGATCGCGCCCGTGTTTCAGGTGGTGGGGGTGGGGACGCAACTCACGGAGGCGGTGGCGGGGCTGGAGCGGACGCGGGAGCTGCTGGACACGCCGGCCGAGGAGAGCGATCCGGCCCGCACTGTGGTGCTGCCGCCGGTGCGGGGCGAGGTTCGGTTCGAGGATGTGTGGTTCGAGTACGAGGAAGGCAAGGGCGTATTGCGTGGCGTGAGCTTTACGGCGGCGCCGGGCAGCGTGACGGCGCTGGTGGGCTCCTCCGGGTCGGGCAAGTCGACGATTCTCGGTCTCATCGCATCGTTCTACAAGCCGACGCGAGGGCGCGTGCTGGTGGATGGAACCGATCTGGGCCAGGTCACGCTGGAGAGCTACCGGCGGCAGCTGGGGGTGGTGCTGCAGGAGACGTTTCTGTTCGACGGGACCATCCGGGAGAACGTGCAGTTCGCGCGCCCGGATGCGAGCGAGGAGCAAGTGCTGGAGGCGTGCCGGCTGGCGCGGGTGGACGAATTTGCCGAGCGGTTGCCGGAGGGATATGAGACGGTGGTAGGCGAGCGGGGGGTGAAGCTCAGCGGGGGGCAGAAGCAGCGGGTGTCGATTGCGCGGGCGATTCTGGTGAATCCGCGGATCCTGTTGCTGGACGAGGCCACGTCGAGCCTGGACAGCGAGACGGAGGCGCTGATTCAGGAAGGGCTGGGGCACCTGATGCAGGGGCGCACGACGTTCGTGATCGCGCACCGGCTGTCGACCATCCGCAAGGCGGACCGGATCCTGGTGGTGGAAGAGGGCATGGTGGCGGAAGATGGCACGCACGAGGAGCTGATGGCGGCGCGGGGGCGGTATCACGAGCTTTACACGCGGCAGCACGGGCTGGAACAGAACCTGTTCCTGGCGCCGGGCGAGGCGGACGTGGTGCTGGAAGAGTCGGCTGAGGAGTGAGCGCGGGCAGATTCCGTGCGGATGTTCCATCCTGACCTGCCCGCACGGCTCCGGGCGTTGGAGGGGAATGGCTCTGCCCTGCGGCGGGGGTAGACCAAAGCCCGGCACGGAGCCCGCAACGTGCGCCTGTCCGGCCGGTGGCGGGATTGAATACGACTTTCAGATCTGATACAAGGAGTACGGATCGTAGCGGGGAACCTGCCAGCGGTGGCAGGGAAAGCTTTGGTGATTGAGAGGAACCGGAATGAGAACCTTGCTTCGGGCTGTCTTGGCGGCAGCCCTCTTCATTTTTCTGTGCCCTGCTCACGCCCAGACGGTGACGGGGTCTTTGACGGCAACGGTGCAAGACCAGGCAGGCGCGGTCGTCCCCATGGCGGATGTGACGCTGACGAACCAGGCGACGGGCGCGGCGGTTTCATCGAAGACGAATGAAGCGGGGATTGTCCTATACCCGAGCCTGACACCCGGCGTGTATGCGCTGAGGATCACGGCCAAAGGGTTCCGGACCTACCAGGTGCGGGACATCGCCATCACGGCCAACGAGCGGCGGACGCTGGGAACGATTACGCTGCAACTCGGGCAGGTGCAGGAGAGCGTGGAGGTGGTGGCGGAGGCGACGCCCGTGCAGACCGCCTCGAGCGAACGCTCGGGCCTGATTGCGGGCGACCAGATTCTCAACATCGCCATCAAGGGCAGGGATTTCCTCGGGCTGATGAGCACGCTGCCCGGGGTGATCGACACCAACGTGGGCTCGCGCGAGGTGGTGATGACGGGCAACATCCTGAACGGGCTGCACGTCAATGGCGGGCGGACCACTTCCATCATGTACGCGCTGGACGGCATCTCGTCGGTGGACACGGGATCGAATTCCAGCGTGCACAATGCGCCGAACATGGACGCCATCGCGGAAGTGAAGGTGCTCACGAGCAACTACCAGGCTGAATACGGGCGCAACAGCGCGGGCACGATCAACGTGATCATCAAGAGCGGCACGCAGGAGTTCCATGGCGGCGCCTACTGGTACTACCGGCACGAGTCGCTCAACGCCAACAATTTCTTCTCCAACCGCACGGGGACGCCGCGGCCGATTTACCGGTTCAACAGCGGCGGGTACTCAGTTGGCGGCCCCGTCTATGTGCCGGGCAAGTTCAATGTGAACAAGGACAAGCTGTTCTTCTTTTTCTCGCAGGAATTCGTGCGGCGCCGGCTGTACCCGGGAATCCGCTTCGTGACGACGCCCACGGCGCTGGAGAGGCAGGGCGATTTTTCGAAGACGTTTGACACGAACGGCTCGCTGATCAAGATCCGCGACCCGCTGTCCGGGGCGAACTTCCCGGGCAACATCGTGCCGGCGTCGCGGATCAACCCGCTCGGGCAGGCCATCCTGAACTTCTATCCGTTGCCGAACTACACGGACCCGGATCCGAAGCTGGTTTACAGCCGGAACTACCGGACCGACATCAGCGGGCGCAACCCGCGGCGGCAGGAGGTGTTCCGCATCGACTACAACGTCACGCCGACGCTGCGCGCCTATTTCCGCGGGATTCGCGACAACGATGACGAGGAGTGGCCGTACGGGTCGTGGGTCGCGGGCAGCATCAACTATGACCTGACCAACACGCTGCGCCCGCAGCGGGGACGCGGCGGCGTCATCAACCTGACCAAGGTCTTCAGCCCGACCATGGTGAACGACTTCACCTTCGGCGCCACCAACCGCAGCCAGACGTTCAACCCGGTGGAGCCGGAGAAGGTGGCGCGGAGCCGGATGGGCAACATCGGGCAGTGGTATCCGCAGTCGAACGAGTCGAAGGCGGTGCCCAACGTGACCTTCGGCGGGGTGCCGAACTACATCAACAACTCGCTCGGCAACATCCCGTACACGAACCGCAACCCGGTGTTCACGATTTCGGACAACCTGAGCAAGCTGATCGGGCGGCACTCGCTCAAGGCGGGCCTCTACTTCGAGCGGATGCGGAAGGACGAAGTCGGCAACCCGAACACACGCGGCGCGTTCGATTTCGGCCGCAACGCGAACAATCCGCTCGACGCCAACTGGGCGTTCGCCAACGCCCTGCTGGGCAATTTCAACAGCTACTCGGAAGGCACGTTCCGGCCGTATTCGCACTACCGCTATTCGCAACTGGAATGGTACGCGCAGGACTCCTGGCGAGTGCTGCCGCGCCTGACGGTGGACTTCGGCGTCCGCGCCTACTATGCGCCGTCGGCGCACGACGACCGGTTTGCGATCACGACGTTCGATCCGTCGCTGTATGACCGCAGCAAGGCAGCGACGATCATCGTGCCGGGAAAGAACGCGGCAGGCAAGCGCATTGGCGTGGATCCGCGCACGGGGGCCGAATACCCGCTGCCCTATATCGGGCTGTTTGTCCCGAACAGCGGAGACACGGCGCCCGGGATGGTGGTGGGCGGCAAGAACTACGTGGGCACGCTGTACACCACCCCCATCTTCTCCTTTGGCCCGCGTTTCGGCATTGCTTACGACTTGACCGGCGACGGCAAGACGGCGATCCGGGCGGGCTGGGGTCTCTTTTTCGACCGCCCGCAGGGCAACGTGTACTCAGGCACGAACGGGCAGCCGCCGGTCGCCTATACACCGACTCTGTACTTCGGGACACTGGACACGTTCCTGCAGTCGCAGGGGACGTACGGACCGAGCAGCGTGAACGCGCCGCAGGTAGGCGAGCAGCCGCTGCCGCGAGTGATGAACTTCAGCTTTGGCATTCAGCGCGAGGTGGGCTTCGGCACGGTGATCGACGCCTCCTACGTCGGCAGCCTCGGCCGCAATCTGCTTTTCGTCAGGGACATGAATCCGATCCCGATGTATGCGCGCTTTGATCCCGCCAACAAGGACTGGACCACGGGCAGCCCGCTGCCGGACAACTTCCTCCGGCCGTATTACGGGCTGGGAAGCATCAACGTGCGCGGCTTCGGCGCGACGTCGAACTACCACTCCTTCCAGCTCACCGCCAACCGCCGCATGAAGAACGGGCTGCAGTACGGAGTGGCGTACACGTTCTCCAAGGCGCTGGGCGTGGGCGCCGGCGACTTTGACGGCGTGAGCCCGTATTTCTCCATGCGCCGGCGGAATTACGGGTTGTTGAGCTATGACGCCACGCACGCGCTGGTCATCAACTACACCTACGAGCTGCCAAACCTCGCGGCGAGATGGAAGAACGGATTCCTCAACCAGGTGTTCGGCTACTGGCAGCTTTCCGGCATCACGACCTTCCAGTCGGGCTTCCCGTTTACGCCGAGCTTTTCCACTTCGGACACCGTGGACCTGACCGGGTCGAACGAGGGCGCCCGCATCACGGTGGTCGACGATCCGAAGCTGCCGAAGAGCGAGTGGACGTTTGACCGCACGTTCCGCACGGAGGTATTCCGGCGCACAGCCCCGCGCGATTTCGGCAACGCGGGCATCGGCCTGTTGCGCGGCCCGGGAATCGAGAACTACGACATCAGCGTCACCAAGCGGATCCCGGTGACCGAGCAGCGGTACTTCTGGTTCCGGGCGGAGTTCTTCAACGCCTTCAACCACACGCAGTTCTCCGGCATCTCGACCGCGGCGCGGTTCGATCCTGCCGGCAACCAGATCAACCTGAACTTCGGCGCCTACACAAGCGCGCGCGATCCGCGGCGGATCCAGCTTTCGCTGCGGTTCATGTTCTGAGACAAGCAAGGCTGCGGCGGCCTGCCTGCGGGCGGGCCGCTGTTTGTTTGAGCGGTGAGAGAGAGGAGGGTAGACCGCCTTCGGCGCCTCAGACGCGGTAGTGGTCGGGGCGCCAGTTCCTGATCGCGCGCTTGATGGCGTCCGGCTCCAGGTTCTCTTCGGCGGCGCGGCGCGCCAGATCCACGAACTCTTCGTCGGAGGCGAAGCGCAGGGCGACGATCTGTTTCACGCCGAGGCGCGGACCGAGCAGGCTTCCGGCGAGAACAAAGTGGCGGAGGTTTTCTTCGGCGCGGATGGCGCGGTCCTGCGCCTTCAGCGCGTAAATGCGCGCGTAGCCGGCGATGAAGAGTGCGCAGAAGGAGAGCACGACGATCAAGGAGGCGCTGTAGAGGCGCTGGTGATCGCCAAGCGACTTCCAGAGGTTGACGAGCGAGCCGATGCAGGTGAGCATCAGAATCGGCGAGAGGAGGAAATGGAAGCCGGGGTCGAGCCGGGCGTGGTTGGCATAGGACTGTTCTTTCATGCTGCGTCTCCTGTGTTGGCACCGATCAGAATCAGGCTTTGGCAAGGCCATTGTCTCTCATGGGCGCCGGGGCGAGGTCGTGGGGCCCGGCCGCCCGCCGGGGGCGGCGCCCCGGACGTTGGGCAACTGAGGCGAGAGACTGGGAGCGACAGCTGTCCGGCCACTCCGGCGCGCCGGGGCGGCCGGAATGGAATGCCCGTTGCGGGGAGTGGGCGGCTGAGCCTTCAGGCGTTCCGGCCGGTTGCGATTGGCAGGGGCGCCTCAAGAACCGGCTTCCGCAAGGGCGCCGTGGTAGCGCGGGTGGGCGCGCGCGAGGTGGCGTTTCATGGCGCGGGCGGCGGCGTCCGGATCGTGGTTCTCAATGGCCTTGAGGATCGCGGCGTGTTCCTTGATTGTCAGGTCCTCGACATTCGGCGCGCGGAGCAGGCGCGGGAAGAGTCCGAAGATCCAGCCCAGCATGGCCTCGCTCAGGGCGGAATAGAGAGGATTGCCAGTCAGCGAGGCGATGGTGACGTGGAAGCGGATGTCGGCGGTCATGAAGCGCACGGCGTCTCCCCGAGCTGCCTTTTGGGCCTCCAGTGCATTCCGCAGCTGCCCGATTCCTTCCTCGTTCGCCCGCCGGGCCGCTTCCCGGACGAGGAACTGTTCGAACTCCTGCCGCGCTTGCCGCAGGGCGTCGCGCATTTCCGGTGAGGAGGTCAGCAGGTGGCGCACGGAGGCATCCATGCGCCGAAGCACGCGGCTGGCGTCCAGCCGGATGACGCGCGCCCGCTCGCCATGCTGGATCTCGATGAGGCCCATTCTTTCCAGGGTCTGCAGGGCCTCGCGGACCGCAGGCCGTCCGACGCCGAAACGCTGCATCAGGGCACGCTCCCCGGGCAGGCGGCTTCCGGGCGGCAATTCGCCGCGCTCGATGAGGGCCAGAAGACGGTCGAGCACCTGGTCGGCCAGTTTCTTGCGAACCAGTTTCTCGCTGTCATCCCATGAAAATTCCATGTCCTCATGATACTGGAGGCATACACAGGATGCCTGCCAGAGTTCAGGTTGTATGATCAGTCGAATTCCGGAGAGCCGCCGAGGAACCCGTGCGCGCCCGGAAGCGTCAGGCCTGCCTGGGACAAATGGGGCACGGCGGCGGTTCCGGCGGAGTCAGGCGCGCGGTTTCACCGGCCAGAATTCGCTCTCGGTGCGGGCTTCCTGCATGAGCCGGGCAATGGAGGCGACGATTTGCGGTTTGTCCGCTGCGAGGTTGCGCCGTTCGCCGAGGTCTTCGTCAAGGTTGTAGAGTTCGATGGGGCCATCGAGTCCCTTCCGGATTCCCTTCCACGGCCCCAAGCGCACCGCCTGCGAGAAGCCGCCCTCGTGGAACTCCCAGTAGAAGTACTCATGCGGCTTCTGGGACTGTCCGAGAAGCGTGGGAACGACAGACATGCCGTCCAGTCCCGCAGGCGCCTTCGCGCCGGCGAGTTCAGCGAAGGTTGGAAAGATGTCCCAGAAGGCCCACGGGAAGCTGCTGGTCTGGCCCGCGCGGATGCGGGCCGGCCAGCGGGCCAGCATCGGCACCCGGATTCCGCCTTCCGTGAGGTCGCGCTTGATGCCGCGCAAGGGGCCGGAGGACTCGAAGAACTTCGGGTCGTGCCCGCCTTCCTTGTGGGGGCCGTTGTCCGAGGTGAAGAGGACCAGCGTGTTGTCGTCCAGCCCTCTCCGCTTCAACGTTTCCAGGATGCGGCCGATGTCGGCGTCCATGCGCGAGATCATGGCGGCGAAGCCCTTCTCTGGCCGGGGCCACGGCAGGTTCGCGTAGGGCCCGTAGGAGGGGACTTCCATCCCGTCGCCGGAATCGCGCCCCATTTCGTTGTTGGCGTGAGGCGCCGTGTAGCAAAGGTGGAGAAAGAACGGATTCGAGCCGTCCTGTTTTTCGAGGAATTGCAAGGCGCGCGCGGTGAAGAGATCCGGCGCGTAGTCTTTGCGCTGAAGCCCCATGTTGCCGCGGCACAGCCAGGCCGTCTCGCCGTCCATCAGGTGCTCGGGATAGTAATTGTGGGCGTGCACCTGCGAGAAGAACCCGAACCACTCGTCGAATCCCTTGCGCGTGGGGTAGCCCGTGGAGCCGAGCTCGCCCAGGCTCCACTTGCCGAACAGCGCGGTGCGGTATCCGGCGCGTTTGAGGATTTCGGTGAAGGTGATGTCCTCCGGGCGCAGCGGGAGGTCGGGAGACCGGTTGCCGCGCGTGCGCGCGTGGCCGGTGTGCAGGCCGGTCATGAGCGAGCAGCGGCTCGGAGCGCAGACGGTGGAGCCGGCGTAGGCGGCGGTGAAGCGGATGCCTTCAGCCGACATACGGTCGAGGTTCGGCGTGTGGATGCGCGGCTGGCCGTAGCAGCCGAGGTCGCCGTAGCCGAGGTCGTCGGCGAGGATCAGGATCATGTTCGGGCGCCCCGGGGCGGGCGCCGGCTGGAAGGGGGCGGCAGCGGCAGCCGCGGCCCCGAGGAATTGCCTTCTGTTCACCATCTTCGTGCCCATTCTTGCATGCTCTCTTTGAGCGCCACGGCCGTTTGCGCGTGCAGTTCGACGGTGTCCTGCGTGGAGCGGGCGTAGCCGCCTGCCAGCACAACGGCGACAGGAATATGCTTCCGCAAAGCGAGGTCAAAGACAAGGCGGTCTCGCTCGTACAGGCCCTCGCGGGTCAGCGAGAGGCCGCCGAGCTGGTCATCGTGATAGGGATCGACGCCGGCGACGTGGATGACGATCTCGGGACGGAAGCCGAGCACAGCGGCTTCATAGGCGGGGCGGAGCCGGGAGAGGTATTCGGCGTCGCCGGCGCCGTCTTCCAGATGAATGTCGATCGTGGAGGGGGGCTTGACGGCGGGGTAGTTGTTGAAGTGGTGGATGGAGAGCGTAAAGACGCCGGGGTCGCCGCCGAAGATTGCGGCGGTGCCATTGCCGTGATGGACGTCGGCATCCACGATCAGAGCCTTGCGCAGGAGGCCTTCGTGCTGGAGCGCGCGCACGGCCACGGCCACGTCGTTGACGGCGCAGAAGCCCTCGCCGTGGCCGGGGAAGGCGTGATGGAAGCCGCCGCCGATGTTGAAGCAGGCGCCGTCGGAGAGGGCGCGGCGGGCCGCCATCAGGGTGCCGCCGACGGCGAGGAAGACGCCCTCGACCATGCGCCGGGAATAGGGGATCTCCAGCTTCAGCACCTCGTGGTAGCTGAGCTTGCCACGCTCGAGTTTCCCGATCCACTCCGGCGTGTGGACGCGGAGAAGCTGCTCGCGGGTGGCGGGCTCCGGTTCGAGGAAGTCCTCGGGGGAGGCGATGCCGCGCTCGACCAGCAGCGCGCGGATCAGGCGGTATTTCCGGGCAGGGAAAATGTGCGAGCCGAGGTGCAGGTCGTAGCGCTCATGATAGATGAGTTTGAACGGGAGCACGGTGCGCCCTATTCGCCTGCCTGGAGGGCGGTGAGGATGCCTAGGCGGTAGATGTCTTCGGCCGAGCAGCCGCGCGAGAGGTCGTTGGCTGGTTTGGCGAAGCCCTGGAACAGCGGCCCGGTGCAGACTGCACCGCCAAGCCGCTCCACCAATTTGACGCCGATGTTGGCGCTGCCGACATCGGGAAAGATCAGCGTGTTGGCCTTTCCGGCCACGGTGGAGCCGGGGGCTTTGGAGCGACCCACGCTTTCCACCAGGGCGGCATCGGCCTGGAGTTCACCGTCCACGTGCAGATCGGGGCGGCGGGCTTCGACGATGCGCCGCGCCTCGATGACCCGGGAGGCCAGCGGGTGGCGGGCGCTTCCCTTGGTGGAGAACGAGAGGAGGGCGACCACGGGCTCCACGCCCATCACGTTTCTCACCGTATCCGCCGTGGCGATGGCGATATCGGCCAGCTGGGAAGGAGTGGGTTCGATGACCAGCGCGGGATCCGCCATGGCGAGGACGCCGCCGGCGCCGCATTCTTCGGCGTGGGTGCAGACGATCATGACGCCGGAAGCGGTCTTGATGTCGGGCCGCATGCCGATGGTGCGGTGGGCAGCGCGGAAGGTGTCGGCGGTGGTAGTGGCCGCGCCGCCGACAAAGCCGTCGGCGTCGCCGGCGGCCACCATCAGTCCGGCGAAGACGAGAGGATCGAGGGCCATGCGGCGGGCTTCCATCTCCGTGATGCCGCGCGAACGGCGTTTCTCGTGGAGCAGGCGGGCGTAGTCGTTCAGCTTCGGATTGTTTTCGGGCTGTTCGACCACGACACAGGAAGCGACCTGTCCGCTGGGGCGCCCCATGAGGATGGGGATGGCGAGTTCTTCGGTGCAGAGGCGGTTGGCTGCGGCAATGACTCTGGGGTCCTCACCCTCGGGGAAGGCGATGCGTTTTTTCCGGATCTGGCGCTTGAGCCTTGCGGTCTGCCGGTCAAAAAAGCGCCTTGCGGATTCAGGGGCCTGCATGAACCCTACATTCTATCGCCGGGCTGCGCGGGGCGATGCCCCGGGGCGGGCGGCCGGGTCTACAATCGAAGAGGACTGCCCGCCGCGCGGCGGGCCTGCCGCAGTCCCGTTCAAGTTCTGGAAGGAAGGTCCTGATATGCGGAAAAAAATCACGGTTGTAGGCGGTGGCAACGTCGGCGCGAATTGCGCGCTGCGGATTGCCGGCAAGGAACTGGCCGACGTGGTGCTGGTGGACATTGTCGAGGGCATGCCGCAGGGCAAGGCGCTCGACATCCTTCAGTCCGGTCCGGTCGAGGGATACGACGTCATGGTGACCGGCGCGAACGACTATGAGCCGACGGCCGGGTCCGACATAGTGATCATCACCGCAGGCTTCCCGCGCAAGCCGGGCATGAGCCGCGACGACCTGCTGATGGCCAATTACGAGATCGTGAAGAAGGCCACCGAGGAGGCGGTGCGCTATTCGCCAAATGCGTTTCTGATTCTGGTCACCAACCCGCTGGATGCGATGTGCTGGGTGGCGTACCAGATTTCGAAGTTCAGCCGGAACCGTGTCATGGGCATGGCCGGGGTGCTTGATACGGCTCGCTACCGGACATTCCTTTCCATGGAGCTGGGGGTTTCCGTGGAGAGCATTTCGGCGCTGGTGCTGGGCGGGCACGGCGACACGATGGTGCCGCTGCCGCGGCTGACGACGGTGGGCGGCATTCCGCTGCCCGAACTGCTGCCGAAGGAGCGGATCGACGCCATCGTGCAGCGCACGCGCGACGGGGGCGCGGAGATCGTGAAGCTGCTGAAGACAGGCAGCGCCTATTACGCGCCGTCGGCCGCGGCGGTGGAGATGGCGGAGTCGATCCTGAAGGACAAGAAGAAGGTCCTGCCGTGCGCCGCCTACCTGGAAGGGGAGTACGGGCTGGAAGGGATCTTCGTGGGCGTGCCGGTGAAGATCGGCGCCGGCGGGATCGAGAAGATTTACGAATTCTCGCTGAGCGACGAGGAGAAGGCGCAGCTGGCGAAGAGCGCGGCCGCGGTGAAAGAGCTGATTGATGTGTTGAAAGAGAAGGCCGGCCTGTAGGCGGCGCGCCGCGGGGCGAAGCGCCGCCCGCCCGGGGCGGGCGGCTGCCTCGCCGCGGCAGCCACCGAGAGGGCCGCCACTGCCGCGGCCGGCAGGTTACAATACAAGCTCGCGCGGAGAATCTGCCGTGGACGAGCAGGCAATGCGGATCATCAGCGGCGTGCTGGCGGCGCTGTGTTTCGTGCTGCTCCTGCGGCGGCGTGCCCGGCGCAAGTCCAGACGAGATCCCGAGTCCTGAAGCCCGCCTGCGGCCGGTTGCACCGGCGAGGCAAGGCCGGAGCGGAGCGGGCGCGTGCGTATGCCACGAGACCATCAGAAGACTGAAACAACTCCCCGAATTTCTGAAAAACATACGTGTTTCCGGCTCTCGGTCCGGCCGTCACCCATTCACCGCTGGGGTGTGTTTGCCGAGGAATTCATTCCGAAAGGCCGGAAAGTGATCGAGTATACCGGCGAAAGAATCAGCCGCCGCGAGACGGCGCGGCGGGCGCAGCGCCGGTACAATTATCTGTTCACGCTGGACAATTACTGGACCATCGACGGCAGCGTGGGCGGCAGCGGGGCCGAGTTCATCAACCACTGCTGCGATCCGAACTGCGTGGCCCGTATCTGCAAGGGGCACATCCTGTACTTCGCGGCGCGGGACATTCAGGCGGGCGAGGAGCTGACCGTGGATTACCGCTTCGATCCCGACGTCGAAGAGGTGAAGTGCCGCTGCGGCGCGCCCGGGTGCCGGGGCACAATCAATCTGCGAAAAGAGCGCAGGCGAAGCGCGTCCGCGCGGAGGGATGCGCCCGCGCGGAAGAACGGGAAGGGCCGCCGCCGCACGGACAAGCCGCAGCGGGCGGCCTGAAACGGGGGCGCGCCGCCGATGGGACGCCGGCGCCGGAGAATTCACAGCGGGGGGTGGCACTTATTCTTCAGAAGAGGCGCAGGCAAACCCTGCCGGAGGCAGGGCGCCGGGCTCGTCCGCCGGGTCCACTCCTCCGCGGCGCCGGCCGCGGACCGGGGGACAGGCTTGCAGACTGCCTGTGCGTCTGACGTCGGCTGACGAAATGCCGGGCGGGGGCGCGGCGCACCTCACTCGCCGCGCCCGGCCACGGCTTCCAGGTGGGTGGAGGAGGGATGCGCCGGAGCGATCCGGGCGCAGGCAGGCGGTTCGCAGGGAGCGATTGGAGAGGCACGGAGGGCAGTGGCCGTGCCCGAGTGACGGGATCCCGCCGCTGCCCGCGTTTCCAGGGACGCGAAGGGCAGGGAAGGGCGGCGAAAGCTATTTGCGGAACAGCGAGAGGATGCCGGACAGCCCGCCGCCGGACTTGACGGCAGTCTCGGCCTCTTCGGCGCTCTTTCCGGCCAGCTTCTCGGCGATCTGCAGGAAGGCTTTTCCCGCCGGCGAGCTGGTTGGCGCCGGCTTGCCCTCCACCAGGGCCTGCTGAACCTCGTCGTGGCACTCCGGCACCACGTGAAAGACCTCCAGGTGCAGCGCCGCCTCCACGAGTTCTTTCTGGAGGCCGATGTCTTTCCGGAAGCGGTTCAGCACCAGCCGCACCTTGCCGGGATCGACGCGATGCCGTTCCAGATGAGAGAGAGCCCTCTGGGCAGCGTGGAGGGACGGCAGTTCGTTGGTGGTCACCACCAGGAGTTCATCGCACAGCCGGGCCAGGCTCACGTTCCAGTTCCCGTAGGGGCCGCCTGAATCCAGGATCACGACGTCGTAGATGGATCGCATGAAATCGAGCAGCGCCGCAGGATTGGCGTCATGGTCGATACCGTGGGCAGGCTGT
The DNA here is from genome assembly GCA_964458495.1 of uncultured Arcobacter sp. Lineage (GTDB taxonomy): Bacteria > Acidobacteriota > Terriglobia > Bryobacterales > Bryobacteraceae > JANWVO01. Next base: position 20,126 of record CAYWJB010000017.1, read on the forward strand.
TCGGGCGCGGCCAGAACATCCACGCCGCCCTTGCCGGAGACCAGCCCTTTCCAGATGTCCTCGTCGAGCTCGCTGGTGCGGGTGAGGGCGTCGAGAAACGAGTAAGTCTGCCGGACCTTGGCCAGAAAGGCCAGCGTTCCGGCCAGGGGATCGAGGTCGGCGAGCGCGATGCGGGACTGCGTGATCTTTCTCCAGTGCAGGCCCACGTTGTAGGCGAGCGATGAGGCGCCGCACGCCCCCTTGACGGGCATGACGCAAAGCACGCGGGCGTTGACGCCGCCCCGGGCGCGGTGCGTGGCAGCCAAGCGCTCCATGACGGCGCAGAACTGGTCTTCGGTGAGCGGCGCGCAGAGAAACTCGGTGGCCCCCTGGCGGAGCGACTTCAGGATCAGCTGCGGCTCGTTGGTGGCGTGGAGCGCCACCACCGGCAGCTTGGGATTGAGCAGGGCCAGGTCGCTCAGCAGAGCCAGGGCCCATTCCGGGCGCGAGGTGGTGTCGACAAAGCAGAGATTCGCGCCCTGGCTGGCGAAGATGTCCTCCAGGACAGCGCGTGTCGGATATTCTTCCAAAGTCAGCACGGGGCTGAAGGGCAGCCACTCGGCCAGCAAAGGCGCCAGAGCGGCGCGGAGCTGCTCGTCAGGGCAGATGAGGAGGATCTTCCACTGGCCGAAGTTGCGGCTTGCGTTGGACATGGGCTTCTGCTCGGACGGGCTCTCGCCCTCCTTTGCCGTCTAGTAGCGCTATCGTCTTTTTCGGGCAAAAACTTGAGAGTCCTGGCCAAGCCGGACGACTATTCCATGGGCAGGGGCGCCACGCACGTCCCTGGCCCGGAATGGAATCCGGCGAACCATGGATCAGAGCGCCACACACGCAAGGAAATTCAAGGTCGGCCTTTGCGAGTCGCAGCCTGCCACGGCGGAAGGGCTCCGGTCGCTGCTGGAGACCACGGACCATCTGGAATGCGTCTGGGCGGCGCCCCAGCCGGCCGTGGCGATGCAGCTCACCCGGCAGTTGCAGGTAGACGTGCTGTTGCTGGACAAGCACACCGGCCAGCAAGCAGTGATCCGCTGCCTGGAACAATTGAGGAGCCAGAGTCCGCCGACCGCCGCCGTGGTCTGGGGAGCGAGCCTGGGCGAGGCGGAAGGGCTGCTGTACTTGCAGGCGGGGGCGCGGGGCCTGCTGAAGAAAACGGCGGGGCTGCCGCTCATCGTGCAATGTCTGACGGCCGTCGCGCGCGGGGCGGTGTGGATCGACGAAAACGTCGCTCCGGGCGAGGAGAAACCGGCCGAGAGCCTGCATCAATTGACGCCCCGGGAGCATCAGGTGCTCGAACTGGTGCGGCAGGGACTGCGGAACCGTGAGATCGCCGCCGCGCTGGGCATCCGTCCCGGCACGGTGAAGATCCATCTCCGCCACATCTTCGAGAAGACCGGGATCCACGGCAGGTATACCTTGGCGTTGAACCTTCTGGCGGCCCAGCCGGCGGAGCGAACGCAGCGGGCGGAAGTCGCCTGAGAACTGGACGAGGCGCCGCCACTGGTGGCAGGCGGCCCGGCCGCGCCGGCTGTCGGGGCGGGATGGGAACCACGGGGCGCCAGAGATGCGAGGCGTTCCCGGGGGCAGGGGGCGGCACCGCTGCCCAAGGGCGAGGACAGCGGTGGCACGGCCGGGACCGCGCGGCGCCGCGGGGCTGCTCTGCTATTCTGACAACGTGCTTCGAACCCGGCCTTCCGGACTGCTGGCGGCCCTGCTGCTGGCGGCCCTGCTGCTGGCGGCCCTGCTGCTGGCGGCCCTGCTGCTGGCGGCCGCCGCTGCCTGGGCGCGCGCGGGCGCTGCCGCGCAGCCTGCCCCTGCCGAGCCTCCGCTGGTGAGGATTCTTGCCGCCGAACTTGCCCGAAACTTCACAGTGCTGCGGGAAAAGGCTGATCCGCCACCCTATTTCATCAGCTACCGGGTGACGGATTCCGAGGGTGGCACGCTGAGTGCCGCCCTGGGCGCGCTCACGCAGAAGTCGCAGGGCCGGCGCCGCGTGCTGGACGTTTCGGTCCGCACCGGAGACCGGGGGCTGGACAACTTCCATTTGCTGAAGGGGGAACGGCCGCGTTTCACGGCCTCCGCCCTGCTGCCGGTGGAGGATTCGCCGGCGGCGGTCGCCCGGCTGGCGTGGCGGGAAACGGACCGCGCCTGGCGCGCCGCGGCGCAGCGCCTGACACAAATCCGTTCGGAGGTCAAGATGCGCGCGGCGGATCCGGCCACGGCCAATTTGCCGGACTTTTCCGAAGAGGAGCCGGCAACAGCGTTTCTGGACGTCCCATCGCACCGGTTTCCGGCGGAAGAATGGGCCGCGAGGCTCCGGAAATGGTCGGCGCAATTTGCAGAATACAGAAGCCTGATTTCATCCAATATCAGCCTGCAATGGCAGCGGGAAATCCGCACGCTGGTGACCACCGAGGGGACGCGAATCCAGCACGGCAGGAATTTCTACAGGCTCACGGTGAGCGCCACGGCGAAGGGGCATGACGGCAACGACTACAGCATGTATGAAAGCTTCGACGCGGAAGATCCGGCGCGGCTGCCGCGCGATGCGGCCGTCGCCGCGGCCATCCGCAAGGCGGGAGAACAGCTGACGGCGCTGTTGCGCGCGCCGGCGGCGGAGCCGTATGTGGGTCCGGCGATCCTGTCCGGCAGGGCGGCGGGCGTGTTCTTCCATGAGATCTTCGGCCACCGCATCGAAGGCCACAGGATGCGGGACGAAACCGAGGGGCAGACCTTTGCCGGGAGCGTGGGCAAGCCGGTGCTGCCCGAATTCCTCTCAGTGGCCTCGGATCCTTCGCTGCGGTCCGCGGGGGGCGTGGAGCTCAACGGCTGGTATGCATTCGACGACGAGGGCGTTGCGGCGCGGCGCGTCCCGGTGGTGGAGAACGGGGTGCTGCGCAACTTCCTCGTCTCGCGGCTGCCGGTTCCCGGCTTCGAGCGGTCAAACGGGCACGGGCGGGCGCAGCCGGGCATGGAGCCGCTGTCCCGCCAGTCGAACCTTGTGGTGGAATCCTCGAAGAAGGTATCCCGGGAAGAGCTGCGGCGGCTTCTCCAGGCCGAGATCCGGAGGCAGAACAAGCCCTACGGGCTATATTTCGAGCAGGTGACGGGAGGGTTCACGACGACGCGCCGGGGCGGGCTGCAGGCGTTCACCGTGATCCCGCTGGTGGTGTACCGCGTCTTTGCCGACGGGCGGCCTGACGAGCTGATCCGGGGCGCCGACATCGTGGGCACGCCGCTGGCGAGCTTCGCCAAGATTCTGGCCACGTCGGACGAGCCGGAGGTGTTCAACGGCTATTGCGGCGCCGAGTCGGGCAACGTTCCGGTGTCGGCTGTGTCCCCGGCCCTTTTGGTGGAGGAGATCGAAATTCAGCGCAAGCCCGAATCGAAGGACATCCCGCCCATTCTGCCCAGACCGGAAGGGGAGGTGCGTCCGTGAAGGCTGCCGGCGTTCTGATGATCCTTTGCGCCGGCGGCGCGGCCGCGCAGGCGCCCACGGCCAGCAGGGATGCGGCGCTGGTGCAGAAAGTCAACGCTGCCCTGAATTCGGACCCCGTCCTGCGCGCCTTGGCCGAAGAGCTCGGCCGAGCAAAGAATCTTCGCGCTCTGGGCGAGGCGGTCTACTTCGCAGAGATCGCGGCGGACGATGCCGAGACGTTTTCCGTGTCGGCCACGCTGGGCGCGGCGTTCGCGCCGCAGCGCAACATTCTCCGCCCGGTGCGCCCGCTGCTTCGGGTCGGCTCGCCACGGTTCGACAGCACGGGCTCGATTTTCTCCGATTTCTATCCGGGCGCGCGCTATGATTCCGGCGCCCTTCCGCTGGACAACCATCTGCCCTCACTGCGCCACTCTCTGTGGCTGGCTTTCGACCGCGCCTACAAGACCGCCTATGGAGCGCTGGGCCGGAAGGCGGCGGCGCTGCGCGGGGTGACGCAGGCCGAAGAGCTGCCCGATTTCTGGCCGGCCTTGCCGGTGGTGGTGCTGGAGACTCCCGCGCGCGCGCCGATCGATGAAGCGGGCTGGGTGCAGCGCGTGAAGCAGCTGTCGGCGGTCTTTGCGGCATACCCGGCCATCGCGGCCTCAAGCGTGGATCTGCAGGTTTCCCAGGGCGCCACGTACTACCTGAACACGGAGGGCACACTGGTTCGCACAGGAGACCGGATCGCTTTTGTGCAGGCGCGGGGTTCGTTGCAAGCGCCGGACGGAATGGTGCTTTATGACGGCGACGTGATCGAGTCGCTGGATCCGGCCCGCCTGCCTGCGGAGTCCGAGCTGCGGAAGGCGGTGGAGGCAGTGGCCCGGAACCTGGACGCATTGGCGCGGGCGCCGGTGGGGGAGAGTTATACGGGGCCCGTTCTTTTCGAGGGCGCGGCCGCGGCGCAGGCGTTCGGGGAGGTGTTCGGGGCCAACCTCGGCGTCACGCGGCGCCCGGTGGCGGAGCCCGGACGGCAGCTCCCCTGGCAGGGGAGCGAACTCGAGAACCGCCTCGGGCTGCGGGTGCTGCCGGAGTGGATCGACCTGGTGGATGATCCGACGGCGCGAGAGTTCCAGGGGCGGGCGCTGCTCGGGTCCTATCTGGTGGATCAAGAGGGAGTGCGGCCTTCGCGGCTGACGCTGGTCGAGAATGGGGTGCTGAAGGCGCTTCTGACCACGCGGCAGCCCGTGCGCGGGATGGATGGTCCCAATGGCAGAGCCCGGCTGCCGGGGGCTTTCGGGCTGAAGATTCCGCGGATCTCGAACCTCTTCGTGCAGGCGGCGCAGGCGGAGAGCGAGCCAGCGCTGCGGCAGAGGCTGCTGGATCTGGCCCGGCGAATGGGGCGGCCATATGCCATCGTGATCCGGAAGATGGATTTCCCGTCGAGCGGGTCGCTGGAGGATCTCCGCCAGCGCGCGGCGCGAGCGGGGCGGGCGGGCGCGGGCGGGCGCCCGGTGTCGGCGCCGGTGCTGGCCTACCGCGTGTACCCCGACGGGCGGGAGGAGCTTGTGCGGGGTCTGCGATTGCGCGCCTTCGGCACGCGGCAATTCCGCGACATTCTGGCCGCAGGCGACCGGATGCACCAGTTTGACTATCTCGACAACGGGGCTCCTCTGGCGCTGTCCGGCGCGGGCAATTACGTGGTGGGTTGTACGGTGGTGGCGCCGTCGGTCCTGTTTGAAGAGCTGGAGCTGGAGCCGGCGACGGAGGATTTGCCCAAGCCGCCGGTGGCGCCGCCGCCCCAATAGGAGGAGGGCGCGGCTGCTCGGGGGAGCGGCTCGGCCGCCGTGGTCGGGCGGCGGATTGCTAAGCTCGAATCGGGAAGCCTGTGGGACTGCTTTCGCGCGCCATCTTCGCCGAGATTGCCGGCAGCGCCTTTCTGGGCGCCGCGCTGTTCGTATTCGTGCTGATGCTGCAGCGGGCCGCGCAACTGTTCTCCATCCTGGTCTCAACGTCCGCGGGGGCGGGCACGGTGGGCTACCTGTTCCTGCTGCTGCTGCCCGCCACAATGCCGCTGACCGTTCCGTTGGGTGTGCTGGCAGGCATCCTGATCACGTTGAACCGGCTGTCGAGCGACGGTGAAGTGACGGCGATGCGCGCCGCCGGGATGCCGGCGTGGCGGCTGCTTCTCCCCGTGGCGGGCTTTGCCTTGCTGGCCGCGGGTGTGACGGCCGCCTGTTCGCTTTACCTGACGCCGAGAAGCAACGCCGAGCTGATCCGCGTGATCAACCGGCTGGGCGCAGCGCAGCTTTCTTCGGAGATCCAGCCCCGGGTCTTTGAAGAGAGCTTCCCGAACAAGGTGCTCTACGTAGGAGACCTGATCCTTGGCGACCCGGTGGTTTGGCGCAACGTGTTCATCGCCGATCTCTCGCCGCCGGAAGAGCGCAAGAGCGCGTCGCCGCGCAGGGGCGACTGGCCGGCGATCACGGTGGCGGCCGAGGCGGTCGTGCTTCCGGACGCAAACCACAACCGGCTTCAGCTGTCTTTACGGAACGGCGCGACCTACGAGGCTGCGCCCGATCCTGCCGAGTACCACCGGATCAGCTTCCCGCGCGGAGAGCAGGCGCTGGAGGCGCGGCAAAGGGAAGAGGTCCGCGCCAAGCTTTTCACGGCGACGCCCACTTCGGAACTGCTGCCGGAGCTGCCGCGGAGCATCGAGGCGCGGATCGAGTTTCATCAGCGGTTTGCTCTTCCCATGGCGTGCCTGCTGCTGGGGCTGGCAGCCTTTCCGCTCGGCGTCAGCGCGCGCCGCGGCGGCAAGAGCGGCGCGTTCGTGATCACCGTCGGCTTCGCGCTGCTGTACTACACGGCGCTGGTCAGCCTGATCGGACTGGCCCGCGAGGGCAGAATTCCCGCCGGGCTGGCGGCATGGCTGCCGGATGCCTTCTTCGCGCTGCTGGCTGCCGTGCTGCTGATCCGGCTCGAGCGCCCTGGCGAGAGGGACTGGCTGGCATCCGTGCGAGGGAGAGCCGCGGAGCTGATCGCACGGCTGCGGGACCTGCCCCGGCCTCCGCTCGCGTTGCCCGGCCTCCGCCGGCCGGACTCCGGCGCCGCGCGCCTCTTCCTGCTGCCGCAAATCATCGACTTCTACATTCTTTCCAGTTTTCTTTTTTACTTTCTGGTGCTTCTTTTCACCTTCGTGGCGCTTACGGAAGTCTTCAATTTCTTCGAACTGTTGGGCGATGTTTTCCGCAACCGGATCCCCATCGCGGAACTGTTCCGCTACCTGTTTTTCCTGGCGCCGAAGCTGATTTATGACGCCGCTCCGGTCAGCGTCCTGGTGGCCACTCTGGTGGCCTTCGGCATTCTGGCCAAGCACAACGAGGTCACGGCGCTGAAGGCGTGCGGCGTCAGCCTCCACCGCCTCAGCCTGCCGGTGCTGTTCGCCGGGGCCGCGCTGAGCGCCGGCCTGTTCGCCTTCGATCATTCCGTCGCAACCGGGGCGAACGTCATCCAGGAACGGCTACGCAACCGAATTAAAGGCCGCCCCGTTCAGACGTATTTGCGGCCACAAAGCCCGTGGATTTTCGGGCGCGGGCCACGGATTTACTACTACCGCTACATGAACGAGAGCGAGGGCGTGCTGGGCGGCGTGAGCGTCTATGAGCTGGACTCTTCCCGCTTCCGCCTGGCGCGGCACATTTACGCGGAGCGGGCACGCTGGGAGCCGGCGCTGCGAACGTGGGTCTTCCAGAACGGATGGGTGCGCGATTTCAGCGGCGGCGACGGTTTCCGCATGTTCGCGGGCGAGGCGGCGACGTTCCCCAAACTGGACGAGACGCCATCGTGGTTCATCAAGGAAGTGAAGACCTACAAGCAGATGACCGCCGGGCAGCTGGGCGACTACATTGCCGAAATGCGGCAGTCCGGCTTCAACACGATCCCGCTCCAGGTGCAGTACCACAAGAAGTTTTCGACGCCGCTGTTCGCCCTTGTCATGGCGCTTCTCAGCGTGCCTTTCGCGTTTCTGACCGGCGCCCGGGGCGCGCTCACCGGGGTCGGTGCGAGCCTGGGGATCGGCACCGCGTACTTCGCGCTGAACTACCTTTTCGAGCAGCTCGGCAATGCGGGGCAGCTGCCGCCGCACCTGGCGGCGTGGTCGCCGAACGCGCTGTTTGCGCTGGCGGGACTGTATCTGATGTCGAGGATGCGCACATGAACGGACCGATGGACCGCCGCTCCGTGCTGCTGGCGCTTTGGGTCTCGCGTGTTCCGGCTGCGCCCGGCGGGGACGACTGGCAGCAGTGGAACGACAGGAAAGTGCTCCAGATGCTCACCGAATCGCCTTGGGCAAGGCGCCGGCGCGTGCGGCTGGAATGGTTCCGGCGCGAGCCGGCTCCGCCGCGGGCCGAGGACATTCCGGGCGCGACGGGGCCCAACATGCGCCGGCCCGACGGCGGCAACCCGATCGGCGGGATCGGTGTGCCGCGCACGTCGCTGCCGCTGGAGGCGGACCTGATCGTGCGCTGGGTGTCGGCGCTGCCGGTCCGCCAGGCGCGCGCGCTGTATCTTTACCGCGCGCAGGCGAACTCCGTGCGGACTCTGGCGGAACTGCTGGAGGAAGGGCCGGCGGACGCGGTTCTGGAGATCCACGGCCTGCCTGCGCAGATCGCCCACAAAGGCGCCGGATCGGTGGAGCTGGCCGCCATGCAGGGAGTCCGCGTGCTTCTGGCCCGGGGCCAGGCGCTGGCGCCGCGAAAGGCCCGTGCCGATCTTACGGGCCTGACGCTCGATCTCTACCTGCACTTTGACAGAGCCGCTCTGGCGGCGGCGAAGGGTGACATCGAAGTGCGCGCAGACCTCCAGATTGCGCGGTTCAAGGAGAGGTTCCGGGTCTCGCAGATGTTTTATTCCGGGCGCTTCGAGATCTGAGGCGGCCGTGCAGGCGGCCCGCAGGTTGCGATAGTCTCTTGGATCATTGCCAGGCCGGGTCCGGCCAGTGGTCTGAATGGAGGGAACTCACGCGATGCGATTCGCAACCGCCGCCGCCTTGTTTTGCCTGATGGGCGCGCCAGCCGTCTCCCAGCCCCGGATGCCTTTCCGGACGGTGATCTTCGGCCGCTATTCGGATTCGCTTCAAAGCTTCGAGTCCTTTGCGGCGAGAGCGAAACAGTCCGGGGCCACGCACATTGTGATCACGGCGGAAGACCTGCCGTGGGCGCTGTGGCAGCTCGACACCCCGGGCGACCCGTATCCGGCGTGGGCCATGTCGAACGTCGGCATCCTGAAGATCGCCGTGCCGGATGCATTGCAGAGCTATGTTCCGCAAAGCTATGCGGATCAGGTGATGGGGATTCTGAAGGCGAGGTGCGAGGTGCTGCGCCGGCTCGGGCTGAAGGCTGCGTTCACGACGTTCGAGCCGCAGATCCTGCCGGAAGCCGTGTACCGGGACCGCCCGCTGTGGCGCGGGCCGCAGGTCGACCACCCCCTGCGCTCGCGCGTGCCGAGGTTCGCCCCGAACATAGACAACCCGGAGGTGCTGGCGCTGTACCGGGAGTCGTTCCGCAAGCTCTGCACGGCCTGCCCGGAGGTCGAGATCCTCTCGCTGCACACCAACGACTCGGGTTCGGGCATGAGCTGGAGCCCCGGGCTCTATCAGGGGCCCAATGGCAGCGCGCTGACGCGGGACCGCAAGATGTACGAGCGCTACCGGGAGTTCTTCGGCGCGATGCGGCAGGGCGCGCAGGACGCGCGGCCCGGCCCGCTGGAGATCGACGCCGAGTGGGTGCGGGAGGCAGTGCCGGAGCTGTTCGCCACGCGGCTGGAGCCCGGCATGGCCATCGCCAACCTGGAGGGGCCGAAGGCGACGCCATACAAGGCCGTGGCCGGATTCCTGCTCGACTATTTCTATCCGTTCTATCCCGCGCTTGGCATCCCGATTCCTGTGCGCATGCTGGAGGAGCTCGAGAAGGCCTCGCAAAGCGGCGCGCCGCGGCTCTTTTTTCTGATCGGCGACCGCTACAACACCGATCTTTACTTCGATATTTACGATCAATTCCGGAAAAAACCGACGGGCGACGATGTTTCGCGCATGCAGCTGTTGCGCTCGCTGGCGGCCGCCCGCGCGGGGGAGGCGGGAGCGGGCGCGCTGACGGGCGCATGGATGGCCATCCACCGCGCCGGCAGGGACGTTGACATCCTGAACTTCGGCGGAACGCTGTTCTACATCGGCGGAGTGCACCAGCGGTGGCTGACCCGCCCGTTCGTTCCGTTTCCCGAGGAATTGCTCTCGCAGGAACGGGAATATTACCGGAAATTCCAGTTCCAGGCGCGCGGGGAGGACCGGGCCCGGGATCTCGGCGACATCCAGGGCACGCGCCAGTACCAGGGCCTTGGAGGCACGGCCGTGTCAGGGCAGCTCCTCGTTCGCATGAAAGGCGACATCGCGCAGGCGCGGGAGCTGACCCGCAAAGCCGCCGCTTCGGCGGCGGCAGGCCGCAAGGCAGAGATGGAACTGCTGGACAAGCGGCTCCGCGTGTTCGACATTCTGATCGACAACTGCCGCGACGGGCTCGAGTATCAATACCTGCTCGACTTCATGAAGGGCGGGCGCCTGCGCCGGCCCATCGAGTTCCAGGAGCATCTGACCGACATCACCGAGTGGCGGCAGATCAAGGACATCGCGCGCCGCGAAATGGACAACAGCATCGTTCTGGCCGAACTGCTGGAGTCTACGAAGGACGTGTTGCTGGACCTGGCAAAGACCAAGTCGGAGGAAAACATCCGCGTTCTTGGGCCGGACCTCGCGAAGCAGCTCAGGCGGCGTGTCGAGATCATGGCCCGCACCTGGGAGGACTACGAGCGGCTGTTTGACGAAGAGAAGCCGTTGCCGGGCGAGGCTGCGCGGCAGTAAGCCCGGCAGTTCAGCGATCCATCGCGCGGATCCGTTCAGCCAGACGCCGCGACGCGGCCTCGTCGCCCTTGCGGCGGGCCGACTCGAGCGCCTTCCTGGCGGCGGCGAGCGCATCGCCGCTGCGGCCGGCTTCGGAATAGAGTTCCGCCAGGCGTTCGAGGATGAGCGGCTCCTCGCCGCGGCTGAGCTGCGCGGCCTTCTCGACGTGCGTCAATCCGTTGCGCAGATCACCGGAGGCGGCGAGCGCGCGGCCGAAGTTGAATTGCACGGCGGCGGAATTCGGCTCCAGCTCCAGCGCTTTCCGGAAGTACGGGAGCGAGTCGTCGTACCTGCCCGCGCGCGCGAGCGCGCCGGCGTAGTTGTTGAGCGCGTCCGGGCTGTCCGGCGTCAGTTCCAGAGCCACGCGCAGATGGACGAGCGCCTTGTCCGTCTCGCCGGTTTCCACGAGCATCCCGCCATAGGCGCTGCGCGCCTGCGCGTCGGCGGGGCGCAACTCGAGAGCGCGCTCGAAGTGGCGCGCCGCTTCGACGTATTTTTTCGTGCGGGCCAGAGCGATGCCGACGTTGGTGTGCGCCCGCACGTTGCCGGGGTCGATCTCGAGCGCGCGCGCGAACTCGCGCGCCGCCTCTTCCAGCCTGCCGGCGCCGTGCAGGGCCGCGCCCAGGTTGCTGATGGCGGCGGCGTCCTGCGGGTCCAGTTCCAGCGCCTTGCGCCACTGGGCGGCCGATTCTTCGAACCTGCCTTGCCGGTAGAGGGCGAGGGCGCGATCCGAGATGCGGTAGAACTCCGTGGCAGGGGCGTCGATCCTGAGCCACTCGTCGACGCCGATGTTGACGAATTCGGGGATGTTTACGGCGCGGTTGGCCGCAGTTGCGTTTTCTATGAGGACCGGCGGCGTGTCGTTGCCTTCCTCGTCGATATGGGTGAGGAACATCTGCGTGTAGGGCGAGCGGCTCTTGGAGGAGAACACGAGCCAGCGCCCGTTGGGCGAGAAGCTGTGCCAGGAGTTCATCAGCGGCGTGTTGCAGTTCATCCGGCGCGGAGTGCCGCCCTCGAACGGCACGATGTAGAGCCGGCTGTCGGGACGCATCAGAAGGCCGTTGCGCGCCTGGACGAAGACGATCCATTTGCCGTCGGGCGAGACCTTCGGGAAGCTGTTGCTCATCCCGTTCCGCGAGGCGCCGCGGACCGGTTCCGGCGTGCCGCCGCGGCCGTTGTTGAACGGGATGCGATAGAGGTCATACTGGATCTGCGTCTCGTTGGGGTCGTTGGCGCGTTCGGCCAGCTGCGCGCCCGGCGGGTAGGCGTCCCGCGCCCGGGCGCGGGCGAAGACGATCCATTTGCCGTCGGGGCTCCAGGTGGCGTTGGTGTGGACGTAATTCAGATCGTCCGCGCCCGGAAGGGGCTTCAGCTGCCGGTTCTCGCGGTCGTACCAAGCCAGGATGCCGCGCGTCGGGTAAAAGACCTGCAAAAAGCGGTAGTCGCGGAAGTTGGCGACATAGAAGTTGCCCTGCACGTCCTGGGGCAGCTCCGGGGCGATGCCCGCGCCGCGAACCGGCTGCGAGCGGTCGAACTCGGATCCGTTCACCATGGTTACGACTGTCTGCCCGTCCGGGGAGACCTGAGACATGAAGCCCACGCGGATCCTGCCGCCCAGCTTTCCGCGGAAATTGCTCCACGCGATCACGTCACGGTTGTGGATCACGGTCTCTTTGCGGACCGGAACGAGCGCATAGAGGCCCTTGTCGTTCTGCGGTCCGTCGACATCGAGCCCGAGCGTCCCGCCGTCTCTCGAGAACGAGTGGCAGTTCATGCACACGGGCAGATCGTCGATCAGCAGGCGGCTGGAGTCCTCGTGCACATAGCGGAGGCGCCAGGCGACGAGAGGGAGCGCAGAAGGCGGCAGCGGCTTGATGACGCCGCGCTCGAGCTGCGCGGGCATCAGCGGGACATCGCGAAAGAAGATGGGCGCGCCGACGGGGTCTTTCGAGGTGCGGATGGTCACGCTGCCGGTGGAGACGGCGCGGGACGGATCGAGAGACTGGAAGCCTTCCAAAGTGATCGTGGCGGGGCGATCCACGGAGCGCCGCTTGATCTCCTCCCAGACCTCGCGCGGCGGGCGCCAGGTGCGGGTCGAGGCCTTTTCGGCGGGAACGCGGGGCAGTTCGTTGGTGTCCGCGACGGCGCGGTAGTCGATCTCGCCGGGCTCCAGCCAGCGAGCGTCCACATCCATGTGCAGCGGCGCGCCGCCATCGCCGAAGCGCACAACCACGCGCCACGCCGTGTTCGAGCCGGAGGAATCGCGGAAGAGGAACGTGGGCGCGGCGAAATCGGGAGGAAACAGCGAGCCCTCGAGCGGGTACTCGATCGTGATCCGCCCCTGCGGCTGCGCCGCGGCGGCGGCACACAGAGCAAGCGCCACCAGGAGTCTCATTCAAAGCCCCGTGCCTCGATCATACCGGACCGTGCGGCTCTCCGGTTCGCCGGTTCCTGATAACCTTGTTGGTTTGACTCTGCCGCCGCGGCGGGGAGCCGTGCCGGCGGCGCCAGGAGAGAATCAACGCCATGAGCCAGCCGCGCGAGCGCATGTTCATCACCGAGGACGGGCGCAATGTGGCCTTCGTCTTTGCTCTTGTCAGCTCGCTCTTCCTGTTGTGGGGATTTCTCAACGGAATGATCGACGTCATGGACAAGCACTTCCAGGACGAGCTGGGCCTGACGAAGGCGCAATCGGCGTGGGTGCAGTTCGCGCACTACCTGGGCTACTTTCTGATGGCTGTTCCGGCGGGCTGGCTGGCATCAAAGCACGGCTACAAGGCGGGCATCGTCGCAGGGCTGCTGATGGTGGCGGTGGGAGGCTTCTGGTTCCTGCCCGCGACCGAGGTGCATTTCCTGGTGAAGGAGGGCAGGTTCGGGCCGAACATCGCATTCCTTGCCTTTCTGGCCGGCGTCTGCACCATCGCCGGGGGGCTGACGTTCTTGGAGACCGTGGCGAACCCGTACACGACCGTGCTCGGCCACCCGAAATTCGCGGCCACGCGCATCAATCTCGCGCAGTCGATGAACGGCTTTGGGTGGATCTTCGGCCCCATGGTGGGCAGCGTGTATTTCTATTCGAGGGACGCCGCGGGACGGAGCACGGGCAGCGAGACGCTCTACATTCCGTATGTCGCCAGCGCTGTGGGCGTCCTTGTTCTCGCCCTGATCTTCTTCCTGACGAAGATGCCGGACATCAAGACCGCCGACGTCTACCACATGGACAACGGCACGCCGGGGGTATCCCACTCCATCTGGTCGCACCCGCACTTCACGCTGGCCGTTGTGGCGCAGTTTCTTTACGTGGCGGCGCAGGCGGGCATCTTCAGCTTCTTCATCAACTACATGGTGGAGGAGCCGCCTTCGATCGGCGCCCGCTGGAACGATGCGATGCAGGCGCTCACCGCGCGCGCGGGAATTCTGAGCGGCTGGCTGAGCGGGTGGCTTGAGCCGGTCTCAGGCGGCATGTTCCGCATCACGGAGAAGGGCGCGGCGAACCTGGCGTCTGTGGCGTTCCTGTTCTTTCTGACGGGGCGGTTTTCCGGGGCGGCGATCCTGCGCCGCTTCGCCGCGCACCGTGTGCTGGGAACATACGGGCTGATGAATGTTCTGGCGACGTTCCTGGTGTTTCTGAAACTCGGCTGGTTCTCCGTGGCATGGCTGTTTCTGAGCTACTTCTTCATGTCGATCATGTTTCCCACGATCTTCGCTCTCGGGATTCACGGGCTGGGCGCGCGCGCCAAGAAGGCGTCTTCGTTCATCGTGATGGCGATCATGGGCGGGGCGCTGCTGCCGAAGCTGATGGGCTACGTGGCTGACCACTCGAACATGTCGCGCGGCTTCATCGTGCCTTTGTTCTGCTTTCTGTTCGTGGCCTGGTACGGCTTCCAGTGGCCGAGGTTCAGCAAGGCGGAGTCCCTGACGGCCGCGCCCCGGACCGGCGGGCACTGAGGCGCGGCCGCATGCGGCAGGCAGGCGTTCCGGGAGGGCCTACTTCTCGAGTTCCGCGGTCATTTTCGCGCCGCCCATCTGGGGCAGCACGGCTTCCATCTTCACCGGGCGGCGCTCCTTCTTTGCCACAAAGAGGGTTTGTTTGCCGGGCGAGCCGTCGGCCGGCTCCAGCTCCACGCGCCAGCACTCGAAGGCGCCCGCCGGGACGGTGACGGTCTCCGAACCGGCTACCTTCAGTGTGAAGAGCCGGGTCCTCCGTGTCTGGATGTCCAGCACGCGGTAGGCGGTTGTGAAGTCCTCGGCGAGAGGCAGCGCCGCCAGCAGTATCGTCGAAACGGCGCCGTCGGCGAACAGCGGCCCCTCGAGAGCGATCTCGAACGGGCGCGGCTGTCCGCCCATCTGCATCGTGCCGGCAGCCTTGCCTCCGGAGACTTCGTATTCGATTTGCATCGGCCCCTGCTTCAGCGTGCGCTTGCGGGTCTCGAAAGTGCCGGGATCCAGCAGAGTGGTATCGGACACCTCGCCCATCGGCGTCTTCATCGTGTCCGTCGCCCGCCAGGCTTCCGGCGTTTTCTCGATCACGGAGCGGGTCTCAAGCGCAATGCTCTGCGCGCCCGCTTCGATTTTTGCCTTGAAGACGTGGGGGAGCGTGGAAGGCGGCGCGGCAAGGGTTGGCAGCGAGGCCGTGGGCGCGGGCATCGAGGGAAGCGTCACAGTAGCGGGATCCACGGTGAGCTCTTTGAGCCGCTTCTCCACCTCCGGAGTCATGGTCTCCTGATAGCGCCCGCCGAGGTACCTGGCGAGGAATTTCTCCACCGCCGCGATCATGGCGAGGTTGTTGACCGGGCGGGCGAAGCCGTGGCCCTCGTCATCTGCCACCAGGTATTCGACCGGGAACTTGCGGTCGCGCAGCGCGATGACGATCTGGTCGGACTCGCGCTTCTTGACGCGTGGATCATTGGCGCCCTGCACCACCATGAGCGGTGTGCGGATCTTCTGCGCTGAAAACAGCGGCGACTGGCGCTCGAGCTGCGCCTTGCCCTCCGGTTTGGTGGGATCGCCCATGCGCTCGTAGAACATTTTCCGGACCGGCTCCCAGTAGGGAGGGATCGAGTCGAGCAGCGTGATCAGGTTGGAAGGGGCGACGATGGCCACCGCAGCCGCGTAGAGGTCGGGAGTGAAAGCCACGCCGGCCAGCGTGGCGTAGCCGCCGTAGCTGCCGCCCATGATAGCGACGCGCTTCGGATCCGCAATGCCCTCCGACACCAGATGCTTTACACCCCATGTGATGTCATCCTGCATTTTGTCGCCCCACTGGCGGTTGCCCGCGTTGAGGAAGTTCTTGCCATAGCCGGTGGAGCCCCGGAAATTCATGGAGAGCACGGCATAGCCGCGATTGGCGAGAAACTGGTGCAGCGTGGAGTAGCCCCACGCGTCCCGCGCCCATGGACCGCCGTGCGGCACGACGACCAGCGGGAGGTTCTTCGCCGGAACGCCCTTCGGCAGTGTGAGGAACGCGGGGAT
The DNA here is from genome assembly GCA_964458495.1 of uncultured Arcobacter sp. Taxonomy (GTDB): domain Bacteria; phylum Acidobacteriota; class Terriglobia; order Bryobacterales; family Bryobacteraceae; genus JANWVO01. The sequence goes on from CAYWJB010000017.1 coordinate 36,001, forward strand.
CTCCAGTCCATCGGAGGACTTGTACCGGACGGGCTTCATCTCTGTGAGGGCTTCCCGCGGGAGCTTCTCGCGGATCTTGTATTGGGGCGTCAGGCGGCGCGCCTTGCGGTCGAAGAGGAACGTCTCGCCAGGCTCTGTGTCGCGGCTGGCGGAGAGAATCCAGCGGCTTTCGTCCGCCGTGCGCGATCCGAATCCGATCCGGAAGCCGGGCAGCCGCGACTGGAGCCACTTGTAGTCGGCTTCGTAGGATTTGTCTTTCCAGTAGATGCGCTCGCGGTCGTCCTCGTAGATGGTGGCGAGCAGACGGTTGGTGACATCGGAGAAGATCGCGCCCCCGAAGTCCACCTTGCCGAGCGGATCTTTCTCCACGAGTGCGGCGGCGCCGGAGGCGGGATCCATGAGCATCAACTGGACGAGGTCGGTGTCACCGGCGTTCGTGATGAAGTAGAGCTTCGAGTTGGTTTCGTCGAACCGCACCGGCTGGCAGGTGTCGAGCACGCCGCAGGAGTAGATCTTCGAGAAGCCCTTCTCGTCCACGCGGAGGAACTCGGTGTCGCCGTTCTCCGCCGAGCGGGTCGCGATGCGGGGCTGCGCCTTGTGATCGAACACCCAGCCGGTGATGCGGTCCGTGTTGCGCCGCAGCAGGGTCTTCTCGCCGGTGGCGAGATTCAGCTTGTAGAGGTCGTGCCAGGCGGCGTCGCGGTCGTTGAGGCCGATGAAAATGTGCGCGGGGTCGGACTTCGGGACTTCATAGATCATGGTCCGCGCACCCTTCGCGTTGGAGAGGTTCCGCGAAGGCGGCACGGCGGCGCCGGCGGGCAGCGGCTCTGCGGGATTCACCGCGTAGACGTTGTAGTTCTCGTCTCCGTCCTGGTCTTTCACATAGAGGATGAACTTCGAGTCGCGCGACCAGAAGTAGCCGGGGATGGGACGTTTGGTTTCAGCCGTCAGGGGGCGTGCGGCCGAGAAGGGCTCGACGGCTTTCTTCACCCAGATGTTGCGGGCGCCCTGGTACGGTTTCAGGAAGGAGATGTACTGGCCGTCAGGCGAGATCTGCGCTCCGGAGATTTCCACTTCGCCGAAGAACAGATCACGGTCAATCAGCGGGGGCAGTTGGGCGGTCAGCGGGGCTGACAACAGGGCCGCCAACAGTGTGAGTGTGGATTTTCGCATCGGGGTAGAGGGTCCTTTCGTGTGCGCGCGTATCATGTTCTCATACGCCGGGCGGCGGGGGTTTGTTCCGGCAAACCGGACGCGGACGGCCTGGAGCGCCGTGGCCGAATGCGGACAATGTGTCCAAGAGCGGGCAACTGCTCCTCGGCAGTGCCCCAAATGGGGCAGGGGGCGGCGCCGTCCGGAATCATGGCCTCTTGCAAGTGCATCAGAAACAAGGACGGGCGGGACGGCGCCCGCTTTCCAGGATTGGCAAGCTCCTTGCAGCCAACTAATGCGCAGGGCAGAACGCTTGTTCCTCTGTTTGGAGAGGCGTATCCTTGCCGAGGGTGAAGAGCCGAGTTTGAAGCATCAAGGCAGAGGAGGGTGTCGAATTGACCATAGACACTTACATGACCCGGAACCCCGTCACGGCGGGGCTGGATGCCACCGCGGAGGACATAGCACGGCTCCTGATCACGCACCGCATCGGTTGCGTTCCCGTCGTGGATAGTGACGGCAAGTTGCTGGGACTCGTCACCGAGCGGGAACTGTTCCTGCGGGAGCGGCGTGTGCCGTTCTCCACCGTGGTGGCGCACTCACTGATGGGAGCGTGGGTCGATCCGCAGCATCTGGAAAAGTGCTATGCAGAACTTCGCCGGGTTCGGGCTGACGAGATCATGACCCGCGACTTCGTCACCATCTCGCCCGGCACGCCGACCGGGGAGGCGGCGCGGATGATGGTGAAGCTGGACCGCAACCATCTGCCCGTAGTCGAGCAGGGCCGGCTGGTGGGCATCCTGGCCCGCCACGACCTTCTGAGGGCACTGTTGCGCCGTTACGAGCCGGGTCAGGCGCAGCCTGGCAGCGCGGGTTGAATTTCCCGCAAAGCCATTTGCCCACGCAGTTTTCCGACTGATTTGCCAAGGAGGGACCGAATTCGATGAACAGCAAAGAGATGGCCTCGCCCGTGCTTTTCCCCGAGACTGCGCCGTACCGGATGGAGGCGGCCGAGGTCCTCCAGCTTCTCTCGGTGGATCCCCACACCGGTCTGACGGAGGAAGAGGCCGCGGCCAGGCGCGCCAGGCATGGAGCCAACCTGCTGACGCCGCCGAAGACGCACGGCCCGCTGGTGCGCTTTCTGATGCAATTCCACGCGCCGCTGGTCTATATCCTACTCGCCGCGGCGGCCATTACGCTTTTCCTGGGCGAGTATGTCGATAGTGCGGTGATCTTTGCCGTGGTGCTGGTCAACGCGGTTGTCGGTTTCCTCCAGGAGTCGAAGGCGCTCAAGGCGATCGACGCGCTGGCGCGCTCGATGACCACGGAGGCCGTTGTGGTGCGCGGGGGGAAGAAGCTGCGCCTGGACGCGGCGGAGCTGGTGCCCGGGGACATCGTATTCTTGCAGGCCGGAGACAAGGTGCCGGCCGATCTGCGCCTGATCGCGGTGCGGGGGCTTCAGATCGACGAGTCGGCGCTGACGGGCGAGTCGGTCCCAGCGATGAAGGAGGAGCGAGTGGTGGACGCGGAGGCCGGCATTGGCGACCGGGTTTGCATGGCCTATTCGTCGACGCTGGTGACCTACGGGGCGGGGCGCGGCGTCGTGGTGGCGACGGGGGATGGCACGGAGATCGGCCGCATTTCGGAGCTGATCCAGGCCACCGAGGCGCTGGCTACTCCGCTGACGCGGAAGATCGCGCAGTTCTCCCGCGTTCTGCTGTGGATCATCCTTGCACTGGCGGGGCTGACGTTTGCTGTCGGCGTCCTGCAAGGGCAGGCGTGGCTCGACATGTTCATGGCCGCCGTGGCCCTGGCGGTGGGTGCGATTCCCGAGGGATTGCCGGCGGCGCTCACCATCACGCTCGCCATCGGGGTGGCCCGCATGGCGCAGCGCCACGCCATTATCCGCAAGCTGCCTGCCGTGGAGACGCTGGGCAGCACGACGGTGATCTGCTCGGACAAGACGGGGACGCTGACGCAGAACGAAATGACCGTGAAGGCGGCCTACGCCGGGCAGACCTTGTACCGGTTCAGCGGCGACGGGTACCGGCCGGAGGGCTCGGTGGAAGCGGAGGCGGGGCCTGCCCCGGCCGAGAACGCCGCGCTGGCCGAGTGCCTCCGGGCCGGGCTTCTCTGCAATGACGCGGCGCTGCGGGAGACCGACGGACTCTGGAAGGCCGAGGGCGACCCCACCGAGGCAGCGCTTCTGGCTGCCTCGGCAAAACTCGGGCTCGACCGGGAGGAAGAGGAAAAGCGGATGCCCCGCATCGACGCCATCCCCTTCGAGTCCGAGCACCAGTACATGGCCACGCTGCACCGGGCGGACGGCCGGAGGGTGGCTTATATCAAGGGTGCAGCCGAGACCCTGTTGCCGCGGTGCGAGGCGGCGCTGGACTCCTCTGGACAACGGGTCGCGCTGGAGGCCGGCGAGGTTCTGGCGCAACTGGACGCTCTCGCCGCCGAGGGGCTGCGCGTGCTTCTGCTGGCCCGTGCGGAATTCGACGAGGACCTGACGCTGATCGAGCACTCCCACGTCACGTCGGGCCTGGTATTTCTGGGTTTGCAGGGCATGATCGATCCGCCTCGTCCGGAGTCGCTGCCGGCGGTCCGAGCCTGCCAGCAGGCGGGCATTCAGGTGAAGATGATCACCGGCGACCATGCCAAGACGGCGGCTGCCATCGCGGGCAGGATCGGCATTCCCGCCGGGAAGGTCCTGACCGGGGCGGATCTGGCCAAGCTGGACGAACAGGCTCTGGCGGGCGTCGTCGAGGAGGTGAATGTCTATGCCCGGGTCAGCCCGGAACAGAAGCTGAATCTCGTCACCGCACTGCAAAGCCGTGGTCACGTGGCGGCCATGACCGGCGACGGAGTGAATGACGCGCCGGCGCTGCGCCGCGCCGACATCGGCGTGGCGATGGGCATTGCGGGGACGGAGGTCGCCAAGGAAGCCGCCGACATGGTGCTCACCGACGACAACTTCGCCTCCATTGAGGCCGCCGTCGAAGAAGGCCGCGGCGTTTACGACAACCTGGTGAAGTTCATCGCCTGGACTATTCCGACCAACGTGGGCGAAGGACTGGTCATCCTGGCCGCCGTCTTCACCGGCGCGCTGTTGCCCATCCTGCCGGTGCAGTTGCTATGGATCAACATGACCACGGCCATTCTGCTCGGCCTCACGCTGGCCATGGAAGCCAAGGAGCCGGGCCTGATGTTGCGCCCGCCGCGCGACCCCAAGGCGCCCATCCTGACGCGTGTCCTGCAGGTCCGGATCGCCATTGTTTCGGCGATGCTGCTGGCCGGCGCCTTCGGCCTGTTCGAGTGGATGCAGTGGCGCGGCGCTCCGCTGCCGGAGGCGCGCACCGTGGCGGTGAACATCTTCGTGTTCGGCGAGATGTTCTACCTGTTCAACTGCCGGTCGCTCACGGTGTCCATGTTCGAACTTGGGGTGTTTTCCAATCCCTGGCTGCTGGCAGGCGTTGGCACAATGACCGTGTTCCAGCTGCTGTTCACTTACACGCCCTGGATGAATGCAGCCTTCCACACGGCGCCGATCGGCGGTCTGGAGTGGGCGCTGATCCTCGGCTGGTCTCTGGCGATTTACCTTGTGGTGAAGGGCGAGAAGTGGCTCCGGCGGCGGTTCGCCCCGCAGGAGGCGGAAGGCTGATGCCAGCTGAAGAAGAGGCGAGCCGGGCGATCCCGGAGGCGCCCTCCGGAATGGAGGGCCGCGCGTGGCTGCGCCCTGCTGCAATTGGCGCCGCGATTGCGCTGATCAGCGTTCTCCACTATCTGGTTCCGGAGGAGAGGCTGGCCTGGCAGAATCTTCTGCAGCACCTATACCTGGTGCCGATCATGTACGCGGCGCTGCGTTTCGGCTGGCGCGGAGGGCTCATGGCGACGGCCGCCGCCACGGCGTCCTATTTGCCGCAACTGTTGGGAGCGCGCGGCGCCCAGCCTTATCCCGGCTACATGGTCAGCCGGATTGCGGGCATGGTGGAGTATTTCGCCGCCGCCGCCGTGGTGGGTGTGCTGGCGCAGAAGGACCGGCGCCAACGCATGGAGCTCGAGCGCGCCGGCCGGGAGCTGGCGCGCGTCAACTATGAACTGCAGGGGAGCGTGGAACGGATGAAACGATCCGAGCGGCTTTACGCCGTCGGGCAGCTTGCCGCCGGGCTTGCGCATGAAATCCGCAACCCGATCGCCAGCATCGCCGGCGCCGCAGGCATTCTGGAGCGGCATCCGGGCCATGCAGAGAAGCGGCGCGCGTGTGTGGATATCATCTCGAAGGAGTGCGGGCGGCTGAACCGCCTGCTGACGCAGTTTCTCGATTTCGCGCGGCCCCGCCCGCCCAGTTTCAAGAAGACGGCCCTGGAACGTCTCGCCGATTCCGTCATCGAACTGGCCCAGCATGCGGCAGGCCGCCAAACGATCTCTTTTCGAAGGGAATTCGAGCCTTCGCTCCCGGAAGTGGAGTGCGATGGCGAACAGATCAAGCAGGTTTTGTTGAACCTCATGATCAACGCCATTCAGGCGTCGCCCGACGGGGGCGAGATCAGCGTCACGGTCTGCCGCGCGGGGGAATCGGTGGCCGTCTCCATCCGGGACGACGGCTGCGGCATGACCCCGGCGCAGATGGAGCGGCTCTTCGATCCCTTTTTCACAACCAAGGAGACGGGGACGGGGCTCGGGCTCCCGGTGGCTCTCCAGATCGTGCAGCAGCATGGCGGCAGGATCTGGGCCGAACGCAACGCCGGAGCCGGCATGACCTTCTCGTTTGAACTCCCCATCCGGCGCAAGGAGGCCGAATGAGCGCATTGCGAATCCTGGTTGTGGATGACGACGAGAGCCTCCGGCAGGTGATGTCGATGCAGCTGGAGGAGATGGGCTACACGGCGCTGACGGCTCCTTCCGGGGAAGGGGCCTTGCAGCTGCTGGCCACCGAGCCCGTCTCGCTGGTCATCACCGACTACCGCATGCCGGGCATGTCGGGGCTCGATCTGCTGGGTCGCGTCCGCGCCGAATTCCCCCTGCTGCCGGTGATCATGATCACGGCCTTCGGCTCCATCGGGAATGCCGTGGAGGCCATCAAGGCGGGCGCGTTCGACTACATCAGCAAGCCCATAGATTTCGACCAGTTCGTCATCGCCGTGCGCCGCGCGCTGGAGCACCACCAGCTGCTCGAGGAGGTGCAGTCGCTGCGTTCAATGCTCGACCGCAAGTTCGGTTTCGAGTCCATCATCGGGCGGTCCAAGCCGCTGCTGCGCGTGCTGGAGCAGGCGGCCCGGGCCGCGCAGAGCAAGGCCACGGTGCTCATTCGCGGCGAAACCGGCACCGGCAAGGAGCTGCTGGCGCGCGCCATCCATGCCAACAGCCCGCGGAAGGGCAAGCCATTTGTGACGATCAACTGCGGGGCGATTCCCAAGGAGCTGATCGAATCCGAGCTTTTCGGGCACGTGCGTGGCTCCTTCACCGGGGCCGTGGCTCACAAGCTGGGACGGGCCGAGGCCGCCGACGGCGGCACGCTGTTTCTGGACGAGGTGGGGGAACTGGCGGCCGAACACCAGGTGAAGCTGCTGCGCCTGGTGCAGGAGGGCGAAATCGAAAAGGTGGGCAGTCCGGTGACGCGCAAGGTGGACGTGCGGCTCATCGCCGCCACCCACCGCAACCTGGAGGCGCTGGTCGAGGACGGCCAGTTCCGCGAGGATCTCTATTACCGGCTCTCCGTCATCCCGCTGGAGCTTCCTCCGCTGCGCGAACGCGGAGAAGACGTTGCGGAACTGGCCGAGCACTTCTTCCTCGAGTGCCGGGAGCGGCACGGCCGTCCCCAATTGGTGCTGCCTCCGGCACTGCTGCCCTATTTCAACAACTGGCACTGGCCGGGCAACGTGCGCGAGCTGGAAAACGTGATCGAGAGGCTGGTGGTGCTGGCGCCGGGCGATCAGATCACCATCGATGATCTGCCGGAGCATTTGCGCCGGCAGCGAGAGCCAGCGGCGGCGCTTCCCATCGAGATCCCGCCGCAAGGAATCAGCCTGGAGAGCGTGGAGCGCTCTCTGATCCTGGAGGCGTTGCGCCGTGCCGACTGGAACCAGTCCCAGGCGGCGCGCCTGCTCGACATCAGCCGCAAGACGCTGATCTACCGCATGGAGAAATTCGGGCTGCGTCGCGAATCCGGCGATCTCTGATTCCGGCGGCGGCTTGCGTCTGGGCGCTCTCGGGCAGGGTTGCCGCAAATCCTCCAGCAATCATGCCGACTTTCGGTGTGGCCGCGCGGCGGAGGCGATCCGGGGCATCCCGGAAATCCCTGGAAGTTGCTGGAAATTCGATGTTCACGCCGCGCTTTGCCCAAATTGCGTCCCGCTGCGGTGTTTGGCATCCGTCGTGCAGGAACCATAGCGTGAGATGGCAGAGGCCGCACGCGGTGGCCGGGACACACGGTGATGAACGGCCCATGGAGCCGCAATCCTCGGGCAGGAGCATGCCAGGAGATTCCCGGTTGCCGGCGTGGGCGGCGCAACGCCCGCTTCTGGCGGGCCCGGGGTTGGGCCGGGACTGGGCGGCCCAACCCCGGCCGGGTGGCGCAGGATTGGCAACCACTGAAGAAAGGAGAGACGCGATGTTCGACATGATGATTCGGCGTGAGCAAGAAAAGCGGGAGGAGAGGCTGAGCCGCTTCCTCCGGACGGTGGGCGTGCTGGCAGCGACCATGACGCTGTTCGGCATCCTGATTCTGGCGATGCTGGTCGGCGAGTGAGAGGGTGGCGGTGGAACTCCGGGAATTGAGCAGGCACATTCGCGCGCTGGCCTCCATGGCGGCCAGGCGGGCGCCCGTGGTGAGCTGTTATGTGGATCTGGAGAGCAAGAGCTGGCGCGGCGAGTTCGACGAACGGGCCGCCGCGCTCGGCGCCGCCTTCCCGCACGGGGAGGGGCGGCGGTGGTTTGACCACGCCATTGGGCGGATGCGGATGTATCTTCGCCGCCCCACGACTCTCGGCGCCCGGGGGCTGGCTTTGTTCGCGCGTGGAGGAGCGGAGCCGTTTTTTCTGCCGCTGGAGTTTCGCCTGCCCGTACCGTCAAGTCTGGATGTGGGCCGGTTCCCACATATCTACCGGCTGGTGGCGCTGCGGGACAACTTCAACCGCTTTGCGGCATTGGTCTGCACGGGCGATGCGGTGCGGGTCCTTGGGGTGAGCATGGGGGAGGTGGTTGGCCAGATCTGCGACCGCCGTCCGGAGAGCGCACGCCGGGCCGCGTGCAACCTCGGAGCGGCGAATCATCCGGGCCCGATGAAGCGGATTCTCGCCGATGGCGTCGCGGTTCTCGAGTCCTTCATGCGCCACGGCGGGTACCGGCACCTGATCCTGGCGGGCGATCCGAAGTGGCTGGCCCTGGCGCGGCAAATGATGCCCCGGCACATGACCGCCCGCATCTGGGACGTTGTGCCTGCGGGCGAGGGGGACGCCCTGATGGACGTGGTCCGGGCGGCGGCCATCTCGTTTGCCGACCGAGAGGAAGAGGAGTCTGCGGCCACTGTGGAGTGGCTTTGCGAGGGGCTGGAAGGCGAAGGATGGGCCGTCTCCGGCCTGCGGGCCACGCAGGAGGCGCTTCGTAAAGGCGCGGCCGGGTGTCTGATCCTTGACGAGCACTTCTCTCCGGAACCCGTGCGCGTCTGCGCCGACTGCGGCCGCCCATCGAGGCCGGAAGGCCCGCAATTCATCTGCCCGTTCTGCGGCAAGGGGCTCTGCCTGCCCCGCGACGAACGGGAAGCGCTGGTGCGCGCCGCTGTGTTTTCCGGGGCGCACATAGAGATCGTCAACCACAGCGACGCCCTGATGCGCCTGGGCGGCGTCGGCTGCCTGCTGCGCACGGCGCCCGACCGCTTCCTGCGCCGAGCCGCGGCCTGAGGGGCTTCCCGCAGAGCCGGGTTCAGCCGGAGCCGGCGCCAGCCAGTGGCGCCCCGGCCAGAGAGGCGTGGATCTCACGCGCCGCGCGCATGCCCTCGGCCACCGCCTGCACCACGGTGGCGCCGCCGTTGACCAGATCGCCGGCGGCCCAGACGCGCTCCCGCGAGGTTTGCAGCGAGCCCGGCCTTGTGGCCACAGTGCCCTGGCGCGTGAACTCGATTCCTGCCAGCGCAGCCCGGACCGCGCCGTCCGCGCCCTGGCCGAGGGCTTCCACGGCCACGTCGCAAGGCAGAACGTGTTCGGTGCCGGGAATCACCTCCGGCCGGCGGCGGCCCGATTCGTCCGGCTCGCCCAGGCGGGTGCGCGCCACGCGAAGCCCGGCCAGGCGGCCCGCCCCGTCCGAAACATAATCGACCGGTTGTGTCAGCACCAGGAAATGCACGCCGGCGCGCAGGGCGGCGTCGCGCTCTGCGGGCCATGCCGGCATCTCCGCGAACGAACGGCGGTAGACGAGACAGACGTCCCGCGCGCCCGCGCGGAGGGCGGAGAGAGCCGCATCTATGGCCGTGTTGCCGCCTCCGAGAACCGCCGCCGTCCCGGTGATGCGCCCGCTACCGTGTTTCACCAGCCGCAAGAATTCGAGTGCGCCGAAGACGCCCTCGCGCGGGCGCGCCGCGCCGGGCAGCGGAATCGAGCGTGTCAGGCCGAGCGCCAGCAGCACGGCGTTGTAGCCTTCCGCCAGCAGCGTGTCCACGGTGTTCGACTCGTTCAGCTCGAACTGCCGCCGCTCGATGGCGCCTGAGGCGACCAGCGCGTCCTCGAGCTCGCGCCGCAGGACATCGTCCGGGAGGCGGTCCAGCGGGATGGTCTCGCGCGCCACGCCCCCGGGCGCCGGCTCGCGATCGATCAGCGTGACGGAGTGCCCCAAACCCGCCAGCGTCACCGCGGCGGCCACGCCGGCAGCACCCGCGCCCACGACGGCCACGCGGATGCCGGTCGGCTCGGGCAGCGGCCGCGGCTGGCGGCTCCAGCCTTCCTCCAGGGCCATCCGCGAGACCCACCGCTGCAGGTGGCGGACCGGCACCGGCTCGGAGTAATGCTCGTTGATGCAGCCCGACTCGCACAGCGTCTCCGACGGGCAGACGTAGCCGCACACGGCGGCCAGAACATTCGCCTCGCGAATTGTTTCATAGGCGTCGCGGTAGCGGCCTTCCGTGATCGCCTGAATGAACTTCGGCACGTTCACTCCGGCAGGGCACCTGGGCACGCATGTGGGGTCGTTGCACTGCCGGCAGGTGGCGGCTTCCTTCTTGATCGTGTCCAGCGCTTCGGCCTGGCCCGCCTTGTAGATCGGCTCATAGATCGCCGCGTCGCGCGGCACGCAGCCCGAACGGCCGCCATCGCGCATGATCTGGGTGCAGGCGGAACAGGCCACGCACACTCTCTCCGGGTCGAGCGGGCGGCCGGCGAGCACTTCGCGCGGGAAGTCCGGGTAGGCAAACGCCATGCGCCCGCCTCCCACCAGGGAAACCCAGCCGCGCTCCACCGCCGCCGCCGCCACATGCGGCAGGAATTGCCGCAGCCAGGAATAACCGCCGCCGACGACCGGCAGGTCCGGGCAGGTTTGCTGGATCTCGCGCACGATGTGCAGGAACCGCGCCACGCCCTCCAGCGGATGCTCCGGCGGCAGCGGCGCGCCCGCTACGGGCAGGTCGAAGGGGCGGTTCACATACGGGTTGAAATACGGGTTTCCGATGGTGATGTTGACGAGCGGAGCGCCCTGCTCCCGCAGCCAGCCCACCAGCCGCAGAGGCTCGGCGAGGTCCGGGCGGTCGCTGCCGTCTGGCGCCATGCCCCAGCCGAAGGGGTGCGGCATGGCGTCGTACGCATTCATCCGCGTCGTGACGGCGATGCCCGGCACCCGGTCGCGGATCTTGCGCACCACGTTGCGGAAGAAGCGAGTGCGGTTCTCGAACTCCGGTCCGCCGTAGCGCGAGTTTTCCCGCGTGAAGGAGGCGTGCAGTTCGCTCACCAGATACCGGTGGCAGGCTTTCACGTCGACGGCGTCAAAGCCTGCTTCGAGGGCGCAGCGCGCCGCTTCCACGTAAACGTCCTCCAGTTGCTCGAGTTCCTCGTCGGGGATCAAGGGATAATCCGGCGGCAGCCCCATGACGGGATCGAGGAATTTGGAGTGGTGGGCGATGATCGGCGCCGGTTTTCTGCCGGGCTTCGAGTATCGCCCCGAGTGCGTCAACTGGAGGACAAACACGGGCCGGTGCGACGCGCCCATCGTTTCGGCCGCCGCCCGCCGGGCCTCTTCGAGCAGCCGTGCAAAGTCGGCGACGTTGCTTTTGTGGATCCACAACTGGCGCGGGTTGGCGCGCCCTTCCGGCACCACCGCGCAGGCCTCGACCCAAAGCAACCCGGCGCCCCCGGCGGCGAAGCGGCGATAGCGGCGAAAGGTGAGCTCGTCCGGCGCGCCATTGGCGGTGCCGTCGCAGCCCTCCATCGGCAGCACCACGAAGCGGTTCGCCAGGCGGAAGCCGCCGCAATCGAGCGGAGCGGCCAGCGGCGAGAGATCCGTGGCCAGGGGAATCTCCAGCCCCAGCCGCCCGATGTCGCGGGCCAGTTCTTCGGGCGAATGGTAGTGGAAAGGCTGGTGCGAAAACATGGGCGCTTCGATACAAACATATCAGACTTAGGAGTCTGATTTCGCACGCATAATCGGGGACAGCCTGAATCGAGCCCTTCGCGTATCTTCCAAGGGGACGGAGCAGATTGGTGCTTTGGCGCTTTCGCCACTTTCGTGGGGATGAAGGTGCGCAAGATCGCTGGGTGTAGGCCACTTTTGGTCGAAACCAGGCGGGCTGCCGACACCCCCGGCGGCACCGGCGATACCGAACAGCCTGGAGCGGATTTCGGGAAGAGGACAAGGAGATACCGTGGCAGCGAGAGGCATTCGAGGCTTTCGATGCCGACAAGCCATGGATTTCAGAGGTGTTAAACCTGTCGAACACCAGATGGAAACAACGGCGGGGATCCAGCAAGGGGGACGGAGCCCTCCGTCCCCTTGGAAGATACGCGAAGTGCTCGATTCAGGCTGTCCCTCTCGTCTTTACTCCTCCATCGTCTCCGACCTCCACCGGCCGCGCTCCTGGAGCTGGCGCACTTCTTCCAGGGCCATCTCTTTCAGCCGCAGCGTGTCCACTTTCGCCACGCGGTTCAGCGGCAGCTGGCCGGGTTCGACGATCACGTAGTGCAGCGGGCGCTTGTAAGAGGTCAGCGCGCGCGCATGGCGGCGCAGCTCGGTTTCGGCCAGTTCCACGCCGGGCTTCTTTTCGACAAACGCGATGATCGCCTCCACCCAGACGGGATGCGGCACGCCCACCACGCCGCAGGAGGCCACTTTGTCCGAAAGCCGGCAGAGGTGGTCCTCCACGTCGCCCGGGAAGACCTGGTAGCCCGCGGGCTTGATCACCCACTTGGCGCGCCCGCTGAAGTGAAGCCCCTGCGCGTCCACGCAGCCCATGTCGCCCGTGTAGAGCCATCCGTCGGTGGAGACAGTGCGCCGCGTGGCTGCCTCGTCGTGCAGGTATCCGGCGAAGGTCTGCGGACCACGGAAACAGACGTGCCCGACCTCGCCTTGTGGCAACTCGGGGCCGGCCGCGCCGTCGTCGCGCATCGGCTCGCGGATCGACATCGGGTAGATGGGTGCGGCATGGCCGAGGTTGGCCGCCACGAGATCCACGTCGCCAGTCACCGGCGTGTACGTGCAGAAGCCGGATGCCTCCGTCAGACCCAACCCTGTTCCGATCCGCGGGGCCATCGTGCGGAGCTTCTCCAGAAACGGCCGCGGCACGCTTTGCCCGCCATAAACGGCAATTTCGAGCGATCCAAGGTCCCGTTTCCCGTACTCCGAGTGCCGCCATTCCATGTGGAACATCGCCGGGATCTGGCCCAGCAACCGCACCCGGTAGCGCTCGATCGCTTCCAGCGTCTTGCCGGGATCGAAGATCTCGAGCGTGACCGCCGTGCCGCCCCAGAACAGCGTGGTCATCAGCAGCTCCGACTGGCAGCCCACGTGAGAGGGCGGCAAGTGCACCATCACGCGCGAGGCTTCGAATTCGAACGCCGCCCCAAGGCAGTAGTTCTGGGCGGTAATGCCGCGGTGCGTCAACAGCGCCGCCTTGGGACTGCCCGTAGAGCCGGTGGTGAAGATGACCTGCGCGCCGTCGCCGGGATCGATCCCGGGCAGCGGCGCCTGCGGCGAATCGTGCGCCGCCCGGGCGATGAACTCGTGCAGGGAGGAGGAGTCAAAAACATGCTCCGGCGCGGGCGCTTCCGCCGGCACGCCATGAGGCAGGGCGGTGGCGTAGCCGCGCGCGTCCACCATCCGGAGGCTTCGCGCCAGCTCGGCGGGCGAGAGCCGCAGATCCAGCGGCACGTGGATCACGCCCGCCAGAAAGCAGCCGTACTCGAGCACGATGTGGTCGTCAGTGAGGGGCAGGGAAGTGGCGAAACAGTCGCCCTTGCGGAAACCCGCACGCGCCAGCGCGCGGGCGACAGCTGACGACCGCTCCTCGAGCTGCCGGTAAGTCAACGAAGTGCCGCGGGTGGCGTTCAGCACGGCGGGCGTGTCCGGCGCGCGCTCCGCCCAGTGACGGATCACGCCGCCCAAGGTGTGCAGAGCACCGAAGCGCGCTTCGAAATCGTCGCGTGTGCAGTCCCGAAGGGTCATCTTGGATATCATCTACGAGCAGTGATCCGCGTTGCAATTGCTCTGTGTTGCCTTCCGGCCGCCATGGCGCAGCCCTTCCTCTTCACGTCATTCCGCGGAAATGGGGAGACGGGCGTGTATTTCGCGCTTTCCGAAGACGGCTACCGCTGGACGCCCGTGCGCCGGGATCAGCCTGTCGTGCCGCCCCGGATTCCCGGAATGCTGATGCGCGATCCGTTTCTGGTCCTCGGTCCCGACGGCCGCTGGCACATGCTGTGGACCACGGGATGGACACGTTCCAAAGAGGACGGCTCGCTCACCATCGGTTATGCAAGCTCGGCGGACCTTGCATCGTGGCCCGAACAGCGGCGCATTCCCATCCCTCTGGAGGGGGCGCGCAACGCGTGGGCGCCGGAGATGGCCTGGGATCCGAAACAGAAAGAGTGGATCGTGCTTTGGGCCAGCACCATTCCGGGACGCTTTCCGGAAGGCGAACAAAGCGGCGACTCGGGCTACAACCACCGCATCTGGGCCATGCGCACGCGGGATTTCGCGAGATTCACCAAACCCGAATTGTTCTTCGATCCCGGCTTCAACGTGATCGATTCCACCATCGTGCGCGCCGGGCGGCGCTGGCTGATGGTGTTCAAGGACGAGCGCCGCGATCCGTTGAAAAAGAACCTGCGGCTGGCGTGGGCGTCCGGCCCCGCCGGTCCGTGGGTGGCGGGAGCGGAGACGTTCACGAAATCCTGGATCGAAGGGCCGTCGGCGATCCGCACGGGGCGGGACTGGCTCATCTACTTCGACCACTACGGCAAGCCGCAGCATTACGGCGCTTACCGCACGCGGGACTGGAAAAGCTTCGAGGACGTCACCGACAAGCTCCAGTTCCCGCCCGGCCACCGTCACGGCAGCGTGGTGCGCATCAGCAGACAAGAGAAGGAGAGGCTCGAAAAGATGCAGTGAGCGCGGCTAGCGCGGGCCGCCGAAGTGGACGGTCATCGGCTTCAGATGCACGGGCCCGAGGCTCGCCCGGATCTCCACGCGCAACCGTTGAGTTTCGACCGGGTCGAACAGCGCGATCCGCTTGTAGCCGATTGTCGAGCCGCGCGCCACTTCCGCCCAGCGGTCCCCGATCCAGGCCTCCACCGCAAACGACCGGACCATCTGCCCGTAGGCCAAGTCTTCCGCCAGCACCACGCGGTCCACGAGCTGTTTCTGAGGCAAGGACAGGATATGCGGGTTGTGCTGGTCGGCGGCAGCCAGCGGCTTGCCGTAGATCCGCTCCAGTTTGGCGCCGAACTCGGCGAGCCGCCGCGCGTCGGCGTCCGGCAGCAACCCCCGGTTGTCCGGAGCGATGCCGAGAACCAGCTGCGCGCCGCGGCCCACGGTCTTGTGATAGATCTCCATCAGCTCTTCCAGCGTCTTGAGCCTTTTTTCGGAATTCGGGTGCCAGAACCAGTGCCCGTGCCGCAGCGGCGTGTCGGCTTCCGCCGGACGCCAGCGCACGATGCCATAGTTGTCCACCACGTTCCAGTTCTCCTCGTGGGCGAAGCCGCTCTCGTTGCCCACCCAGCGAATGTCGCCGTAAGGCATGAAATCGAGGCTGGCGAACAGCAGGGCATTGGGCTGGTAGGTGCGCATGGTGCGGATGTAGCGGACGAAGTCATAGACGTGGCCTTCGCTGCCCGCGCCGTCGAGCCAGAATTCGACCAGAGGTCCGTAACGGGTGGCGAGTTCCGTCATCTGCGCCACGTAGTAGTCGTCATACTTCTTGTTGTCGGCGTAGCGCGGGTCGTGGCGGTCCCAGGGGGAAAGATAGATGCCGAATGCGAGTCCATGCTTGCGGCAAGCCTGCTCGACTTCGCGCACGAGGTCGCCCTTGCCCTGCTTCCACGGGCTGCGCTTCACGCTGTAATCGGTGTGGCGTGAGGGCCAGAGGCAGAAACCGTCGTGGTGCTTGGCGACCATGATCAGGTATCTGGCGCCGCCGGCCTTGGCCGCGCGCACCCATTGCTCGGCGTCCAGCTGTTGGGGGTCGAACACCGACGGGTCCGCCGTGCCGTCGCCCCACTCGCGATCCATGAAGGAGTTGGGTCCGAAGTGCACAAGAACGCCGATCTCGAGCTCGTGCCAGGCGAGCTGTTGCGGGCTGGGGCGCAGGTCGATGAAGTTTTGCGCCACCAGGGGCGCGAGCGCAAGCAAGAAAACGGGCACGGTCCTCATGCCGCGAGGCTATCACGGGCTGGCGGGCAGACGCCGGACGGGCGGGGACTCGCGCCCTCCCCGGGCCCTGCAATGCGGCGGCAGCAGCGGCGGGTCCGTCAGGGATCCTGTCACCGGCGGTCTCTTGCGGGCGTCCAAAGAATTGCAGGACAGCAAGACCGGGCGTTTTATGATGAAGGGAACGGTCAGCCTTATGAAGCGTTGCCTGAAAGCGTGGATCGCCGTTAGCCTGGCCGCGGCCGTTGCGGCGGCCTCTGACGTCGACCGGGCGCGCGCGCTGTTCGAAAAGGCCGAGTACCGTCAGGTGGCCGATCTGCTGAAGGGCTCACCGGAGCGTGAGACGGCCGAAGCGCAGTTCCTCGCCGGGCGGGCGTGGTACCAGCTGGGCGATTTCAAGAAGGCTGTGGAGGCGCTGTTGAAAGCCGCCGAGGCGCGCCCGCGGGATTCCAGCGTCTGGCTCTGGCTGGGGCGCGCCTGGGGCCGCCGGGCGGAGACTTCGAACTTTGTGACGGCGCCGTCCCATGCTTCGAAGGCCAGGCAATGCTTTGAGAAGGCCGTGGCGCTGGATCCGAACAACAAGGAGGCGCTGAACGACCTGTTTTCCTACTACCTGGAGGCGCCCGGCTTTCTGGGCGGCGGCATGGAGAAGGCGCAGAATCTCGTCAGCCGCATCCGCGAGCTGGATCCGGCCGAAGCCGAATTTGCGCTGGCGCAGATCGCGGAGAAGAAGAAGCTGTACGACCAGGCGGAGGCGCACCTGAGGCGGGCAGTGGAGCTGGCGCCGAAACAGGTGGGGCGGCTGATCGACCTGGCGAAGTTCCTGGCGCGGCGCGGCAAGGTGCAGGAGGCGGACCGGACGATGGAATCGGCCGCGGCGCTCGTGCCCGGCTCTCCCAGGGTGATGTTTGCCCGTGCCGAGCTGTTCGTGAACACGCGCCGCAACCCGCAGGAGGCCCGCCGCCTGCTGGAGGAGTATCTCAAGGCCCCGCTGACGCCGGACGACCCGCCCCGGGAGGAGGCGCGGAAGCTGCTGGAGCGGATCGGCGGATAGGTTCTCCGGATGCCGCCCCTCTACCTTCTGAAGGAATGCCTGCGGTTCAGCTTTCAGGCGCTGGACGCCAACCGGATCCGCACGGCGCTGACCGCGCTCGGGCTGGTGATCGGCAATGCGAGCGTGATCCTGGTGGTGACGATTTCGCTGACCAGCCGGGACATCATTCTGGACAAGATCCGCGGCATCGGTTCCAACCTCGTGATGGCTTATTACGACGCCGGCGGGCAGGACGTCACGCGTGCGGCAGCCGACTACGTGAAGCTCGCCGACGTGGAGGCCGTGCGGCGGCAGCTGGCGGACCGCATCGTCGCCGCCTCCGCGGTTCTGAATTCGACCGACACGGTGATCGTCGCCGGACAGCAACGCGATATCCGGATCATCGGCACGGACGAGTATTACCCCGAGGTGCGCAGTCTTCAATTGCTGGCCGGACGCTTCCTCGATCCCTCAGACATCGCGCTGCGGCAGAAGGTGGCGATGCTCGATGACAAGCTGGCGGCGACGCTGTTCGGGGGTGCGGCTCCGGCCATCGGCCACATTGTCAAGATCCGGTCGCTGGAGTTCGCCGTGGTCGGCGTGTTCCGCGAACGGACATCCACGTTCGGACAGTCCGAGCTGGGCGACCATGGCGCGGCGCTGGTTCCTTACACGGTGCAGCGCTACTTCGTGGAGGTGGAGCGCGTGGATCCGATGTATGTGCAGGTGCGCGTGGCCGAGGACGTGACTGCAGTGACGCAGGAGATCGCCAACATCCTGGCGTCGCGCCACCGTCCGGGCGCGCGGTACACGGTGCAGAACCTAACGGCGATCCTCGACGCCGCCTCCGCCATCGCCACCGTGCTGACCATCGTGCTGATCCTGATCTCGGCCATCGCGCTTGTCATCAGCGGCATCGGGATCATGAACATCATGCTGGTGACCGTCACCGAGCGGACGCGGGAGATCGGCATCCGGATGTCGCTGGGGGCGTCGCGCCGCGTGATTTTGCTTCAGTTTCTCTTTGAGGCGCTGCTGATCAGCACGGGCGGAGGCATCCTGGGGATCCTGCTGGGCGTGAGCCTGCCGGTGATCGCCAACTCGCTGCAAAGCGAGGTGTATATCCCGGTGTCCAAGCTGTCCATTGCGGTGGCCTTCCTTGTGTCTGCCGTGGTGGGCGTGGCCTTCGGGCTCTTGCCGGCCAACCGCGCGGCGCGGCTGAACCCGACCGAGGCGCTGCGCTACGAGTAACGCCCGGCCCGGGATCGCCGAGGCGGGCTACGCTGTGGAGTATCAGCCATGCGAACCTTTCTCACTGTTTGCCTGATGATCGGACCTGCGGCGGCCGCGCCGAAGATTCTCACGCTGCGCGAGGCGGTCGAGCTCGCCGAGCAACAGAGTCCTGAGGTCGTGCTCGCCCGTCTGGAGGAACGAAGGGCCGCCCTGGAGATTCGGGCGGTGCGCGAGCCGCTGCTGCCGCGGGTGGTTGCAGGCAGCGGGCTGGCGTATTCCAGCGGCATGCCGATGTCGATCGAGGGCGCCACGCCCGCGGTTTTGCAGGCCAAAGGCGTGCGGACGCTCTGGAGCCGTCCGCAGGGGTATCAGGTGGCTTCTGCCCGCGAGAGTGCGCGCGCCGCCGCCGCGGCCTCTGCCTCGGCGCGCGAGGACGCGGCGCTCCGGGTGGCGGCTCTGTATCTCGACCTGGAACGGCTGGCACGGCAGGAAGAGGCGGCGCAGCGGCAACTGGAGCATGCGCAGAGGATCGAGGCGGCAGTGCGGCTTCGGGCCGCAGAGGGCCGCGAGATTCCCCTGGAGGCGCGGCGCGCGGCGCTGGAGACGGCCCGCGCGCGGCTGAAGGTGCAGCAGCTGGCGGGACAGCGCAGGTCGGTGTCGCAGGCCTTGGCTTCCGCGCTCGGGCTGGACCCCGCGGAGGAGATCGTCCCGTCGCCGGATGCACGGCCTGCGCCGGAGATGCCGCCGGAAGAAGAGGCCTCGGTGGCTGCCGCCCTGCGCGACGATCCGGAGATCCGCCGGCTGGAGGCGGAAGCGGCGGCAAAGAATTTTCAGGCGCGCTCGTTCCGGGCCATGCGCCTGCCGCGGATCGATCTGGTGGCGCAGTACGGGCTGCTGGCGAAGTTCAACAACTACGACAAGTTCTTCAACCGCTTTGAACGCCACAACGGGCAGCTGGGCGCGTCCATCCAGATCCCGCTGTTCGCCAACAGCCAGGACAGCGCGCGCGCCGCGCAGGCGGAGATCGAGGCGCGGCGGTTGCAGGAGCAGATCCGGCAGCGCCGCCGGCGCCTGGAAAGCGACGCGCGGCAGGCATGGCAGAAGATCCGCGAAGCCGACGCAGCGTACGAGCTGGCGCGCATGGATCTGGAGCTGGCCCGCGAGCAGGTGTCTGTGACGCTGGCGCGGATGGAGGAGGGACGGGCGTCTCTGCGCGAGCTCGAGCAGTCGCGCTTCCAGGAACAGGAACGCTGGATCCTGTTTTATGACGCCGTGCACGACGTGGAGCTGGCGCGGCTGGAGCTGCTCCGTAGCACGCACTCGCTGGTGGCGGCCCTGCGGTGACGGGAGGCGGCGGCCTGTGGTGAACTGGAGGGTTCCGCGATGGACTCCCCGCTGATCTTCCACGCAATCCAGTTCGCTTCGGCGGCGCACGCCGGCCAGTACCGCAAGGGCACGCGCATTCCCTACCTGATCCACCCGCTGCGCGTCGCGGCAATTCTGCTGGAGGCCGGCTGTGCGGAGGATCTCGCCGTGGCCGCCGTGCTGCATGATACGGTGGAGGACTGCTTCGTCAGCCTGGAGCAGATCCGGCGGCTGTTTGGTGCGCGGATCGCCGATCTGGTGGCCGGCGCAAGCGAGCCGGACAAGAGCCTGCCCTGGGAGGACCGCAAACAGCACACGATTGACTTCCTGCGCACGGCCTCGCCCGATCAGCTGCTGGTCTGCCTGGCAGACAAGCTGGACAACATCCGGTCGATCCGCGAGGATTTGGCGTTGCATGGGGAACTGGCGTGGCTGCGCTTCCGGCGCGGGCGGGAGAAGCAGCAGTGGTACTACGAGAGCCTGGCGGCGGTATTCAGCCAGCGTTGCGGCGAGGGGATCGGGGCGCGGATGGCCGCTATTTTCGAGGCGGAGGTTCGCGCTGTGTTCGCCTCCCCGGCCGGGATCGCTCCTGTCAAAGCCGAATAGGGGATGTCCGAGCTCCTGCCGGGAGGATAGATCCTGCTGCGGACGGGGAGCCGGGAGGAGCGGCTGGAGTGTGAACCGGGCCCGCCGCAGCATCGCCGCTGCGCCCCTTGACTCCAAGGTTGTTTCGGCGTACCTAGAACCTAGGACGGGAGGCGCCGCCATGGTATCGGCGAAGCTGGTTCATCAAATCGAAGATCATTGGGAAGCCATCACCGCCAGGTTCCTGCGCCGTCTGAGGCAGCAGCAGGGATTGCCGCACATCAGCCGCATGCCAGAGTCCGAGCTGACCGAGACTTGCAGGAAGCTGATGAGGAATCTCGGCCACTGGCTGGTTTCGAGCTCCGAGGAGGAGATTGCGACGCTTTATGAAAAGGTGGGGCGCGACCGTTACACGCAGGGCATCCCGCTGAGCGAGAGCATCCGTGCCGTGCAACTTCTCAAGGAGGCTGCGCTCGACTACATTCGCGACGAGGCATTCGTACAGACCAGCGTCGATCTGTATGCGGAAGAGGAGCTGGAACTCCAGCTTGGACGGTTCTTCGACCTGCTCATCTTTTATCTCGCCCGCGGCTACGAACGGGCCTGCGGAATGGCTGCCGGCAGCGCGTGAGACGGGCGGACGGAGTCTGCGGGGGGAAGGCGGAGGGGTTGGTTTTGCTCCGGAGACCGGCAGCCTTGCCCGGCGGGCGGGGCAGGCGCGCGGGGGATGGTACTGTGCTATCCTGAGGGAGTACAAAAAGGAAGGTAACCCAAAGGAGCGCAAGGAAATCGAATGGCCCTGGCCCCGGAAGCCAAGAACGAGCTGATCGCCAAGTATCGTCAGCACAAGACCGATACGGGTTCGCCGGAAGTGCAGATTGCGCTGTTGACGCGGAACATCGCCCAGCTGACCGAGCATTTCAAGGTTCACAAGAAGGACCACCACAGCCGGCGCGGCTTGTTGACACTCGTCGCCCGCCGCCGTAAATTGCTCGACTATCTCAAGCGGAAGAGTCCTGAGCGTTACAAGGCGCTGATTCTCAGCCTCGGGCTGCGCCGTTAGGCGCCGTCCCGATCATCCGCCGTCCTCCTCGCCCATCCCTGGGCGGGAGAGGGCGGTCCAGGATGCCCGCTCATGGCACATCTCATCCGGCTCCTCTGCATCACACCTCCGAAGTGTGTCCAAAGCCGGACCGGGATTGAGCCTGCTCCAGTTCTGCCGGTCAGTCCTGAGCCCCTCCGGGCGGCCCCTCCAAAAGTTCCCATCCCTGCAAACACACACGGTTCCGGCTCGATTTGCGTGCCGGAACGAGGAGACTCACTGAAATGAAGCACATCGTACAAGTCGACCTGGATGGTCGCATTCTGACACTGGAAACCGGCCGCATGGCCAAACAGGCGCATGGCGCCGTCGTCGTCACCATTGGAGACACTGTCGTCCTCAGCTCGGCCTGCTCGAACACCGAACCCAAGCCCAACGCCACGTTCTTCCCCCTGACCGTCGACTACCGCGAATACACCTACGCCGCCGGGCGCATCCCGGGCGGCTATCTGAAGCGTGAGGGCCGCCCGAGCGACCGCGAGATCCTCACCGCCCGCCTGGTGGACCGCCCGCTGCGCCCGCTGTTCCCCGAGGGCTATTCCTGCGAGACGCAGATCATCAGCCTCGTGCTGTCGGCAGCGCCGGACACCGACCCCTCGGCCATGGCCATCGTCGGCTCGGGCGCGGCCCTCGCCATCTCCGACATCCCGTTCGGGCACGTCGTCAGCGGCGTGCGCGTCTGCCGCGTGGGCGACGAGTACGTCCCCTTCCCGTCCTACGAGCAGCAGAACCAGTCGAAGATCAACATCGTCGTCGCCGCTACCGACCAGGGCATCGTCATGGTGGAGGCGGGCGCCACGGAAGCCACCGAAGAGGAAGTGCTCGCCGCGATCGACTACGCCTTCGAGTGCTGCAAGAAGATCAACGCAGGCATTCGCGAGCTGGTGCGGGCGGCCGGCAAGCCCAAGCGCGAATTCACGCCGCCCGAGCGCAACAAGGAGATCTACGCCAAGGTCGAGCAGCTGGTGGGCGAGCGGCTCTCTGACGCCCTGAACACGCAGAAGTACGGCAAGACGGAGAGCTACGCCCGCATCGACGCGCTGGAAAAGGAAGCCGTCGAGTCCTTCACCGAGGAGGCCGATCAGGCGGAGGCGGCCGCGTGTTTCGAGCTGCTGCGCGAGCGGATTTTCCGCCGCGAGACGCTCCAGCTGCGGCAGCGCCCCGACCGCCGCGCCTTCGACGAGATCCGGCCCATCACCATCGAGGTGGGCGTCCTGCCCCGGGTCCACGGCTCCGCGCTGTTCACCCGCGGCGAGACGCAGGCGCTGGTCACCACCACCCTGGGCACGAAGGAAGACGAGCAGCGGCTGGAGACCCTCAACCTGCTGGAGACCTCCAAGCGGCTGATGCTGCACTACAACTTCCCGCCGTTCTCGGTGGGCGAGGTGGGCTTCATGCGCGGTCCCGGCCGCCGCGAGATCGGCCACGGGGCGCTGGCCGAGCGGGCCATCTCCCCCATGATCCCGCCGGAGAGCGAGTTCCCTTACACGCTGCGCATCGTGAGCGACATCCTCGAGTCCAACGGTTCGTCCTCGATGGCCACCGTTTGCGGCGCCAGCCTCTCGCTGATGGATGCGGGCGTGAAGATCAAGGCGCCTGTGGCAGGCATCGCCATGGGGCTGGTCACCGACGGCGAAAAATACGCAATTCTGACCGACATCGCCGGAGCCGAGGATCACTACGGCGACATGGACTTCAAGGTCGCGGGCACGCGCCAGGGCATCACCGCCCTTCAGATGGACATCAAGGTCCAGAACGTCAGCCCGCAGATCATGCGCGAGGCGCTCGAGCAGGCGCGCCGGGGGCGGCTGTTCATCCTCGACAAGATGGACGAGGCCATCTCGGAGCCGCGCGCCGAGCTGAGCCCGTATGCGCCGCGCATTTATACGATCACGGTCCCCACCGAGAAGATCCGCGAGATCATCGGCCCCGGCGGCAAGGTGATCCGCGGCATCATCGACCAGACGGGCGTGAAGATCGACGTCCACGACGACGGCACGGTGAATGTTTTCGCCTCCGACGGCGACTCCGCCGCGCGGGCGTTGAAGATGATCTCCGAGATCGCCGCCGTGGCCGAGGTCGGCAAGACCTATCTCGGCAAGGTGGTCCGGATCGCCGATTTCGGCGCTTTCGTCGAGATCTTCCCCGGCACCGACGGCCTGCTCCATATCTCCGAGATCAGCGAGAACCGCGTGAAGAACGTGCGCGACGAGCTGAACGAAGGCGATCAGGTGCTGGTCAAGGTGCTCGCCCTGGAAGGCAACCGCATCAAGCTGAGCCGCCGCGCCGTGTTGCGCGAGCAGCGCGAGAAAATGGGGATCGCCGCCCCCCGCGCGGCGGACGCCGACGAGCCCGCCCCGAGAAAGTCCGAATCGGCGCGCCAGCCCCACGGCGGATCGCGCAACCGCGGCCCGCGCCGCTGACGCATTCGCGGGCGGCGCCCGCGCGAAGTTGCCATGAAGAAACAGGCCGCCCCGCCGGGGCGGCCTGTTTCCATGAATGCCGGAGTCCCGCCGGGCGGCGCTTACTGCACCAGCGATCCCAGCATCTCCTGGTCGATCCTCGACCACACGGTCTCCCGGTAGTCAGGCCAGCCTTTCACTTCCAGCAACACCCTCGCCACGGCGCCCGGGTATGGAGGCGCGCCTGCGCGCCGCCAAATCACCACGTCTTCGTTCAGCCTTTTGCCCGGTTCCGGATCCGGGGTGGAAGGCCTGGCGTCCGCTGACACGCGAAGGGTCACCAGGACGCGCGTGTCGTAAGCGGGTATCGCCTGCCGCAGGGCTTTTATTGTCGCATCGATTTCGGCCAGCTTCCCTGCTATCGAGGCCTCGAATTCCCGGTTGACAGGTTCTTCTTCCTTGTCGATTTCCGCGGCCTCCTGCCACAGCCGCCTGGCCTCGGCCTGGTTGCCGGCGCGCTCGGCCGCCTTTGAGGCTCTCCGCTTCTCGCTCGCGCGGGCGCGGATCTCATTGATTTTCGCCCTCACCGCGTCGGGTTTGCGCGCCAGAGCCTCCCTCTGGTCCGACAGGCGCTTGATTTCCTTCTCCTCCGGGTACTCGCGGCGCGACATCGGGTTGAGAATCGAGTAGGTGAGGGTGGCGGCGAGGTACTGGTGCTTCGATGGCGGCTCGAGTGCGCAAACCTCCGTCAGTTCCCCCAGGCGCAACGACTCCGCCAGCGTGTCTTTCCAGCCCGCAGGCGCAGGCTGAAACGCCGCCGCCACCACTTCCTTCACTTTCGCCCAGGTTTTTTTCTCGGCTGCGGTCGCCTTGCGCATCTCCGTGCAATCGGCCCACGAGAGCGCGGAGGCGAAAAACATCAGAACTGTGATCATCCTCATCGTCATCTCCTGATTCTCGAAGGGTCCCGCCCTGCTTGCCCAGCGCCGGCAGGATCCTGATTCATTACCGGATCCGGACGGGAAACCGGCTCACCGGGCGGTCTCCCCCGGTGCTGCCAGCTCCGGTGCGGCGCTCCCTGCGCCACTGCGCCGGGGCGGAAATCCCTTCCTCCGGCAAGGCGCACGGCCTACAATAAGAGCGGCACACGGCGATGACGCTTGCGGAAGAACTCGCCCGGCATGTGCGGGAATCGCCGCTCGTCGAGCCGCTCGGCGACGGCCGGATCCGGTGCCTGGCCTGCGGCCACCGCTGCCCGATCTTCCCCGGCTTGCCGGGAGTCTGCAAGGTGCGTTTCAACGACAACGGGCGACTGATGGCGCCGCACGGCTACGTCAACGCGCTCCATGTGGATCCGATCGAGAAGAAGCCCTTCTTCCACGCCCTCCCGGGCGCGCGCGCGCTGAGTTTCGGCATGCTGGGCTGCGACCTGCACTGCGACTACTGCCAGAACTGGCTGAGCTCGCAAGCGCTGCGCGATCCGCGCGCGGACCTCTATTTCCAGCCCATTCGCGCCTCGGAGATCGTGCGGCAGGCCCTTCTGAGCGGCTCGCAGTGCGTGGTCAGCACCTACAACGAGCCGCTGATCACCGCGGAGTGGGCTGTGGACGTGTTCGGCGAGGCGAAGAGGCAAGGGCTGGTCACCGGCTTCGTCTCCAACGGCAACGCCACGCCGGAGGTGCTTCAATATCTGCGCCCGTGGCTCGACCTGTTCAAGGTAGACCTGAAGTCGTTCCGCGATGCGACCTACCGCAAACTGGGCGGGCGGCTCGAGCCGGTACTCGACTCGATCCGCCGCATCCATGAGTCGGGCTTCTGGCTGGAGGTGGTGACGCTGGTTGTGCCCGGGCTGAACGACTCGCAGGAGGAGCTGGACGACATTGCTCGGTTCCTGGCCTCCATCTCTCCGGACATTCCCTGGCACGTCACCGCGTTCCATCCGGACTACAAGATGACCGGGCCGCCGCCGACGCGCGTCGAGGACCTGATGCGCGCCGTCCGCGCCGGGCAGGACGCCGGGCTGCGCTACGTCTATGCCGGAAACCTGGCCGGCCGCACCGGCGGCTGGGAGAACACGCGCTGCTGGCAATGCGGGACCACGCTCATCGAGCGGCACGGCTTCCGCGTGCTGTCGAACCGCCTCGCTCCCGGCGGCCGCTGCCCCGGCTGCTCTTCGCCGGTGGCAGGCTTCTGGGAGCCTCCCTCCAGGGCGGCGGAAAAGGAGGAGTCATGAGCACGGCCTTCGCCACGCCGTTCGCGGGAACCTGGTATCCGGCGGATGCCGCTGAACTGGAACAATTGCTGGATGAATTGTTGGAAACATCGGAGGCCAGAATTGGTGCGGCCCTTCCGCCGGGCGCCGTAGCCGCCGTGGCGCCCCACGCAGGTCTGGCCTACTCCGGCTCGGTCGCCGCGGCCGCCTGGCGCTGCCTGGCCGCAGCGCGCCCGGCAAGGGTCGTGATGCTCGGCTTCCTTCACTCCGGCGGGCCGCCCGAGGTGGTGATGCCGCGCGTGGCCGCCTATGAGACCCCGCTGGGCCGCGTGCCCGTGGATCCGGGCGGCTTCGATTTTCCCGCGCTGCCTCCTTCCCACGCCTGCGACCACTCGCTGGAGATCCAGCTGCCCTTCGCCCAGCGCCTGCTGCCGGGCGTGCCGGTGGCGCCGCTGTATGCCGGCTCGGCCTCGGAACGCGTCCGCCAGGCCGCCGCGCGCCGCATCGTGGAGGCTTTGCGTCCCGGCGATGTTCTGCTGGCCAGCACCGATCTCACCCACTACGGGCGCCGCTTCGGCTTTGCGCCCTTTCCGCTCGATGCCGAGACCGCCTCGAACCTTCACGCGCTGGACCGGGAGGTGATCGACGCCGTCTCCAGCCTCGATCCCGCCTTCTTCCTCTCCGAACTTCGCCGCACCGGCTCGACCACCTGTGGCGTGGCCCCGGTCAGCCTGCTGCTGGAGATTCTCGGCCTGCTCGACGGCGAGGAGATCTTCCAGGCGGAGCTCGATTACATGACCACCGGAGACCTGAACGGCGACTACTCGCTTTCGGTCGGCTATGCCGCTCTCGGCTATTTCCGGGCGAGTTCATTCTATCTTGACGAGGCTGCGCAGCGCGAGCTGCTCGGCAGCGTGGAAGCCACCTTCGCGCAGCTGCGCGAGCGGGGCATCGAACGCCCGGTGGAAAGCGAAGCGCCGCTGGAGGCCCTCGACCGCCGCGGCGGCGTCTTCGTCAGCCTGCATCAGAAGGGCGAGCTGTTCGGCTGCATCGGGCGAATCGGCAAAGAGGATTCCTACCGCGCGGCCGTGCCGGAGCTGGCGCTTTCCGCCTTGCACGACCCGCGTTTCCCGACGCGCGCCACCGCGCCGCCGGATCTCGAGATCGAGATTTCCATCCTGACCCCCTTCAAGCGGCTGCCCCGGCCGGAGCGGCTCGAGCCGGGCGTGCATGGCGGCTTTCTGGAAGGCTGGGGCCGGCGGGGCCTGCTGCTGCCGCAGGTCGCGCGCGAGCGCAACGCCACGCGCGAATGGTTCCTGGAGGCGCTGGCGCGCAAGGCAGGGCTGCCCGCAGGCGCATGGCGCAACCCGGAATCGAAGCTCTGGGGCTTCCGCGCGCAGGTGTTTGCCGCCTCGCGTCTCAGCTGAGGCCCAGCTCCCTCCGCAGCCGCGAAAAATCATAGGCCGGGCGCCCCTCGCGCCGGTCGTGGGCGGCGGCATTCTCGAAGTCCTCGAGCAGCCGCTCCACCTCCCGCCGGCCTGATGCCGTGCGCACGGCTTCGCGCGGCGTCTTGCCTCCCAGCGCCGGCAGAGCGACATCCGGCCAAGTGCTGTAGTGATGCTCGAGGACCTTCTCGATCATCGCCTTCTCGAGTTCCGGGGGAACCGGCTCCTCCTGCCTGCTCGTGTCCGGCTTCGCCGCCTGCCGCTTCAGCTCCTCCAGGGGGGTGATTCTGTCGCCCAGATGGCGCAGGCGGGCGCCTGCCGCCTCTTGCAGGAGGGCTTTGCCCCTCTGCATGCGGGCGCTCGAGTTGCAGGACACTTTCAGCCTTCCCCCCGACAGGCTCAGACTGCCGAGAATCGTGTTGCCGGGCTCATCCGGATTGCCGCGCAGCCACACCCACGCCCCTTCGCCTGACTCGTGGATCTCCTTGCGGCCGGCCAGTGCCGCCCTCAGTGCCGCCTCGTCCTGCACTTCGTAAATGGCATCGTGCAGTTCAAATGGCTCCCCGTCGGAGTTCGTCAGGCGCATTCCTTCCCAGGACGCCCTGACGCATTCGAAGATGAAACGGCGGATGTCAGGCCAGTGATGCCGGAGAAAGTCCTCCCGTTCCAGCCCAAGCCTGCGCTGCTCCTCCTGCATCCATCCGGTCAGCTCCTCCGCAACGCCCCGGGGCAGCCTCAACCCGTCGGCATTGAACACGAAGCCTGCATCCTCCACCACGACGCGGCTTAACAGGCAGTCCCCGCGCACCAGCTGGCGAGAGGAAGAAACGTCGTGCACGAACAGCCTCTCCCCGGTCGCCTCCCGCTGCAGGTGAACGCCTTTCCCCTCTTCAACTCCCTGAACCTTGTACAAATCGATGACCGCCCGGGCCCAGGTCTGCAGAGCTTCGCGCACCGGGGCGGGCAGCCGCCGGCCTTCGGAATCCGCATACTGCTCGATCAGCCTCTTGCCGCCCCGTGACGGCTGCCAGTCGAAGATCAGCCATTCCACAAAGGCGGGGATATCCTCTTCGCGCGCCTCCATCGCCGAACCGAAGAACTTGTCAAAGGCCGCCTGTCTCTCTACGCCGCGGACGGCCCGCTCCGCCAGCCTCACAAGGCTGCGGCGCACTTCCTCGAACGGCCCGCCGCCGGACACAGGCTGCGCGCTTCGCGCGTTCCGCACCTCGGCTTCATCCTGGGCCAGATGGCACACTTTGTATTTCTTTCCGCTGCCGCACCAGCACGGGTCGTTGCGCCCGGAGCGGCGGATTCTGTCTTCCGCAGCCACCGCATTGCCCTCCTTCTCACCCTCTTCGATCGTTTCCGGCAGGTTCCGCCGACGCTCCGGCGCCATTTCCATATCTGCGGGACTGGCGCGTCCGGGGGATTTTCGCGAGGAGTCTTCCGCTCAACGGCGTTTGCTGCCGGCAAATCTCCCATCAACCGCCGCGCCTCGTGGCACCGAGGATCTCCCGGCTTCCTCCTGATTCCCTCCAGCTGTTCTTGCGCCGCTCCCCAACAGAGGCCGGTCGCCCTTCGCCAACCCGAAAACCTCCGCGCGAGCCTCGGAGCGCCTTGCATCCTCGCCGGTCTCTCCGTCTCTCAGACGGCTCACGAACCCCGGTGCGTGTTCCGGCGCCGCCGCAATCTGCATCCGTCCTTCCCTTGCCGGTATGTTGATCATGCGCCGCGCCGGCCTGCACCTGCCAGCCAGGCTCAGGCCGCTGTGAGCCCCGCGATCACGCCGCGCATGTAAGCAAAGCTGCGGTGCATGCCCGGGAGCGGATTCTCGGCGTTGATCTCGTACTCGAGATGCACCACCCCCGCGTAGTTCATCTTCATCAGCAGCCGGAAGATCTGCGGCACCGGCATCTGGCCGTCGCCGACGTCGCACTGGCTGCGGGCTTCCTTGAGGTCGCGGAGGTCCTTGATGTGCATGTCGAGCAGGCGCGGGCCGGCCATCTCGATCTCCTCGAGCACGTCCTTGCCCGTACGCGTAGTGTGGCCCACGTCGATGCAGACGCCCATCCGCGGATCCATGTCTTTCATGAGTTTCAGGGCGTCCGAGGGGGCGGGGAAGTGCTTGTCCTCGGGGCCGTGATTGTGCACTGCGATCCGGATGTCGTACTCCCTGGCGAACCTCTCGATGATCGGCAGCGTCTTCGCCGTCGGGCCCACGTTCATCATGGGAAGCCCCAGCCGCTTCGCGTACTCGAAGTAGAACTTCACGTCGTCGGGGTCCTCCTTCTGCATGTAGACCGTGCCTCCGCCGGTGAGCGTCAGCCCTGCGGCGGCGAACTCGCGCCGGGCGCGGTCGAGCTCTTCCGGCGTCGAGCGGTATAACGCGTGAAACTCCTTGATGGTCAGGAGGGAAATGCCCAGCTCTTTCGTGTAGCGGATGCACAGGCGGCGGCTGAACTCGCGGAAGGAGTAGCTGGCGATGCCGAGCCGGATGCCGCCTGCGGGCGCGGCTGCACCGGCCTGCGGCGCCGCCGCGGCTGCGGCTGCGGTGGCGGCGGGGATCGCCTGGAGAAAACTTCTGCGGCTGGTCTCGGATATCATGCTCCGATGATATCTCAGCCATCCGCGTTGCTGGCCCTGTTTCTGGCGGCCGCGCCGCCCGGCGTGGTCATCGACCACTGCCCCGCCGCCACCGGCCAGTACATCGGTTCACCGTCTATCGCGATTCTCCCCGACGGGCGCTACGTCGCCTCCCACGACTTCTTCGGCCCGAATTCCGGACACAAGACCGCCGCCCTCACCCGCATTTTCCGCTCCGCCGACCGAGGCCGCTCCTGGCGCCTGATCGCCGAAATCCGCCCGGCCTTCTGGTCGACATTGTTCGTGCACCGGGGCGCGCTTTACCTGATCGGGACCACGCACGAAAACGGCGACGCAGTGATCCGCCGCTCGCTCGACGGCGGCCAGACCTGGACTGTGCCGGCGGACGAACGCAGCGGCCTGTTGCTGCGCGGCCAATACCACTGCGCGCCCCAGCCGGTGCTCGTTCACGGCGGGCGCCTCTGGCGGGCGATGGAGGACGCCTCGGGGCCCGGCGGATGGGGCCGCCAGTTCCTTGCATTCATGATGTCTGCGCCCGCCGGCGCCGATTTGCTGGACGCCTCCGTCTGGACCTTCTCCAACCGCCTGCCCAGCGACCCGTCCTGGCTGGACGGGAAAATGCGCGGCTGGCTGGAAGGCAACGCAGTGTCCGACCCGGAGGGACGCGTCTGGGACGTGTTGCGCGTCGACGTCCCGCATGGCGGCATCGCCGCGAGGATCGCCATCTCCCCCGATGGCCGCCAGGCGCGCTTCGATCCGGCGAGCGGATTCTTCGCCTTTCCAGGCGGAGCGAAGAAGTTCACCATTCGTTATGACAGGCGTTCCCGGCTATATTGGACGCTGGTCAACTGGGTGCCGGAGGCCTTCCGCGGACCGCACGCCGCCACGGTGCGCAACACGCTGGTCCTGGCCTCTTCACCCGACCTGTGGCGCTGGACGGTGCGCAGCATCGTGCTTCAGCACCCGGATTATGAAAAGCACGGCTTTCAGTACTCGGACTGGCAGTTCGACGGGAGGGACATCATCGCCGCCGTCCGCACGGCCTTCGAAGACGGCCAAGGGGGGGCGCCGCGCGCGCACGATGCCAACTTTCTCACCTTCCACCGCATCCGGAACTTCCGCAAGGCGGGGCGAATCGAGGAGTATGCGCCAGCGCCGCCGCGGTGAGCGCGGTTCACTCGTGCACCGGGTCCTCCAGCACGCAGACGAACTCGGCGATGGTGACGTAACGCTCGTCTTCCCGCAGGTCCCAGTCTTCGTATTCCGGGTTCTCCGGGCGCATGGTGATGCGCGTGTGGCGCCAGTCGTCGCCGCGCACCTCCTTGCTGCTCTCGTACCGCTTCAGCGTGAACTCGCCGCCCTCGTCCAGGGTGGCGATGCGCTGGACGATGAAGATGCCGTTCTTGCGGGAGCCGCCGTAATACGAGCGGAACACACAGATCGAGCCGTCCGGGATGTCGGGCTCCATCGAACGGCCCTGCACGCGCACCAGGAACAGATCCTCGCTCAGGCGGCGCCGCCCGGGGACGCGCGCCTCCACCCAGTCTTCGGCCAGCTTCGCCTTGTCGCGGCCGAAGCCGCCGGCGGCCAGCTCGATGGGGATCAGCGGCAGGTGCGTCTCATACTGCCGCACTCTGGAGGAAACGTGCTTGCGGTAAAGCGCCTGCGCCGTGCGCTCGAGATCGATGCCCATTGCCTGCGCGGGGTCCGAGACGCGCAGGAAGTTCGAGAGATTCTCGTCCATCCAGCGCAGCAGCGCTGCGCCGCCCATCTCGCTGCCGTAGACACGCAGCTGTTCCAGCAGACCGCCCAGCAGGTCTTTCTCGTCGCCGGCGAAATCCTCGAGGTCCTGCCGGAAGCGGAAGGCACACTCGTCTGTCTCCGGATCGCAGACCACGACGCCGCACCTCTCGCCCAGGGCCTCCAGCACCCTGTACTCGACCCTGCGCGTGCGGACGGCTTCCATCTCCCCTTCGCCTTATCGGCGCATCCCTGTTACGGCGTGAATGGATAGTAGCCCTCGCGCGCCCGCACTTTCACGTTGGGAAGGTTGACGCGCACCTCGATGCGGCGGAACGGCTTTCGCGTGTCGAGATCCGAAGGCACATACCGCAGAATGTACTGCGTGGTGATCTCGCCCGCCGTGGCCGCAATGGCGTTCACGATGCCCCGCATGATGGCCGCAGCGTAGCCGCCCGTGCCCACCTTCAGGGCGTAGTTGCCTTCGTCGGAAGGAGTCGAGAGATAGCCACTCACGTCGGAGTAAATGTTTTCGAGCGGGTAAACCACTCTGCCGCCGGTCGACTCGCACAGCCGCTTCAGGTTGGCGTCGCCGGCGCTATGGAACCCGAACGCCACCGTCGACACGCCGTAAATTGTCACCAGATTCCGCTGCGCGACCTCGACCACCTCGTCGAGCGTCCTCTGGCTGCTGGTGTCCGTGCCATCGCCGACGATGACGATCACGCGCCGCGGCTCGATCGGTTCGCCCTGCACCAGCGTGCGGCTGGTGCACGCCATGTAGACGGCGTCAAACAGCGCCGAACTGCCGCCCGGCTTCAGCTTCCTCACCCGGTCGATGATTTTTTCCGGGTCGTCGGTGGTGTTCACCAGCAGCTCGGCTTCGGTGGAGTAGCTGATCAGATACCCGGAAAAGCGTTTGTCGGGCTTGCCGTCCGGCTCCATGGTGGCGTCCACCAGCTCGATGATCGCCTCCCGGAACTTGTCCCAGTGCAGCCGCGTGCGGTTCGACAGATCGATGAGATAGCCGATGACTACCGGCTGGTTGCGCTCCCGTGTGAAGTAGGTGACCTTCTGCGGCACGCCCTCGTCGAGAAGAAGGAAATCCTTCTCATCGAGGTTGGAGACGAACCGCCCCTTGTCGTCGGTGACCGTGACCGGCACCACGACTTCGGTCACCGAACTCTTGAACGCCTCCTCGGCGCGCATCGGAGGCTTCGTCTGCTGCACCTGCGCCTGCGCCAGGCACGGCAGGCAGGCCGTCCAGCCCCAGAGCCACAGTGCTGCCAGCGAAGTTCGCTTCATGGAACGCCCTGCCTTGATTATACGGTTCCCGGCGCCGCCACCGGCGCCCGCCCGGCCCGGCCGGCATGGCTGCCGCCGTCCGCGTGCCGCCGGCGCCGATCCCCGGCTGATCCCGGGAAGACGCATTCATGAAGAGTTTTAACTCTTGTTTCCGGAAATCCCCCTTGACTTGCAGCGTGCTCCGTCTCATTCTGTAAGCGATTGCGGCCCGCTTTTGACAACGGGCTGTCAACGGGCAGGCGTCCTACGTCCTGCCGCCAGATGGGAGTTGCCAATTCTCGACGCCAAGAGAGGTTCCGCGATGAATCCATTGAAGCGTTTGCCAGTATGGGCTGTTCTGCTGTCCGCCTGTCTGTGGGCGCAGCAGGATCGCGCCACGATTGTCGGCACCGTCACTGACCCGAGCGGCGCCGTGGTTCCACAGGTCAAGGTCACCATCGTTCAAACCACCACGAATCTTGCGGTGGAGACGCAAACCAACGAAACGGGGCAGTTCCGTGCGCCGAACCTGCCCATCGGCGAATACCGGGTGGAGTTTGAGGCGCCGGGCTTCAAGAAGGTGGTGCGCGACGGCATCCGCCTGAGCATTCAGGATGTCGTTCGCGTGGACGTGCGGCTGGAGGTTGGCGCTACGACGGAATCGCTCACCGTCACAGCCGAAGTCCCGCTCCTGCAGACCGAGACGCCGGAAGTCGGGCAGGTTCTCGGCACGAAGCAGGTGATCGACCTGCCGCTCGGCTTCAGCGGCGGCCGTTACGCCGAGAACTTCGCCTTCAAGCTCACCCCCGGCGTGAGCGGAAACAACTGGACCAGCCACATCAACGGCGCCCCGTCCTTCTCCAAGGAGGTGGTGCTGGAAGGCGCCTCGGCCACCATTTACATCAGCGGCCACATGGGCGAATCCAGCCCGTCGATGGAGGCGCTGGAGGAGTTCAAGATCCAGACCAGCGGTATGAGCGCAGAGTTCACGCGGACCGCCGGCGGCGTGTTCAACTTCGCGATGAAGTCGGGCACCAACCAATACCATGGCAGCGGCATGTTCCAGCTCCACAACGAGAGCTTCGACGCCAACACCTTCGCCAACAATTTCTACGGCCGGCCGCGCCGCTACGACCGCCGCCACAACTGGGCGGCTTCGCTCGGCGGCCCGGTCTGGGTGCCGAAGATCGTCAACGGCAAGGACCGCTGGTTCTTTTACAGCGCCTACGAGAAGTACAAGGAGCAGTACGCCGGCGGCGGTTCGCCCACGGTCACGGTGCCGACGGAAGGCTGGTGGAACGGCGATTTCAGCAACTACCTCACCGGCGAAATCCTCGGCAAAGACCCCTTGGGCCGCGACGTTCCCCGCGGCGGCATCTACGACCCCGCCTCCTACCGGCTCGTCAACGGCCAGGTCGTGCGCGATCTGTTCCCCGGCAACCGCATCCCGCAGGCGCGGTTCTCGAAGGTCGCCATGAACCTGCGCGACATCATGCTCAAGCACTACAAGCCCGCTCTGCCCACTCTGTTGAACAACTCGTTCTTCCCCGTCTCCAACCAGGCGGGCTTCGAGCAGACGCAGTTTTCCACCAAGAGCGACTTCCAGATCAACTCCAACCAGCGCCTGTCGGGCTCGTTCGTCTTCGTCGACCGCCCGCGCACGCTGCTGGACCAGGGCGGCGTGTGGGACTTCAACGACCCCAACGGCGGCCCCTTGAGCCGCGCCCGTCTCCAGTGGGTGGCCTCGCACTATGTGCGCATCGCCCATGACTGGACCGTTACGCCCTCCATCCTCAACCACATGCTCGTGGCCTACAACCGCCAGATCAACCCGTCCACCTCCAAGCACGTCAAGGAGCCCGGCGCCCAGGTCCTCGGCATCAAGGGCATCCGCCAGGACTTGAACTACCCCGAGATCACCGGCCTGTCGGGCGACCGCGTCGGCTTCCCGACGCTCGGCTACCAGGCCAATGACATCGGCGCCGGCACTGCCTACCAGTTCGTCAACACGCTGAGCTGGCTGCGCGGGAAGCACGCCTTCAAGTTCGGCTTCGACTACCGCTGGAACGGCCTCAACTGGCGCAACAACGCCGGACCGGGGCAGTTCAACTTCTCGGCCGACGTCACCGGCCTGCCCGGCTTCAACCAGACAGGCCATGGCTTTGCGTCGATGCTGCTCGGCCAGGTCACCAGCGCCAGCGTGAACATCGACGTGCCCGTCGGCAGCCAGTTCCCGATGTACAGCTGGTTCGTCCAGGACGACTGGAAAGTGAGCCGCCGTCTCACACTGAACATCGGCCTTCGCTGGGACTACCAGCCGCAGGGCACCGAAAAGTACGACCGGCTGCACAACTTCAACCTCGACCTCACCGATCCGAAGTACGGCATCAAGGGGGCGGTGGAATTCGCGGGAACCGGCCCGGGCCGCATCGGGCGCCGCATGTTCTATGACAACAACCTCTGGACCACTTGGGGACCGCGCATCGGCTTTGCCTACCAGTTGCCTGAAGCCACGAAGATGACCATCCGCGGCGGCTACGGCATCTTCTACTCGCCCCGCATCCCCAACGGCTGGTCCGGCGTCCCGTGGGGCAACAAGACCGGCTTCACCATGACCAACCAGGTGCAGCGTCCGGCCCCCAACCTGCCCGCCTTCAACTGGGACGACGGCTACAACGGCGTCATCCGCAAGGCCGAGCTGGATCCCTCGCTGGCCAAGTACATCTGGGGTCCGGTGAGTTGGGATCCCAACGGCGGCCGCGTGGGCTACACCATGCAGTGGAACTTCAACCTCCAGCGGGAACTGCCCGGCCAGATGGTGTTCGACATTGGCTACGTCGGCACCCAGAGCGTCGGCCTGCTGGCGAACGAAATCCGCCGGCCGTGGCAACTGCCCTATTCCGTGCTCAGCCTCGGCGACACGCTCGGCGGCTGGGTCAACAACGACGCCTCCATTCCGGCCTCGGTCAAGCAGCTTGGCGGCCGGTATCCGTATGGCAATGACGGCGAATGGATCCCGCTTTACCAGACCCTTTCGCCCTACCCGACCGTCATCTACTGGAGTGCGCTCTATAGCTGGAACGTCCCGCTGGGGTTCTCCAACTACCAGGCGCTTCAGCTCCAGTGGAACAAGCGCTACTCGCACGGGCTCCAGTTCAACTCCAACTACACGCTCTCGAAGACCATGGGCAACGTCAGCTCGACCTTCGGCGACACGTGGGGCATGAACTCGGGCCGCCCGCTGGACTATTACAACCTCAGCCTTGAGAAGAGCGTGATGGAGTACGACCAGCGCCATGTCGTCAAGATCGGCGCATCCTATGACCTGCCGTTCGGCCGTTCGCGCGCCCGCGGCAAGGACATCCCCGTGTGGCTCGACTTCTTCGCCGGCGGCTGGACGTTGCAGTACATTGGCAACTACTCCTCTGGGCTGCCCATGAGCTTCGGCGCCACCGGCACCCCCAACTCCAACTTCGCCACCAACCGGCCGTTCCTCATCACCGGCGGCCAGCCCCTCTACAATTCGAGCTTCGACCAAAAGAAGTTCGACATGACCGATCTCAACACGCCGCGGCCCGAGAAGACCTACATCAACACTTCAATGGTCGTCAACCCGGTGAAGATCGACCGGTACGCCCGCGGCAACGCAGCCCGGCTCGTCGACCAGCTCCGCGGCTTCGCGTTCTACAGCGAGGACACCAGCCTCCAGAAAAACTGGGTGCCGCGCGAAGGGACGCGCGTGCAGTTCCGCGCCGAGTTCCTGAACCTGTTCAACCGCCACCGGTTGAGCGGCATCAACACGAACCCGGCCAGCCCGCTGTTCGGCCAGATCTCCGGCGTCAGTGACGACCGCCGGCAGATCCAGTTCGGCATTCGCGCGGACTTCTGATATGGAGCGACCTTGTCAACCCTCCGGGGCTGACGGGTTTTGAATCA
>CAYWJB010000018.1:0-40560 GCA_964458495.1 uncultured Arcobacter sp.
AACAACTTGCCCGTGGACGTGGTCCGCAGCATGGGCGCCGACATTGTGATTGCTGTGGCGCTGGACAAGCCGCCGGACCCGGACCAGTACATCTCCCTGCTCGGCGTCGCCGGTCGCAGCATCTCCATCATGATCTCCGCCAACGAGCGCCGCAGCATGGGGCTGGCCGACCTCGTCCTGATGCCCGATCTGCAAGGCCTCGAAACCACCGATTACGCCCGTTTCGAGGAGTTCTTCGCCCGCGGCTTCGAAGCCGCCCGGCGCAAATCGCTGATGCTCGGCCCGCTGGCGCTCTCCCCGGATCAGTATGAGCTGTATGCCGCCGCCCGCCAGCGCCGCCGCTTGCCCGAAACCGTCAAGCCCCAACTAATCGTCGTGGAAGGACGGCTGGCCGAGCGGCGCCGCAAGGCGCTTGTTGACGCCATCGCCGCGGATCCGTCGCAGCCTCTTGATGTCGCCCGTCTGGAGACGGAGCTCAACAAAATTGCCGGGATGGGCCGTTATGACGCGGTCTCTTATTCGCTGCTGCGGCACGAAACGACAGAAGGAATTCTCATCCGGCCCCACCAGAAAATCCACGGTCCGCCGTTTCTCAACCTGGCATTTCTTCTGGATGCCTCCCGCCAGGAGGGCTTCCGTTTCGGCATTGGCGGCCGGCTGACATTCCTCGATTTCGGCGGACCCGCCTCCGAATGGCGCACCGACCTCTCCATCGGCCAGATCAACCGGGTGTCCAGCGAATACTATTTCCGCATCAGCGGGGGGAAATGGGTTCTCTCTCCGCAGGGATTTTATATCGAAGACAGCCGACCTTTATACCGCGGAAAAGATCAGATTGCCGACTTTATTTCTCAGCGTGGCGGCGCTTCTCTCGACTTGGGCTATGCCTTCGGCCGGTTCCAGGAGATCCGGCTCGGCGCCGCCACCGGGCGCACGCGCATCGCGGTCACCAAAGGCCCGGAGATCCTCGAGCCGCTCGACGGGCGTTTCACGGATCTGCACCTGCGGTGGGCCTACGAGGGGCAGGACAGCGCCCTCGTGCCCCGCCGCGGCATCCGCGCCACCCTGCTGGCGGCGTGGCTGCTGAACCATCCGGGCACGGAGCGGCGGCCCCCTCTTGCCGATGCCGCTTTCAGCTATGCCCGCCCTTTCAGCGCCCGCTGGTCTTTGCTCACAGAGTCCGCCGCCGGCTTCACCGGCTGGCAGGAAGCGTTGAACAACCGTTTCGCCGTCGGCGGCGTCGGCAGGCTCGACGCCCTCGGCCGCGGCCGCGAAACCGGCAACCGCTACTACTACGGCGGAACCCGGCTGCTGCGCTCCCTCAACAGCCAGAGCCTCGGCATCTTCGGCCGCTTCTATCTGTTCGCCGCCGGAGAAGCGGGCAAGGCGTGGCGCACGGGGATGGATCCGCTGCCGCGATACAGCGGCTCGTTGGGCCTGATGGGCGAAACCACCTTCGGTGTGGTCTACTTCGGCGGCGGCGTCGGCGACCGCGGCGACCGCCGCCTCTTCTTCCGCCTCGGCCGGATCTTCTGACTGCAGCCCTCGGCCCCTCACCCTCCCAGGCGCCGGCGAAGCTCGGCCTCGTCCCACACCGGAATCCCCAGCTCGCGCGCCTTGTCCAGCTTCGATCCCGCCTCCGCGCCCGCTACCACGACGCTGGTCTTCCGGCTCACCGAGCCGGTCACCTTTCCTCCCGCGGCTTCAATCAGCCGGGTGGCCTCGTCACGAGTCAGCGCAGGCAGCGTCCCGGTCAGGACGAAGGTCATGCCCGACAAGGGGCCGGCTTCCGGTTTTCTCGCCTCCGTGGAGACGAAATTCAGGCCCGCTTTCCGCAGCCTTTCTACCAATTCCCGGTTGTGCGGCTCGGCAAAATAGCGCCGGATGCTGGCGGCGATTTTCGGCCCCACTTCCTCCACCTGCATCAGACGCTCCTCGTCCGCCGCCATCAACTCGTCCAGGCTCGCGAATGACTGCGCGAGGAATTGCGCCGTCCGCTCGCCGACAAACGGGATGCCAAGGCCCGCAATCAGCCGCGAAAGCGGCTTCTGTTTTGTGGCCGCAATGTTCTGCACGATCCGCGCCGCCACCTTCTCGCCGAGCCGCCGCCGCGCCTTTTCCCCTTCCAGCTCCAGCGGCGCCAGATCGCCGGCGCCAAGTTCGTACAGGCCGGCGATGCTCTTGAGCTTCCCGGCAGCCATCAACTGCGTCACGATGGCGTCCCCCATCCCGTCGATATCCATCACCCCCCGGGAACAATAATGCAGAATGCTCTCCTTCAGCCGGGCAGGGCAGCTCGAGTTGATGCACCGCAGCACCGCCTCGCCCTCGGCGCGGAACACAGGCCCTCCGCACACGGGACAGTCCTGCGGCATTTTGAACTCGCGGCGCTCCTCTCCAGGCGCCGCCAGCCGCACGACTTTCGGGATCACGTCGCCGGAACGCTCCACCACCACGCGGTCGCCGATCCTCAGCCCCAGCTCGCGGATGTAGTCCTCGTTGTGCAGCGTCGCATTGGTCACCGTCACACCGCTGACCGTGACCGGGCGCAGGCGCGCCACCGGAGTCAGCGCCCCGGTGCGCCCCACCTGCACCTCGATGTTCTCCAGCACCGTCTCCGCCTGCCGCGGCGTGAACTTGAAGGCGATGGCCCAGCGCGGCGCTTTCGCCGTCCACCCGAGCCGTTCCTGCTGCGCGATGGAATCCACCTTCGCCACCACGCCGTCGATTTCGAAGGGAAGGGAATCGCGTTTCTCCTCCCACTCCCGGCAGAATGCGAGCAGCTCCTCCACATCCCGGCACAGCCGCCGCTGCGCGTCCACGCGGAAGCCGGCCTCGGCCAGTTTCTCGAGCGACTGCCAGTGGCCCGGCAGGGCGGGGCGGCCCTCCACCAGCAGGAAATACGCGTGGTATTCCAACTGGCGCGCGGCCGTGATGGAGGGATCCAGAACACGCAGCGAGCCGGCGGCGGAATTCCGCGGATTCGCGTAAAGCGTCAGCCCTTGCGCCTCGCGCTCAGCGTTCAGCCGTTCGAATGCGGCTTTCGTCATGATCACTTCGCCGCGCACCTCGAACCTCGGCCACGGCGCCCCCAGAGCGCGCAAGGGCACGGTACGGATGGTCCTGGCGTTTTCGGTGACGTCTTCACCCTCGGTCCCATCGCCCCGCGTGATCGCCTGCCGCAAGATGCCGTTTTCATAGTGGACGGCCATCGAAAGGCCGTCCAGTTTCAGCTCGGCGACATATTGGAACGGCTCTCCGCCGAGCAATTCCCGCACGCGCCGGTCGAAGTCGCGCAGCTCGCCCTCGTTGAGCGCGTTGTCCAGGCTGAGCATCGGCGAGGAGTGGCGGACCTTGACGAAACCTTCGCGCGGCGCTCCACCGACGCGCTGCGTGGGCGAATCCGGCGGCACCGGGATCTCGGGATGCGCCTGTTCCAGTTCGCGCAACCGGCGCATCAGACCGTCGAACTCGGCGTCGGAAATCTCCGGCCGGTCGAGAACATAGTAAAGGTATTCGTGGCGGCGGATCTCGGCGCGCAGTTGCTCGAGCTGTTCCTGAACTGTCACATTTATTAGGGTATCTAGGGCGTGAAGGTGACAAAAGCGGTGGTGGTCTACAACCCGGAGGCGGGCCGCATCCGGTCCCGTCCCGGACTGCTGGAGAAGGCTCTGGCCCGCCTGCGGAAGCGGTTCCCTTGCGTAGAAATGGCTCCAACCCCAGGGCCGGGCACGGCCTCGTGCGTCGTCGAGGATTGGATCGCGCAGGGCGCGGATCTGGTCTGCATCGCCGGCGGCGACGGCACGATCAACGAGGCGCTGGAAGGTCTGGCGGGCACGGGCGTCCCCCTGCTCGTGCTGCCGGCCGGTACGGCGAACGTTCTCAGCTGCGAGATCGGAACCGGCAACAACGCCGTGCGGGCAGTGGAACGCCTGGGCGAGATGGAGCCCGTGGATGTGACTCCCGGCTTGCTGCGCCGCCCCGGCGGAGAAAGGCTTTTCCTCTGCATGGCGGGCGCGGGCCTGGATGCGCGCATCGTGCGCCTGGTGCGCCCGGAATGGAAGAGGAGGCTGGGCAAGCTCAGTTACTGGGAGGGTGGGCTGGCTCAGCTGGGGCGCCGGCTGGAGGTGTTTGAAGCGCGCGTGGACGGGCGGCGCTACGAATGCAGCTTCGCCCTGCTGGCGCGCGTGCGCAACTACGGCGGGGACTTGTGGATCGCACGGCACGCCAACCTGCTCGAGGACCGCCTGGCGGTGGTGCTGTTCGAGGGGGACAGCTCGCTCCGCTACCTGACATACTTCGCCGGGGTCCTCACCGGGCGCCTGGGTCGGCTGCGCGGCGTGCATGTGCTGAAAGCCGAGCGCGTGGAGTTGCCCGAGGCGGGAGAAGTTGCGGTGGACCTCCAGGTGGACGGCGAGCACGCCGGATTCGCGCCTGCGGAAGTGGGGTTGTGCCAGCGCCGTGTGCGTCTGCTGGTTCCCCGCGAGTACGCCGCGGCCATGCGCGCCCGCGGCGGGTCAGAATGAGGACTTCAGAGGCTGCATCTCCTCCTCCAGCGCGGCCAGCAGGGTCTCGGCCTCGTGGGCGAGATTCAGGCGCGAGAGGGCTTCCGGCGGGGCAGGCGCTCCTTGCTCGTCCTCGTCCGTAATGGCGTGGCCGGCTGAATTGGCCAGATCATTGGCCACCGCAATCGCAAGGCTCAGGGGCGTTACGGTGGCGTGCCGGCCGGGGTCGAGTTCCGGATGATGGTGATAGAGGACCGCCTTCTGGATGGGAGCGGGCAGGTTCCACTTGCCCAGCGCCGCAGCCGAGAGCTCGGCATGGGAGGCGTCGATGACGGCGTACTCGCACTGTTCCAGCGGCTTGCCGCTGGAGACGCGCATCGCGTGGATGCGGAGGAACTCCTCCGGCAGCGCCGTGGCGATCATCAGCCGCCCCAGATCATGCAACAACCCCGCGGCGAAGGCCCCTTCCGGGTATTCGGCCGGAAACTTCTGGACCAGCCGGTCCGCCAGAAGCGCCGTGGCGATGGCGTGCTCGTTGAACCGCGCCATCGACCACGAGTCCGGCGTCTTCACCCGCGACCAGAGCCTCGAAACCGAGAGTCCGAGCAGGAAGTTGCGCAGCTTGTACAGGCCCAGGATGGAGACGGCAGCGCGAACGCTGCTGACGTTGCCGCGGCGCCCGTACAAAGCCGAGTTGACCAGCCGCAGCACGTTGCCGCTGAGCACTGTGTCCCGTTCGATCAGGTCCGCCAGCCGCGCGAAGCTGACATCCTCATCGGCGAGGCTCGCCATCAGATGGTTCAGCACCGGCGAGAACGGCGGCAGCTGGTCCAGGCTTTTCAGTGCCCGGTCGCGCGGAGAGACCCTGGGCAGAATACTCTGACTCACATCCGTCTTCATCGGCTGTGTGCGCCACGAACTTGAGAGCCACAGACGAAAAACCTGCGGCCGGGCTCTCCGGCCCGGGAAACAGGTACGATGGAGAAACACGTATGGCGCCCGATTCCTGTCCGGCGATCGAGATCCGGGGGCTGAGGAAGGTCTACGGGGAAAAAGCGGCCGTGGACGGGCTGACCCTCACCGTCGAGCGCGGCTGCTTCTTCGGCTTCCTCGGACCCAACGGCGCCGGCAAGACCACCACCATCCGCATGTTGATGGGGCTGGCGCCGCCCACGGCGGGCGAGATCCGCATCCTCGGGCGCAAGATGCCCGAAGAGGCGCTGGAGGTCAAGGCGCGCATCGGGTTGGTGCCGGATGAAAGCCTTCTGTTCGACCACCTCACCGGCGTCGAGTACGTCGAGTTCGTCGGCCGGATGTACCGGCTGGGGCGGGAACTGGCGCGGAAACGGGCCGCCGAGCTGATGGAGTTGTTCGAGCTCGACACCGCCGGACGGAAACTGATCGCCGAGTATTCCAAGGGAATGCGGAAGCGCGTTGCGATGGCGGCGGCGCTGATCCACCGGCCCGAGTTGTTCCTGCTGGACGAGCCGTTCGAGGGCGTCGACGCCGTTGGCGCACGGCTGATGAAGGACATCCTGCTCGAGCAGGTGCGGCAAGGGGCCACCATCTTCCTGACGTCGCACGTGCTCGAAGTGGTGGAGCGGCTTTGCGACCGCGTCGCCATCATCCACGAAGGCCGCCTCGTCGTGGAGGGATCGCTCGAACAGCTGCGGTCCGGCGAGGAGACGCTGGAAGACCTGTTCGTGCGGGCCGTGGGCGGGCCGGCCCGCACGACCGAGGCGCTGGACTGGCTGAGGTGATCGGGAAATGACGCCGGCCGGCGATCAGATCCGGGCCATCCTGGGAGCGCAGTTCCGGGTGCTCCGCAACCGGGTGACGGGCGGACGAGTGGGCGCGGGCCGGATCCTGTACTGGATCTCGATGGCGGTCTGGTATGGGCTGGTGGCCTTTCTGGCCTGGCTGGCGGCGGTCAGCCTGCCGGCGTTGCGCGAGCGGGATCAGCTGATGGCCGTCGTCTCCGCCATCCTGATGGGGCTGATGGCGTTCTGGCAGCTCATGCCAGTCATGATGGCCGCTTCGGGGCTGAGCCTGGACCTGAAGCGGCTGCTGGTCTATCCGGTCCCGGAGCGCCATTTGTTCCTTGTGGAGGCGCTGCTGCGGGTGTCGACCGGCACCGAGGTGCTGATCGTCATGGCGGGCGTGGCGTGGGGGCTGGCGCGCAGCCCGCTGACGCCGGGATGGACGGCCGGATTTCTGCTGATTTTTGTCTTGATGAATTTGATGCTTTCCGTGGGAATCCGGGATTTATTGAGCCGCCTTTTGGCGCGCCGGGGCGTGCGGGAGCTGGTGGTGCTCGGCATTGTCCTGCTGGCCGCTCTGCCGCAGCTCGTCATCGCCGCCGTGCCCCCGGACAGCCTGCGCGGGATCTATCAGAAGTACGCCGCCTGGATGCCGCACCTGCCCCTCCCATGGACGGCGATGGCGCTTCTGGCCACCGGAGCCTTCTCCTGGATGGCCGCCTCCTCGACTGCCGCATGGCTCGCCGTGGCGGGATGGTTCGGCTACGCGCAGTTCCGGCGCGGGCTGAAGTGGGACGAGGCGGAGGTGAAATCGAAGGACAGGGCGAAGCGCCGCGCCGCCGCCTTCGGGTTCCTCGAGAGGCTCTACGATCTGCCCGGCCGCCTTCTGCCCGATCCGCTCGGCGCGCTCGTCACAAAAGAGCTGCGGACTCTGGGCCGGTCCAGCCGCTTCCGCCTCGTGTTCTTCATGGGCTTCACCTTCGGAATCATCATCTGGCTTCCGCTCGCCTTCCGCGGCCACTGGGGCGCCGAACGCTCCAGTGAAAACCTGCTGTTGTGGGTGAGCCTCTACGCAGCGCTGCTGCTCGGCGAGGTGCTGTTCTGGAACACGCTGGGATTCGACCGCGGCGCCGTGCAGGCCTATTTCGTCATGCCTGTCAGCCTGCGCACCATGCTGGTGGCGAAGAACGTCACGGCGGTGATGGTGTTGCTGGCGGAGGTCGCCATGGTGACGCTGGCGCTTTCGCTGCTCCGCATCCGCTTCCCCGCCTCGAAAATTCCGGAGGCGTTCGCCTGCGCCGTGCTGGTGGCGCTGCTGTTGCTGGCCGTGGGCAACATGGCCAGCGTGAAGTCCCCTCGCGGAATGGACCCGGCCTCCAGCTGGCGGCAGTCCTCGGCCGGAAAGGTGCAGGGGCTGGTGCTCCTGTTTTACCCGCTGCTGCTGGCGCCCATCGGGCTGGCGCATCTGGCGCGTTACGCCTTCGAGCGCGACCTGGCCTTCTACCTTGTGCTGCTGAGCGGATACCTGGTGGGAGGCCTCAGTTACTGGGTGGCGCTGGATTCGGCCGTGGAGATCGCGGAAAAAGAAAGAGAGAGGATCGTGGCGGCCCTGTCGGCGACCCAGGGGCCGATCTCTTGATGCCATGCGAGGCGCCCGGCTGATCTCCTTGCTGGCCGCGCTCGCCGCCGGGGCGGCGGGGGCGGACTGGATTGAAACAAAAAGCGGTCCTTTTGTGGTGTATTCCGACGCCGGTGCGGACCGCGCGCGCGAAGCGCTCTACCAGT
This sequence comes from uncultured Arcobacter sp., assembly GCA_964458495.1. Taxonomy (GTDB): domain Bacteria; phylum Acidobacteriota; class Terriglobia; order Bryobacterales; family Bryobacteraceae; genus JANWVO01. The sequence goes on from CAYWJB010000018.1 coordinate 8,051, forward strand.
TGGAGCAGTTCCGGTTCCTGTTCGGAGAAATGCTGGGCAGGAAGGATCTGGGCACTGTGTGGCCGGTGACGGTCGTGGTCCGGCGCATGGCGAAGGGGGAGCCGCCTGCGCCGCCGGGCTTCTCCCGCGGCGGGTGGCTGGCCACCTGGCCGGCGGGAGCGACGCCGCCGCCGGACTATTTCCGCGCTCTGGCCCTGCTCCTGATCGAGGACAACTGGACGGACCGCATGCCGGGGACGCTGGAACAAACGGTGGCCGTCTTGTTCTCGACAATGCGCATCGAAGCCGGCCGCGCCACGCTCGGCCTTCCGCCGGAGCCGCCGCTGCGGACGAAAGAATGGGCGATTCTGCAGTTCCTCCTGACCAGCGAGGAGACCGCCACGCGCACGCGCGTGCTGCTGGCGAACCTGGCCGCCGGCGCCGATCCGGACACCGCCTTCCGCAACGCCTTCGGGAAGCGCGCGCGCGACTTCGAGGCCGAAGCAGAGCGGTACCTGGCCGCAGGGCAGTTCCGGACTCTCACGCTGCCTGCGCGCCCTCTGGATCCGCGGCTGGCCTTCCCTGTAGTGCCCATGTTGCCCTCCCGGCTCCGGGTGCTGCCGGGAGACCTGCTGCTGGCGCGCGGCGCGCCGCCGGCGGAGGCGCGCGCGGCCTATCAGCGGGCGATCGAGGAGCGCCCTGGTCCTCTGGCCTTCGAGGGGCTCGGGCTGGCGCTGCTTGCCGAGGGCGCAAAGGAGGAGGCGCGGCAGGCGTTCGAGGCCATGAGGAAGCTCATGGATCCGCAGCGCGACTCTTGCGCCCGCGGGCTGCTCGAGCTCGGATTGTTCGAGGAGGCGGCTCGGAAGAATCCCCGCTGGGCGGAGCCGTACCTGCGCGCGGCCGGGCGCGAACCCGGGCCGGTGCGGCAAGCGTATCTTTTGAAAAAAGCGGCGGAATTGCGGCCGCGAGATTCCGCCATTTGGGAGAAATTGGCCAGGGCTCAGACCGAAGCCAAACAGTACGCCGACGCGGAAAAAAGCTGGCGCGCGGCCGAGCGTGTCGCTGCAAGCGAACAGGAGCGTGCGCGGATCGTGGCCGCGAGGGAAGCGTTCGAACAGGCGCGCTTCGAGGCCGAGGCCGCCGAGCGGGCGCGCCGCCGCAAGGAAGAGCAGGACGAGCTGGAGCGGCTGAAAAAAGAGGCGCTCGAGCGGATCCGGGCGGCGGAGCAGAAGGCCAGCCAGGGAGGGCTCGAGGGAAAGAAGATCGAACAGTGGTGGGAGGGTCCGCCCGCGCAGACATTCACGGGAGTCCTGGAGAGTGTGCAGTGCCAGGGGCGCCGCGCGCGCCTCGTCTTGCGGGATCCGGCGGGCAAGCCCGTCGCCATGTCCGTCTCCGACGCGGGCAAGGTCGTGGTGCTCGGCGCCGGGCATGAGCAGGTGCAGTTGGCTTGCGGACCCCAGAAGCCGCCGCGGCGTGTGAAGGTCGAGTACACAGCCAAGGGCGGCGCCGCTGCCGAAGTCCTTTCCATCGAGTTCCTGCCATGACAGGCCGGCTGCGGTGGCTGGCGATCGGGGTGTTCGCCCTGGCCAATGCGGTGAATTTTATGGATCGCCAGATCCTGGCCGCATTGGCGCCCCAATTGATGGCGGAATTCGGCCTCACCGCGGCCGGATATGGCGACGTGATTCTGGCGTTTTCCGTGGCTTATGCCGCCGGCGCTCCGCTGGCCGGCTGGCTGATCGACCGGGTGGGCCTGCGCTGGGGCAGTTCGCTGGCCGTCGGGTTGTGGTCGCTCGCCGGGATGGCCACCGGCTGGGTGAACTCCTTGTGGGCGCTGATGGCGTGCCGCGCGGTCCTGGGACTGGGAGAAGCCGGGGGAGTTCCATCCACGGGCAAGGCCTCCGCCATCTACCTCCCGCCGCGGGAGCGCGCCCTCGGCAGCGCGGTCTTCCAGATTGGACTCACCGCCGGCGCGATTCTTGCTCCCGTGGCGGCGCAGTGGATCGCGCGCGCTTACGGCTGGCGCGCCGCATTCGTCCTGCTGGGCGCGGCGGGGCTGATGTGGATCCCCGTCTGGCTGGCAGTGGAACGCCGCGTCCCTGCTGTGGCAGCGCCGGCGGGCGCCCGCGACTCGGGCATCGGTGGAATCCTGGCGGACCGGCGCTACTGGGCGCTGCTGGCCGCCAACGTCCTGCTCATGGCCGTGTATTCGCTGTGGGTGAACTGGACGACTGTGTTTCTGGTGCGCGAGCACGGCTTGCCTCAGTCGGTGGCGAACTACCGGTTTGCATGGATCCCTCCGATCTTCGCCACCTTGGGCGGACTGGCCGGAGGCTGGCTCGCGTTGCGCTGGTCCGCCGGCATGGACGACGTGACCCCGGCGCGGATGCGCACCATGTTGCTGGCTTCCCTGCTGCTCGTGTGCGGTGCCGCTGTGCCGTGGATGCCCTCCGCGGGCTGGGCGACTGCGATGATCTGCCTCTCCTTCTTCGCATGCGTGGCCTCGAGCGTGAACATCTACGCCATGCCTCTCGATCTGTTCGGCGCGCGGCGGGCGGCGTTCGCCGTCTCCGGCCTGACGGCGGCCTACGGCGCCTTGCAGGGCGTCTTCTCCGCCGCCGCGGGGCGCGTGGTGGACCGCTACGGCTTCGCGCCTGTTTGCGTGGCCGCCGCCGTGATGCCGCTGGCGGGCTGGGCTGTTCTGCGGCTCGCGCTCGGCACACGGCAGGAGGCGCGGCAGTGAAGCGCTGGCTCAAGCGCCTCCTGTTCTGCCTCCTCGGCAAGGATCCGCACGCCGCCGTCCTCGTCCTCGGCGATGGTCCGCACGAAGACGAAATACGGCGGCTCGTCAGCGACGCCCCGGTGCTCCTCGTCGCCCTGCCGCAAGGAGACGCGGGCGAGGCGTGGCTCGCCTTGCGACGCGCGGCGCGCGGCCGGCGAGTGGCCCTTTGCGCTGTCCGGCTGGAGGACCGCCGGGCGCTGGCGGCGGCTCTGGCCGCGTTCCCGTCCCGCGTCCTGGCTTTCAATTCGCGCCTCGAGCGCCACCATCTCCATTGGCGCGAACCGCTGGCGTCGATCCTCTTCCTTTGCGGCGTTCCGCGAGACCGCATCTTCCTCCGCCCGGCGTGGCTGTTCCCCTTCCGCCGCGAACGCAGCGCGCTGCCGCATGATTGGAAGGACGCCGGCGGCCGCGGGTTCCGTCCGGGCGCCCCGCGCGCCGCCGTGCTCACGCCCTACCTGCCCTGGCCGCTCTCGCACGGCGGCGCCGTCCGGTTGTACAACCTGCTGCGGAAATGTTCGGAACGTTTCGACATCGTTCTGTTCGGATTCGAGGAAGGCCAGACGCCCGCCGACCTGGACAAGCTCGCCCGCTTCTGCGCGGCCGTGTTCACGGCCGGCAAGCCCCGCTACCGCGAGCCGCGCTGGTCCACGCTGTCGCCTCCGGAGGCGTGCGAGTTTTTCACGCCCGGGCTCGAGGGCGGGCTTCGGGAGAAGATGCGCGCCCTCGGCGTGCCCCTGCTTCAGGCCGAATACACGCAGATGGCCCGCTACAGGCCTGACGTGCTGGTCGAACATGACGTGACGTGGGACCTGTTCGCGCAGGTGCACGAGCGGCGGCGCACGCTGTCTTCCTGGTGGGACCTGTGGCGGTGGCGGCGCTTCGAGACCCGCGCCGTCCGCGCGGCGCGGCGCGTCGTTGTCATGAGCGACAAGGACGCCGCTCTTCTTGGCCTGCCGGGCAAGACCGCGGTCGTGCCCAACGGAGTGGACCTGGAAAGATTCCGGGCCGCACCGGAGCGGGAAGGCGGCCCCCCGGAGCTGCTCTTCGTCGGCTCGTTCCGCCATTTCCCGAACGTGCGCGCGTTCGAGTTCCTTCTCGACGAGGTGTGGCCGCGGCTGCGCGGTCTCGACGTGCGGCTCACTGTGGTGGCCGGTCCGGAGCCCGGGCTGTACTGGCGCCCGAGGCCGCTGGAGAAACGGATCACGATGCACGCCTTCGTCGCCGATGTCCAGCCGCTGTATGAGCGGGCCACGCTCGTTCTGATCCCCACCGTCGTCTCCGCAGGCACGAACCTGAAGGCCCTGGAGGCGATGGCCTCGCAACGGGCCATCGTGTCCACGCCTTCGGGTGTGGCGGGGCTGGGGCTCATCCACGGCGAGAGCGTGTGGGTGGCGGAGACGGGAGAGGAGTTCGCGGCCGGCGTCCTGCAACTGCTCTCGGACCCGGCTCTGCGAAGGCGCCTGGCGGAGGCGGCGCGGCGGCATGCGGAACAGAACTACTCCTGGGAAGCCGTGGCGCAAAGGCAGATGGAGCTATGGGAATCGTTGTGCGCCCGATGAGAGAGGACGACGCCGAAGCGCTCGCCGCTGTGCTGCGCGCCTGTCCGGAAGCGGCGCAATGGCCGCCCGGGGCGGGGCAGGGAAGGACCGTGCTGGTGGCGGAAGACGGCGGCGAAGTGGAGGGCTTTGCCGTCTGGCAGGAGCTGCCGGAGGGCGAGGCGGAGCTGTTGAACCTCGCCGTGCATCCCCGCGCCCGCAGGCGCGGCGTCGGGCGGGCGCTGGTGGAAGCCGCCGGGACGCGCCGCGCATGGCTCGAGGTGCGCGCCTCCAATGAAGGCGCGATCCGCTTCTATCAGTCGCTTGGATTCAGTGTCTGCGGCAGGCGGCGGCTCTATTATCGCGATCCGGAGGAGGACGCGGTGCTGATGGCGCGGGAGCCGCGCGGCGAGCGTGGCTCGCTCGGCTGATACCGTCTGGATCCCGGAGTCGCCCGCGTTCCTGCGCCGCCCCGGGCGTCGCGGCTAGAATACGCTTCATGCGAAATCCCGCGTGGCTGGCCCTGCTCGTGATGCCCCTGTGGGCGCAGCCCTACGACATCCTCATCCGCGGCGCGCGCCTCATCGACGGAACCGGCGCGCCCTGGTTCCGCGCCGGCGTGGCTGTGCGCGGCGATACGATCGCCGCGATCGGAAAGCTGGATGGCGCGGCGGCAAAGGAGGTGATCGACGCCAAAGGGCTGGTGCTGGCGCCGGGATTCATCGACGCGCACAGCCACGCGCTTGCCGGGCTGCGGCGCCACCCCGGCGCCGGGAACCTCATCCTGCAGGGCGTGACGACGGTGATCGAGGGACAGGATGGAAGCTCGCCGCTGCCTCTTGGCCCTGTCCTGGACGAGATGGACCGCCTGCGCCCGGCGGTGAACATCGCGTTTTTTGCCGGACATGGCGCCATCAGGCAGCGTGTGATGCAGACTGAAATGCGCGCGCCGTCGCCCGAAGAACTCGACCGCATGAAGGAACTCCTGCGGCAGGCGATGCTCGACGGCGCGATGGGGCTCTCCACCGGACTGTTTTACGTTCCCGGCAACTACGCGAGCACTGAAGAAGTGGTGGAGCTGGCGCGCGTGGCCGGAGCGCTGGGCGGGATTCATATCTCGCACATGCGCGACGAGACGTCCGGAGTGCTGGACAGCGTGGCGGAGACGATCCGCATCGGCGAGCAGGGCGGTCTTCCGACACAGATCACGCACCACAAGATCATCGGCAAGGCCAGCTGGGGCAAGAGCCGGGAGACGCTGCGGATGGTGGAAGAGGCCCGCGCGCGCGGCGTGGACGTCACGCTGGACGCGTATCCGTACACGGCTTCTTCCACCGGCACGGGCGCGCTGTTTCCCCAGTGGGCGCTTTCGGGCGGCGCCCAGGCTCTGGAAGAGCGGCTGGCGGCGCCGGAGACGCGGGCGCGCATCCGCGCCGAGATCGTGCGGCGGATTCTGGAAGACCGCGGCGGCGGAGATCCGGCCAACGTGGTTCTTGCCGGCTGCCGCTTCGATCCCGCGCTGGCGGGCAAGTCGCTGGCGGACCTTGCGCGGGCGCGCGGCATGGCTCCCACGGCGGAGAACGCAGCCGACATCGCCATTGAACTGCAGCGCAAGGGCGGATGCTCGGCCGTCTACCATGCCATCAGTGAAGACGACGTGGAGCGCGTGCTTGCCTGCCGCTGGACGATGGTGGCATCGGACGGCGGCGTCATGGCGCCGGGCGAGGGGGCGCCGCACCCGCGCAGTTATGGCACGTTCGCGCGTGTGCTGGGCCGCTACGTGCGCGAGCGGCGGCTGCTGGGACTGGAAGAGGCCGTGTGGAAGATGACCGGACTGCCGGCGCAACGGATGGGCCTGTGGGACCGCGGGCTGCTGCGGCCGGGCATGCGTGCGGACCTCGTGCTGTTTGATCCGGACACGATCCGCGACCGCGCCACGTTTGAGGCGCCGCACCAGTACGCGGAGGGCGTGGAGGCGGTGTGGGTGAACGGCGTGGCGACGCTGGCGGGAGGGAAGCCCACCGGACGGCGCGGGGGGCGCGCGTTGCGGGGCCCGGCGGGGCGGCGGTGAGCCAGACAAATGGGGCGCGCCGCAGCGCGCCCCTGGAAAGAAAAGCGGACTGGAACTACTTGACCTCGAGAATGTCCTTCTCCTTCACCTTGGCCAGCTGATCCACCTTGCCGATGTAGGAGTCGGTCATCTTCTGGATCTCGTCGAGGGCGCGCCGCTCGTCGTCCTCGCTAATGAGCTTATCCTTGTAGAGCTTCTTGACTGCTTCGTTGGCGTCGCGCCGGACGTTGCGCACCGCGACGCGGTGCTCTTCGGCGACGTGATGGAGGTGCTTGACCAGCTCCTTGCGGCGCTCTTCCGTCAGCGACGGAATGGGGACGCGGATGATCTTTCCGTCGTTGGAGGGGTTCAGGCCGAGATCGGAGGCGCGAATGGCCTTCTCGATGGCGCTGATCTGGCTGACGTCGTACGGCTGAATGGTCACCATGCTGGGTTCGGGCACATGGAGGGTCGCCAGATGGTTGATGGGCATCTGCGAACCGTAAGCATCCACCGTGATGCCATCGAAGAGGTTGATGGAAGCTCTGCCGGTGCGGATCGAGGCCATCTCGTGCTGAAGGTCGGAAATGACCTTCTCCATCTTCGCCCGGGCGGCGTTCTCAACGTCCTTGACGCTCTGGAAGGCTCCTCCGGGAGCGGTGTTGGGTTGTCCTTGTTTCATAGCGCGTTTCCAATCAGCGTGCCGACGGGTTCGCCCATCGACATTCGCATTATATTGCCCCGTTCGGTGAGGTTGAAAACGATGATGGGGAGCCCGTTGTCGCGGCACATCGCCACGGCGGAGGCGTCCATGACGCCCAGATTGCGGGCCAGGACCTCGTCATAGGAGATGCGGTCGAAGCGCACTGCGTCGGGGTGCTTGCGGGGGTCCTTGTCGTAGACGCCGTCGACGCTGGTGGCTTTGGCCAGAACCTGCGCGCCGATCTCCAGAGCGCGCAGGCTGCCGGCGGAGTCGGTCGAGAAAAACGGGTTGGACGTGCCGCCGCCGAACAGCACGATGCGGCCCTTCTCGATGTGGCGCAGGGCGCGGCGGCGGATGTACGGTTCGGCCACCTGGTTCATGTGAATGGCGGTCATCACCCGGGTGGGCACGCCCTGCTTTTCGAGCGCGTCCTGCATGGCCAGGCAGTTGATGATGGTGGCGAGCATGCCGATGGTGTCGGCCTGCACGCGATCCATGTGGCGGGCGGCGGCGGCCGCGCCGCGGAAGAAGTTGCCACCGCCGATGACGATGCCGATCTCCACGCCCGCACGGTGCACCTCGGCCACCTCTTCGGCCAGGGACCGCGTGCGGTCCGGATCAATGCCGAAGGCGGCGCCGCCGGCCAGAACTTCGCCGCTCAGCTTCAGCAGAATGCGGCGGTAGCGAACGGGCATCGGGCGGCTCCTCCCGGAGAGCTACTCGGCCGCCGGTTCGTCGGCAGCAGCCGTCTCGCCCACTTTATACCGCAGGAAGCCGGCCAGCGCGATCTCGTCGCCCAGCTCCTTGCTCTTGTTGGCCAGAAGCTGCGAGACCGGAACGGAGTCGTCCTTGATGAACGGCTGGTCCACCAGGCACACTTCGGAATAGAACTTTCCCAGGCGCCCTTCCACCACCTTGTCGACAATCTTCTCGGGCTTGCCTTCGGCCAGCGCGCGGGCGCGCTGGATCTCCTTCTCCTTGGCCAGCGCTTCAGGGCTGACGTCGCTCCTGTTCAGGAACTGCGGCGCCGAGGCGGCCACCTGCATGGCCAGGTCGTTGACGAGCTCGACGAAAGCGGGCTTGGTGCGGGTCCCGGGCTTCGAGCAGACCACGTCCACCACGGAGACCAGCTTGGCGCCGGGATGGACGTAGCCGCCCAACACGCCCTTCGCCTGGTGGACGGTGAAGCGCGGGATGCCCATGTTCTCGCCGATCTTGGCGATCAGGGCCGTGATCCTTCCCTCGACCGTCACGCCGGGCTCGGCAATCGAGGGCAGCTGCTTCAGCTCCTCCACCGAGGCGGGCCGCTTGTCCAGGATGAGCTGCTTTACCTCTTCGACCAGCTTCTGGAAGTCTTCGGTCTTGGCGACAAAGTCGGTCTCGCAATTGACTTCGACAAGCACGGCGAGGTCGGCCGCCGGGGAGAGATGGAAACCGATGAGCCCCTCCCTGGCGGAGCGGGAGGCCTTCTTGGCCGCCGTGGCAAGGCCGCGCTTGCGGAGAATCACCTGGGCCTCGTTGAAGTCGCCGTTGGCCTCGACGAGCGCCTTCTTGCACTCCATCATGCCGGCGCCCGTGAGGTCGCGGAGCTGTTTGACGAGTTGCGCACTGATTTCTGCCATGAAAAACCTCGCTGATATTCGGGCGTGGGAAAATGCGCCGGGCGGGCTTCAGACGGCCGGCTGGCCGGCCCCTTCGGCGGGCTCGTCGAGCGTTCCGCCCTTGTGTTTCGGCACGGAGACGCTCGGCAGGTCGAGATCGGCGATGCCCTCGGTGAGGACCTCTTCATGCAGCCGCGGATCGACATACTGCGCGTACTGCGACATGTCCTCGACCGCGCCGTCGTCGGTGACGATCTCTTTCACCGCCGCGAAGTCCTGCTCGGTGGCCAGGGAGCGGCCCTCGAGAACGGCGTCGGCGATCTTCGAGGAGAACAGCCGGATGGCGCGCAGCGCGTCGTCGTTGCCGGGGATCGGGTAGTCCACCAGGTCGGGATCGCAGTTGGTGTCGACGATGGCGACCACCGGGATGCCCAGGCGGCGCGCCTCGTGCACGGCGATCTCCTCCTTGTTGGAGTCAATGACGAACAACACGTCCGGCAGCGTCTCCATGTCGCGGATGCCGGCCAGGTTGGCCTGAAGCTTCTTGCGCTCGCGCTCGAGGTGGATGATCTCTTTCTTGGTGCGGCGCTCGCCCGCGCCCTCCTCGATCATCGCCTCCATCTCCTTCAGGCGCTTGATGGACTGCTTGACGGTGGCGAAGTTGGTCAGCAGCCCGCCCAGCCAGCGGTGGTTGACGTAATACATGCCGCAGCGGACGGCCTCTTCCTGAATGGCCTCCTGCGCCTGGCGCTTGGTGCCGACGAACAGGAACGTCTTGCCCATTGCCGCCTGCTCGGCGACAAACCGCATGGCGTCCTTGAAAAGCTTGAGCGTCTTCTGAAGATCGATGATGTAGATCCCGTTGCGTTCGCCGAAGATATACTCTTTCATCTTCGGATTCCAGCGCTTGGTCTGGTGCCCGAAGTGAACGCCCGCTTCGAGCAATTCTTTCATGGAAATGGAAGGCAAGGTGTCTCCTTACTTCACAGAAAAAGCCGGCGGAAAACCGGCGGGTTGATACCAGACCCGCCGCGCGCGGCATCCGGCGCCCAAAGCGAGATTTGCCGGGCCGCGCGGGGCGGATCCAAAAACCGGGCCCACAGGCTGTGCCTGCCGCGATCGCAGGCTCAGCGCTTGGAGAACTGGAAGCGGCGGCGCGCGCCGCGCTGGCCGTACTTCTTGCGCTCGTGCTCGCGCGGGTCGCGGGTCAGGAACCCTTCGCTCTTCAGCTTGCCGCGCAGCTCGGAGTTGAACTCGCACAGCGCGCGGGCAATGCCCAGCCGCACCGCTTCCGCCTGGCCCGTGATTCCGCCGCCGTTGCAGGTGACCAGGACGTCGAACTTGTCCGCGGTCTCCGTGGCGAGCAGCGGCTGGCGGATCACCGCCCGGCTGCTGAATGTCGTGAAGTATTCGTCCGCCGGATGGCCGTTCACCGTGAAGGCGCCCGTTCCGGGCCGGAGGAACACACGGGCCACGGCGCGCTTGCGCCGGCCGGTTCCGAGGTATTGCAACTGTGCCATACGTTTCAATCCCGTGACAATCAATGCGCTACGGCCATCGCCTGGGGCTTCTGGGCCGCATGCGGGTGCCGGTCGCCGGCGTAGACCTTGAGCTTGCGGTACATCTGCTTGCCGAGTTTCGTCTTGGGCAGCATGCCGCGGATGGCTTCTTCCACCAGCTTCACCGGGCGCCGCGCGCGCAATTTGCCGGCCGGAATTTCAGTCAGCCCTCCCGGATATCCCGAGTGCCGGCGGTAAATTTTCTGCTCTTCTTTCTTGCCGGTGAGAACGGCTTTTTCGGCGTTCACAACAATGACGTGGTCGCCGCAGTCGAGGAACGGGGTGTAAATGGGCTTGTGTTTCCCCATCAGGATCTTGGCGGCCTGGCTGGCCACCCGTCCGAGAGCGAGGCCGCTGGCGTCAATGACGAACCAGTGGCGCTGGATGGCGCCCTTGGACGGAAATTCGGTCTTCATAGACAAACGATCTCCGTTCAACGAGGTACAAACACTTTATTCTACGGATCGCCGGCGCAGGGTGTCAAACACACCGCGCCTGTCGGCGGGCGCAGTCAAACACCCACAGTATAGCAAGTTGCGGCCCGCCATGCCCAGTCCGGCTCCAGGCCGGCGGCCCGCAGCCGGGGCGCGAATCGCTGCGCGTCGTAGTTGCCGGTCTCGAACTGCGCGCCGCGGTGGGTCAGCGTGTAGCCGCCCGGCACGGTCGAGCAGTTCAGCGTGAACAGGCAGCCGCCGCCGGCAGCCAGTTGCAGGCACGTCTCGAAGGACTCTCGCGTCGATACAAACGGCAGCACCGCCGGGAACAGCGAGCTGTGCCAGGCGACGAGAGAGCGAAAGACCCCGTCGTCCGGGAGGAAGCCGCCGGGATCGTACGGCGCACCCGGAGCGGGCCGCAGGCGCGGGATGCCGAGGATCTCCGGTCCGCGGCCGCAGTGCGCGCGCAGCCAGCGCTGATGGGCGGCGAGCATCGACCAGTCGCGCCGCCAGTCTGCCAGCCCGCTCAACACGCCGTAACCGGCCATTTCCAGGCCGGATTCAAACATACGTTCGTATGAATTCAGCCGCCAATAGAAATCGGTCTTCGTTTGACGCCCAGGATGGAGTTCGCGGTACCGGGCCGGATCATAGGTTTCCATCCAGACCACCGCAAAAGCCAGCCCGGCGCTGCGCAAACGGCGATATTCGTCTGCGGAGACAGGCTCCGCGCTCAGCCCCACGACGGGGCGCCCGAATCGCGAGAGAATGCGTGCGGTCAGTTCTACATGGCGGCAAATGTCGTCCACGGCGATGCACGGATCGGAGGCGTAGACCAGCTCCACGGCACGCAAGCCGCTCTCTTCGGCGAGGAAGCGCACCTCCCGCTCGAGCTCGGTGTCGGTGAGCCGCACGCGGCTGAGTCCGGGATCGGTGGAACCGGCGCGGTAGTTGCAGTAGGTGCATCGTTCCTTGCATACCGATGTGACATACAGCGGCGAGACGGGGAACACGGCGCCGCCGAAGCGCTCGAGCTTCCGCAGCCGCGCGCGGGCGGCGATCGCCGCGTCCAGCGGTCCCCCTGAGCCGAAGCCGGGATCGGCAAGGGGCGGCTCGGGCTCTTCGCACACCTGCCGCCAGAGGCTTTCAAACTCGCTCGAGTTCATCTCCGCCCGGGATTCTGATTTCAGAATAACGCGGGCGCGCCCGCCCCTTTCTCCCAGGGGGACAGGCGCGCCCGCAACTTCTCAGTGGCTCGCGATTTGCCGCAACACGTAAGGCAGGATGCCGCCCGAGCGGAAGTATTCCTGCTCGCGCGGCGTGTCGATGCGGACCCGCGCGCGGAAGACTTTCTCGGTGCCCGCGGCGTCCACCGCGCGCACAGTGGCCACGGGGCCAAGAACATTTTCGATTGAATATGTCTCAAAGCCCGTCAGCCCGAGCGACTGCCGCGTCTGCCCGTCCATGAACTCGAGCGGCAGCACGCCCATGCCCACGAGGTTGGAGCGGTGGATGCGCTCGAAGCTCTCGGCGATCACCGCCTTCACGCCCAGCAGCGCCACGCCCTTCGCCGCCCAGTCGCGCGAGCTGCCCGAGCCGTACTCCTTGCCGGCCAGAATCAGCAGCGGCACGCCCTGACGCTGGAATTCGACGCTCGCGTCGTAGATGAACACCGGCTCGCCGCCCGGCGCCATGGCGGTGTAGCCGCCCTCCACGCCCGGAACCAGCTCGTTCCGCAGCCGGATGTTGGCCAGCGTGCCGCGCACCATGACGTCGTCGTTGCCGCGGCGGGAGCCGTAGCTGTTGAAGTCCTTCGGCTGTACGCCGCGGGCGATCATGTACTGCCCGGCGGGGCTGTTAACGGGGATGCTGCCGGCGGGGGAGATGTGGTCGGTGGTGATCGAGTCGCCCAGCATGGCCAGCACGCGTGCGCCGCGAATGTCCTCCACCGGGGCGGCAGGATCGCGCATGGACTCGAAGTAGGGCGGGTGCTTGATGTAGGTGGACTGCGCATCCCAGGCGAAGGTGTCGCCTTCGGGCGTCTTCACCGCCTGCCACATCGAGTCGCCTTCGAACACCTTGCCGTACTCGTGCTCGAACATCTCCGGCTTGACGAAGCGGTTCACCGCGTCGAGCACCTCTTCGCTCGTGGGCCAGATATCGCGCAGATAGACGGGCTTCCCGTCGCTGCCCTCGCCCAGGGGCTCGTTCACCAGATCGATGTCGATCCGCCCGGCGATGGCATAGGCCACCACCAGCGGCGGCGAGGCGAGATAGTTGGCGCGGACCTGCGGATTCACCCGCCCCTCGAAGTTGCGGTTGCCGCTCAGGACGCTGGCGACGACGAGCTTGTTCTCCGCTACCGCCTTCGAGACCTCATCCGGCAACGGGCCGGAGTTGCCGATGCACGTGGTGCAGCCGTAGCCCACCAGATGGAAGCGGAGCTGTTCGAGATACCCGAGCAGCCCGGACTCACGCAGGTAATCGGTGACCACCTTCGAGCCCGGCGCAAGCGATGTTTTCACCCACGGCTTCACCGTCAGGCCCTTCTCCACGGCTTTCCTGGCCAGAATGCCCGCCCCCAGCATCACCGACGGGTTCGACGTATTCGTGCAGGAGGTGATGGCGGCGATGACGACGGCGCCGTCGCTCACCACCGGCGTCTCGCGCTTCGGCTGCGCCAGCGTCGCCAGGAAGTTTTCTTTCACAGCCGGAAGCGACAGCCGGTCCTGCGGCCGCTTGGGGCCGGCCATGGAGGGCTCGACCGAGGCGAGATCCAGCTCGAGCGTGTCGCTGAACTCCGGCTCCTGCGAGTCCCTGGTCAGGAACATGCCCTGCTCGGAGTAGTAGGCCTCGACGAGCTCGACCAGCTCCTTGGGCCGGTTGCTCATGCGCAGGTAAGCGAGCGTCTGCGCATCGACGGGGAACACGCCGATCGTGGCGCCGTACTCGGGCGCCATGTTGGCGATGGTGGCGCGGTCGGCCAGCGGCAGCTCCAGCACGCCGGGGCCGAAGAATTCGACAAACTTGCCGACGACGCCCTTCTTGCGGAGCATCTGCGTGACCGTGAGCACGAGGTCGGTGGCGGTGACGCCCTCGCGCAGCCTGCCATACAGCCGGAAGCCGACCACCTGCGGCAGCAGCATGGAGATGGGCTGGCCGAGCATGCACGCCTCGGCCTCGATGCCGCCCACGCCCCAGCCGACCACGCCGAGGCCGTTGATCATCGTCGTGTGCGAGTCCGTGCCGACCACCGTGTCCGGAAACGCCATTCCGCCGCGCGTCACAACCGCCGTGGCCAGATATTCCAGATTCACCTGGTGCACGATGCCCGTCCCGGGCGGCACGGCGCGGAAATTCGAGAATGCCTTCTGCGCCCAGCGCAGCAGGGAGTAACGTTCACTGTTGCGCTGGTATTCGAGCAGCACGTTCTGCTCGAACGCCTTCGGGGTGCCGAATTCGTCGACCTGCACGGAGTGGTCAATGACGAGGTCGACGGGGATCAATGGATTGGCCTTTCTCGGATCCTGGCCCATGCGCGCCAGCGCGTCGCGCATGGCGGCAAGATCGACGACGCAGGGCACGCCGGTAAAGTCCTGGAGGATCACCCGCGCGGGCATGAACTGGATCTCCTGCGCCTCCCCGCGGGCGTCCCAGCGGGCGACATACTCGATGTCGCCGCGGCGGACCACCGTACCGTCCTCCATGCGGAGGAGGTTTTCCAGCAATACTTTGATCGAATAGGGAATGCGTTTCAGCTGAAAGCCAGCGCGCTCGAGCGCATCCAGCCGGAAAATCTGGTATTCGCGTCCGCCCACGCGCAGGGCGGCGGCGGCCTGGAAGGAATTTGTGCTGGTCATGGTGCCAGCTTCAATTGTAGCGGGGCCGGGCGCGCGGACTGCGCGGCGCGGCTACCAGGTCCGCTGCTTGAGAATCTGCTGGATCTGCTCCTTCGGCACGGGCAGCTTGTCGATGTGGTCGCGCAGCCACCGGGAGAAGTCTTTTTCGATCTCGTCGGTCCAGCGCGCGTCGATCTGGCCGGAGGTGTACTTGCCCTCGCGGAGGCGCTGGTGGCCGAACATGTCGCGCAGGCGCACGATCTCGCTGGTGATGGCGACTTTCTCCGCCAGGTGGGGCGGAATGAAGATGACGCCGCCGTCGCGGCCCAGCACGACGTCGCCGGGCATGACCGTGGCGCGCCCGATGCGGACGGGCGCGTTGATCGAGATCAGCGTCGAGTTCAGCCGCGGACCCGAAGAGCTGAAGTGGTGCGACGGATGGTAAAAGCGCACGAAGGAGACGAAGTTTTCCAGCTCTTTCAGGCCGGCGATGTCGCGTACGGCGCCGTCATACACGATGCCGTTGCCGGACTTCGCGTAGATCGCGTTTCCCACGTTGTCGCCGATCGACGGCCCGTCGATCTTCAGTCCAAAGTGGTCGCACACATAAACGTCGCCGGGCTGAAGCATGTCGACGGCCCACGCGTTGGGCGCGCCTACGCGGCCGCCGCGCTTTCCCTCGGCTTCAATCACCTTGTGGATGTCCGGCCTCCCGGGCACCCACGCCGCCGTGAGCGCGCGGCCCACCAGCACCTTGCCGGGATGAATTTCCAGCCAGCCGTCCTCGTACTGGTAGTTGTACCCTTCGTTGCGCAGCACGGCCCAGGCCTCTTCCAGCGTGACCTCGCGCATGCGCTTGAGGATTCCGTCCGGCACTTTCGGGCGGCCGTCGGGGAAGCGCTCTCCCTTCCACTCGGGCGTGTAGCGGATCAGGTCCTCCTTCGAGAACACGCCCGGTTGCGCCAGGGCGGAGCAGGCAAACGCGGCGGCGGCGAAAAGGACGCGGGTTTTCATCGTTGCACCTCGGATCCTGTCCAATATACACGCCGCGGGGAAGATCAGAAACTCAGGACGAGGTGCCAGATCCAGGTGTAGGCGAGCGCGTCGAGATCGTTCCAGATGCGGCGGCAGAGTTCTGCGTCGCCCCGGATGGCGGGAATCTCGCGGAGCTTGTCCTCCCAGCGGAAGCAGCCACGCGGCGGGCCGAAGTCCGGCATGGCGCAGCGCTCTTCCGGCGGCGGCGGAGGCGGCGCGGAGTTCGGCGTTGCGGAATAGACGCCGTATTCGCGCGTGAATTCGGTCATGGCGCGGACGTTCTCGACGCGCGCGTCGCTTTGCAGGATGGCGGAGGCGTCCATGATGTATCCGCCGTTCTGGCCGCAGGCGTCGATCAGCTCCTTGCACTTCGCCCGTACTTCCTCGGGCGTGCCGAAGGCAAGCAGCGCGTTGGGCACTCCTCCGCTCAGGCAGAACTTGCGGCCCAGCTTCTCCGCGCACAGCTTCGGGTCGCCACGGTCGATGTGGTAGATGATGCTGCCGGCGGGCAGCCTGGCGAAGGTGTCCAGATGCGCGTCCCACTTGCCTTCGGCGTAGAAGAGAACCTGGTTGCCGCGCGCCCACACGGCTTCCACCATGGGCCGGAACGTGGGCCAGAAGATCCGCTCGAAGTCCTGGTGAGAGATGAAGGGGACGCAGCTGCGGTGCATCCACACGGGGACCGGCAGCTGATGGTCCGGATCGAGCCCCGAAAGCGCGATCTGCGCCAGATGGGGCATCAGGGCACGGCAGGCTGCTTCGACTTTTTCGGGGATTTCCTTCAAGTCGAAGGCGAGCCCGAGATAGCCGCGGAACTTGTCGGCAAGCACATCCAGAGGCGCCTTGAGCATGCCGCTGATGGCGGACACCGTTCCGGTCTCCTCCCTCATGCGCTCGATCTGGGGGCCGAAGGCGGTGAAGTAGTCCGCCATGGCCCAGGCGCTTTTCACGAGCGCGAGATCGCGCCGCATGGGCGACGCGGCGTACTCGGACGAAATGCGCGGCAGCCACCTGGTCCAGAGGAAGGCGACGGGGTCTTCGATCAGCTCGTCGTACTCCTCGCGCAGCATCCAGGCGCTTTCCTGTGGCGGCTCGCGGTACTGGAAGCCGGTGTGTTCGTCGACGTCGATGCCCGGGATGGCGTAATAGCGCAGCCCTGCGGCGTGCGTCAGGCCTGTCCAGACATAGACCATGTTGGGCACCACGGCGTCCCAGTCATAGTCCTGGCAGCAGCGCAGGACGGCCTCGAAGGCCTGACGGTAGTCGTGCGTCACCTGCTGCGCCGTCATGCCGCAGTGGCGGGCGGTGAATTCGGCGGCGAAGGGGCGCAGCGGAACGCGGTCCGGCTTGCCGTTGCGCATGGCGGTGACGTAACGGTTCAGCCGCTGGGCATAGAGTTCCTGCATGTCGGCGGGCATGGCGCGAATCCCGGATCGAGAATATCAGACAAGCAGGCCGGATTCACCTCACGGGCTGGTGGCCAGCATGGGCGCCGACACGAGCCCGTAATCCAGAACGTCGTATGCCGCGCCCGGCGGCTGTCGATCCGGAAACTCCGCCCAGGCGTTCGGCCATGCGCGGAAGCGGAGCTTCTGCGGGTGGTGGAAGGGGCCGAAAACATTGCGCGGCGTGCCGTGGAGGCGCACCTCGATGGAGGCGTTGCCCGCCTGCACGGGTACTTCGCTTTCGTAAGGCGGCCAGCCGATCCAGCCCAGCGCCTGGCCATTGACGAGAACTTCGGCAAGCGCCCCGGGCAGCTCCTTCAGGGAGACGCGAAGGCGGCGGTGGCCGCCGGGGATGCGGACCTTGGCGGAATAGCTGACGGTGGCACCGTAGAACGGCATGCCCTGTCCGGCCCAGGAGCCGAGTGCGAGCGGCCTGGAGGCGGCTGTGATCTGGAAGCCTCTTTCGGCCGGGATCACAGCGAAGCTGCCGAGCAGGTAGAGGTTTTCCAGTTCCATGCGCGTGTCGAAAGGCGCGGCCTCGATGACAATTTCGTTCATTCCTGTTTTGGCCGCGGCGGCGGCCGGCGCGGCCTTCAGGTGCGGATCGAGCCACCGCTCTGCTTTGGAGAAGTCCACCGTCTGGCCGTTGAGGGAGACGCGGTAGAGCTCGGGCGCCTCGACGGCGAGGCGCAGATCCTTCGGCGGCGCCCCCTGGAGGGTGAAGCGGAACGTGGCCCGGAAGCCCGTGCCTTCGCCGAACTTGCGGTCGAGCACGTTGCGGCGGAACTGCACGGCGTTGTCCCAGGCGGGGCGCTCAAAGCCATGGCGCTGCCAGAGGGTCCAGTTGGCCCGCCAAGTGTTCAGGTCCTGAATGGTCTCGCCTGCCACTTCCAGGTCGCAGTAGTCGAGCACGAGCACGTTCGGCTCATTCGCCGAGACGGTCCACGAACCGGCGGGCAGAGTTCGCCAGCCGGGCTTGGCGGGTGCCGCCGCGGGCGCGGCATCCTTGCGCGCCAGCAGCAGCAGCGAGCCCGCCGGCGGCAGCTGCACGGAGAAGTCGATGCCGCGCTGGCCCTTGGTGAAGGGGTACGGGCGGGTCTGCCCCGTGAGCGTGTCCCACTCTTCCAGCCCGGCAGCCTCCAGCGAGGCTTTGGCGGAGATGGCGGCGCCGGCGGAGTTGGCGAGGAAGATCACGCGGTCGCCGGAGGGCAGCCAGCGCTCGAGAAAGCCCACAGGGGCGTCGATCCGGATGCGCGCGGGCAGGCGTTCGCGGATGGCGGCCAGCAGTCCGTCCTCGTCGAAGACGCGCACCCACTGCTTGCCTGCCTGTTCGCGGAGCTTCTGCAAGGCTTCGCTTTCGCGGCCATCCACATACGCGGGCGCCTCCGCCAGAGAAAGCACCGTGCCGCCGGCTTTCAGCCATTGCTCCAGCAGCGGCACGGTCTGGCGGCGCAGGTTGGCCACGTCGTGGGAGAGGACCACCAGGTCGTAGGCAGCCTTGCCTACGCGGAACTTCTTGTCCTCCAACTTGCCGAACCACTCGAGCACGTACTCGTCGCCGTAGTCGTAATCCACCTGATGGTCGGCGAGGAACTGCGCCAGCCGCGCATTGTTCTCGCGCATCTTCTCAAGTTCCGGCGCCGCCGCGCCGCGCCGCGCGAAGAGAAAGCTCGTGGTGGTCGGATGAATCACCAGCACCCGGTGACGGGTCTCGGAAAGGCTCGAAAGCAGCGAGACGCGGGCGAGATGGTCGGCGTGCGGACGATAGGCGGACCACCAGGAAGCGGCATCGGAGAAGCTTTGCGGATGGTCGCGCTTGCGCGCCCCCCGCACGGTGGTGAACGAAAGGTGCTGATCGACGAAATTGACGCCATGCACCAGCAGCCAGTCGCCGAAGCGCTTCAGGTGTTCCATCGTCGCGTCCCAGCCGGCAACGCCGTAGGCTTCGCAGAACAGGCGGCGGCCGAGCTGGTGGCTGACGCTGGCCGACTGGCGGATCGTGAAGAGGTAATGCGGCCGCAGCTCCTGCCCTCCGAGCATGTCAATGCCGGGCACGTGCTGGAAGGCGTGAAGCGAGGCGTCGGCGGGCGTGATCCACGGATACGGCCATTCGTGCTCCATGAAGTGGCCGGTGAACTGGAGCCCGTTGCGGTCGCACCATTCGAACATGGGGCGCATGAAATGTTCGATCCAGAGATCATGGAGCGTCTGCCAGTAGTCGAACCGTACCTTGCGCCATTCGCCCGTGTCCCAGTACAGCGACGGCAGGTGATCGGCCAGGTCGTAGCCGTTCCGCTTGCGAAACTCGGCCAGGGTGGCCCAGGAAAGCGGCAGCGCGAGCCGGGCGCTGTCATAGGCGCCGCCGGTGGCGAGCAGCGGCTCATCGGTGAACGCCCAGCGCACGGTCTTGCCGAACTCGCCGCCGAACTCGCGGCGGTAGGCTTCATATGTGGTTTCCAGAAAGACCTGCGCCGTGCGCGGGTTGGTCAGGTCGACGTAAGGGAATCCCGCCGTCCACACGTTGCCCGAAGCGCGCCGCAGGCGGAAGGCCACTACCTGCTCGCCCTCCCGGACCTCCTGCGGAGAGCGGACGCGCCGCAGGCTGCCGGGCTCATCCGGCTTGCCTGCGAAGAAGGCAAGGTGCTGCGGATGGGGGGAGACAGCGGAGGCAGGCAAGCCTGTTTCCACGGCGACGAACTGGCTGGCGGTCTCGGGAGCGAGCGCGGGCACATGGCCGCCCGCGAAGCCCGACGGATAGGAGTTCTCATCGTAAATGTTGACGAGCAGGCCGAGGCGCTTGCCCTCTTCGAGCGCCTCGCGCCAGAGCTTGAACCACCCGGGGCCGAGGTATTCGGTCATCAGCCCGGGGCGCGAATGGACGAACGCGCCGCCCATGCCCTGCCGGCGGTACTGGCCGAGCATCTCCTTGATCCGCGCCGGGTCCATCTCGTCGTTCCATACCCACAGCGGCATGGACCGGTACTCGGGCGGCGGGTCGGCGAAGGCTTTGCGGAGCCCGGCGGCCGGGAGCGCGGGCGCAGGCTGGAGCGCCCGGGGCTCGGGCGGAGCGCCGGATTGCGCCCAAAGGGCGGGCGCGGCGGCAAGGAGAAGGATGAAACGGATCAAGACGTCCTCCATTCGCCCCGATGCTATCGCAGCGCACAGGGCGAAGGAGGCGCCGGCCCGCGCGGACTTGACCGGGGCGCCGGCCTGCCATAGAGTGGCTCAGGAAAGGCCAGGCAAGGAGAGAGGGAGATGAAAACAAACCGGCGAAGATTTGTTCAGGCGGCCCCGGCGTTCACTCTGGTGCCCCGCCATGTGCTGGGCGGGCAGGCGGCGCAGCCCGCGCCGGGCGAGAGGATCCACATCGCGCTGGCCGGCTGCGGCACGGAGGCGATCCGCGAGCTGCCGCAGTTCATCCGGCACCCGGCGCTGCGGTTTACGGCGGTCTGCGACCCGTGCCGCCCGGCTGCCGGATACAAGGACTGGTCAGCCAACGGGCTGCTCATGGGGATCCGCAAAATGCTGGAGCAGCCGGATTGGGGCGCGGGCTTCGATTCGGTGATCCCCGCGGGGCTCGACGTGGCGCGCAGCGTGATCGAGACGTATTACAAGGCGCCGGGCTCGGTGCGCGCCTACACCGACTTCCGCGAGCTGCTCGACAAGGAGACGGACTTGCAGGCGGTGTGGATCATGACGCCGGACCACCACCACGGCTGGATGTCGATGCGGGCGATGGCGCGGAAGCTGCACGTGATGATGCACAAGCCCATCGCCAACCGGCTGCATGAGGCCAAGGCGGTGATCGAGGCGGCGAAGAAGACCGGGGTGGCGACGCACTTCCTGGCGTGGAACACGGGCAACGGCATCGGGCAGGTGAAGCAGTGGATCGACTCGGGCGCCATCGGCACGCTGCGCGAGATCCACAACTGGACCAACCGCCCGGTGTGGCCGCAATACATGGAGGTGCCGCCGGAGTCGCCCGTGCCGCGCGGATTCGACTGGAACCTGTGGCTGGGGCCGGAGAAGGAGCGCCCCTACAGTCCGAACTACACCCACATGGTGTTCCGCGGCTGGTACGACTTCGGCGGCGGGACGCTGGCCGACATGGGGATCTACTCGCTGTGGTCCGTGTTCCGGACGCTGAAGCTGGGCGCGCCGGACGTGATCGAGCCTCTGCGGTCGCACCACTGCCGGTTTGACGGGAACAGCGCCACCCGGATCGCCAACGACTTTTCGTTCCCCGGCGCTTCGATGACCAGGATCCGCTTTCCGAAGACGGCCGAGCGGCCGGCGGTGGACCTCTACTGGTACGACGGGGGCATGAAGCCGTTTCCGCCGGACGAAACGGGGCTGGAGGATCTGCCGCCGGAGGGCATGCTGTTCCGCGGGGACAAGGGCGTCATCGTGTCGGGCTTCCGCGTGGAGAAGCCGGTGTTGTATGCCGCCGGGCGGAAGCCGCAGGAGGCGCCGCCGCAGCCGCAACGTCCGGACGTGGCGGAGCTGTTCGTCACAGCATGCCGCGGCGGGCAGCCGTCGCCCGGGACGTTCACCGAGGCATGGGGCATCTCCGAAACCGTCTGCCTGTGGGGCGCGGCGTTGCGCGCCGGCAGGCGGCTGAAATACGACGCCGCGGCGGGGCGCATCCCCAACGACGAGAAGGCCAACGAGTATCTGTCGCGCCAGTACCGCGCGGGATGGGAGCTGCCGCAGATCTGAGCCGGCGCGCGCGTTGCTAGCCTGTGAGAGATGGTCTGGCTGTGGGCTTTTCTTTTTCAGGCGGCGCTGGAGCCCATGCCGCCGCGCTCTTTGGCGGAGACCGAGGCGATGCGCGAGGCGCGCAGCGTGCGCGAGAGCACGGCGGCGGCGCCTGCCGGGTGGCGGACCGTGGCGGAGAAGACCGACTTCTCCGAGACGGGGGATTATGAAGAGGCGGCGGAGTTCCACCGCCGGCTGGCCGCGGCGAGCCGTTTTGCGCGGCTTGTGGAGATCGGGCGGACGAGCGAGGGGCGCCCGCTGTACGTCCTGATCGCGAGCCGCGACCGCGCCTTTACGCCGGCTGCGGCGCGGCGCACAGGCAAGCCCGTGGTGCTGATCCAGAACGGGATCCACGCCGGCGAGAACGGCGGCAAGGATGCGGCCATGTTGCTGCTGCGGGACCTTCTGGTAACGCGCCGGCTGAAGCGGCTGCTCGATTCCGTGATCGTGCTTTCGATTCCCGTCTTCAACCCGGACGGACACGAGCGCGCCTCGCCGTGGAACCGGATCAACGAGAACGGTCCGCGGCAGATGGGCTTCCGCGTGACGGCGCGGCGGCTGAACCTGAACCGCGACTACCTGAAGGCGGACGCGCCGGAAATGCGCGCCTGGCTGCGCATGTACACCGCCTGGCTGCCCGACCTGCTGGTGGACAACCATGTGACCGACGGCGGGGACGTGCAGTACGACCTGACCGTGGCTTCGCACACCGAACAGGACATCGCCCCGCCGGTGGGCCGCTGGGTGAAAGAACAATTCCTGCCGGGATTGTTCCGGCGGCTGGAGGCGCAGGGGCACGTTCCCGGCTTCTACATCGAGGGGCGCGAGGCAGGCAGCGGCGCGCCCGCCGTGATGACGGCCACGCCGCGTTACTCCACCGGATACGCCGCGGCGCAGAACCGCGCGGCGCTGCTCGTGGAGACGCACAGCCTGAAGTCCTTCCGGACGCGCGTGTGGTCGCACTACGACGTCATGCGTGCGGCGCTGGAGCTGGCGGCGGACAGCGCGGCGGCGCTGCGGCGGGCGTCGGAGGAGGCGGACCGCCGGCAGGCGTCGGTGGCGCCGGGCGAAGCGGTATTCCTGGAGGGCGCACCCGCGGGCGAGGGCGAACCCTCCCTGTTGCGGCAGGTGAAGGCGGAGCGCGTGCCGAGCCGCGTGACGGGTGGCACGGTGGCGCGGTATACGGGCGAGCGGATCGACGAGCCGGTCCGGCTCGTGCGGACGCTCGCGCCGAAGGTGGCGCCGCGCGCCCCGCACGGCTACATCGTGCCGCGCGAGTGG
Organism: uncultured Arcobacter sp.; assembly: GCA_964458495.1. Lineage (GTDB taxonomy): Bacteria > Acidobacteriota > Terriglobia > Bryobacterales > Bryobacteraceae > JANWVO01. Next base: position 31,052 of record CAYWJB010000018.1, read on the forward strand.
AGCGAGGTGATCGATCTGCTGGCGGCGCACGGCGTGCAGATGATCCGGATCGAAAAGCCGCTCGAGGGCGAGTTCGAGACGGTGCGTTTTTCGGGAGTCCGCTTTGCGGCGGCGCCGTTTGAGGGGCGTTTTCGCGTGTTGGGGTTCTCAACCGGGCCGGCAAAGGTGCGGAAGAAAGTCGCCGCGGGCAGCGTGTACGTGCCGGTGGCGCAGCGCGCCGGGAAGGTAGCAATGCATCTGCTCGAGCCCGAGGCGCCGGATTCGGCGGTGCGCTGGGGCTTCTTCCTGCCGGTGTTCGAGCAGAAGGAGTATTTCAGCGAGTTTGTGTTCGAACCCTTCGCCCGGCGCATGCTGGAAAGCGACGCGGCGCTGCGGCGCCAGTTCGAGCAAAAGCTGAAAGAAGATGCGCAGTTTGCGGGCGACGCGCGGGCGCGCCTCTTGTGGCTCTACGAGCGCTCGCCTTACTTCGAGCCGGACAAGAACCTCTATCCGGTGCTGCGGTGCGAGGCGCCGCCGCAGGGCATCCGGTGAAGGAGCCGCGGCCTGGCCCGGCGGCGGACTCGCGAAATGCTAAGATACAGGATTTTGCGCACGAGATTCGAAGCCACAGCGTTCGCCATGCGTCAGCTCTCCGCCGGAGATCCGCCCGTGAGGGGCGGATCGGCCGGCGATGAAGTCCCGGCTTGCGCCGGGCCGGGATGCGAATGAACGAAGACCGCCAATTCCCGCCTTCCGGGCCTTCGCCCGCCGTTCCGCTGCTGCTTTACGGGCTTCTGCTCGCCCTGGCAGGATTCCTGTTCTTCTGCGGCGCCTCGGCGGTGGATCTGGCCATGCGTCTGTTCGGAGCGGCGGAGCCCGGGTGGACCGGCCGCGCCTGCCTCGGGAGCGGACTCGCTGTCTGGGCGGGCGCAGTGCTCTGCATCATTGATCTCTTCGTTCTGCTGCCGGCCAAGAGGCGCGGCAGGACAGTGGTCTGGGCGCCGCCGGCGAACCCGCGCCTGACGGTGGCGCTGACCGCATATAACGACGAGCAGAGCATCGCCGCCGCCGTGCAGGATTTCCTCGCGCACCCGCTGGTGGAGCGCGTGATCGTGGTGGACAACAACAGCCGCGACGGCACGGCCCGGGCGGCCGCGGCCGCCGGCGCGCGCGTCGTGCAGGAGCAGAGGCAGGGCTACGGCTGGTGCGTTTACAGGTGTCTGGAGGAGGGCGTGTCGCAGCCGGACACGGATCTGACGCTCGTCTGCGAGGGGGACCTGACCTTCCGCGCCTACGACATCGACAAGTTCCTGGCCTACATCCCGCATGCGGAGATCGTGAATGGAACCCGCATCGTCGAGCAGCTGCGGCAGCGCAAGACGCAGTTGACGACGTTCATGTACTACGGGAACTTTTTTGTGGGAAAGCTGCTGGAAGCCAAGCACATCGGCCAGGGCACCTTCACTGACGTCGGCACCACCTACAAGCTGTGCCGCAACCAGACCCTCCGGCGGCTGCTGCCGTTGCTGAACCCTTCGGTGAACCTGGAATTCAACGCGCACTTTCTGGACGTGGCGCTGCGGGCGGGCGTGCACATGGTGGAGTGCCCGGTGACCTTCCACGAGCGCGTCGGCGCCAGCAAGGGCGGCAACCGCAGCAACTGGACGGCTCTGCTGGTGGGGCTGCGGATGATCCGCGGACTGGTGTTCGGCTGGAAGCGCAGGGAACCATGAGCTACTTTGAAACCCGATTCCGGTACGATCCGCGCCGGGACGTGCTGTGGAAGGCGCTGTGCGACTTCCATTTCTCGAAGCTTGTGCCTCCCCAGGGGCACGTGCTGGAGCTGGGGGCGGGCTACTGCCACTTCATCAACCACATCCGGGCGGCGCGCAAAACGGCGGTGGACGTGGCGCCGGCGGCGGCGAAGCACGCCGCGCCGGACGTGGCGGTGCATCTGGGCAGCGTCACGGATCTCGGGTTTCTGGCTGACGGCTCGGTGGATCTGGCATTCGCCAGCAATCTGTTCGAACACCTGTCACAGGCGGAGTTTGCGCAGTGCCTCCAGGAGCTGAAAAGGAAGCTGGCGCCCGGCGGGCAGCTGGTCATCCTGCAACCGAATTACAAGCGCGCCTACCGGGAATACTTCGACGATTACACGCACATTTCTGTCTATTCCGATGCCAGCCTGTGCGATTTTCTTCAGGCAAACGGGTACCGGATTCTGGAATGCCGGCCCGGGTTTCTTCCCTTTTCAGTGGTCTCGCGCCTGCCCGTGAACCGGCAACTGATCCGGCTGTACCTGTGGTCGCCGTGGAAGCCTTTTGCGAAACAGATGCTGGTCCGGGCGGCGCCATAGGCGGGAGCGGGCGCCGCCGGGCCACCTGAACGGCTCAGAGCAACTTGAGCAGCTCGCGCATCACCTCGAAGGCGTCGGCGACGTAGACGACATCGGCCTTGCCGCGCGTCCAGCCGCAGTTGGGATCCAGGTTGACGGCCCGGCGCTCCTGAATGAAGCGCCAGCCGACGACGTGGGGCTCCTCGCCGTGGCAGCAGGTGGCCAGCCCTTTACGGTGCCGGGGCGAAGAGCCAGTCTGTCCCACCTGATGGAGATGCGTGAGGAAGGGCAGCACCGCCTGCCCTTCGCCGGAGAGGTCCACCAGCGACTTCGACGAGCCGAGCGAGCACTGCGTGCGGCGGACGAAGTCGAGGATGAGCCCGGCGGCTTCGTCCGTGTGGACGGCGCCGTCCTTCTGTTTCTTGGTCCACCCCGCGCCCGCGACGAACAGCAGCGGCGCGTCGGGGCGGATGGTCTGTTCGCCGGCGAGCGGGGCGGATTGGCCCTCCACCGCCGTGCGCGTATCGCAGGCGACATCAAGAACTTCAGGTGCTGCGCCCGCGGCAGGCTCCGCCGGCGCTTCCGAGCCGGGTTCGACGAGGAGAACCCACGGGCGCGCCTGGCGGCGCAAAGTTGCCTCGATGCGCTGGCGGTAAAACCATCGGCCCGCAACGCCGTCCGGCGTGAAGGAGACGACGTGGGTGTCGATGGCGGCGCCCAGGCGCTCAGCAACGCCCGGCAGGGCGCGGTGAAAGCGCATCGTGCCGGGCGCCAGCACCAGCGGCGCGCCGGAGGCGCGGATCAGGGCTTCGCAGGCGGCAGCGTCTGTCGCGTAACGGGAAACCGAGAACGCCTCCCCCTCCACAGCAAGGCACCTTGCCGCGCCGCCGGAGGCCTGCTGCGCGGCGGAGGCGGCCCCGGCGCCCACGACGGCGAGGTCGAATTCGCCGCCAAGGCGGCGGGCCAGGCCCAGGACTTCGAGAGCGGCCCGGGGCAGCGCGCCATCCACGGTGTGCAACAAAACGAGAATTTTTTCCATGAAATTCGCTCTCCTTATTCCCGGACCCATCCGGCAATGTCGCGGGCGATTTCTGCCGCCGGAACGTCTTTTACGATCCGCGTCTGGCGGATGGCGGAAGGCAGGGCGGTGCTGAGATACTCCGCGGCGGGCTCGAGATTCGCCGGCGCCGCCTTCTGAAGCGCGGGCATGATGACGCGCATGTTCGCCATGCCGGTCTGCGGGTGGTTGGGCGGCTCGGGCAGGTTGCCGGTGGCCCAGGCGAGCATGGCGGGCGGCGAGGCGCAGCGGGAGATCTGGTGAAGCCCGCCCTCGATGCGCTCCTTGATGAGCAGCGAGCCGTCCTCGCCGACCGACAGCTCATCGACGGCGAGGAACTGCTCCCGGATGCCGAGCCGCTCGGCCACGCGCTGCATCACGACTCCCGCTCCGCGCGTGGCCGACTCCCAGCCGCCAAACAGCAGCAGGCGGGAATGGTCGAGATGCGGCAGGGCGGCGATGGCGCCGGCGAGCGCCGCCGCCGTGGCGGCGGCGTCCACAAACCCCCCGCCGGGACCATCCAGCGCCGTCAGCTCGAAGGGGAGCTTCTGGGCGACGGTCATCATCACCTGTTGGAGCTTGGCCTTCGGCGCCAGGCTCACGACGCGGACCGTGGAGCCCGGATGCTGTTTGGCCAGATGGCCGGCCTCGTACAGAGCATGGGCGGCCCAGGGGTCGAAGACGGCCGGCAGCATCAGCTCATTGCGGAGCGAGGGCCGCGCCGGATCGAAGACCGGCTCGAGCGTCTGGAGCGGGTCCGGCGCAAGGCCGCCGCAAACGATGATCTGAAATGGCATGGGAATTCACTCAGTTTTCGGCAGAATGGAGGCCGCCCGGGGCGGCGCAAAACTCGATATTGGAGACCGGACAATTCCACAGGCAGGCGCCGCAGTGAACGCATTGTTCGCGGTCGAATACGGGCGGCCCGGCCGGGTCTTCCTGCGAGACGCGGATCGCCTCGCCGGAGCAGATTTCCACGCAGAGATGCGCCTCGCAGTCGCGGCACAGCTGCGGGCTGCGGAAGATGACGTGATCGGGGAACTCGGCAGGCGCCTGCACCTTGCCGCCCATCAGCAGCGCATCCTGGTGCGAGACCAGAAGCCGCCCGTCATACTGAACCGGCGGCCAGCCGCACAGGTCCATCAGCAGGTCGTGGAGCGGGCGCGCCTCGGCCTCTGCCCTGGCCTTCGCGCGCTCGATTTCCGCGCGCGACAGCCGGCCGGCGTAGTAATCGGCCAGCCGTTTCGGCCGGCGCTCCCCGCTGCGCCGCGGCCAGGCGATGCGCCCGCCGGTGAGCCCGGCCAGCGCCATGCCCAGAAAGCCCGGCAGCAGGCCCCACTGGAAGCCGTTGCGGGCCTTTTCCGCCACCCGCGATTCGTGCTCCAGCCAGGAGGCGCGGCGCCGGGCCACATAGGTGCGCTCCAGGTTCTGCCGCGTGAACGGCTCCCCGTTGCGCAGAAGTTCGAGCACGGATTCCGCCAGCAGCGTGCCGGTGAGCCAGGCCTCATCGACGCCCGAGCCTGTCAGCACATTCGTCGAGCCGGAACACTCGCCGATGCGCGCGTAGCCGTCGCCCGCCAGATACGGCTCGCCGCGCCGCCCGGACTCGAGCAGCGACTTGGCGCCCCAACTGCGGAGCCTGCCGCCCTCCAGGCGCCGCCACAGGCAAGGGTGCTGGATGAAGTGCTGCAGGTAGCGGTAGGACGTCCGCACCGGGCTGTCCATCCACGAGGGAACAAAGATGCCCGCGCTGGCGATCCGGCCCGGGTGGACGTAGAGGAACCCGAAAATCTCCGGCTCCGGATACCCGATCGTGTGCCAGACGGTTCCTTCCTCGAGCGTACAGGAGTCCGGCAGGTCGATCACCATCTTCATGCCCACGGCCCACTCGTCGCGCCGGTGGCCGGCAGGCATTCCGAAATGCTCATCCAGCTGCCGCCCCACGGCGCCCACAGGCCCGTCGCCCACCACGGTGAGGGCGGCCCGCACCTCCGATCCGTCGGCGGCAAGACGGACGCCCGCGACGCGTTCGTCTTCGATCAGCGGCGCCGCCACCGGGGCGGCGGGCCACACCTGCGCCAGGCCCGACATCATCACTTGCTGGCCGACCCACTGATTGAACTGGCCCAGCGAGAAGATGAATCCGCCGCCCTTGTGCAGGAACGGCGGAATCCAGGGCAGCGCGAGCGCCTCATGTTCGACTCCCAGAACGCCGGACAGGGCGCGGCAGAGTTGATCCGCCAGCCGCATCCACGCCGGGCGGCGCGTGGCGCCCAGCGGATCGAGCAAATACAGGAGCTTCTCCTCGCGCACGCGCGCCGCCAGCGGGATAGAGGAAGGGTCCAGATCGGGCAGGGAGGCGCGAATGGCGCGGGCGCGCGTGACCACGCCCGAGACGCCGAAGGAGATGTCGTCGGCGCGCTCGTAGCAGACCACCTGCGGCGGCAGGCCAGCAATGGCGCGGGATTCCACCGCTGCCATCTCCGGCTGCTGCAGCCCGCGGGTCAGCGTGAGAAGGAAGCCCGCCACGGCGGGGCCGAAGCCGGTGCAGACGATGTCGGCGTCGAGCGGCGCGGGCGGGGCAGGCGGTGCAGCTTCGGGATTCATGGCAGAGAGCGGCCTTACTGCGGATAGTCGAGCGCGGCCGGGATCATCACCTTCTGCACGGACTCGGCGGCGCGGTCCTTGGCCAGCAGCGCGCCGGCCAGACAGCCGTCCAGCTTGCTGCGGAGGCGCGAGAAGTCGGCCAGTCCGGGGGCGCGGACGCATGGGCCGGCCTTGGTCTCATGGGTGCCGTCCTCGCGCAGGTAATCTCCGGTAAAGCCGCTGGCGCCGGGCACGAGGCTCTCGATCTGCCGCAGTTCGGGCTCTTCAAAGCAGGAGCCGCAACGGGGGTCGTCGTCCCAGGAGGGATGGCGCAGATAGCCGAAGACCAGCTCCGTGCAGATCCGCGCAGCCTCGCCGGCGGCGCGCGCCGCCTGGACGTGGCACAGATCGGTGAAGAACTGCACCGTGCCCTGGAAGCCCTGCTGGATGGAAGCGGCGCCTTGGCGGCGGAGATGCTCCACGTCGAGGATGAAACAGCGGGCGGCCAGCAGCCAGCAGAGCGCATCGGCCATGGGGAAGGTGACGCCCTGGCGGTTGGACTGGTACAGCTTCTGGCCGTGGGAGTCGGTGGCGTGTTGCAGATGGTTGAGCGTCCACTGCCAGAGGTGCATGGCGCTGGCCAGCGTGCAGGCGCCGGTGCCGGGCTCAACGGCGGCGACGTGGCGCATTTCGTGAATCCAGTTGCGGAACAGCGCCTGGAAGACCTCGTTGGTCATGGTGAGGGAGAGCTGGCGGCGCTGCACGGCTTCCGGCCCTTCATAGGTGGCCTCCAGCTGCGAATCCATCCACTTGTAGCCGAGGAAGCCGGGGCAGTCTTCCGTGATACCGTAGCCGCCCATCAGGCTGACGGCTTCGCGCATCATCACGCTGCCATGCCCGGTGTTCCACAGCTTGGTGGCGGGGCACAGCACGTTGGCCTGCGCGTCGAGCACGATGTACTGGACCACGGGGTCCCCGGCGAGGGCCTTGTAGCGCGCCTCGTCGCGCAGCGCGGCGTTGTGGGCCTGCATCTCGACGAACTCGAGCGCCTCGTGCTGCCGCTTGCGCAGCGCCCTGTGCGCGGCCATGCCGCCGTGAATGCCCTGTTCGGCCAGCACGCGGTCCTTGGCGCGCTCCACGGGATCGAGCTCGTCGAACAGGCGCGCGGCGGCGAAGCCGAGCGAGGCGCTCGCCTCGCCGGCGGCCCAGATGTCGATGACGCGGTGGGTGACGTCCTCCTTTTGCTGGAGGCCGAGCTCATAGCGGGGCGAGCCGGGCAGGACGGTTTCCGACCCGCGGAAACGGTCGCGGTGGTAGCGGATCAGCGGTTCGACAGAGGACAGCAGCTTGGCCGAGGTCATCAGGCCCACGGTGACGCGCGTGCGGCGGAAGACGGCTTCGATGATGGCGCTGTGGTCGTAGTTGGGAACAATGACGCCGTTCTGAACCGTATAGCCGCCGACGATCCGCGAGGCAGGGACGCGGAGCTGGAAGACGGGATCGTTGGTGGCCGAAAGCTGGTGGACGAGCTTCCGCGTGGGCGTGCCGCGGTCGAAGATGCCCGGGTCGGTCTCCTCAAGGATGACCATGCAGGAGCCCTTGATGCGCGGGTCGGCGGACTCGACGGCGGCGGTGACGAAGTTGGCGAAGGCCATGTTCGTGATGAACCGCCCTCGCTTGTTGACTTCCAGGATGGGCTCGCCGCCCTCGGGCCATTCGGCGATGCGGACCTTGCCGCCCAGCATGCCGGTCTCGACGCCGACGTACGGGATGGGCTCGGTAAGCGCGAAAGCGGCGCGTTTGGGCTCGCGGCCGGGCGCCGGCGCGGCCAGGCTCATGTAATGGAGGCGCTGTTCGGGCGTGCCGCGCTCGTGGATCGGCGCCAGCCCCAGATGAGTCGCCAGCGAACCGGTGGCGGCGCCGGCGTCGACCCACGCCAGTTCGAAGGCGATCAAGGCCAGAGCGAGGTTCTTGGGCCCTTCCAGAAAGCCGCCCTCTTCCGGCTCCAGGTAGGCGGCGGTGATGCCCGCGGCGTCGAATTCCTTCAGAAGGCCATGCTTGGCGGGGGTCCAATCGTGCGTGTGGCGCGCGCCTTCGGCCACCAGGCGGGCGACGGGGCCGCGGGCGACGGCGCGCGTGCTCTGCACCAGCATTTGCAGGTCGTAACGCTCGGCGAAACGCCACATCACCTGACGGACGTCGTCGCCCGGCAGGGCGAGGAGGTGTTCCCGGGGCGAGGCGGAGATGGATGACGCCATGCGGATGAACTCCTTGTGCCCGGCGGACATGCAATTGAGCGGCCACGCCGGGCGGCGGCACTAACGTGCACGAATAGAGAGATTTTCAGATCGAAGAGTCCATTTTAGCTGGGCGGAATGCCCCAGTCCAGCCGGACAAACTGTACGGACGCGTCAAATCCCGCAGTTGCATTGCAGCCGGCGCGACGGTGCCGCCGCGGGCGCAGACAGAGCCGCGAACGAAGGACGCGCCAGCGCCCGAGAGTGAGCGGTTCGATGGCGCCGCCGCCTCGCAAACCCCATCAACCGCTGCGGCCATGCCCCGGTGCAACCGCTCATTCCGGCCGCTGCGCGGCCTCCATTCGCGGCTCTGACAGCGGATGATGGGCCGGCGCAGACAGAGCCGCGAACGAAGCAGGCCGAAGGCGCAGACAGAGCCGCGAACGAAGGGCGCGCCAGCGCCCGAGAGTGAGCGGTTTCCGGCAGCGCGAACGAAGCAGGCCGAAGGCCTGCGAGAGTGAGCGGTTCGATGGCGCCGCCGCCTCGCAAACCCCGTCAAGCACTGCGGGCATGCCCCGCGGCAACCGCTCATTCCGGCCGCTTTGCGGCCTCCATTCGCGGCTCTGACAGCGGATGATTCTCCGGCGCAGGCAGAGCCGCGAACGAAGGGCGCGCCAGCGCCCGAGAGTGAGCGGTTCGATGCCGCCGCCGCCTTGCAAACCCCATCAAGCGCTGCGGCCATGCCCCGGTGCAACCGCTCATTCCGGCCGCTTTGCGGCCTCCATTCGCGGCTCTGACAGCGGATGATTCTCCGGCGCAGGCAGAGCCGCGAACGAAGGGCGCGCCAGCGCCCGAGAGTGAGCGGTTCGATGCCGCCGCCGCCTTGCAAACCCCATCAAGCGCTGCGGCCATGCCCCGGGGCAACCGCTCATTCCGGCCGCTTTGCGGCCTCCATTCGCGGCTCTGACAGCGGATGATTCTCCGGCGCAGGCAGAGCCGCGAACGAAGGGCGCGCCAGCGCCCGAGAGTGAGCGGTTCGATGCCGCCGCCGCCTTGCAAACCCCATCAAGCGCTGCGGCCATGCCCCGGTGCAACCGCTCATTCCGGCCGCTTTGCGGCCTCCATTCGCGGCTCTGACAGCGGATGATTCTCCGGCGCAGGCAGAGCCGCGAACGAAGGGCGCGCCAGCGCCCGAGAGTGAGCGGTTCGATGCCGCCGCCGCCTTGCAAACCCCATCAAGCGCTGCGGCCATGCCCCGGTGCAACCGCTCATTCCGGCCGCTTTGCGGCCTCCATTCGCGGCTCTGACAGCGGAT
>CAYWJB010000018.1:40660-51424 GCA_964458495.1 uncultured Arcobacter sp.
CCCGGTGCAACCGCTCATTCCGGCCGCTTTGCGGCCTCCATTCGCGGCTCTGACACACGGTTCTGGACACAACCGCTCATTCCCGCTCGCCTGACGGCTCGCTCCATTCGCGGCTCTGGCGCGGCGGATGGCATCTGCGCTGCGTGTCCGGATCCAATTTTCGTGAGAATATTCCCCAACGTCACTTACTCGGGCAGTAAGTGCGCTATCTCATCACGTTCACCTGCTACGGGCACCGCCTGCACGGGGACGCAAACGGCTCGGTCGACAAGCATCACAAAGCATACCGAGGCCGATATGCGCCCCCCAGTCTTGGCCGGTTGGCATACGTGCAGCGGATGATGAAGGAACCGGTTTACGAACTTGAGGGGCCGCAGCGGAGGGCCGTGCTGCAGGGCGTGCTGGAAGCCGCCCGGCGCCGTGGCTGGCGCGTGTGGGCAGCGCACGTCCGCCAAACCCATGCACATGTCGTCGTCGACGGTGAAGCGCCACCGGCGGAGATCCTCAAGGCGTTCAAAGCATACGCGAGCCGCTGGTTGGCCCGGTTGCCCGGGGAAAGCAGCAGGAGCCGCCGCTGGGCCAGGCATGGAAGCACCGTCTGGTTATGGAAGGACCGCGACTTCCACGATGCCATCGTGTATGTGGCTGACAGGCAGGGAGCACCGATGGAGTGCTATGTGGATCCGGAGTGGTGAGATTTCAAGCCGCTCATGATAGACCCGCAGGTGCGGGCAGAGCCGCGAACGAAGGGCGCGCCAGCGCCCGAGAGTGAGCGGTTCGATGCCGCCGCCGCCTTGCAAACCCCATCAAGCGCTGCGGCCATGCCCCGGGGCAACCGCTCATTCCGGCCGCTTTGCGGCCTCCATTCGCGGCTCTGACAGCGGATGATGGGCCAGCGCAGGCAGAGCCGCGAACGAAGCGGGCCGCAGGCCCGCGGGAGTGAGCGGTCCCATGCCGCTGCCTCCCGCAAGCCCCATCAACCGCCGCGGCCACGCTCCCGGGCAACCGCTCATTCCGGCCGCTGCGCGGCCTCCATTCGCGGCTCTGGCACATGGTTCTGACTCATTGCAGGGTGAGGCCCGTGGTCGCCGTGGCGGTCTGGCCATTGTAGACGGCAGTGGCCGTGACGGTGTAGGCGCCCTTCGGGTCCTTGTTCTGGAAGCGGTAGCTCCAGCTGGCAATGCCCCCGGAATCCGACTTCACGGCGCGCGACGTCGTACTGGTCCCGTCGGGCTTGCGGATTTCAAAGGTCACGAGCGCGCCGGCCGCCGGCTGTTCGCCGCTCAGGACTTGCACGGAGAACGACACACTGGTCCGTACGGAAGCGGTCGCCGCCGTCTGGTTGAACGAGACCGTCAGCGGCGCTGGAGGGGGCGGCGGCGGAGGAGGAGCCACGACGGTGAGGCTCGCGGCGGCGCTCGCCTGCGTCGATGAAGCCTGCGCCACGGCATCGACTTCATACGTGCCCGGCGCCGCCGAATCGGGCACGGACTTGGTCATGGCGATGTTGACGGACTGCCCGGGCACGAGCGTGACCGAGGGGCTGGAAAACGTGGTCGCCCAATCCTGCGGCTTCGTGGAGGCGAGATCGAAGATCCTGGAAGCGCAGTTGGCCGAGTCGTTGTTCTTGAGCGTGACGGTGTAGCCGGCGGACTTGCCCGGCTCGGCGCTCGGGTTGGGTGGCGAAAGGGAGAGCGTGGGCGGCGCTTCGGTGCAAGGCGCAGAGCCGTAGGAGACGCTGACCGACACACCGGACGAGGACGCTCCGGTGACAGACAGGGACAGGTTGGTGTATGGATCCTGCCATGACGCGCCAGTAGGCAGCGATGCGTCATTGAAGAGGCTCGTCGAGGGCGTGAAATCCAGCAGGTCGGTGTAGCTGCCAGTGTTGGAGTCTTTGTAGTGGATGAGCGCGCCGCTGAAGATCTGGGAATTCAAAGTGGTGTCGTAGTTGCCCAGCGGCTGGCGGAACTCAAGCCACAGCCAGGCGTTGTTGCCCGTGCCGCGCTGGATCTGAAGCGCCTGGGGGGCGCCGCCGCCGGGCATTTCCAGCGGCTTCACCGTATAAGCGCCCGCTGACTGCACTGTGACCACGTTGCCCGTGGAGAGCCAGCCGAGCTTCAGCTTCTGTTCCGCAGTGTAGTGGCCCAGATTCCAGGAGCCCATGGCGGACTGCACGTCGCCGTATTCGCTGACTGTGCCTGCGGCTCCGAGTGGCCCGAGCGGCTCCCCGGTGAAGCGGCGCGAGCGGGAATGCATCAGTCCCAGCGCGTGACCTCCCTCATGGGCGGAGAGCTTCACGGCGCCATCCGTGCCCGTGAAGTAGTGGGCCAGCATCCACGAACTGGAGGCGCTGATGGTGCCATCGGCAGAAGAGAACGAGCTGCACCCGACGTTGGACAGCCCGGCCCAGGAGCAGCTGCCCGGGTTGGGGAAGATGATGAACAGCCGGTTGTAGTTCCGGAAATCGATATCGGCGTCGGCGGCGGCGACAGCGGCGTTGCGCAAGGCGTAATAGTTGTCGCAGGAATAGGTCTGATCCAGCGTGTACCAGCCAAGCACTGTGCCCGTGGCCGTAACGCCCCCATAGGAGGCCTCGTTCCAGTAGCCGTGCAGGCTGCGGCCGGAGTTGCCGAACAGGATGGAATGGACGCTCGAGGGGGTGACGCCCGCGGGAGGCGTCACGCCGGGAAACGTGACCAGCAGCACGGCGATGTTCTGCTGGCCGCGAGGGCCGCACGCCGGCGCGGCCGCAGCGTCGGCCTGCGCCACCACCTCGCCTTCCATCGCCGCCACCACCTCGCCGATGCGCACGCCGCGAAAACGGGCTCTCTTGCCGCACTCGATCCCCTCCGGTTGCTGCCCGGCGACGCGCACCTCCAGCGTCTCGCCTTCAGCCTCGAGGAAGTGGATGGTCTCGTGCTCCTCCAGGTTTTCGTCGTCCACAACGAGGGTTTCCACCGGCCCTTCCCATTCCCCGTGCTGCTCGAAAAGGTCTGCCTGTCCGGGAAAATCCGCCCGCAGGGATGCGAGCGCGTCCTCGCCGAGCAGGATCCGCAGCGCTTCCGCGGGATCGGTGCGCGCGAGTTCGCGCAGCACGCCGGCACGTTCGCGGAGCTGTTCTGCCGCCTGCTGGCGAAGCGCCGCGCGCGCTTCCTCGTCCGCTTCGCGCAGCCGCGCCTGAAGCTCGAGAACGGCCGAATTCATCTGGCGCGCCCGCTCGGCGGCGGCCGCCCTGCGCTGCGCGCGCTCCTGCGCCGGAGGCGCGACGTCCTGCTGCGCCCACGACAGGGCGCAGGCTGCCACTGCCAGCGCGGCGATTCCTGCCCGTGCAACCAACCCGTGTGCCATTGTCTTTCTCCCTTGCTTGCGTCCCTTCCGGGGACGCTCCGCACCTCTCCATCGGAGGCTCTCTTGACACCAAGTAGTGGATGAGTAGCTTTTCCCCTCTCACGCGGTGAATCGGCCGCAAGAGGCATCAGGAAGCCACCGCAGTACGGTGCGCCGCCGGGTACTGATCCCGCCCGCGCCCCGCGCGGCGCCCGGTTGCTGCCGCGATAGAATGAGAGCCGCCATGAGCGACACGAAAGTAGACCGGAGAAGCCTGCTGAAATCCGCACCGGCCGTCGCGGCCGCGCCAGCGGTGCTGGCGCAGCCGAAGCCCAACGACAGGCTGCGGCTGGCGGTGGTTGGCGTGGGGACACGCGGCATCTACCTGCTGGAACGGATGCAGGAGGCGCCGAACACCGAGATCGCCGTCATCTGCGACCTCTATGACGCCAACCTGGAGCGCGCGCAGAAGGCGGCGTTCAACAAGAAAGCGGTGGTGACCAAGGACTGGGAAAAGGCCGTGGAGGCGAAGGACGCCGACGCAGTCGTCATCGCCACGCCCGACTTCTGGCACGCGCCGATGGCGGTGCGGGCGGCGCAGGCGAAGAAGCACGTCTACGTCGAAAAAGGGCTCTGCCGCACGCTCGAAGAGGCGAAGGCGATCCGCAAGGCGGTGCGGGAAAACAAGGTGGTGCTCCAGCTCGGCCATCATCAGAATTCCGACCCGCCTTTCCTGAAAGCGCGGGAGATTTTCCAGTCCGGCAGGCTGGGAATGACCTGCCTGGCGCGCACCTATATCGACCGGACCAATCCGTGGCCCGAGTGGCAATTTTACACACGCTACGACAACCAGCAGCTGCCCCCGGACGCAACGCCGGACCGCATCGACTGGGAGAGATTCCAGGAATATTCGGGCGTGAAAACGAGATTTGACCCGGAACGTTTCTTCCGCTGGCGCTGCTGGTGGGAATACGGAACGGGCATCGCCGGCGACCTGATGAGCCATCAATGGGACGGCGTGAACCTGATCCTGGGCATGGGAATTCCCGAAGCCGTGCAGACCATGGGAGGGCTCTACTTCTGGACGAAGGACCGCGAGGTGCCCGACCAGTGGCACGTCCTGTTCGAGTACCCGAAGAAGCAGCTGAACGTTACCTTCGCCTGCACCTTCCACAACCGCCACCACGGCACCAACACGTTCATCTTCGGCCGCGACGCGACCATCGAGGTAGCCGAACGGCACTGCCGGCTCTACACGGCGGAGTGGACGCCGGAAGGCTCGGCCAAGGTGGCTGCGGCGCGAAAAAAGGCCGAGCAGTGGGGGCTCGATCCGGAGATGGCCGCCCTGCTCGCCGAACCCGAATACCAGTGGAAACGGGGCGAAAACCAGGTGTCGAGCCATATGCGGAACTGGATCGATTCCATCCGCGGGCTCGATCAGCCTCGCTGCGGCATGGACCGCGCCTGGGAGGAGGCGGTCACCATCGTCATGAGCGTCGAGTCCTACTTCAAGGAGAGAAAGGTGAAGTGGGACCCGGTGAACGAGCAGATCGTCTGAGCGGAGGCCGTCTCAGCGGCTTTGGCGGCGCCGCCGGGCAAGCGCGGCCAGCGCCAGACCGGCTGCGGCCAGCGCGAAAGTGCCCGGCTCCGGGGCGTGGACCTCTTCGACGCCTTCCTCCGGCGCGACCGGGCGCAGTGACGGTGAAACCTGCTCCAGCCGCGCCAGGAACGACTGATACTCCCAGCCGGTGAAGGTCCCGTCCGGCGCGGCATTGCCGCTGATGACGGCCCACTCGCCAAATCCGAATTCCGGATTCGCGCGGATGAATGCGGCCGCCTGTTGCATCCACTCCCCGGCCTGCGGAGTGAGCGAAATGGACTGAAACTCGGCGTCGTCGAGGATGCCCCAGATGGCCTGCTGGATGTGCAGATCCGGATCCGCGGACGTTCCGCTCCGGTAAGCCTCCATCTGCAGGATCAGCCACGCTGCTGCCTGATAGCGCTCCACTGCGTTCAGTCCGAGATCCGACCAGAAGAAGCCCTCGTTCGGCGAGCCGCCCTTGCGCACCAGCGCCGCCTGTTCCGGCGTCCACGGCAGGAGCGGGACAACATTTGCCATATACGTCTGCCCCTTGGCGGCGAACCGCTCGACGTCGACGCACCACAGGTCCACGTCGGAGCCGTCCACGGCGCCGTTGTACCGGCCGCCGCTCAGCACAAGCAGCAGACGGTCATTCGTAATGTGGACCGTCTTGCCCGTGCCCAAAGAGGACTCCGGCAAGAGCGGGCTGGCTGAAAGAGACCAGGCGATGAGGGAGGCCGAAAGAACGCCCAGCACAAATCTCATGAAATTCCTTTGGCAACCAGAAGTTCGATCCTCAAATGTCACTGCTATCGGAAACTTACCAGAAGGAAATGGCAGGGCAAATGGCCAACTGGTTCCAGGACGCCGCCTCGTTTCCCCGCATTGCAACGCCCGCCAACCGGAGCGAGGCAGGAGCCTCGCCCCAACTGGCTGAAAATGAGCGCGACATCGCGAGGCCAGAGGGACCACTCCACTGCCAGACAGGGGGTAGGTGTTATAGGACGGGGGCCGATGAGGCGAGTTTGTCGCCGGCGGAAACGCCCGGCAAAAGGGGCCGCGCTCCCGGCGGAGACGGTGTGCAGGGGGAACCACAACCAGATGCGTGGTGTCTGCACAGGAGAGCCCTGCCGCCCGGCCGCCGCCCGTGGGCCGGCGGCTCGGTCCGGGGGCATGGGCAGCCGGAGGTGCAAGACATGAGGAGCTCCTGGGCATGGCTATTGTGGCTCCTGGCGGCATGCTCTGCGGCGCAGCCGCCGGAGGTCGAGGCGCGGCTGGCAAGAGTGCAAGGGCAGGTGGTGGACAAGGACACGAAACAGGGGATTCCGGGAGCGCGCGTCGTGATGCTCCGATGGGACCGCCCGGACGCGCGCTGGAGCAGCGAGATCTGGAACACGCCACTCTCCGCCCCCGGCGCGGCGCCGGATGCCGGGCAAGTGGCTGTTGTGGCTGACAGTCATGGAGAGTTCTCGTTTGCGATCACGCGCCCCGCGGAGTTTTTGTTGTTTGTCTCCGCTCCTGGCTATGTGCGGGCGGGAGGCAAAGGGGCGCCCTACCGGATCACGGCGGATGAGGAGCTCTGGCAGGTGACGGTGGAACTGGAGCGGGAAACCTCTATTGCGGGCAGGGTTGTGGACGCGGACACCGGAAAGGCATTGGCCGGGCTGGCGGTGACCGCGTGGCGCGCCACAAAGTCGGGTGTGGGCCAAATGGGCGGCGGGCGGACGCTGGTGCCGGAGGGCGGGGAAGCGGTGACGGAAGCGGACGGCAGCTTCCGGCTCTCCGGTCTGCCGCCGGATACCTACTTCCTCAAGGCAGCAGCGCCATTGGCAGCCAAAATCGCGCCGCCAGAGCCGGTGGAGGATTTTCGCCGGCAGGAACGGCGAGCCTACCAGGAGACGTGGTATCCCGGCGTGGCGGACCGGCGTGAAGCGGTTCCTTTGGCGGTTTCCGGCAGCGGCACGGAAGGCGTGGAATTTCGGGTGAGCGAGCGGAGGGTGGCCGCGGTGCGGGCGCGCGTGGAGGCGCCAAAGCGTTCCGCGCCGGTGGCGGTGACGGTGATCCGGGTGGAGAAAGAGCTGGCGTCCGCCGGCTTCTCCATCGTGGCACTGGGCCAGGCACAGCCGGGAGAAACCTTCGAGGTGTCCCGCCTGGTTCCGGGGCGCTATCTCTTCTCAGCGGTGTTCCAGGGTGATGAACCGGGCGGCACGCTGCGCGGGCTGCTGTACCAGGACATCGGCGAGGAGAACCTTGAGGGGCTGGTGATCCCTTTGTCGGCGGGCGTCCAATTGCTGGGCAGCGTCCGCATGGCCGGCAGGGAGCCGAAACCCGGAGAACCAGTGCTGCCCGCAAGCGGACTACGGGTGGCTCTGGAGACGGAAGTCAGGACGCAGGCCTCTCCCAAGCCGGTGGAGGTGGACAGCCAAAGCGGAACGTTCGCTTTCAAGGGGTTGATTCCGGACACTTATACGCTCCGGCTGGCGGGCAGAATTCCGGGATACCGGGTTTCCGGGGTGCGTTACAACGGAGTGGACTGCCCACACGGCATATTTGCCCTGGATCCGGGAGCTTTGGAGCACAAAGTGGAAGTGACGCTGGAGGCTGCCTCCGCCTCGGTGGCGGTGCAGATAGCCGAGGGTTTGCGCGCTTCGCCCCGCGCCGTCGTTTTCGTGGCGCGGGAACCGGTGCGAATCCAGCTGCACCCGGACGTGCTTTGGCCAGTCGAGGCAGACGAGGCGGGTCAAGCCGAGGTGCAGGGTCTGCTGCCGGGCGCCTACCGCTTGGCAGCGTGGCGGGCGGGGGAACCGTTCCTCGAAGACCCGCAGTTCTCAGAGCGGATCCGGGAGGGCACGCAGGTGCGGTTGGCCCCAGGCGAGGCGGCGCGGATTCAGATACGCCCGCACACGGTGGCGGGCGTGCTCAAGTGATTCTTCAGGGAAGCCCGGAAAGCCACAGGACAAGTTGGAGATATGCGTACCCGGTGAGGCCGATCGCGACGGCTGCGGCTACGGTCCATAGCTTCTCGGTGGCATTGGGGACAAGGCGGGGGGTGCCAGCGAGATAGCCGAACACGAACCCGGTAGCCAGGCCGCCGAGGTGCGCGGCGTTGTCGATGCGGAAGAACGGCAGCAGGCCCCACAGCAACCCGTAGATCGCCCAGCGGATATAAAAACCCTTGATCATGGCGGCTTCGCCGGACCACTTGTAGCGCACGCCGAGAGCGATCATGGCGCCGATGAGCCCGAACAGCCCGGCCGAGGCGCCCACGGTGAGCATCGTGCCGCGCAGCATGCTGAGGGCGAAGCCGCCGATGGTCGAGAAGATGTAGATGGCGACCATCCGCCTGGCGCCATAGACCTCTTCGGCATGGCGGCCGAGATCCATGAACACCCACAGGTTGAAAAAGATGTGCATGAGGTTGCCGTGCAGGAAGCCGGCCGTGATCAGCCGCCACCACTGGCCGCCAAAAACGGCCTGCGGCAGGGCGGCGCCGTAGCGGATGAGCGCGTTGACCTCGCCCACCTTGGCCGAGGCGAGCAAGGTGACCAGATACATGGCCACGCACAGCAGGGAGATCACGATGGTGGCGAATTGAGCGGAGGGAACCAGCCCGCCGAGGATGCCGGCGGGATCGCGGCGGTCAATGGCGCGAGGCCCCACAGGGGCGTCGCAGTAAGGGCAAACCTTGTCGTGAATGGTGATGAAGGCCCGGCAATGCGGGCACATGCGGCGGGTTTCCACTACGGCCATTGTAGCGGCCCCCGGCGTGTGGCGGGCTCGCCTCAGGCGCTTCCCCTGCGCGCCTCAGGCGAACGACGGATTCTGGGCATACGGGTTTCCATGATTGACTGATACCAGGCAAATTGCGACTGTCGCACGGGAGGCAAGCCTTGAAGAAGAACCTTTTGCCGCTGTTTGGCATCGCCTTGGTGGCGGCGGCGGCGGCCACCGGCGTGTTCTACGCGCTGTTGCCACAGGGGGTTGCCGGCGAGGCGGCGTCGGCCCACGCCACGGTGGTGGTGGCGGCGCGCGACCTGGAAATGGGGGCGCGGCTAAGATCGGAGGACGTGCGGGCGGAGCCGTGGAAGCAGGGAGCCGTACCGGAGGGAGCGTTGCGTCTGGCCTCCGAGGCGGCGGGGAAGGTCGCCTTGCGGCCGCTGACGGCAGGCGAGATGTTGAAGGCCGGTGCGCTTGCGCCCGCAGGAGCGGGGGCGCTGGCGGCCATCCCTCCTGGCATGCGCGCTGTGAGCCTGCATCCGGTGGATTCGCAGGGGGTGGTGGCGATGCTCGAGCCCGGCAGCCGCGTCGACGTTCAGGTGGTGAACCTGCGCGGCGGGGCGTACGCGCGCCGGATGCTGGAGGACGTGGAAGTGCTGCGTGTGCAGAAGAGCGACCTGCAGCGGCCGTCGGTGACGGTGCTGGCGAGGCCCGAGGACGCCGACCGGCTGTCGCTGGCAGACGCGCAGCAGCAGATCCGGCTGCTGGCGAGAAACCCGGCAGAGCGGGCTGCGGGCGCAGCGCCGGCGCGGTGAGCGGCGATGGACCGGGTTGCCTTGCTGGTGACGATGCTGGCCGCGGGGTGGTTGGCCGCCCTGCTGGCGGTATCCATTTTCTGGGCCTTTCAGGAGGCGCGGAGGCGGAGAGCGGAAGCCGGAAGCGCGCTGTTGAACGGCAGCGAGTTGAGCACGATCCGGATCTGGGCGGCGCTGCTGGAACGGATCGGGCAGGTGGAAAGGCTCAGGCGGCTGATCGCACAGGCGGGCGTTCCGTGGGCGGTGGGCCGCACGACGCTGGTGATGCTGTTCGGCGCGGCGTCGGTGGGGCTGTTCCTGGCCAACACCGGGCTTCTGCCGGTGTGGGCGCGATGGCCGGCAACGCTGGCGGCGGGCGCGTCGCCGCTGTTGTACCTGCGGACGGCGCGGGCGCGGAGGTTCCGGCTGTTTGCCGAGCAATTCCCTGAGGCGCTGGATTCCCTGTCGAGGGCGCTGAAGGCGGGCTATCCGCTGGCGCAATCGATCGAGCTGCTGGCCATGGAGCAACCCGAACCCCTGGCTTCCGAGATGCGGCGGACGCGCGACGAGTGGAAGCTGGGCAGCACATGGGACCAGGCGCTGGACAGCCTGGCGGCGCGCGTGCCGCTGGCCGAAGTGGCGCTCTTCTGCGCGGCAGTGAAGCTGCAGAACCGGTTTGGCGGAAGGCTCAACGACGTGCTCGGGCGGCTGGGGGAGACCATGCGGGAGCATGCCGCGCTGGAAGGGGAGGTCCGTTCCGTGTCGGCGCACAGCCGTCTGACCGGAACCATCCTGACTGCGGTGCCGGTGGTGATCGCCGTGCTTCTTTTTTGGGTCAACCCGGAGCAGATGGCCATCCTGCTGCAGCGCAGCGAGGGCCGCGCAATGCTGGCGGGGGCGGTGACGGCCAACATCGCGGCGCACTTCGTGATCCGCAGAATGGCGCAGATCCGGATGTGAAGGGGAGGGGCGCATGACGGGGACGCTGGTTCTGTTTTTCGGATTCACGCTGGCTGTGGTGATGGGCGCGCTGGCGCTGGCGGTGCGCCGGCTGCCCGCCGAAGGGGGATCAGCGGAGGCGCCGGGTCTGCCAGAGGCGGCGCCCCGGAACTGGTCGGGCAGAATGATGGAGGCGCTGCTGTATCTGGGAGCGCTGGCGGCGCCGTCGGAAGGGCGGGAACTGAGCCTGCGGGCGAGGCTGGCGGCAGCCGGCTACCGCAACCCGGCGGCGCTGCCTGTTTTTCAGGGAATTCGGGTGTGCCTGGCGGCGCTTCTGGCGGCGGGACTGGCTTGGGCGGCGGCGGCGCAGTCGGCAGGCGCGGCGGCGGCTCTGGTGGCGGC
>CAYWJB010000018.1:51524-72632 GCA_964458495.1 uncultured Arcobacter sp.
GGCGGCTCTGGTGGCGGCCGCGTGCGGCTTCGGGTTTGGGCTGCTGGCGCCGGAGCGGGTGCTGGAGGGCATGAGGCAGGCGCGGATCGCGCGCATTCAGCGGGCGCTGCCGGCGGCGCTGGACCTGATGGTGTTGAGCGTGGAGGCGGGACAGAGCCTGGATGTGGCGCTGGCGGAGACGAGCCGGGAACTCAGGCAGGTGTATCCGGATCTGGCGTCGGAGTTCGCTCAGGTGCACCTGGAGATGCGCGCCGGACGGCACCGCAGCGAGGTGCTTCTGGACCTGGGGCGCAGGACCGGATCGCCGGAGCTGAAGAAGCTGGCGATGGTGCTGATTGACAGCGACCGCTTCGGGACCAGCCTGGCGCCGGCGCTGCGCACGCACGCGAAGTTCTTGCGGACCAGACGGCGGCAGGCGGCGCAGGAGGCGGCGAGGAAGCTGAGCGTGAAGCTGATTTTCCCGGTGTTCTTCCTGATCATGCCGGCGGTGTTCGTGGTGACGCTGGGGCCGGCGGTGCTGTCCTTCCTGGAGGCGATGCAGGCTTTCTTCACCCCCTGACGCGGCGTGGTCACAGCGGGTCCCACACCAGCGCGTCGAAATGGTGGATGGCGCGAAAGGCGAAGCGCTCGTACAGGCGGATGGCGTGGGTGTTGGAGGATGTGACCGTGAGCGAGGCCTCGGCGGCGCCGGAGGTCCGGAGCGCAGCCAGCGAGCGGCGCAGCAGTTCGGCGCCGGCGCCGCGTCCCTGCACGGCGGGCGCCACGCAGATCTGCGCGATGTGGCCAGTGAGGGGCGCGATGCGGCTGGCGAAGCAGGCGCCCACGACGCCGCCGTCGTGGTCGACGGCCACCCAGGAACAGTCCGGGGCGAAGTAGCCGCAGCCGGGGTAGCGGACAATGTTGTCCAGGAAGCGGCGCGCGCCGGCAGCGGTCTTGTACTGGTTGTTGATGGCGCTGTCGATGTGGCCGTGGTAGGTTTCGGCGATCAGGCGGGCGGCGGCGTCCAGCCAGTAGGCCGACCAGCGCTCGAAGTGCAGGCCGGCGGGGACGGAGACCGGCTCCGGAATGCGCTCAAGCCGCGCCAGCATGAACTGGCGGGCGTGGACCGCAGGCGGTGCGCCGGGCAGGCTGAGTGCGCCGCCGCGCGCGGCGAGGTGCATCAGCTGGGCTTCGGCCCGGCGCAGCCACCGCATCGAACGAAGCCGGTCGATCACGGCGCCCAGCAGCAGGCTTTCGTTGGCAGGAGAGCGCCAGGCGTCCCGCACGAAGAGATCGCCCACCAGCCCCTTGTCGTTTTCTGACACAAAGTAGGTGTATCCGGCCAGCGTATCGCCGTCCATCAAGGCGAAGCCGTCCAGAGTGCCCATGCAGGCATATCGCAGGATCAGTTCCGCCAGCGGCGAAAAATCCCAGTGAAACAGGGTGAGCCACCGGGACTTTTCTTCTTCGAGCAGCTCCGCCAGCCGGGCCGGCGGAAGGGCGGTGAGGTCGGCGAGTTCTGGACGCCCCGAAGGGTGCATGGCGAAGGTCAGGGCTTGCGGCTGCGGGCGGCGTCGCGCAGGAACTGGCGGATCGAGCGCAGCGCCTGCCGCGTGCGGTGATGGTTCTCGATGAGCGCAAACCGCACATGGCCTTCCCCGGCCGGCCCGAATCCGATTCCGGGGCTCACGGCGACCAGCGCCTTTTCGAGCAGGAGTTTCGCGAAATCCAGGCTGCTGACGCCGCTGAACATCTCCGGGATTTTCGCCCAGACGAACATGGAAGCGCGCGGCTTTTCGACGGGCCAGCCGGCGGCCTGGAGCCCTTCCACCAGCAGGTCCCGGCGCTTTTCGTAAACGTGGCAGATCTTGCCCACCTCCGCTTCGCAGTCGCGCAGGCCGATGATGGCGGCGATCTGGATGGGCTGGAAATTGCCGTAATCCAGATAGCTCTTGATGCGGGCCAGCGCCTTGATCATGCGGGCATTTCCGAGGCAAAAGCCGACGCGCCATCCGGCCATGTTGTAGCTCTTGGTCATGGAGAAGATCTCGACGGCGACCTCCCGGGCGCCGTCCACCTGAAGGATGCTGGGCGCGCGGTAGCCGTCGAAGCAGAGATCGGCGTAGGCGAAGTCATGCAGGATCATCGAGCCGTGGCGGTGCGCCAGGGCGACGACGTGGCGGAAGAAGTCGAGGTCGACGCAGGCGGTCGTTGGATTGTGCGGGTAGTTGAGCAGAATCAGCCGGGGCGCCTTGGCTGCCTTGCGGAAGTGATCTTCCAGGCGGTTGAGGTATTCGGCGGGGTCGGCCACGGGCAGCGGCGCGGCGTGGCCCTCGGCCATGATGACGCCGTACTGGTGAATCGGATAGCACGGGGCGGGAGTGACGACCTCGTCGCCGGGACCGATGACAGCGAACATGAGATGGGCCAGCGCGTCCTTGGCGCCGATGGTGACGATCGCTTCGGTCTCCGGGTCGAGCTGCACGCCGTAGTTCCGCTCGTAGCGGCGGCAGACTTCCAGCCGCAGATTCGGGATGCCGCGGGAGACCGAATAGCGGTGGTTGCGCGGGTTGCGCGCCGCCTCGATCAGCTTGTTGACCACCGGGCGCGGCGTGGCGCCGTCGGGATTGCCCATGCCGAAATCGACAACGTCATACTGCTGCGCCCGCAGCCGCGCCTTCATCTCGTTGACGACGGCAAAAACATAAGGGGGCAGTTTTGCAATCCGATAAAACTCTTCCTGAGCCGCGCCCGTCTGCATATACTCTTCATGCTACACTGCCGGTCATGAGGGCATTCTGCTGGGCTTGCGTCCTGGCCTCTGTGCTGGCCTTCGCCTTTGCCTGCGCTCAGCAGGGAGGCGGCGTGAAGGAGCTGACGGCCGAGGAGCTGGCCAGGCTGCTCGAGCAGCCGGACAAGGTGTTTTTCCTCGACGTCCGCGAGCCTTCCGAAATCCAGGCGCTCGGTTCGGTGAAGGGATACGTGAACATCCCCATGAGCCAGTTGCCCGTGCGGCTGGCGGAGATCCCGAAGAACAAGGTGATCGTCACCCTTTGAACGCAAGGCGGTCGCGCTGCCCGGGCGGCGGCGTTCCTCCAGCAGAAGGGCTACCGCACCGCAGGTTCGTGCGGGCTCGAATCCGTCAAGCGGCAGAGGGGCGGAGCCTCCATCCCGACCACGGGTGGCAGGCGGTAGATCCACAGCGAATCCCGGCGTAAGATTCCTGCATGCGCAGGTTCAGCGCAGCGTTTCTGATGCTTGCATCGTGGTCTGTGTGCGCCCAGACGTTCGAGTTCAACGGCGAGCTTCGCGCGGGCGAAACATACTCCCGCAAGCTGTCGCGCGGGCTGGTGTTTTGCCTCATGCCCTACAGCCGGGAAGCGGGGTGGGAGATCCTCGTCTCCACGGAATGCCGGCAGGACGCTCCGGATTTCTCCGGCATCGCCACGCCGCCGTACCGCGGCCCGAACGCGCTGCAGCTGGATGGCTTCCATTTCCTGCCGGATACGAAGCTCTTCAGCAAAGTCCGTGAGTTCCGGTTCGTGCTCCGGGAACAGGATGTGCGCCGGATCCGGGAAACGTTGAACCAGAGGCCGCAGGATGCCGCGCGGATTCTGGATCTTGCCGAGCGGCTCGGGAAGGGCAGGGGAGAGGTGGAGATCCTTGAGGCGGATGCCGTCCGCGGCGAACCTCTCTACGACACGAAGCTGCTGCGAATCCGTTTCCGGGCGAAGCTGACGATTCCCGAGCGCGGCGGGCGGTAAGCCCGCGTTCGCGCATTGCGCCACACGGTGCAAGGCGTGCTCTGCGGGGAGTTCGTCCTCCGCCGCAGCCGTCCCTCGCGGACGTGCCGGTCACGGGATGAAGACAGCTCGCCGCGGTCACCGCCTCGCTACTTGTACCGGATCTCCACCACGCGCCCGCGCCAATACGGATGCGGCCCCGAAGGCAGAATCCAGGACACCTCGCCCTCTGTGGGGATCCACATCCCGTTCCGCAATGCATAGCGGCTGAACCTCCCCTGCCAGGGCGCCGGCACGCGCTTCCCCTTCACCATTCGTCCGCGCGCCTCCGCCCGGACCGCCAGCACAAAGTCGTCCTCGCCGAACACAAACGTTAACGCGGCGCTGACGGTTCCGTGACGAATGGTGGCCAGCGCCGAGCGCTCGTCCACCGCGCTCCACTCCACCATCCCGCCCGGCAGCAGCGCCACTGGATACCACGGCGCTTCGGCCAGGAACCGCATCAGCTGGTCCGCGGCAATCTCGCCCGCGCCACGCACGTTCGCCACCGGCCAGAGGCCGAGGATCCGCGCCTCGGTGCTCCCCACACCGGCGGCATAGGCATCCCGTACGAAGACCGGGACGCCGGGGGCCATGGCGACGCGTGCCTCCCACGCGAAGCCCGGAGCGCGCAGCGTGACCCGCTGCTTGGCCGTGAACGGAACCCACCGCTCGCCATCCTCGCTCAGGTTGAACTCCCCCTCCTGCCTCATCCACACCCCGTCAACCGGCGCAGCTTCTCGCGTCACCGCGCGGCGCAAGTAACGCTGCACCGGCAGCGGCAGCCCGGCGGCGTCCTGCGCGCAGCAGGGCGGCGCCGTCTGTTGCGCCGCGGCTTCCTCCAGCGCTGCACGGGCGGTCCTGGACGACGCGCGCCACCAAAGCGGTCCGCCGAATACGAGCAGCGCTGCCAAAGCCAACAACGCCGCAGCCAGGACCCACACCTTCACGCCCCCTTTCCGGATGCAAGGCGCAGTCCCTGCATCCACGTGCCGCCGGAGCGGATTCCCCCGCCGTTTCATGCTCCGCCGGCGCTGAAATGCTTCTGGGCAAACGCGATGAATTGCTCCCAGTCGTAACCGGTCACATCATGCTTTCCGGTCCGGATATGATAGCCCAGCGTGCCCATCACGGGCCGATGAACCGGCGGCATTTCGCTTGCCGGCAAGCCCTCTTTTCCGAGCAAACGGTACACCGGCGTGGCGTGGAGAAGCGAAAGAAATTCGCCTCGCGGATCGGCCCACAGGTCCTCGGCGGCGCTCGCCGCATATACCGGCCTCGGGGCGCAGAGCGCCACCAGCATGTGCTGGTCCACGGGGAGGTCGTCTTCGCGATTGGCGTACTTCAGGAAATTCCCGCAGAACCAGTATGGAAACGTCTTCGTAATGGACGCGACTGTCTCCCCGAAACGGCGGCGGCTCAGCGCCGCTCCCATGCAGCCGGAATCGTTGGAAATCACCAGCGCAAATCGTTCGTCCTGCGCCCCTGCCCAGAGCGCTGTCTTCCCGAGCCGCGAGTGCCCCATCACGGCAACGCGGCGGGCGTCGACCAAGGGTTCCTGCGCCAGGTAGTCCAGCGCCCGGCTCAAAGCCCACGCCCAGGCGCCGATCGTTCCCCATTCCCCGGGCGCAGGCGAGGTCTGTCCGGGGCGGTAGAAGAGCGGAATCACACCCCGGCGGAAGGCGTCCTCGCGGTTGTCGGGGGCGATATCGGCGTAACAGGCGGTGGCGAGCGCGAAGCCCGCCGAGGTGATCTTTTCCACCGCCCACCGGGACGCCCTCGCTCCGCGGGAGGCTTCCGTGGCGCGGTTGCCCACGATGCCGGACTCCGGGCTGTTGCGCAGCCAGTTGGGATTCAGCGGCACCGCCGGATCGTCCGACACCGTGTGGTTTCCCATGAAATTCAGGCCGAGAAACGCCGGGAATTTGCGCCCCGAATGCGGGGGAAAATACAGAAGAAGATCCATGGCCGGGCCGCCGGGCTTGTCCGAAAAATGGATCCGGACCTGCTTTCTGAGCACGGAGCCGCGCAACGCCGGTTCCGCGGGCGAGAGGACCTCGAAGCGCAGCCCCGCGGGCCGCCCGGCGGGCGTGCGGCCATAGACCTCGTCTTCGAACAGGCGCAGGATCTCCGCTCTGCGCCGCCGCCAATCTGCAGCGCGGACCGGCGCGCCGTTCAGGAACCGCAGTGGATCAGGCAGGCGGTAGGGCGGGACTTTGGATTCGTCGTAGTTCGTCTCCGGCGGCGCCTGGGCCGCCAGGGCGGCGGCAGACGCGGCAGCAGCGGCACAAAATTCTCTTCTGTGGATCATGGCGTGACCTCCGGGCGCGGCCCAGGCCGTCCGCCGCCCAGAATATCAGGAGCGCCGGGGAGCCGGAACCACCGCGCTCAGCGCTGCGCGGGCGGCACCACGGCGGCGTCTGCCTGCATGGGAATGCGCACCGCGAACGTGGAACCCTCCCCCACCCTGCTTTTCACCCAAACCTGCCCTCCATGGGCCCGCGCAATCCACTGCACGAAGGCCAGGCCGAGTCCCACTCCTCGCCCGGCCGTCTTCTCGCCTTCCCGGACCCTGTAGAACTTCTCGAAGATGTGCGGCAGGTGATGTTCGGCGATGCCCGGACCATTGTCGGAGACTTCGATCACCGCGTCCGGCCCATCGGGGAAAATCCGCACGGCAATGCGCCCGCCCTCTTGCGTGTACTTCACGGCGTTCGACAGCAGGTTGTCGAACAGCCGCTCCATCTGCAGACGGTCCACCGCGGCAACGCAGGCCGTGTCCGCTTCCAGATCGATCCCCTGCCGCTTGGCCTCCGCCAGCGGCAGGAACCGCGCCACTTGCCGGGCCGCAATTTCGGCCAGGACTTCCGGCTCGCGGCGGATCCGGATCTGGCCGGCCTCCGCCTGCGCCAGTTGCAGCAGCGACTGCACGATCCGCCCCAGCCGCTCCACGTCCTCCAGCGCGGTGGCGATGGCGCGGCGGAAATCTTCCGTCGTTCTTGCCGTCAACAGGGCCACCTCAAGCTGGCCGCGGATCGCCGTCAAAGGAGTTCGCAGTTCGTGCGAGGCGTCCATGGAGAACCGCCTCATCTGCTCGAAGTTCGCCTCCAGACGTTCCATCATGCTGTTGAACGTGGCGATCAGCTCATCGAGCTCATCGCCCGTGCCCAGCCGTTCAATCCGCAGGCTGAGATTGCCTCCTGAAACGGTCTGCGCCGTGTGTACGACCCGCTGCAAGGGCGCGAGGGCCCGGCCGGCGGCGAACCATCCCAGCACCCCGATGGCGAGCAACATCACCGGAGCGCTCACCAGATAGACGGCCATCATGCGCGCGTGGACGCGCTCCATGTCGCTCGTCGGAAGCCCGATGGCCGCGAAGTACTGTTTTCCTGCTGCGCCGTAGGGACCCATGCGCACCATGTAGGTTTCCCCCTTCGCGCCCCGCCGCTGCACAGTCTCGGCGCGCCCTGCCTGGAGCAGCCTGTGGACCGTCTCCGGCGATTCCCGCCCGATTGCGGCAT
This sequence comes from uncultured Arcobacter sp., assembly GCA_964458495.1. Classification (GTDB taxonomy): domain Bacteria; phylum Acidobacteriota; class Terriglobia; order Bryobacterales; family Bryobacteraceae; genus JANWVO01. Next base: position 58,807 of record CAYWJB010000018.1, read on the forward strand.
AGCCCACCGACATCTCCACCACTTCGCCCCCGGCGTCGGTGAGCAGAAACACGCGCCGCAACCGCTCTACCGTGAAGGACTCCTCCGGGTGTTCAGGATCGTAGGCCCACACCAGCTCGCCGTCGCGCGACCTCAGGAAACCCTTCAGCGCGCTCCATTCGCCGTCCAGCAGCCGTTCGGTCTGCTGGTGAATGATCACGAGAAGCGCCTGGTGAAACGTGAAGCCGATCGACGCCATCACGACGCCAAACAGCAGAACGTAGCTCAGTGTAAGCCGCGTGCGCAGGCCCGGCGCCGGACGCGATGGCAACCCCAGGCGTCCGGATCCGGCTGTCATGGCATTCCTCCCGCGCACGCCTGCCGGGGCGCTAGCCGCCCATCCCCGCGGCCGGCGCGTTCTCCCGTGTGGCCTCGAGCATGTAGCCGATGCCGCGCACTGTGCGGATCAGTTTCTCCGGAAATGGATCGTCGATTTTCGCGCGCAGGTGGCGGATGTAGACGTCCACGATATTGGTCAGGCCGTCATATTCCATGTCCCACACGTGTTCCACGATCATCGTGCGCGTGAGAGGGCGGCCCTGGTTGCGCACCAGGTATTCCAGAATGCTGAATTCCTTGGGGGCGAGGTCGATGGGCCGCCCGCCCCGCGTCACCTTCCGCCGCAGGCAGTCCACCACGAGGTCCCCGGCCACCAGGCGCTCCGGAACGGGCTGCCCGCGCCGGAGCAGCGCCTTGACCCGGGCCAGCAGCTCCTCGAAGGCGAACGGCTTCACCAGGTAATCATCGGCGCCCACTTCCAGGCCTCGCACGCGGTCTTCCACCTCGCTGCGCGCGCTCAGGATCAGCACCGGCGGGCTGACCTTGCGGTTGCGCGTCTTCTCGAGCACGGTGAGCCCGTCCATGTCGGGGAGCATGAGGTCCAGAATCAACAGGTCGTAGTCGAGCTCGTGCATCCGCTCCAGGCCCGTCTGGCCGTCGGGCGCCGTGTCCACCTGGTATCCAGCCCCTTCCAGCCCGCGCTGGATGAAATCGGCGATCCTGTCTTCGTCCTCTATGACCAGAATTCTCATCTCACTCCGGTTCTTCCCCTGGATTCGATCCCAGATTAGCACCGGGAGCGGCCGGGCCGTGCCGCGCCCTCACCGCACCAGCACGGTCTCCGTGATCTGTTCGCCCAGGTGCACATGAAACCCGCCCGGGACCGGGTGAACCCACAGCCCGCCGTCCTCGGGCGCCGGAATGTCCTCCACACGCCGCACCAGCTGGAAATTGCCCGTTTCTCCTGCGCTTGCAAAACGGCCAATGTGAAGGTGCAGATGGCACTGCGTGCGGACCTGCGAACCGTTGTAGGCGATGCCCCAGCCGTCGCCGAACTTCTCCCTGGCCACCTGGATTGCGAACCGCCAGAGCCCGTCCCGCACGGACTTCGGATAGTCGTGAAGGTGGTGCTCGCCCGGGCGGTGCATCCGGGGGAGCGCCAGCCAGCGGTTCGGCTTGCGCGGATTGATGTCTTTCAGCAGGAAGAACTCGACGTGGGGCGGCTGCTTTTCCGCCTCGGCGCAGAGCGAGCAATTCCGCGCCTTCATCGTCTCCGGACGCGCCGGATCGCAGGCGCATTGCGAGACATCGGCCAGTGCGGGCCAGGCGGCCAGCACGAACGCCGTGACCAGGGCGAGCCGCATGGCCGCCATTATACTGGTGAGTGTCCCCCCGCGGGTTTCGGGATCCCCAACTGTGGCTGCTGGCCGCGTTCTGCCTGCTGGCTGGGGCGGCCTGCTTCTCAGGGCTTTCCTCTGCGGGGCTGTTGGGGCCGGACGAGCCCCGTTACGCCTTCATCGGGCGGGAAATGGCCCGGAGCGGGGACTGGCTGACGCCACGCCTGTGGGGCGAGCCCTGGTTCGAGAAGCCGCCTCTGCTGTACTGGCTGACTGCGGCCGCTTTCCGGCTGGGAGTGGGGCAGGACCTGGCGCCGCGCGCTCCGCTGGCCGCGCTCTCCGTGCTCTTTCTCGCCGCGCAATGGATTCTGCTGCGGCGGTTGCTGGATCTCCGCACGGCGTGGCTGGCCACATTTCTGAATGCTTCCACCGCGGCGTGGGCCGCGTACAGCATGATCGGCGTCACCGATCTTCCGCTGGCCGTCTTCTTCCAGTGCGCCGTTCTGCTGGCGTGGCTCGAAACCCGGGCCCCAAGCGGTTGGCAGCGGTATGTCGCCGCGGCCTGTCTGGGTGCCGCGGCGCTGGCCAAGGGGCTTGTGCCGCTGGTGCTGTTTGTCCCTGTACTGTGGTTCCTCCGGAAGCAATGGCGGGCCTGGACGGGCCCCCTTCTTCTGTTCCTGCTGCTGGCGGCGCCGTGGTACGCGGCCATGACGGCCATGCACGGCCGCCCCTTTCTGGATGAGTTCTTCCTGCGCCACCATCTCTCCCGCTTTTCCAGCGACGAGTTGCAGCACGTACAGCCTTTCTGGTTCTATGTGCCCGTGCTCGCCGCGGGGCTTTTCCCCTGGATCCCGGCGCTCATGACCGCAGGCTCCTCTCTCTGGAAAGACATTCGCCTGCGGATCCCGCTTGCGGTCTTTCTTTTCGGGTTCCTGTTTTTCTCGCTATCACGGAATAAATTGCCGGGCTATCTGCTTCCACTCTGGCCCTCCCTCTGCGTTCTGGCCGGGGCGGGCCTGGCGGGCGCGCCGCGGGCGGGCCGGCCGCTGTTCTGGACCGTGATGCTGGCCGGCCTTTGCCAGGCGCTTGCCTCCGCGCTTCCGGAGGCGCTTCTGTACGGAATCTCGAAAGCGTCGTTCGGCGATGTTGCCTGGGAGTACTTCGCGGCGCTGCTTCCCCTGGCGCTGGCCGTCTGGTGGCTGGATCACCGGGGTCTGCGGTTGACCGCCGCCACTGCGGCGGCTGTCATCGCCTGCGGCGGCTTCTGGTATGTCAAGCTCAGCGCCGCGCCGGTGCTCGACCAGGTGGTCAGCGCGCGGGGGCTCTGGCGACGGGTGGCGGCGCGAAGCAACGACGTCTGCATTGACCGCCTCCACCGCGCCTGGCGCTACGGACTGGCCTATTATGCAGGCGCTCCCTTGCCTGATTGCGCCGAGCGTCCGCTGCCGATCCGGATTGATCAAGAGCCGGATGCTCTCCCAAAGATCCTTCCCGACCTGCCGCGCGATCCCGGCGGGGGCGCCCCTGCGGGCGCCGGGCAGTAGAATGGGGATGCCATGAAACACGAACCGAGCCGCCGGGCCGTGCTCGCCGCCGCGCCGGCGGCTGCCGCTTTTCGCCTGGACGACCGCCCGGCGCTGCTGGGCGGCACGCCCGTCCGCTCGTCGCCATTTCCCTCGTGGCCCGTTTTCGGCGAGCCGGAGGAGCGGGGGCTGGTGGGCGTGCTTCGCTCCGGGCGCTGGTACCGTGGCAATGGAGAGCATGTCCGCCGCTTCGAAGAGGCCTATGCGCGCGCGACCGGGGCGCGCCGCTGCCTGGCCACCTGCAACGGCACCTCGGCGCTGTTGGTGTCCCTGAACGCGCTGGATGTTCAGCCCGGCGACGAGGTGATCCTGCCGCCCTACACCTTTATCGCCACCGTCAACGTGGTGTTGCGCCAGTTTGCGCTGCCGGTTTTCGTCGATACGGATCCGGAGACTTTCCAGATCGATGCGTCGAAAATCGAAAGCGCCATCACCCCGGCCACGCGCGCCGTTCTGCCTGTTCATCTCGGCGGGAACGTCTGCGATCTGGACAGAATTCTGGACGTCGCCCGCCGCCGGAACATTCCCGTCATCGAGGACGCCTGCCAGGCGCACATGGCCGAGTGGAAGGGCCGCAAGGCGGGATCGCTCGGCGCCGCCGGGTGTTTCAGCTTCCAGGCGTCGAAGAACCTCAACTCCGGCGAGGGCGGCGCCGTGATCACCGGCGACGAGGCATTCTATGAACGCGCCTACGCCTTCCACAACAACGGCAGCGGGCTGAAGGCCATCGGCACGAACTTCACCTACGCCTCCACGGGCCACAATCTCCGGCTGACCGAGTTTCAGGCGGCCCTGCTGCTGGCGCAGATGCAGCGCCTCGACGCGCAGGTGCGCGTTCGGGCCGCCAACGGCGCGCGGCTCAACGGGCTGCTGGAACAGATCCCCGGCATCCGGCCGGCGCGCCAGTATGCCGGCTGCACGCTGAACGCATATCACCTGTACATGTTCCGCTACGACGCCGAGGCGTTTTCCGGCCTTCCCCGGCAGACATTCCTGAAAGCGCTGCGGGCCGAGGGCATCCCCGCCGCCGGCGGATATTCGCCCCTCAATACGCAACCTTTTCTGAAAAACACGCTGAATTCCCGCGGCTACCGGCGGCTGTTTCCGGAAAAAACGCTGAAGGAATGGGCCGAAAGGACCGCCTGCCCGGCCAATGACCGCTTGTGCGCGCAGGCCGTCTGGCTGACGCAGAACATGCTGCTCGGGCCCGCTTCGGACATGGACTCCATCGCCGAGGCGATCCAGCGCATCCGCCGTCACGCCGGCGCGCTCGCCCGCGCGAGCGCCTGAAGCGCGCCGTTCAGGCGCGAACCGGCGGCGCCGCGGCCGCCTTCATGCACTCGCCGAGAATCCAGCGGATCTGCTCCAGCGTGAACGGAGGCGCCAGCACGGCAAAGGCGCCCAGTTCGAGCACGTCTCCGCAGCCGGCATCCAGCGAATCGACGCACACCACCGCCGGCGCCACAGGTCGGCCTTCCGCTCCGGCGTGCCGCGCGAGATCGGCGAAACTGCCGTCGCTGAAACAGAGGCTGGTGAAGATGGCGTCCACACCAGGATTCACCGCCAGCGAAGCCTTCGCCTGCTGGCAGGAGCCAACAGCATGCACGGTTGCTCCGCATTGCGCCAGCAAGGGGCGGAGCTGCATCTCGACTTCCGGCGCCACCGCCAGCAACACCGCGGGAGCACGGTCGAAGTGCGCTTCGTACTGCAGCGGGGGCGTGGAAGTCCGCCGGTGCGCTTCACCCACCACGCGGTCGGCGATCTCCCGCAACTGCGTCCAGTGCAGGCTGCTGCCCAGCACGCTGTCGGACCCGGCGGCAAGAGTGGAACCGCCCCAGATCTTCTCGTCCGGGTAATCCTCGGCCGCCTGGAAGGCCTCGATCAATCTGGGGATGTCAAAGATATCCTCGTCGTACGGCGATCCCCGGATAATGCTGTACGTGTAGCGCCCGTTGGGACGCTTGCAGATCAGGCTGATCAGATTCGTGTAACCCGCCGAAGCGAGCACGAGGCGCGCCAGCGGGTCGCCCTTTTCGTCGGCGATCACGTAATTGTAGGGGGACTGGTAGAGGATGTCCGGGCGCGCCGAGATGGGCGCGATGCCCGCTTCGCCGTTCAGCAGAGCCAGCAAGCGGTCGCAGACCAGACGGATGGTGGTGGTTACCAGCCCCTCGTCGCCCTGGACCTTGCCGTGAATGCGCTGCTGGCGGTACGGTTCGAAGACCCAGGTGAAGTGGTTGCGAACCAGGTCTTCCAAATTCACCGGGTACAGCCCGCCGCAAACGTCCAGTTTGTTGTTGTACTGGACGATCCACCGCAGCATGGGCATGCCTTCCGCCCGCTCCAGCATGGTGTGGTATTCGAGCACGAAGGCAGCCAGGCACACGTCCTGATCCGCGTTCCACACATAGACCGGCACGGGGCGCCGCTTTTGAAGCCATCGCTGCATGAGGCGCCCCTGACGGACGGCGATGTAAGCCTGCATCGCCGCACTCATGGTGGCTTCGCGGACCACGCCGGCGTGATGATCGAAGTTGACGTGGTGCCCGCGATGTCCGGGGACGTCGTCCAGCACCTCAAGCGCTACGGAGTACTCGGGCGCCTCCCGGAGGAACTGCTCCCACGATTCGAAGCGCTTCTGCCTCACCCGCAGTTCGATGTTCTGAAAGGCGTCGTGTTTCATTCCGTCGTCCAGACGGGCCCCACGGCCCCGCGCCGGACGCCCTCTGCTCCCAGCGTAGCCCGAAACCCCGCGGGTCGGCATCCGCCACGCTCCTGTTATCATGGACGCGTGATGGAGAGGTAAACTCCCGTGAAGGTTTTGGTGGCTGACGACAGCCTGGTGATGCGGAGGCTCCTGGAAGCCTCTGTTTCCAGTTGGGGCTACCAACCGGTAAGCGCCTCCAACGGCGATCAGGCCTGGGAGATCCTGACTTCGCCCGACCCGCCGTCTATTGCGATTCTGGACTGGATGATGCCCGGCCAGTCCGGCCTCGCAGTGTGCCGGCAGCTCCGCGCGCGGCAGACGACCCCTTATATCTATGTGATCCTGCTCACGTCCCGGGGCCTGCGCGAAGACATCGTCGAAGGCCTCAACGCTGGCGCCGACGATTACGTCGTCAAACCCTTTGACAAGCACGAACTCGAGGTTCGCCTCCGTGCCGGCAAGCGCATCATCGAGCTTCAGTCGGAACTGATGGCCGCCCAGGCGAGGCTCCGCGAGCAGGCGATGCGCGATCCCCTGACCGGCATCTGGAACCGCGCCTGCATCCTGGACATGCTGGAGCGCGAACTCGAGCGCGCCCGCCGCATTGCCGCTCCGCTGGGCCTTCTGATGATCGATCTGGACCACTTCAAGCGCCTCAACGACACGCGCGGGCACCAGTTCGGCGACCACGCCCTGAGCGCCTTCGCCGCGCGGATCCAGGCCGCCGTCCGCTCTTACGATGCGATCGGCAGGTATGGCGGGGAGGAGTTCCTGATTCTCGCCCCGGGGTGCGGCGAGCCCGAACTGCTGGCCCAGGCCGAGCGTCTGCGTGCCGCTGTCTTCTCCGCTCCCTTCGAAATCGACGGCTTGTCCATTCCGCTCACGGTCAGCATCGGCGCCTCTTGCGTGGAGCCAGGCTTCCGCGTCACATCGCTCGAGTTGATCCGCGCCGCCGACGACGCGCTGTACGAGGCGAAGCGCACCGGGCGCAACCGCGTCATCTTCCGCGCCGCATATGACGCTCAGCGCGCCCGCTGAGTCTCCAACACCGGCGTCGCCGCCCGCAGCGCCTGCGTCTGCCCCAGGCTGGCGGCGTAGCGCTCGACGCCGCGGAACAACGCCTCCGCCACCCGCTGGCGGTACTCGGGCTTTTTCAGAAGGCGCTCGTCCCGCGTGTTGCTCAGGAACCCGATCTCGGCCAGCACGGAGGGCATCGATGCTCCGATCAGCACCACGAAGGGAGCCATCTTGACGCCGCGGTCCCGCGATGCCGGGTTCAGCTGCTTCCATTCCCGCGCAAGCTCGCGTTGAACGAACCGGGCGAACTCCCGGGACTCGTCCAGCTTGTCCGACAGCGCGATCTTCTGCAACAGCTCGCGCAGCTCGAAGATCGACTTGTTGTGCCCGGCGTTCTCGCGCGCCGCCAGATCCAGCGCCTCCTTCGAGTTGGTGAAGTTGAGGAAAAACACCTCCGCCCCGGAGACCCGCTTCACGGGGGAAGAGTTCGCATGGATCGACAGGAACAGGTCCGCGCGCTGCTCGTTGGCGATCGCCGTGCGCTCCTCCAGTCCAACGAATTCGTCCGTCTTCCTCGTATAGACCACTTCGCCGCCCAGGCGTTCCTCGATCAGTGCGCCCAGCCGCTGTGCCACATCCAGCACCAGCTCTTTCTCCAGCAGTCCCGTGGGTCCGCGCGTGCCTTCGTCGTGTCCGCCGTGACCGGGGTCGAGCACGACTTTCCCGATCCTCAATCCCAGCGCCCGCGTCATCGACCGCTCGCCCGAGCGCATCGGGCGCGCTGGCTGCGGCGCAGCCCCCTCCTTGGGCTTCTCGGGTTCCTTCGTCGATGTGCCTTTCTGCGTCTCCGTGCCCTTGTCCTGTTGCCGGACGGCTGCCGCAGTGGCAGGAGCCTTGATCCCGGCCGCACTTTCCTCTCGCACAGCGGGCTGGTTCCCGGGTTTTGCCGGCTCAATCACGCTTGCGGCGCCCGCTACCGCCTCTGTGCCCTTCCTCGATTCGGCAGGCGCCGCCGGAGGCGCCTTGGCGGCCTCCGCACGTGCTTCCGGCGCAGCAGGCGGCCTCGGGGAAACTCCTGGCCCGGCAGTCTCGCGCCTCGAGCCGGTCCCGGCCGGCTTCTCCGCGCTCTCCGCATCTGCCTGGCTGATCGCTTTCGGTGCAGCCACGCGCGTTTCTTCAGCAGACGCTGCGGGCTTCGGAGTCTTTGCGCCGCGCGTCCGCAGCTCGATCACCAGGCGTTCCGGATTGGTCAGATGGGAAAGGTCGAACTCTACGTCCCCGGCCAGGTCCAGCACCAGGCGCGTGGTCCGCGGATCTTTCATGGCTGCGCGCACCCTTCTGGCGCGGCTGTCGCCCACCTCCGCCGCATACACGGGCTTCGGCCCAAGCCGCGCGAGCGTATCCGGAAAATCGATGAACAGGCGTTCCGGATTTGACAGCCGCCCGTACTTCCACTTCGTCTCGCGGCTCAGCTCCACTACCACGCGCGTCGCCTCGGCGCTGCTCCAGGTGCGGATGCTCCGCAACTCGCCGAGCCCCGCGGCGCCGGACGCCTGGGCGGAGGCTGTCGCTGCCGCGCACACGGCCAGCGCCCAGGTCAAACACGCCGTCGCTGCCGTTCGCCCAATCAGCTCCGCCTCCTATTGCGTCCGCAGGTAAAGCCGCCCTTCGGCATCAGTCTGCACCAGCAGACGCCGCACCGGTTCGGCTGCCGCTTCTGCGTCCCCGCTACGCTTCTCGCTGCTGCTGCCGCGCGCGCGGCGGTAACGGTCTTCCACTTTCCGCACATAGTTGAGCGTCTCCGGATAAGGCGGGACGCCCCCATGCCTCTTTACGGCGCCCTCTCCGGCGTTGTAAGCCGCCAGCGCGAGGCGATCGTCGCCGAGCCGCTCTCTCAACGCCTTGAGATGCCGCACGCCGGCCAGGAGGTTCTCGCGCAGGTCGAAGCGGTCCCGCGCTCCCAGTTCCCGCGCTGTGGCCGGCATCAACTGCATCAGCCCGGCAGCGCCCTTCGGCGAAACGGCCGCCGGATTGTACCCGCTCTCCACGCGAATCACGGCGTCCACGAGCTCGGGATCGAGGGCATGCTCCCTGGCCGCCTGCTCCACCAGCGGCCGCACCGCCTCGCGCGCCGGAACGGGCGTTCCCTTCGCCGTCCGGAACACCGTGGTTCGCACCAGCCGGCCTGTCCGCGGGTCCGCCCGCACGGTGCTGACGGCGCGGACGCCGTCGTGGGGACGGGGTTCGGGCGTGCCCGCGGCCGCGGCCAGCGCCCAACAAAACGTCAGCATTTTGTTTAGTACATTATACAGCCGCATGTTTCAAACACAATCGCCCGTTTTGCCGCAGCCGGCGGCCGCCCGCGGCCCCGCTGCTACAATTCTCTCATGGCGAGCGCCGCCTTCATCCTCGCCGGCGGCCGAAGCCGCCGGATGGGCGCCGACAAGGCGATGCTCGATTACCGGGGAAGGCCGCTGGCCGCCCACGTGGCAGCGCAGGCCGCCGAAGCTGCGGGGAGAGCCTTCCTCGTGGGGCCCGCCGCCGTATACGGGCATCTGGGAATTCCATGCCTCGACGAGCGCTTCCCGGGCCTCGGGCCGCTGAGCGGCATCGATGCCGCCCTCCGTTCCGGGCTGGCCGAATGGTGCCTCGTGCTTGCCTGCGACATGCCCGGCGCCGACGCCCCCTCGCTCCGCCTTCTGCTCCGCTGCGCCCTCGACTCGGACCTCGATGCGGCCGTCACCGTGGGCGCGAAGGGCCTCCCGGAGCCGCTGTGCGCCGTTTATCACGCGCGGCTCGCCCCGGCGGTTGAACAGCTGTTGCGGCAGGGCCGCCTCGCCGTTCATGAGCTGCTCTCCTCCATCCGCTGGGCGCCGTTTCCGGCCCCGCACCCCGGCTTCGCCGCCAACGTCAACACCCCCACGGAATGGGCACAATGGAATCGTTGAGCGACTCCTTCCCTTACTACATCGAGTTTCGCCACGTCTATAAGACGTTCGACGAACCCGTTTTGGTCGACGTCTCCTTTCACGCCGCCGATGGGGAGACGCTGGCCATCATCGGCCGCAGCGGCGTTGGCAAGAGCGTCAGCCTCAACCACATCATGGGCTTTCTCAAGCCCGACAGCGGCCGCGTCATCGTCGCCCACCAGGACATCACCGGCATGACGGAAAGCGAGCTTCGCGAAATCCGCCGCAAGGTCACCATGGTCTTCCAGAGCGGGGCGCTGTTCGATTCGCTCACCGTCGGCGAAAACATCCTTTTCTCCCTCGAACTGCGCGAAGACTACGACGAAAGCAACAAGCTGGATGTGATGCGCGGGCTGCTGCGCATGGTCGGGCTCGAGGGCCGCGAGGACGACTACCCCTCGGACCTGTCCACAGGCCACCGGCGCGCCGTTGCCATCGCCCGCGCCCTCGCCGCCCAGCCGGAGTGCATTCTCTACGACGAGCCCACCACCATGGTCGACCCGCTGATGTCCGACATCATGGTGAACCTCATGCTGCGCCTCAAACAGCAGCTCCGCCTCACCAGCGTCGTGGTGACGCACGACCTCGACCTCATGCGCCGCGTCGCCGACCGCGTCGTCGTCCTGTTCGAGGGCCGTGTGATCTACTTCGGACCGGTCGAGGACATCGAGAAATGCCCGCACCCGCATGTCCAGGAGTTTCTCGCCATGGACCGGGTCGACCTCAACGGCTGAAGCGTGCCCGCAGCGCGTCCAGCCAGCCACCCACCCGCTCGCGCCAGCCGCCGGCGGCAGGCGCGGGCGCGGCCTCCTCCGGCCGGGGCGCAGGCCCCTCGCTCAGCCAGGATGTACGCTCGCCGGCCGGCGAGCGCCTTGCCAGCTTCACGCGGAAAGTGCCCGGCGCGATCGTGTAAGTGCGCGTGACCCTCTCCCCGCTCTTCTCCTCGACGTCCGCCTCGAACGCCTCCACCCCCGCCGGCCCCTTCCGCAACCGCAGCGGCAGGTCTCCCTTCAAACCGCGCTCGATGAACGCCGTCTCGTAACGGTTCCGCCGGGTGCTCCACACAAAGATCCGCAGCGAATCGAAATCATGGCCGGCATTCCGCTGCGATTGCGCGGCCCACAGCCACGCCGGCCTGTCGCCGCTTCGGGTGGCATCGGTTCCGATCGCGAAGTAGGCCATGATCTTCGCCCGCTCGGCATATTGCGCCACCTCGTCGGGGACCGCCAGGAACAGCATTCTTGCCAGCACCCATCCTGCCGAGCCTTCCTTGCAGCGGACCAGCGCCCATTCGTCGGCGGGAAGCGCGGGCGGAGCGGCGGTCTTCGCCGGGGCGGTGTTCGTCCCTCCTCCGGGTGCGGCCGGGCGGCTCAGCGCCAGCAGGTCCGGCGGCGGCACCGGGGCGGGGACGGGCGCCAGAGGCGGCGCCTGCACCTTCTGCTTCCTGTCTTTGCCGCCGCGCGCCGCCCTGGAGTTTGACGCTCCGGCGCGAAGCAGCGGCTGCGGCGCGTAAGGCTTGCGGGGGACGCGTTCATAGGCGATCACCTCCACGCGCTCCCCCGGCCGGATCCGGCGGAAGCTCGGCGCCTGGCGATAGGGGGCGGTGTGCACGTTCAGCGCGTCCAGCACCGTTGCTTCTCCCTGCGGCGGCGCCTGCGCGGCGCGCTGCGCGAGCTGTCGCAGATCGTCCATCTCCCGCGCGGAAAGCAGCTGCCGCGCGTCCACCCATCCCTCGCGCCCGCGCGCGGTGCGGATTTTGTAGAAGCTGCGACGTCTGCCGAGGATCTCCACCCGCTCGCCGTGCTTTACCGTGTCGGCAAGCTTCGCCCTCGCCACCAGCGCCTCGCGCACGTTCAGTTCGTATGGGCCGACAAAACCCTCGCCCAGCGCCGGAGCGCGCTCCGGCGCCGTGGTGCACGCCGGCAACAGGGCCAGCAGGAGTATGGCTCCAGCCTTTGGTCGCATCCGCGGCAGCCCGTGGCCCGCCTCCTCCCAGCTTAGCAGCGCCCTGCCGCTGCCGCGGATCACTGAATCATTTCCGCCAGGAATTGTTCGATCCGTCCGAGGCCCTTCTCCAGGTTCTCCATCGACGTGGCATAGGAAATCCGCACGTGGTGCTCCGTGCCGAAGGCTTCGCCCGGCACCACCGCCACATGCGCCCTTTCCAGCAGTTTCTCGGCGAACTGCATGGGCGTGTGGATCCCGTTCCGCCCCAGGGCGGAGTGGATGTTCGGATACGCGTAGAACGCGCCGCGCGGTTCGGCGCATTTCACGCCCGGCATCCGCCGCAGCCGGTCCACCACGAACTGCCTCCGCTTCCTGTATTCGGCCAGCATCACGTCCACCGAGCTCTGGTCGCCCAGCAGCGCCTCGATCGCCGCTTTCTGCGCGATCGACGTGGGGTTCGAGGTCGAGTGCGACTGGAGCTTGATGATCGCCGCGCACACCTCGGCCGGCGCCAGCGTGAACCCGATGCGCCAGCCCGTCATGGCGTAGGTCTTCGACAGCGATCCCGCCACCACCACGTGATCCTTCATGCCCGCAACCGCCGCCACCGAATACGGCTCGCTCTCGTACAGGAAGCGGCAGTAGCACTCGTCCGTCATCAGCCAGAAGCCGTGCTTCTTCGCCAGGTGGGCGATCTTCCCGAACTCGGCGGGATCGATGACGGCGCCCGATGGATTGCACGGTGAGTTCACGATCAGCAGCCGGGTTTTCGGCGTAATGGCGCGCTCGATCTGCGCCGCCGTCAGCGCGAACCCCTCCTGTTCGCTCGTCTCCACCAGGACCGGACGCCCGCCCGAGTAACTGACCACGTCGTAGTAGGTCACCCAGTACGGCACCGGGATGATGACCTCATCGCCTTCGTTCACCAGCACCTGCACGGTGTTGAAGATCGCGTGCTTCCCGCCGACACTCACCACGCATTCCGGAACCTTGTAATCGGTTCCGTAATCCAGCCGGTGCCGCTGGCAGACCGCGTCGCGCAGTTCCTGGATCCCCGGCATCGCCGTGTACCGCGTGAAGTTCTCCTCCAGCGCGCGCACCGCCGCCTTCTTGATGTTGTCGGGAGTGGGGAAATCAGGCTCGCCCACGCCGAAGTCGACGACGTCGAACCCCGCTCGGCGGAGCTTCTCGGCTTCCGCGGACACGCGCGCCGTCGAGGACACGCTGATGGACTGGACTCGGTCGGATAGGGACGCAGCTCGTTCAATCATTGCCTTGCAGCTCGCTTCAGTTTGGCCGGGATTACCCAGACGATTCGGGGCCGGAGAGCTCCCTTGGCAGCCTCTCCTTCAGTTTCGCCTCGACTTGGGGCGGCACCAGGCCGCTGACGTCGCCGCCCAGTGCGATCACCTCCTTCACCAGCCGTGAGCTCAGGAAGGAGTATGCCTCTCCTGCCATCATAAACATAGTCTCGATCTCCGGCGCCAGCCGCCGGTTCATCAGCGCCATCTGAAGCTCGTACTCGTAGTCGGAAATCGCCCGGATGCCCCGCAGCAGCAGGCACGCTCCGCGCCGCCTTGCATACTCGACCAGCAGCCCGTCGAACGAGTCCACCTCCACGTTTTGCCAATGCCCCGTTGCTGAACGCAGCATCTCCACGCGCTCCTCGGACGTGAACAACGGCTGCTTGCCGGCGTTGCGCAACACCGCCACCACCAGCTTGTCCACCAGCGGGGCGCATCGTCCGATCAGGTCCAGATGTCCGAACGTAACCGGATCGAACGAGCCTGGATAGACTGCGATTCGAGGTTTCTGGCTGTTCAATGGAATGCTCCCGTGCCTTCCGGATCGCCCCCATTTTACGACTTCCGGCTGCTGCCTCTGCCCGTCCCTGCTAGCCCAAGTTCGTCACGAGAGCGCCCAAAGGGCGGCTAAGTCGTTCAGAATC
>CAYWJB010000019.1:0-64825 GCA_964458495.1 uncultured Arcobacter sp.
GCAAAACCCGTCAGCCCCGGAGGGTTGACAAGGTCGCTCCATATCAGAAGTAGAAGCGCACGCCGAACTGCGCCTGGAAGGGATTGCCGGTCTGCGACGTCGTGGGCTGGTTGTAATCGCCCGAGGCGTTGCGCAGCAGCATGAAGCGCGAATCCACGGGCGCGGGGGCGCCGGTGGTCGGGTTGATGCCAAGCCCGTAGATGTTGGCCTGGCCAGCGTAGACGACGTTGTCGAGGTTGAGCAGGTTGAAGAATTCGGCCGACAGTTGCACCCGGTAGCGCTCCCGGAAACTGAAGTTCTTCAACAGGCGGATGTTGTTGTTGACGACGCCGCGGTTGCGGAACGCGTTGCGCAGGAACGGCACGCCCACGGCGCTGTAGGGGCGGTCGTTGTTGGTGGCGTTGCCGTCTGTGTCGCTGCCTGCGATCGCGTTCAGCGGCAGGCCGCTGCGCGCATTCAGGGTGCCCGACACCTCGAAACCCCAGGGCAGGGTGTACAGGGCGTACGACGCCAACACATGCCGTGCGTCGATGTCCGAGTAATTGTATTCGTTGCGCATGTCGTATGGGTTCATGGGCCCCATGCCCGTGGCGTTGCGCTCGTTGTCATCGTCGGAGTAGTTGGTGGAAAGGGTGTAGAAGGCGCCGGCCGTGAACTTGCGGCCGCGGTATTGGGTTTGCAGCACCATCGCCCGGTAGAGCGCCTTGGCGTTGCTCTCGCGCGTGTTGAACTGCCCCTGGAGAGGAAGGGGGCGGAGCGAGCGGTTGAAGACGGGGCGTCCGTCGGTGGCGCGCACCGTTGGGACCGGAAGGTTCCAGTCCCGGTTGCGCTGCAGGTGGACAGCCTTCACGTGCTGGTATTGCGCACCGGCGATCCAGTTGCCAGTAATCTGGTGCTCGAAACCGATGCCCCACTGATAGGAACGCGGGTTGCGGAAGCCCGGGGCGAGCATGGTAAGCGAGGCGCCGAGCAGCGGATCGGGCGCCGTGCCACCCGCCGCGAGTGCCGCCGCCTGCTGCACCTTCTCGACCGGAATGACCGGAAGCGCGCCCAGCTGCGAGGCGTTCAGATCGACGCCCACTTGCTGGAACAACTTGTAAACGCTCTGGCCGCTGGTCGCCCCGAAGGGACCGATCTGGATGCTCACGTCGCCCGGCGGCGTGCGGAAGTTGTTGGTCGGACCCGAAAACAGCAGCAGCGGCGTGGCTGCGTAAAAGATGCCTCCATGGCCGCGGACAACCGTTCGCTTGCCCGAGAACGGGGTCCAGGCGAAGCCGCCGCGCGGCATGACCTGGTTGAGGTTGTTCTCGATCCGCGTCACATCCAGCCGCCCGAGCGGATAGTCGATATTGACGCGGTTGACCAGCGTCGAGTTGTTCGCTTCCACCTTCGGGTTCCACTGGCCTTCCCACCGCACGCCGAGATCGAGCGTGAGATTGTCGGCCACGCGCCAGCTGTCCTGCGCGAAAACGGCCATCTGTTTCGCGTCGTAGTCGGCGATCAGGTTGCCGATTTGCTTGCGATAGATCACGCCGGGGATGTCGAAACGGTTGGCCACGCTGCCGCCCGTGCCAAGCACATCGAGGATGCCTGAGATGTCGGCCGTGTTCTGGAAGGAGAACGCGCCGAACTGATTGAACCCGAACAACTGCGCCGTGCTGAGCAAGCTCAGGTCCATGCCGAACTTGAAGCTGTGGCGCCCGGCGAGCACTGTGGTCGAGTTGGTGATCTGCGTGCGGTAGTCGTCCTGCGTGGTGGGCAGGAAGCTGCGTGCGCCGTAAGTGCCGATGACGCCGGCGGCCACGGTGGGCAGCGCGGAGTTCGACAGGCGCGGGCGGATTTCATACGACTGGCTGAACTTCAGGTCGTTCACCACGCGCGAGGAGAACAGGTGCGTGTACTGCACGGTGCCGAAGTGGGTGCGGTTGATCTCCTCGCCCTCGTTGGAAAGCGCGAGGTTGGTGAACGGGTTCAGCGCGCCGCCGACGGTGACCGAATTCGGCTCGTTGGAGCGCGAGTGGTTGTAGCGGAGCGAGAGACGGTGCCCGGCCGCGAACGCGTAATCCATCTTGCCGGTGAGCGCCGTGGCGCGGTTCTCACGCTGGAAGTCCTGTTCCAGACCCTTGAAGAAGTTGTAGGCTTCCTGCGTGGCGGCATTCGGGGTGATGCCCTGCAAGGCGGTGAACACCACTTGTGCGGGCGTGTCGGCGCGCTGGTGTTCGACCGCTCCGAAATAGAACATTCGGTCGCGGATCACCGGGCCGCCGATGTGGCCGCCCATCTGCTGGAGCGACTCCGAAGGCTGGCGCTTGAAGATCGGGTTGTCGGCGCTGAAGTTGCGGTCGCGGTTCTGATAGAAGCCGCCGCCGTGGACATCGTTGCCGCCGCTCTTGGTAATGACGTTGAGCACGCCGCCGGTGGAGCGTCCGTACTCGGCCGCATAGCCGGAGCTGACGGTCTGGAATTCCTGGATGGCGCTCTGGGGGATGGTGAAGTTGAAGTTGGAGCGCTCGCCCCCGCGGATGCCGCCGAAGAACGGCTGGTTGTAGTCGGCGCCGTCCACCATGATGTTGCCGTTGATGCCACGCTGCCCGGCGAAGGAGAGCTGCCCGCGGGTCGGCTCCACCTGCACGGTCGGTGTCAGTGTGGCGAAGTCCTGGAAGCGCCGGCCGTTGATCGGCATGTTCTCGATGGCGCGCACCGGCACCACCACGCTCGGCGCCGGAAGCGCCACGTTGATCATCGTTTCGGCGACCTCGATGGATTGCGTCGTCGCCTGCAATTGCAGCGTCACATTCAGGTTCACCGCCGCGCCGACGGTCAGCGCGATGCCGGTCAGCGTGGCCGGCGCAAATCCGGCGCTCTCCGCTACCAGTTCGTACTGTCCCGGGTCCAGTTGCACGGCGCGGAACTGGCCCACATCGTTCGTGCGCAGTTCACGCTGCAGCCCTGTGCCCGCGTTGCGGATTTTGACGGAAGCATTCGGCACGACCGCCCCATTGGGGTCCAGCACCGTGCCGGACAACTGAGCCTTGTTCGCATCTGCCTGGCCCCACGCCGCGAGGGCGCAGAGCAACAGAAACACTCCCAACCGGAGATATCGATTCATACGGTAGCGTGTCCTCGTTCGCTGTGTAAGTGAGACTGGGTTGGACGGCCGATGGCCGCCATCAGCCTTAGATTAGCGCACGGACATGAAGATTTCGTTACTTCTGCGTTTCACATTCCGATGCTGGCCGGGTCTTTCAGCGCATCGCGAACAAAAGGCAAAAGCCGCCAGCCGGGGGCCCGCCCTTATTCAAGCGCTTGATAAACAAGTGTCTCGAAGAGATTCAGCGCCGGCTGATCAAAGGGCATCCACTGAAGGAACAGCAGCAGCGCCAGCTTCTCCTGGCGATCCACGCGGAAGTAGGTGGAGGCGGCGCCGTCCCACCCGAACAGGCCCTGGGAGCCGGGCCGTCCCGAGCGCGCCGGTTCAATGCGCACCGCTCCGCCCAGCCCGAACCCGTTGGCATCGTCGCCGCCAATCGTGGGCCTCGCAAGCCCTGTCAGGTGGTTCATCATCATCAGATCTACGGTCTTCCGGCCCAGCAACCGGACGCCGTCCAGCTGTCCGCCGTGGACGAGCATCTGGGCGAAGCGGGCGTAGTCGCCGATGGTGGAATACAGCCCCATGCCGCCGTATGGGACGCCGCCGGTTTGCAGTCCCGGCTGCGCGACGAGATTGCCTTCGCGCCGCGAGTAGATCTTCGCCAGCCGCGGGCGCTTGGATTCGGGCAGCCGGAAGTGCGTGTCGGCCATCTTCAGCGGGCCGGTGATCCGCTTCTCGACAAACTGGTCGAAGGGTTCGCCCGAGACCACTTCCACCAGGTAGCCGAGCACGTCGATCGAGACCGAGTATTCGTAACGCTCGCCCGGATCGAAGGCAAGCGGCAGCTTGGACAACCGCTCAATGAACTCCTTGAGGCTCTTCGCGCCGAGCGGATCCGCCTTGCGGTACATCGCCGACACGTTGTCGTTCGTCCAGCCGTAGATGAACCCGCTGGTGTGCGTCAGCAAGTGCTTCACCGTCATCGGGCGCGCCGGATCGGCAAGCTCCGGCCGGTCCACCGTGCCGCCCTTGTACACCTTGAGGCCCTTGAACTCCGGAATGTACTTGTCCACGCGGTCCTCGAGCGCGAGCTTGCCTTCCTCGACCAGCATCATCACGGCAACCGACGTGATGGGCTTGGTCATGGAGTAGATGTGGACGATGGTGTCCTTCTCCATGGGCAGGCGGTTCTCGAGGTCGCGGAACCCGTAGGTGCGCCAGTCGACGATGCGGCCGTTGCGCACAATCAGGGTGATTGCGCCGGGGCGTTCGCCGGATGAGGTCAGACGCTCGAAACGGCGGTGGAGGCGTTCGAGCCGCGCCGGCGAGAAGCCCTCTTTCTCTGGCGCGGACAGTGGCAGCGGCTGGGCGAAGGCAGGAGCGAGAAGCAGCGCGGCGAACAGCAGAATGCGCATGCAAGAGATTATCTCGAACGCGGGCCCCTGACAGGGGGAGCCCCTCGCCGCCCCGGTTCCGGCGGCGGCTGCCCGCCGCCCGGTCCGGCCACTGGAACGCGCAGCACCTGCCCGTCAGCGGCCAGTTCCGCCGTCAACTCGACCGGATTCCCGCCCGCCTTCACTGTGATCTCGTACTCGCCTTTGAAGCCCCGGAAGGAGAACGCGCCGCTGCTGCCTGTGACGCCGCGCGCATCCGTCTGCCACTTTTCGTAAATCAGCTCCCTCCATACTCTGTAGTTCGGCTTCTCTGCCCAGTTCCGGCGGATCATCGCGCCCGGAGGCTTCCAGTGGCTGCCCTCCCAGAAGCCCCACATCAGGAAGTCGGTCACCGCCGGGTGGCTGAAGGCAAGCGTCATCAGATCGTGCGTGAATTGCGCCTGCAACTCCTCGTCGTCGGTGGCGAAATCGAATTCGGTGATGACGATGGGCAGGCCCAGGCGGGCGAAGCGGTCGAGAATTTCCAGCATGCGCTCGGGCGGCGTGGCCGAATCGAAGTGGCCCTGGAGGCCGATGCCCTGAACGGGCGCGCCGCGCGACAGCAAGGTTTCAATCATCCGGGCATAGGCGTTCTGCTTGCGCAAGTTGGCGCCGTTGGAGCTGAGGATGGCGTACTCGTTGATAAACAGACGCGCGTCCGGATCGGACTCCCGGGCGGCGGCGAACCACTCCACCATCGCCTCGTCGCCCAGAATGTCCAGCACGTCGCGGTTGGCCACGGGTTCGTTGACCACATCCCAATCCACCACTTGCCCGCGCACGGCCGCGGCCACGTCCCGGATCCGCGCAAGGATCCGCTGCCGCAAGGCCTCCGGGTTCCCCGCCAGGTTGCGCACGTCACTGGGCATCCACTGCCATCCCGGCCACACCAGGTTGTGGCCCCGGATGCGCCGCACACCGTTCTCCCTCAGCCAGTTCAGCGCGTCGAGCGCCCGGTTGCGGTTTTCTTCCCAGGGGCCCCACTTCAAATCGTTCTCGAGCACCGCCATGTTGAAGTTCGCGGGAATGAACTCGCGGTAACGGATGCTGTCCTCGCTTGTCCCCAGCAAGCGTTCCGCCGCCACGGCAGTGCCCCAGCCGAAGGCATGACGCTTCAGGCGGGCGCGGATCTCCGCGCCCCGCACGGGCGCGCCCTCCGGCGTCACCACGACAACCCTCATTTCGGCCTTGCGGATCTGCTCGATCCTCTCTTCTGCGGCCTTGCGCCAGGCGGCGTCCGCGGCGGCGCCTTCATAGAACCGGTCCAGCCCCAGCGCCTCCGCCGTGGCCTCCGGCCCGTAGTTGAGCAACTGGATGCCGCCCACCTCGGCTGCCTGCACCTGCTGGCCCATCCAGAAGTCGATCCAGTAGCCGCCGGCTGTGTAGGATTCGCGCATCGGAAACAGCACGCGGAAGCGGCGCCACTCGGAGCCCACCGGATAGGGCTCGCTGATGGACTTCGTCCACGGCGAACCGTCCCGCTCGACATTGAGACGCAGGATGCAGTCGCCTCCCGCGTGCTCGAGGCACCGCATCCAGAACTCCGCCAGGATCTTGTCGCCTTGCGCAACCGCCACAGCCCCGCGCGCCCGGATGCGCAGGTCCCACTCGTTGCCTCCGGTCTCCGGCAGCGACAGCGTGCGCAGCCTCCAGGCGGTCTGGAAGGGCATCCCATCCACGGGCACAATCTCCGCCGCTCCGCTGGCTGGCCCTTGCGATGGACCGAAATATTGGAAAGCCGGGGCGGCCCCGCCCGGAAGCAGACTGACCGGGGAGTGCAAAGTCTGGGCGAAGCCGGGGAGAAGCAGCAAGACAGCGAGCACGAGGACGCCTGGCATTACTGGACCTCATTTTCATCCTCGCCGATCCGGAATCCCCTGCCAAGGGGCGGGCGGCGCGGCCCGTTTCTGGGATAATCGGAGACGCGAAATGCGCCTGCTTCTGGCGAGACTGGGACGCGCGCTGGCCGGGGCCTACCGGCACGGAGCGCTGGGCTACGCAAAAGGGGCCGCCTATTCCGCGCTGCTGGCTTTCTTCCCCGTTCTGACCACGACCACCGCAGTGCTGGTGCATATGAACGCGGAAGCGGTCAGCCGCCGCATCACGGCCATGCTGTTCCGGGTGGCGCCGTCCGGTGTGGAAGAGCTGATCCGTTACTACGTGGCGCAGCGCGGCGCGCGGCCTCTGGCGCTGCCCGTCGCCGCCTCCGTTCTGGCGCTCTGGGCGGCCTCCGGCGTGATGGTGAGCCTGATGGAGGCCTTCAACGCCGCCTATGGAAAGGCGAACAGGGGCGTGGTGGTGACCCGCCTGGTCGCGTTGTGGCTGGTGCTGGTTTCACTGTTGCCGGTGGTGGGAGCGACGGCGCTGATGGTCTTCGGGGACCGCGCCGTGAACTGGTCGCTGCACTGGCTCGGAGTGCTCGAGGCGGCGCAGTCTCTCGAAGGCGGCGTGCGCCTGCTGGGCAGCCTGGTCCGCTATGCGCTGGCCTGCGGGGCCATGGTGCTGGTCGCCGGCCTGCTGTACTGGTTCGGCCCGGCGGCGGGCCGCAAGAGGCGCATCTGGCCCGGCGCCCTGCTGGCGACGGCCCTCTGGTTTCTGCTCACCGCGGCCTTCGCCTGGTATGTCCGCAATATCGCGGATTACAATGTTCTCTATGGGAGCATCGGGGCGGTGATCGCCCTCTGCGTCTGGATGTATCTGCTGGCGCTGACCGCCATCATCGGGTGTGAATTCAACGTGAATTCCGGAAAATCATGAGCCGCTACCGCCTGGGAATCGATTATCAGCCGCGGGGCGACCAAGGCGAGGCGATCCGGCAGCTGGTACGCGGAGTGGAAAACGGCGAGCAGCACCAGGTGCTTCTCGGCGTCACCGGCAGCGGCAAGACCTTCACAATCGCAAAGGTGATCGAGGAGACCGGCAGGCCCGCCCTGGTCATGGCCCACAACAAGATCCTCGCCGCCCAGCTTTACCAGGAATTCAAGACGTTTTTCCCGCATAATGCGGTGGAATATTTCGTCAGCTATTACGATTATTACCAGCCGGAAGCCTACATCCCTTCCACCGACACCTACATCGAAAAGGAAGCCACCATCAACGACGAGCTCGACAAGCTCCGGATGTCGGCCACGCGGAGCCTGTTCGAGCGGCGGGACTGCATCATCGTGGCCAGCGTGAGCTGTATCTACGGGCTCGGCTCGCCCGAGGCCTACTACGGAATGCTGCTGATGCTCGAAAAGGGCCAGCGCATTCCCCGCGAACAGATCCTCTCCAAGCTGGTCGAAATCCTCTACGAGCGCAATGACCACGACTTCCGGCGCGGAACCTTCCGCGTGCGCGGGGACGTGATCGAAATCTGGCCCACCTACGAGGACGACGCCTTCCGCATCGAACTCTGGGGCGACGAGGTGGAAAGCCTGAGCCGCATCGACCCGCTGGTCGGGCAGGTGAGGGAGCGCCTGCTGCGGCTGCCCGTCTATCCGAAAACGCACTACGTGATGAGCGCGGAGACGAGGGAGCAGGCTCTGGCCAGCATCGAGCAGGAGCTGGCCTGGTGGAAGAAGGAACTGGAGAAGCAAGGCAAGCTCGTCGAGGCGCAGCGCGTGTGGCAGCGTACCATGTTCGACCTGGAGATGATCCGGCAGGTGGGCTTCTGCCACGGCATCGAGAACTACTCCCGCCACTTCAGCGGGCGCCTGCCCGGCGAGCCGCCGCCGACGCTGCTCGACTACCTGCCGCCGGACGCGCTGATGATCATCGACGAGAGCCACCAGACCGTGCCGCAGATCGGGGGCATGTACCACGGCGACCGCTCGCGCAAGGAGAACCTGGTCAAGTACGGCTTCCGGCTCCCGAGCGCGCTCGACAACCGCCCCCTCACGTTCGAGGAGTTCGAACACCGCGTGCACCAGACGATCTACGTCTCAGCGACGCCCGGACCGTACGAGCTCACCAGATCCGGCGGCATCGTGGTGGAGCAGATTATCCGCCCAACAGGCCTCGTGGACCCCGAAGTGGAGGTGCGCCCGGTTCGCGGGCAGGTGGACGATCTGCTGGGCGAAATCCGCTCCCGCGTGGAGCGCGGGCAGCGCGTGCTGGTCACCACGCTCACCAAGCGCATGGCCGAGGATTTGCGCGAGTATTACGCGGAGCTGGGCGTGCGCTGCGCGTACATGCACAGCGAAGTGTCGACGCTGGACCGCGTGAAGATCCTGCGCGACCTGCGCCGCGGCGACATCGACGTGCTGATCGGAGTCAACCTGCTGCGCGAGGGGCTGGATCTGCCGGAGGTCTCCCTGGTGGCCATTCTCGACGCCGACAAGGAGGGCTTCCTCCGCTCCACCGGCTCCCTGATCCAGACCATCGGGCGGGCGGCGCGCAACGTGGAGGGCAAGGCCATCCTCTACGCCGACGTGATGACGGACAGCATGAGGCGCGCCATCGAGGAGACCGAGCGGCGCCGGCGCATCCAGAAGCAGTGCAACGAGGAACACGGCATCACGCCGGAGACCATCGTCAAGCCCGTCGACATGACGCTGGCGAGGATCGCCGAAGCCGACTACGTGACACCTCCGCTTGAGGAGGCGCCCGAAGAGCCCGCATCGCTCAGCCCCGAGCAGCGCCAGAAGCTGATCGCGGAGCTGGAGACGAAGATGCGCGAAGCGGCGCGGGCGTTTGAATTCGAGAAGGCGGCGCAGTATCGTGACCGTATCAAGGCGTTGCGCACGCCGAGTCCTTATGAGCCCGTGGAAGCCGTTGGGGTTGATCGCCTCGGGGAGGATGACTGATTCGCTCCTGCTGCGCCGGCCTGCGCTGACGCGGCATCTGGGCCCGGTGGTGGCCGCCGACCGCCGCCTGGCCTCGCGTTATTCGAACTCGCTGCGGGCCGGCGCTCCGGGCGGGCTGGAGGAGCTGCGCACGTGCGGCTTGATCCTCCTGCAGCCGGGCGGCGAGGCGCTGGAGCGCGTGCTCGGGATGCTGCGCCCCGGTGCGCCGTGGAAGGGATCGCACTTTGTCCTTCTGGGCGCCGACGAGGAGGCTTCGGCGCTGGACGAGCTGCGGCAGGGCGGTTCGCTGGCCTGCTCGGTGACGGCCGTCCCTTCGCGCGCCCGCGACGTTGTGATCCTGGAAGGCGACCGGCGCGCCGTGCGGCGGACGCGGCAGTGGCTGGCCGAGGGCCACATCCGGTGTCTCGAACTCGCCCCGGGCGGCAAGCCTCTGGCCCTGCTGGGCATCCAGACGGCCGCCGGGCTGCTTACGCCGCTCCTCGATTCCGCCCTCATGACGCTCCGCGCTGCGGGCGTGGGATCCCGGGATGCGCGCCGGCTGCTGCACGAGGCCGCCGATGCCGCCGTGCGCGCCTTCCTGGCGCGGGGCCGCCAGGGCTGGGAGAATCCCTGTGCGCCGCACCGTGTCGCGCTCACCTCCGGGCGTCTGGAGACCGCCCGCAGGACCGTGCCAGCGCTGGCCGCATTTCAGGCCGAAATCTACCAGGCTGTCCAGCGCTGCTACGGCCCGGATGCAAAGCGCCCGGAACGCAAAGATTCCAGTCTCCCGGCGCGGGCCGGAAGCATCACCTGAGTGTAGGCGTTTTCCGCCCGGTCAGGTTAGAATCGGGATTGTAGTTCCCCCTACTGGTCTCATGCTGAAATCCAAGATCGAAAAGCCGGAAGACTTGAATCCTGTCGAAACGCAGGAATGGCTGGAAGCGCTGGATCAGGTCATTGAAGAGGGCGGTCCGGAGCGCGCGCGGTTCCTGCTGGAGCGGCTGGCCACCAGCGCCGCGTTGAAAGGCGTGCCTGCGGCTCCGGGCATCAACACGCCATACCTGAACACGATCCCTGCCGAAGAGGAAATCCCCTATCCCGGGGACCGCGAACTCGAGCGCCGCATCAAGAGCCTGGTGCGCTGGAACGCCGTGGCCATGGTGGTCCGCGCCAACAAGTACGACGACGGCATCGGGGGCCACATCTCGACCTTCGCCTCCTCGGCCACCCTCTACGAAGTGGGCTTCAACCATTTCTTCCGCGCCGCCATCGACACGCCCGAAGGGCGCCAGCCGGGCGACCTGGTCTACTTCCAGGGCCATGCCTCGCCGGGCATGTACTCCCGCGCTTTCCTCGAAGGCAGGCTCACCGAGGAGCATCTGAAAAACTTCCGCCACGAGCTGCGCGACACGCCCGGGCTGAGCTCCTATCCGCACCCGTGGCTGATGCCCGACTTCTGGCAGTTCCCCACCGTCAGCATGGGGCTGGGCCCGATCAACGCCATCTACCAGGCGCGCTTCATGCGTTATCTGGAAAACCGCGGCCTGCTGGCGCGCAGCGACCGCAAGGTGTGGGCGTTCCTTGGCGACGGCGAGATGGACGAGCCCGAGTCGCGCGGCGCGCTGCAAATCGCAGCCAACGAGAACCTGGACAACCTGATCTTCGTCATCAACTGCAACCTCCAGCGGCTGGACGGCCCCGTGCGCGGCAATTCGAACATCATCCAGGAGCTGGAGAGCTGGTTCCGGGGCGCGCGCTGGAACGTGATCAAGGTCATCTGGGGCAGCGGCTGGGACCGGCTGCTCGAAAAGGACAAGACCGGCCTGCTCATCCGCCGCATGCATGAGTGCGTCGACGGCGATTACCAGAACTTCAAGGCCCGCGGCGGCGCCTACGTCCGCCAGGAGTTCTTCGGCAAGTACCCCGAGCTCCTCGACGTGGTCACCGACATGAGCGACGAGGAACTGGCCAACCTGCCTCGCGGCGGGCACGACCCGGTGAAGGTCTACAACGCCTACAAGCGCGCCTTCGAACACACCGGCTCGCCCACGGTGGTCCTGGCCAAGACGGTGAAGGGCTACGGGCTTGGCGAAGCCGCCGAAGGGCGCAACACCACCCACCAGCAGAAGAAGATGAACGAGAACGAGCTGCTGAAGCTGCGGCAGCGGTTCCGGATCCCGATCCCCGAATCCACCGTTCACACCGTCTCCTTCTACCGCCCGCCCGAGGACTCGCCAGAGATGCAGTACTTGCGCAAGCGGCGCGAGGCGCTGGGCGGATACCTCCCGGCGCGCACCGCGGCGCCGGTGCGCCTGTCTGTGCCTGGGCTGGACTTTTTCGAAGAGTCGCTGAAGGGCAGCAGCGGCCGCCCGGTGTCGACCACGATGGCGTTTGTCGCCATTCTCAAGCAGTTGCTGAAGCACCCCGAAATCGGCCGCCGTATTGTGCCCATCATCCCCGACGAGGCGCGGACCTTCGGCATGGAGAGCCTGTTCCGCCAGATCTCTATCTATGCCCCCGGCGGCCAGCTCTACAAGCCGGTCGACAGCGAGCAGTTCCTCTACTACAAGGAATCCCGCGACGGTCAGATCCTGGAAGAAGGAATCACCGAGGCGGGCTCGATGGCGAGCTTCACCGCCGCCGGCACTTCGCACGCCAACTACGGCGTGCCCATGATCCCCTTCTACACCTACTACTCGATGTTCGGCTTCCAGCGCGTGGGCGACATGGTGTGGGCCTTCGGCGATTCCCGCGGGCGCGGCTTTCTGATGGGCGCCACGGCGGGCCGCACCACGCTGAACGGCGAAGGATTGCAGCACGAGGACGGCCACAGCCACGTGCTGTTCGGAACCGTGCCCAATTGCATCACATACGACCCGGCCTACGCCTACGAACTGGCCGTGATCATCCAGGACGGATTGCGCCGGATGTACGGAGAGGGCGAGGACGTCTTCTACTACATCACCATCTGCAATGAAAACTACGTGCAGCCGCCGATGCCCGGGGGCGAGGGAGTCGTCGAGGGCATCCTGAAGGGCATCTACCGCGTCAGCGCCAGCGAGCACGGGCCCGCCCGTGTGCAGCTCTGGGGCAGCGGCTCCATCTTCAACGAGGCACTTCGGGCCCAGAAGCTCCTGTGGGAGAAATTCCAGATTCCCGCCGACGTCTGGAGCGTGACCAGTTACAACCGGCTGCGGGCGGAGGCGCTCGAAACGGAGCGGTGGAACCGTCTGCACCCGGCCGGGCCGCTGCGCAAGCCGTTCGTGCAGCAGGTGGCAGAAGGCACGGAGGGCCCGATCGTGGCCGCGTCGGATTACATGAAGGTGCTGGCCGACCAGCTGGCGCCGTGGCTCGCCGGAAGGCTCGTCTCGCTCGGCACGGACGGTTTCGGAAGGAGCGATTCTCGCCCCTACCTGCGGCGTTTCTTCGAAGTGGACGCCGAGTCCATCGCCGCGGCGGCGGTGGAACGACTGGCGCGGTGGGGCGAGCTGAGCCCGCAGGAAGCCGGACGCGCCCTGATCGAACTGGGCGTCGATCCGGAAAAGCCCTACGCCCTCAAGCGCTGACGGATTTGTCACGGGGCCGCCCGCCCTTGTATACTGAGTGGAAGGAATCGCCTGCATTCCCCACTCCCTGAAGTACGGATCTGGAGAAGGCCATGTCGAAATATTGCCCTGTCACAGGGAAGAAGCCGGCCAGCGGCAACCGCGTCTCGCACGCCAACAACCGCGCCAAGCGCGTCTTTGAGCCGAACCTGCACGTGAAGCGGCTCTGGTCGCCCATATTGAAGCGCTTTGTCCGGCTGCGCCTGAGCGCCCGCGCGCTCCGGATCATCGACAAGAAGGGCGTGGACGCCGTGCTGGCGGAGCTCCGCGCCAAGGGCGTCAAGTTCTAGTTCCGGGAGGTTCTCATGCCGCGCATCACCGTCAAGCTGGTCTCCTCGGCAGGCACGGGTCACTTCTACACCACCACCAAGAACCCCAAGGCCAAGACGGAGAAGATCGTCCTCAAGAAGTACGACCCGAAGATCCGCAAGCACGTGGAGTACAAGGAAGCCAAGATCTGATTGAAACGGATCTCTCCGGTTTTGTCCCAGGCCGCCCGGCGCTCCGGGCGGCCTTTTCCATGTCCGGCCCGGCGTTGATTCCCGGCGCCGGATGCCTGTAGTCTCTGGGATAGGCATGGAAGCAAGACAGTTGCGGTACTTTCTGGCGGTGGCCCGCGCCGGCAGCTTCGTGAAGGCGGCCGAGGCCGAGGGCATCGCCCAGCCGTCGCTGTCCCAGATGATCCGGCGGCTGGAGGACGACCTCGGCGTGCCGCTGTTTGACCGGCTGGGCAGGGCCGTGCGGCTGACCGCGCACGGCGAGGCCCTGCTGCCGCACGCCGAAGCGGTGCTGCGCGAGATGGAAATGGCGCGGCAGGCCGTGGAAGCGGGCAAGTCGCCCGAGCGCGGCCGTGTCCGGCTCGGCGTGATTCCCACCTTGTTGCCGGGCGCCGCCGCGCCCGCCGTGCGCGAGTTCGAGCAGAAGTACCCGGACATCACACTGGAGCTTCACGAGCAGGTCACCGAACGCCTGATCGAAAAGCTGCGGCTGGGCGAACTCGACCTGGCCCTGGTGGCCCTGCCCCTCAAGCACGACGAGATCGTCTGCAGCGAGCTGTTCCGCGAGCCGCTGCTGGCAGCCATGCCCAAGGAGCACGAAATGGCATGCGCTGGCCCGGTGACGCTGGCGAAGCTGAAAGGCGAGAAGCTCCTGCTGCTGCGCGAGGGGCACTGTCTGCGCGAGGACGTTCTGGAGGCCTGCACCCGGGCGCGCGCCGACTTCGAGACCTGGTTCGAATCCGACCAGCTCGACAGCCTGCTGGCGCTTGTGGAAGCCGGCTTCGGAGTGAGCCTGGTCCCGGCCACGGCCGCACGGCGCAACGGCGGCTGCCGCTTCCTTCCGCTCGAGCCGCAGGCCGTCCGCCGCGTCGGCTACGCCCTGGCGCGCGGCCATCATGCCTTGCCCGCCCAGCGCACCCTGATCCGCTTCCTCAAACAATACCCTTGGGACTCACTCTTCCTCCCGATGGGGACAGCCTGACACGACCAGTTGGCGTATTTTCCAAGGGGACGGAGCGCTCTGACGGTTTCGCGAGATTTGCCCTCGCGTGTTCATCTGCCATCCTTCCGCCGCCCCTTCCTCCATTCCGAAGCGGGCATCGCTGCTCCAGCCGCCTTGAAGCCAGTTCAGGAATCATGGGCCAGGGCGCTGCCAGACGTTGTCCGAGCCCCGCCGAACCGACTACCATGCGGACGCCTTGGGTGGGCTCTTCGGATGACCCGTGCGCGCCTCTGCGCCGCCAACCTGTTGTCAGACGAGAAGTTGCTTGAACGGCTCGATGAGCTGAAGAGCCCTGTACCATCCATCGGCACACAACTTCCAGCCCTCCTTCGCCTGTCCACCTGACGAACCCGGCGGCTCCAGGCGAAACCCGACCACCCCCTGCCATCTCTCACCCTCTTGCGATCGGCTGGCGCGCATAGGCAAGGTCAAATCCAGCTTCCGGCCTTGGTACCCCGCCCCTCGCTCCATCGGGTCGCATTGGCTATACCGGCGACCTGCTACCTACCAAGCCATGGCCTGAGGAGGAAGAGCCATCGCGATTTTGAAACTGACCCCGGATTCGCAGAGAGGGTTCGCGTACACTTCTCGAACCGCCAGGTGAGAATAGCGTATTTCTAATTATTTATCAATAACTTGCGTTGCTTCGAATGAACCAAGGCAAGCTGGATCTGCACCCCCCGGCCCGGTAGCGCTGGATCCTGGAGTTCAAACCCGAAGGCATGCATTGCTGGGGAGCCGAAAACCACCAAGGGGACGAAGAGCTCCGTCCCCTTGGAGAATACGCGAATTGCCCGTGTCAGGCTGTCCCCTTCAAAGTGCATAATGTTGCTAGGAATTGGGTAGATAGTCTATGCTGTCGCCATGGGTTCCAACGGCGACACTTCGCTGGCTCACCTGCGATGGCTGGAAGCCGAGAGCATCCACATCCTGCGGGAGGGCGCGGCGCAGTTTGCCCGTCCTGTGCTGCTCTATTCCATCGGCAAAGACTCCTCCGTCCTGCTGCACCTCGCACGGAAAGCCTTCTGGCCGGGGCCGGTTCCCTTCCCTCTGTTGCACATCGACACGACCTACGAGTATCCCGAGATCCTTGCGTTCCGCGACCGTCATGTCCGCGAGATCGGCGCGCGCCTGGTGGTCTACACCAACCGGCAGGCGGTGGAGCGCGGGGCCAACCCTTATGACCTCGGCACGGCGCGCTGCTGTCAGCTGCTCCGCACGCAGGCGCTCGTGCAGGCGCTGAAGGAGGGCGGCTACGACGCAGCCTTCGGCGGCGCGCGGCGTGACGAGGAGCGCTCGCGCGCCAAGGAACGCGTGTTCTCCTTCCGCGACTCCAACGGCCACTGGGATCCAAAAACGCAGCGCCCCGAGCTGTGGTCTACCTACAACGGGCGCGTCGATCCCGGCGAGAACATGAGGATTTTCCCGCTCTCGAACTGGACCGAAGCCGACGTGTGGCGCTACATCGCTCTGGAAAACATTCCCGTGGTGCCCCTCTACTTCGCCAAGCCGCGCGACGTGGTGGTGCGCGGCGGAACGCTCATCCTGCTCGAATCCGGCGTCAGGCTGCTACCGGGAGAGAAAAGCGAACGGGTGATGTGCCGCCTGCGCACGCTGGGCTGCACGCCTTGCAGCGGCGCCATTCGCTCCAAGGCGGACACGGTGGACAAGATCATCGCCGAACTGCGCGAGTTCCGCCGCTCCGAACGAGAGAACCGTGTCATCGACCACGACCAGGACGGCTCCATGGAGCTGAAAAAACGGGAGGGATACTTCTGATGGCAGCTTCCGCGGACACAGTGGCGCGCGTGTTGCCGCTCGCGCATTTCCTCAGGCGCGAGGACGAACGTTCCATGCTGCGCGTCTCGACGGCGGGCAGTGTGGACGACGGCAAGTCCACGCTGATCGGAAGGCTCCTGCACGACACGCACAGCGTTTACGAGGATCAGCTGGAGGCGGTGCGCAAGAGCCCGGTGAACCGCTCAGGCGGGGCCGTCGACCTCTCGCTGCTGACCGACGGGCTGCGCGCCGAACGCGAGCAGGGCATCACGATCGACGTCGCCTACCGCTACTTTTCCACGCCGCGGCGCACCTTCATCCTCGCCGACACGCCCGGGCACGAACAGTACACGCCGAACATGGCCACGGGCGCGTCCACAGCCGACGTGGCCGTGATCCTGGTGGACGCGCGCAAGGGCCTGCTGGCGCAGTCGCGCCGTCACGCCTTCATCGCTGCCTTGCTGGGCGTGCCGGAGCTGGTGGTCGCCGTGAACAAGATGGACCTGGTCGGCTACAGCCGCGACGTCTATGAATCGATCCGCAGGGAGTTCCAGTCCCTCGCGCCACGGCTGCGCGGCGCGCGCATGTCTTTCATCCCTGTCAGCGCGCTGGAAGGCGACAACGTGGTGGAGCGGTCCGCGCGCATGCCGTGGTACGAGGGGCCGGCCCTGCTGGAATTCCTCGAAGGCATAGAGCCTGCGGCGTCGGTCTGCCGCGGGCCCTTCCGCCTTCCCGTGCAGATGGTGGTCCGCCCGTACGACGGCTTCCGCGGCTTCGCCGGACGCATCGTCTCCGGACGCGTGAAGCCGGGCGACACAGTGGTTGAACTGCCTTCGGGCCGCCGCACGGTGGTCAAGCGGATTGTCACCTTCGACGGCGACCTGGAAGAGGCCGTGGCGCCGATGTCGGTCACGCTGGTGCTCGAAGACGAGATCGATGTCTCGCGCGGCTCCACGCTCGCCGGCGCAGCGCAACCGCCCGCGTTCAGCCGCCGGTTCGAAGCCCATACGGTGTGGATGAGCACCGAGCTGCTCGATCCCGGCAAAACATATTTGCTGCGCCACGGGCCCCAAGAGGTGCAGGCGCGCGCCCTCGCCGTGCTCCACGCGGTGGACATCACCACGCTGGAGCAACGCTCCGCCTCTTCGCTCGGCTGGAGCGAAATCGGGCTGGTCGAGTGGGAGACCTCCCGGCCCCTGGCGTTCGACCGTTACGCGGACGTGCGCGGCAACGGCGCGTTCGTGATCATCGAGCCCCACACCAACCGGACCATCGCGGCGGGAATGATCGAAGCTGCGGCAGAGGATCCGCAGTCCCGCCGCGCTGCGGCGCAGCATTTCCGCGCCTCGCGCGTGACGCCGGCCGAACGCGCGCAGCGCAGCGGGCACACCGGCGCGCTCATCCTGGCTGACATCCACTCGGCGGCCGCCCACGGGCTCGAACGGCGGCTCTTCGAGCATGGCGCCGACGTCATCTTGCTCGATCCGCCGGTGACTCCGCTCGAGCCGCTTCTGGAGGCCGGCCTGCTCGTCATCGCGTCTCGCGCGAGCGGCACGGGGCGCTTCCCCGTGGTGGCGTTGCCCTCGCAGGAGCGCCCGGAGGAAGCCGAAGCCGTCGTCGAATCCGCATTGGGAGAGCTGCGGCGGCGCGGCATCCTCGCCGGCCGCGAAGAATTCACTGCCGGGGAGGGAATCTGACGATGCACGAAACGCGGCCGCTTTCCGCGGCGGAAAAGATCAAGGCGGCCAGCCGCCATTTGCGCGGCTCGATCGCCGGTGAACTGGCCGGCGACGCGCCCCAGTTCGGCAAGGAGAGCGTCCTGCTGCTGAAGTTCCACGGCATCTACCAGCAGCACGACCGCGACGTGCGCAAAGCGCAGGCGCAGAAGGTTTACTCCTGCATGGTCCGCGTCAGCGTGCCCGGCGGACGTCTCGAAGCGGCGCAGTTCCTCGCCCTCCGGAAATTGGCCGGCGCCGTCGGCGATGGCACCCTGCGGCTGACCTCCCGCGGCGGAGTGCAATACCACTACGTGGGCAAGCGCGACCTGCGCGCCCTGATCCGCTCCATCCAGCAGGCCGGGCTCAACACTTTGGCCGCTTGCGGCGACGTTGTGCGCAACGTCGTGTGCACGGCGGCCCCGTTCGATTCGCCCGAAGCGCGCAGCCTGGACCACTGGGTGCGGCTGGTGGATCACGCTCTGAAGCCGAGGACACGCGCCTATGCCGAGATCTGGCTCGACGGCGAGCGCGCCGCATCCCTGGTCTCGCCGGAGGAAGAAACCGAGCCGCTCTACGGCGAAACCTACCTGCCGCGCAAATTCAAAATCGCCTTTACGCGCGAGGGCGACAACACCGCCGACGTTTATTCGGAGGACTTGGCCTTTGTGGCCCATATCGAGCACGGCGAGGTGGCGGGCTTCACCTTCCTCGCCGGCGGCGGCATGGGACAGACCAACGGCGACCGCAACACCTATCCACGCGCCGCCGACCCCGTCGGCTTCATCCGTCCCGATCAGTGCCTCGACGTCGCCAGGGCAGTGGTCTCGATCCACCGCGATTTCGGCGACCGCTCAAACCGCCGCCACGCGCGGCTGAAATACATCCTGGCCGAACGCGGCGTCGAATGGTTCCGGCAGGAGTTGGCCTCGCGCCTCGGCTGGACGCCCGCGCCGCCGCGCCAGCTCGTCTGGCAACGCCACGAAGACTGGCTCGGCTGGCACCGCCAGGACGCGACGCGCTGGTTTTTCGGCCTCCGCGTCGTGAGCGGGCGGCTGGCAGGTGCGATCCTGGACGGCGTCGCCGCAGCCGTGGAGGCGCTCCAGCCACAACTCCGCATTACGCCGCAGCAGAACCTCCTGTTCACCGGACTCGGCGAGGAGCAGAAGCCGGTGCTCGAGCAGATCCTCCGCCGGCACGGCGTCCCTCTGCCGGCCGATCTTCCCCCTCTGCTGCGCTACTCCATGGCCTGCCCCGCCCTGCCCACCTGCGGACTCGCGCTCACCGACAGCGAGCGCGTGCTGCCTTCTGTGGCCGAGTCCATTCTGAGCGAGGCCCGCGCCGCCGGCGTGGAGGAGGAGCGCATCCACTTCCGCATGACCGGATGCCCGAATGGCTGCGCGCGGCCCTATACGGCGGAGATCGGCGTGGTGGGCCAGAGCCCGAAGCTTTACAGCCTGTACCTGGGCGGCTCTCCCCTGGCGACGCGGCTGGCAGCGCTCTACACGCACAACGTGCCGCAGGAAAAGCTCGGCGAGACGCTCCGCCCGCTGTTGAAGGCCTGGGCTGACGAGCGGCTGCCCGGCGAGTCCTTCGGCGACTACTGCCACCGCGCCGGCGTCGATGCGCTGCGGGCGCGCTTCCTGGAGGCGCCGCAATGAGGGCGCTGTTTCCCCTGATGCTGGACCTGCGCGGCTGGCCCTGCGCCGTACTGGGCGGCGGCTCGATGGCGGAAGAGAAGGTCCGCACGTTGCTCGCGGCGGAAGCGGACATCACCGTGATCGCCCCTTCTTTGACGCCCGCCTTGCACGAACTGGCGGACGCCGGGCGGATCGAGTGGCTGGAGCGCGACCCGGGCCCGGAACACCTGCAGGCATTCCGCCTGGCAATCAGCGCGCTGATGGACAGCGCTCGCAATGCGCAACTGGCGCGCGAGGCGGAGCGGCTCGGCGTTCTGTTCAACGCCGCCGACGATCCGGCGCACTGCCGTTTCATCCTGCCGTCGGTCCACCGGCAGGGCGATCTGCTGATCGCCGTTTCCACCAGCGGCCGCTGCCCCGCGCTGGCCGTGCGCCTGCGGGAGCAGTTTGCTGCGGAATTCGGACCGCACTACGCAAAGTTTCTCGAGATGGCCGCGGATCTGCGCCGCCGCATGGCCGGCGCAATTCCGGACTTCTCCACCCGCCGCCGCCTTTGGTACCGCATCGTCGATTCCCCGGCTCTCGCGCTGCTGCGCGACGGGCGGAACGCCGAAGCCCGCGCAGAGGTGGAGGCCATCCTGGGACAGGGGCGAAAGGAGAATGCCGCATGAACCCGCTGGACGAGGCCCGCAACACTCTTCAGACAGCGCTCTCACGCCACGGCGAACGGGCGTGCCTGACGTGCAGCTTCCAGGCCGAAGACATGGCCGTACTGCATCTGGCGCGGCAGTTCGCGCCGCAATTGCCCGTGCTGTTTCTCGAAACCGGATACCACTTCCCGGAGACGCTCGCCTACCGCGACGAAATGGCGCGGCGTTGGGGTCTGCGGCTGGTGAATTTGCAGGCCGAGCTGCCCCGTGCGCAGCACGAGGCGCGCTTCGGCATCCTGCATCAAATTGATCCTGCCGCCTGCTGCCGGATGCGCAAGGTGGAGCCCCTTCTGAAAGGGCTCGAGCCGTTCGACCTCTGGATCACCGGACTGCGCCGAGAGCAATCGCCCACGCGGCGCCACCTGCAGCTGGAAGAGGGGCACACGCTGCCCTCGGGGCGCGTGATCGTGAAGCTCAACCCGCTGGCGGCGTGGGCCTGGAAAGACGTGCTCGCCTACTGCGTGGCCAATGACATCCCTGTGCTCCCGCTTTACGCGCAAGGCTACGCCAGCATCGGCTGCGCGCCTTGCACGGCCAAGCCGCTGGATCCTGCCAACCCGCGCTCGGGCCGGTGGGGCGGCGCCAAGCTCGAGTGCGGCATCCACACCTTCGACCGGGAGGCTTGACCCATGATGTCGCTGGCTGGTTTTCTTGTCGCGCTCGCCGTGGGACTCACCGGCGTGGGTGGCGGCGTGCTGATGACGCCTCTGCTGATCCTCGCCTTTGGCATGCAGCCGGCTGCCGCCGTTGGCACCGCGCTTCTGTTTGTCACGGCGGTGAAGCTGCTGGCCGCTCCCGTGTATGTGGTGCGAAGGCAGGTGGACTACCGCGCCGCCGCGCTGCTGCTGGCGGGCGGTCTTCCTGGCGCCGCAGCAGGCGTGTATGTCCACCGCTGGTTGGTCCGGGGTGACCTCCGTTCGGCGGTGCTGGCGCTGGTGGGACTCACCATCGTCGTGCTGGCGCTCATCCAGATGTGCCGCTGGCTGCGGCGCATCGCGCCGGACACGCCACGCAAGGCGCGGCGGCATTGGCTCGCCTGGATCGGGCTGCCCATCGGCATCGAGGTGGGCTTCTCTTCGGCGGGCGCGGGCGCGCTGGGCAATCTGGCTCTGATGAACTGCACGCAGGCGGCGCCCGCGGTCGTAGTGGGCACGGATCTTCTGTTCGGACTCGCGATTGCCGCCGCCGCGGGCAGTCTGCACTTTTCTGCGGGTCATGTGGATGCGCAGGCGCTGCGTGCGCTCTGCCTGGGAGGCATTCCCGGCGCCCTGGCGGGCGCGGGGCTGGCCGCATTCCTGCCCGCGCGCCCCTTCCGCGCGGCGCTGACACTGCTTATGTTCGGCCTCGGCTCCAGACTGCTGTGGGAAGGACTGCGGGGGTTCGCGCGATGACGGGCGCATCCACCATCTATCTCGTGGGCGCGGGACCGGGCCGCGCGGATCTGCTCACCCTGCGCGCGGCGCGCATCCTTTCCGAGGCCGACGTCGTGCTCTACGACCGGCTCGTCTCGGCCGAAGTGCTGGCCATGGCGCGACCCGGCGCGCTGGTGGTGGACGCCGGCAAGGAGCACGGGCGGCAGGAGGAGACGCAGGCGCGCATCCTTGTGCAGCTCGACTCCTTCGCCCGCCGCTACAGGAACGTCGTCCGGCTCAAGGGCGGCGACCCCTGTATCTTCGGACGCGGCGCGGAAGAGTGGCTCTGGTTGAGCGAACGCGGCTGGAACGTGGAGGTCGTGCCCGGCATCTCCTCGGCCCTCGCGGTGCCGGAGCTGGCGGGCATCCCGCCAACCTGCCGCGGCGCGGCGCGCAGCTTCGCCGTCGTCACCGGCCACGCCTGCGGCGAGGACGAGCCGGATTGGACGGCGCTGGCGCGCGTCGACACGCTGATCATCGTGATGGGCGTGGCGAGAAGAGCGCAAATTGCAAAACGGCTGATCGAAGCGGGACGCAACCCGGGCCAGCCGGTGGCCTTTATCGAAAACGGCACGCTGGCGCTGGAGCGCGTCGTCACCTCTGATCTCGAAACCGTGGCTGCGGGCGGTGTCGCTGTGGGCAATCCCGCTGTCATTGTGGTTGGCGAGGTGGTGCGAGTGCGCCGGGAGTTGAAAGCTCTGGCGGCGAGAGCTGCCGTTCCGGCCGGCGCCTGAAGCGCGTGCCGGCATTTGCCAAGCGAATAACCGCCGAAAGCCCTTCCCCGGTGGGCGCGGTTCGGCTAAATTGGAGATCAGAATCCTGAACACTCACGCGGGCGGGGCCGCCTGGGTGCGCGGCTGGCGCCCGGAGACTGGAACTGACTGAAGCCGGATTTCGGAGGGTGCATCATGCCCCCAACGCCGGGCGCGTTCCATTCCAGTTCTTCCTTCACCCCCTCCTCGGAATTCCATGTGCTGTCAGCGATGCGCCGCCAGGCGGCGCACTTTCGGGCTCCCGAACAGCGCCCCTTCACCGAGGCAGATGCAGCCTCCACGACCATTCTGTTCGGCAATCTGACCCCGAAGCACGACGCGTTGATCGAGGCTGTCTTTCAGGGCTGCGGCTATCTGTGCCGGGCGCTGCCGACGCCGCGGCGGGCCAACTACGAGACAGGCGTGGAATATTGCAATCACGGCCTGTGCAATCCGAACTATTACACGGCCGGGAATCTGATCGATTTCTTGCGGGACTTGCAAAGAGACGGCCTTTCCGCAGGGGAAATCGTTGACCGCTTTGTTTATTTCACCATCGGGGGTTGCGGCCCCTGCCGCTTCGGAATGTATGAATCCGAGTACCGCCAGGCGCTCGAAGATGCCGGATTCCCGGGTTTCCGCGTGCTTACCTTCCTTGCCGCCGCGGCCATTCGCGAGGGTTCCCGGCATCCCGGGCTGATATTCACGCTGAATTTCGGTCTGGGCATGCTGAACGCCCTGATCCTGGGCGATATTCTTTTCGATCTCAGCTACCGCATTCGCCCGTTCGAGGCCGAACCCGGCGCTGCGGATGCCGCCGTGGCGGACGTGCTGGCGGCGCTTGCAAGGCATCTCAAGAGTCAGGGAAAGTATGAGCCGTTCCGCGAGATCCCGCGCGGCAGCCTGGCGCGATGGCTCCTCATTCTGTGGAAGATCCGCCACCATTTGCGCGGACCGGAGTGGAAGGAGGCGCTGGAGGAGTGCCGGAAGCGCCTTGCGCAGGTGCGCGTCGACTGGCTCCGCGTGCTTCCGGTGGCGAAAGTGACCGGCGAGTTTTACTCCGCGCTCTCGGAAGGCGAGGCCAACTACGAACTCTACCGCTACCTGGAGCGCCATGGCGCCGAAGTCCGCGTCGATCCCATCACGAATCTCATCCTCTACTGGCTGTACGAAGCCCGGCTGAACAACCGCCGCCGCAAGGGGCTCCGTCCGGGCTACCGGAAAAAGGAAGCGCTCCTTGGGTTTTGCTCTGCCTTCTGGACGTGGCAATATCGCGTGGCGGCGCAGCGGCTGGGCGGGCTGGCGGGCGAGCCCGAGGATCAGGAGAAAGTCGGAAGGCTGGCGTCCGCCTGCTACGACGTGCTGGCGCGCGGCGGCGAAGGCCACCTGGTGGCCGGGCGGGCGCTGGAGGCTGCCGAGGAGCGCAACTGCCACATGTTCATCTCCGTGAAACCGTTCGGCTGCATGCCTGCGACGCAATCCGACGGTGTGCTGGCGCTCCTGGCGGCCAGGCATCCCGAACTGGTGTTCCTGCCGCTGGAGACGCTCGGTGAGGCGGAAGCCAACGCTCTGAACCGTGTCGAGATGGCGCTGGCCGATGCCCGGCGCCGCGCCCGCGAGGAGTTCGCGCAGGCCCTGGCCGCCACGGGACGCACCCTGGATGACATCCGGAGGTTCGTCGCCGCCCGGCCGGAGATGCAGTGCCCGTTCTACCGCTTCCGCCGGAAAACGCCGCCGGCTGGCACGGCGGCGCAGTTTGTCCTTCATGTCGCCGAACGGATGAGGCACGAGGGATGCTGAGCTGGATCGCCGGAGTCGACATCGGTTCCACTACGGTGAAGGCAGTGGTCTGTCCTGCCGAAGGCGGCGAACCGGTTTGGCGCGACTACCGCCGCCACGGGGCGCGGCAGGCGGAGATGGTAGCCGCCTTTCTGAAGCGGATCGAAGAGCAGTTTGGCCCTGCGGGCGAAGCGCTGGAAGTCGTGATGACCGGCTCCGGCGCCGCGACATTTGCACCGGCGGCGGGGGCGCGGAGGATTTCCGAAGTGGCCGCCGTGGCCCTGGCAGTGGAAAAGCGCTTCCCGGATGTTCTCTCCGTGGTGGAGCTTGGAGGACAGGACGCCAAGATGATCTTCTTCGAACCGCTGCCCGGCGGCGGGCGGAAGAAGACGTCAACGATGAACGACGTCTGCGCGGGCGGTACCGGCGCCGTGATCGACAAGATCGCCGCCAAGCTGCGGATCGGCGAGAGCGAGCTCTCGCAGTACCGCTACGCGGGCGTGCCGTTGCATCCGGTGGCCGGCAAGTGCGGCGTGTTCGCCGAAAGCGACATCAACAGCCTCCAGAAAAAGGGCGTGGCGGCAGCCGAGCTGATCGCTTCCCTGTTTGAGGCTATCGTGCTCCAGAACCTTTCGGTCTTGTGCCGCGGCCGGGTGCTGTTGCCCATCGTGCTGCTGCTGGGCGGGCCGAATCATTACCTGCCCGGGTTGCGCGAGGCCTGGCGCGCGCATCTGGATCGCCAGTGGCGTGAACGGGGCGTGGAGTTGCCGGCCGGAACCTCCGCTGACAGCCTGGTTCTCTGCCCTGACGATGCGCTGTATTTCGCCGCTCTCGGCGCCGTCGAGTCCGCCCGCGAGGAAGAGGGACAAAGCGCCTGCCGTGGCTACACGCAGTTCCTGGCATGGAGCCGCGCTTCCCGCGCCCGGCGCGACGGATTGGCCGGATTGCGCGGATCGGACCGCGAGCTGTCGGAGTTCCTCGATCAATACCGGCCCCCGCCGCAGCCCGTGCGCGGATTCGAACCCGGAGAACGCTGCCGTGTCTTCCTCGGCATCGACGGCGGCTCCACGTCCACCAAGGCGGTGCTCATCGACGAGTGGGGCACAGTTCGTGCCTCCAGCTACCGGCTCTCGGCCGGCAACCCGCTGGACGACTGCCGCCACATTGCGGCCGAGTTGCGGCAGTCTGCCGCCAGGCAGGGCGCGGAGTTGCACGTGCTGGGCGCTGCCGTCACCGGCTATGCGAAGGATGTGCTGTCCCGTGTCTTGCGCGCTGACGTGGAAGTGGTGGAGACGGCCGCCCACGCCCGTTCCGGCATGCATGTCATGCCCGGCGTCGATGTGATCGCCGATGCCGGCGGGCAGGATATCAAGATTATCGTGCTGCGCGGCCCGCAGGTGAAGGACTTCCTGCTGAACACTCAATGCTCCGCCGGCAACGGCTACTTCCTGCAGGCCGTGGCGCATTCCTTTGGCGTGCCCCTGGAAGCCTATGCGGAGTGCGCCTTCCAGGCCCGCAGCATGCCGCAGTTCACCCCGGGGTGCGCAATCTTCCTTCAGGCCGATATCGTCAACTTCCAGCGCCAGGGCTGGACACAGGAGGAAATCCTCGCCGGCCTGGCCGCCGTATTGGCTAAGAACATCTGGATCAAGGTCGCCAAAATTCGCAATCCGAGGCAGCTCGGCCGCCGCTTCCTGCTCCAGGGCGGCACGCAGAAGAATCTCGCTGCCGTCAAAGCGCAGGTGGACTTTTTGCGGAACCACGCGGGCGCCGGCGCGGATCTGGAAATCGCCGTGCACCCTTTCTGCGGCGAGGCCGGCGCCATCGGCGCCGCCCTCGAGGCGCGCGATCTCTGGGCGGCTGGACATACGACGCAATTTCCGGGCCTCGAGGCGATCGAACAGCTTCAGTTCCGTTCGTTTTCCGGCGAGAAAACCCGCTGCCGTTTCTGCGCCAACTCCTGTATCCGGACATTCCTGGATTACGAGATTGGCGGGGACGCCG
Organism: uncultured Arcobacter sp.; assembly: GCA_964458495.1. Taxonomy (GTDB): domain Bacteria; phylum Acidobacteriota; class Terriglobia; order Bryobacterales; family Bryobacteraceae; genus JANWVO01. The sequence goes on from CAYWJB010000019.1 coordinate 26,187, forward strand.
GCCGGCTGGTCGTGGCCAATTGCGAGAAGGGCGCCGCCGAAGACCCCGCCGGAGTCCGGCGCATTCTGGCCGCCGCCGAAAAGCTCCGGCGCGAGAATCCGAACCTGGTGGCCCTGGCGGCCCGCACGTGCTGGCATTCTCCGGCGCCCCCTCCCCGGGTGGCCCGGCCGGCGCCCCGGTTTCTTTTGCGCAAACGGGACCGTCTGCTGGCAGAAAGGGCCAGAATCCGGATCGCCATTCCGCGTGTTACCTACCAATATATTTACGGCAATTTCTTCACGGCTTACCTCGAAAGCCTGGGCATTCTCCGCGACAACATTCTCTGGTCGGACTACACATCGGACGCGCTGTACCGGGCTGCCATGGGCCGCGGCGTGATCGATCCCTGCTTCCCCTCCAAAGTGGCCGCGGCGCACGTCTGGAACCTGCTCTCGGTGCACTGCCCGCGCCGGCCCTTCCAGATCCTCTTCATGCCGATGTTCGACGTGCTGGGAACGCACCTGGAAAGTTCGCTCGGCTCCAATGCCTGCCCCACCGTGATTGCTACGCCGCTGATGGTGCAGGCGGTCTTCCGGATCGGCGCCGACGAGTTCGCGCGCCGCGGCATCCGCTTTCTCCGCCCGCTTGTGGACTTGCGCGACAAGGCGCTGCTGGCCAGACAAATGCTCGAGTGCTGGGCGCCGGTGCTGGGCGTGGACAAAGAGGAAAACGCCGCCGCGCTGGAGATTGCCCATGCCGCCCACCGCGCCTGGATGGAGCGGATGCGCGTCGCCACGCGCGAGGTGATCGAGCGGCTCGAGGCCGAAGGGCGCCTCGGCATCGTGATCCTGGGCCGCCCCTACCACCACGATCCCGGCCTGAATCACGGCATCCCGGAAGAATTCCAGAGCCGCGGCTACCCTGTCCTTTCACAGTCCTTCCTGCCGGTGGACGCCGACATTCTGGAACGCGTCTTCGCAGACGGCCATGCGCTCGATATCGACGACGTCTGGCAGCATTCCTACTCGGCAAGCACCTCCCACAAAGTCTGGGCTGCGAAATTCGTCGCCCGGCATCCAAACCTGATCGGCGTCGAGCTGTCCAATTTCCGCTGCGGACACGACGCGCCCGCCTACAGGCTCATCCAGAAGATCCTCGAATCCGCCGGCCGGCCGTACTTCGGCTTCAAGGACCTGGACGAGAACAAGCCTGCCGGGTCCATCCGCCTGCGCGTGGAAACCATCGACTACTACCTGCGGAAACACCGGGACCGGCTGATCCAGCGCCGCAGCGGTGCGCCGGATGCGCTGGCGGCGCAGGTTTGATCGCTTCGCGCCCGCCCCTGGGCCTTACGGCGCCAGTGTGTTGAGGAAGCTCGTGCCGGCGGGCGTCGACGTGCCGAAGTTCGCGGCGATCGTCTGTCCGATGTCCGCCAGCGACGCCCTCAGCCCCAGCTGCCGTCCGCGCGCCGCGCCGGGTCCGAAAGCCAGCAGCGGAACGTATTCCCGGTTGTGGTCCGTGGACGGCGTCGTCGGATCGCAGCCGTGGTCGGCGGTCAGAATGGCAAGGTCGCCCGGCGCCAGGGCCGACTCCAGCGATGGCAGCCATGCATCCACCGCCTCCAGCGCCTGCGAGTACCCCTCGGGATCGTTCCGGTGGCCGTAAAGCATGTCGAAATCCACCAGATTCGCGAAGATCAACCCACCCGGCAGCTCGCGCATCGCCTCCAGAATTCTCGCCATTCCGTCCGCATTATTCTTCGTTTTCAGGGACAATTTGATGCCGCGGTTCAGGAAAATGTCGGCGATCTTTCCCACCCCTGCCACCGGAGCGCCGCGCTCGGCCAGGCGGTCGAGCAGCATTCCCGCAGGCGGAGGAACGGCGTAGTCATGGCGGTTCGCCGTGCGCACGAAGGCCCCCGGGGCTCCGGTGAAAGGCCTCGCGATCACGCGCCCCACCTCGTGCTCCCCCCGCAGCAGATCCCTGGCGATTTCGCAGATCCTGTAAAGTTCTGCCAGCGGAATCACCTCTTCGTGCGCCGCAATCTGAAAGACGCTGTCTGCGGACGTGTAGACAATCGGCTTCCCCGTCCGCATATGCTCCTCGCCCAGCTCCCGGATGATCTCCGTGCCGGAGGCGGGCTTGTTGCCCAGCGTTCCACGTCCGGTGCGCCGCTCGAACTCCTGCATCAGTTCCGGCGGAAATCCGTTCGGATACAGGGGGAAAGGCCTCTCAAGGACGATGCCCGCCAGCTCCCAGTGGCCCGTGGTGGTGTCCTTGCCCGGCGAGGCCAGCGCGCAGCGGCCGTAGCAGGCTGCCGGTTCCGCAACGGGCGCCAGGTGAGCGAACGGGCGGATGTTGGCCAGCCCCAGCCGCAAAAGGTTCGGGAGCTGCAAAGGCCGCCGTTCGGCGCAATGGCCCAGCGTGTCGCCGGGCATGTCGTCGCCGAATTCGCGCCAGTCGGGCATGGCGCCGATGCCAACACTGTCGAGCACAACGAGGATCACGCGGCGGAAGCTCACGGCGCAGGCGCCTCCAGCGCCTCGCGAATCCGCTCGCTCAGCATCTCCACAAACCGGTCCGCGATGAATCCATTCATCCGGCTGAAGACGTTTCCCTGACGGTCCAGCACTACCGTCGTCGGGATGGAATTCACCTTCAGAAGCGAACCGAGTCCGTCGTCGAAATAGGAAAGAGGCCCCCACCCCTGCTTCTGGAGGAATGGAGCCACGGCGGACCGCTCCTCGTCCGTCGCCACCGGCAGGAACACGACGTCGCTGCGGCCACGAAAGCGCTGCCTCACCTGTTCATAAAGCGGATGCTGCGCGCGGCAGGGCGCGCACCATGTGGCCCAAAAATCCAGCACCACCACCTTGCCTTTCAGGCTGGCCAGCGCCAGCGGTTCGCCCTGCGTGGCAGTCAAGGTGAACTCGCCCGGCGTGCGGGCGCCGAAGTTCGCATCCAGCGCCTTCAGCCTTTGCTGCCGGGCCGCCTGAAGCGCGGCAACGCGGTCGTAGGCGTCCAGCAGCGGCCGCGCAAAGGCCGTCTCGTCGCCCCGCGCGCGCCGCGCCAGCGAGGCCAGCCGCTCGCGGTCCCGCTTTGGAACCGGCTCTCCCGTGCGGTCCGAACCGAGCGCGATCGACTCGGCAGCGGCATTCAGAGCTTCCTGCAACCGGCCCGCGCGTTCCAGAATCCTGGCCCGTTCGCGCGCGTTGTCCACGGTCGGGCACGCCTGCCAGCCGGCCAGCGCCGCCGCCAGCGCCTCCTCCGTCCGCCCGAGATTGTCGAGCGCGCGCGCCTCCATGGTGTGCGCCCGCGCCAGCGCGTATTCGGTCTCGTCGAGGCGGCGTCCGGCCAGCGGGCGGTAAGCGCCTTGAAGCTGCTGCTCGCGCTCCTTCTCGAGCGCCTGCACGAGCAGCCGCGCGTATTGCAGCGCGCGTTCCTGCGCCCGCTTCTCCCCCGAATCGAGCAATGCGCGCGTCACCTGGTCCAGCAGTTGCAAGCTGCGCGAGCCCGCCTCCACAGCGCGAACCCCGTATTCGAGCAGCAGCCGGCGGTCGCGCAGATCCGCGGCGGCCTGCGCCAGCACGCGCTCGATTTCCGCGCGCTGCGGCGAAGCGGGATAACGCTTCAGATGGCGCTCCAGCGCCCTCGCGTAGTCGATGACGCTCGTGCCCGCCTCCGCCAGGGCGCGGTCCAGCTCGTCCTCTGCATTGGAAGCCGCCGGCGGCTGCGCCGCCAGCAGCAGGGCCCACACCAGCGCCGTCACGGCTTCGCCTCTGCCGCGCCCGGCTCCTGCCCGGCCGCCTCAGCCTGCTGGAAAAGCGCCAGCAGCTTCTCGGCGCGCTCCCGCGCCATGTTCAGATAGGCGGAGTTGGCCGCCACGCGCTTCAAAAGCGGAACGTACTGATCCACGCCCACCAGGCGCTTGCGGTCCCACGCGGCCTCGATGCGCAGGATCGCCTGGTTCACGCCCAGCCGGTCGTACTTCACCGCCCGCTCCAGGTCCGCTTGCAGGATCGCCGATTCGCACATCCTCTCAAACCAGTCGTGCAGCAGCTGCGCGTCGGGATCGAGCGTGTGGTTGAACTTCGCTTCATGCCGCTCCCCGCCCTGCTCCCAGCGGAGCAGCTTGTCGCCCATGCGCGCCACCTTCAGCCCCGATTCCAGCGGCTTGCGGAAGTGATCGAGCTTCGCGCTGAGTTCCCACACGACGCGCGTCTCCTGTGGCCGCAGGCGGAACACGGTGGGAAACTCCTCCTCGGGCGCCTCGCGGTACTCGGCGCGCCCGTCCCGGTCGAGGCGGATCTCCATGTACGGCGGCTTGCTGCCGGGAAAGGTCTTTGAATAGAAAAGGCGCGGGCCGTCGGCAGCGGCGGCGGCAAGCGCGAGCACGGCCAGCGGAAGCATGCGCATCATAGCGGAACAGGCGTCGAGCGGCGGGCCGCGTGGCAGATGGCCACGGCCAGAGCATCAGACGCGTCCGGCGAGCGCGGCGCTTCATCCAGCTTCAGCAGCACGCGCGTCATCCATGCCACCTGCTGCTTGTCGGCTCGCCCGTTGCCCACCAGGGCGAGCTTCACCTGCGCCGGCGGGTAGGCTGCCACCGGTATGCCCGCTTCCGCGCACACAAACAGCGCCACGCCCCGCACGTGCGTCAGTTTCAGCGCGCTGCGGACGTTCTCGCCCGTGAACGTGTCCTCCACCGCCGCCTCTTCCGGTGCGTAATCGGCGATGATCCGCCGCAGCCCCTCGCCGATCGTCTTCAGCCGCAGCGAGAGCTCCTCGCCCGCCTTCGTCCGGATGGCGCCGCACGCCACCATGGCGTGGCGCGTGCCGTCCGTGTCGATGACACCGTATCCCGTCGCCTGGCTGCCGCAATCGATGCCCAGGATCCGCACGCGCCCCTCGCGCCCGTCCCCGCCCGGACTACTCGCCGGTCTCCTCGCCGAAGTCGGCGTTCGTGTAGACGTTCTGCACGTCGTCGTGATCCTCGAGCGCCTCCATCAGCTTCATGACGCCGGAGGCGTGCTTCGGATCCACTTCCACCAGGTTCTTCGGGATCATCCCGATCTCGGCCGACGCCGTCGCAATGCCCGCCCTTTCCAGCGCCTCCAGCACGGCGTGATGAGACTCGGGCGCCGACAGGATCTCCCAGTGATCCCCCTCCAGCTTCACATCATCCGCCCCGGCTTCCAGGGCCAGCTCCATCAGCTGATCCTCGGTCGCCTTGTCCTTCTCGATCAGAATCTGGCTTTTGCGCTCGAACATCCAGCTCACCGAGCCCAGCTCGCCGAGGTTGCCCCCGTTCTTGGAGAAGAGATGGCGGATTTCGGAGACCGTCCGGTTGCGGTTGTCGGTGGCTGTGGCCACCATGATGGCCACCCCGCCCGGACCGTATCCCTCGAACATGATCTCGTCAATGGCCCCGCCCTCCAGTTCGCCTGTGCCGCGCTGGATGGCGCGCTTGATGTTGTCGGCAGGCATGGAGACAGCCTTGGCGGCGAGGATTGCGGTGCGGAGGCGAGGGTTGGCGTCAGGATCGCCGCCATTGCGGGCCGCGATGGTGATTTCCTTGATGAGGCGGGTGAACAGCTTCCCGCGCTTGGCGTCCAGGGCCGCTTTCTTGTGTTTGATCGTCGCCCACTTGGAATGTCCGGACATGGCTGACCTCTCGCCTGGATGGGATGGTTGTCGATCGGGGCGCGCCCGCCCCAATTGTTCAGAATACCATCGGTACGGCGCCGTATCCACGGTTTCCGCAGCCGCGGCGGAGGAGAGCGTGGATCAGGCCCGGGCAGGGCGGCTCGACGCGATGGCGGAGGCGAGAGCGCGCAGGAGAGCGGCGCCGTCTCCACGGTATGCGCTCCCGTGCTGGCAGGCGAGGGTTTCCGGCGCAAGGCGCGCCAGCCGCTCCAGCGTGGCTGCCGTGTCTTCCGCGTGGGCGTAGTAGTCGAGCATGGCGCGCATCGATTCGCTCGCGGTGAGCACCTCGCTCTCCGTCACCGGCGGCGTGTCCGCGCCGGGCTGCGTGAACAGATCCCCGCAAAGCAGGGTTCCCGTCGATTCGTCGAACAGAATCCCGCAGTCCCACCCGTGCGGCACATGCGGCGTGTAGAGCCACCTCAGCCGCCTCCGGCCGGTCTCCAACACTTCATCATCTGCAAGCCCGCGCGCCGGCGAACCTGCAAAGTCATTGACCGACGTCAGCGCGCCGATCTGGCTCGAAAACGCCACCGCCCGCGGCGCCGCCGCCAGCAGCTCCCTCAGCGCCCCGTACTCGTCGCCCTCAAAATGCGATCCCCCGATCCAGCGCAGTCTTTCGACCGGCAGCACCTTCGCCACCGCTTCCGCCGTCACCTGCGCCAGGCTGCGGAATCCGGCGTGAAACAGCAGCGGCTCGTCGTCCGCCACGAGGTACGAATTGAAGCTGAACCCCCCGGGAATCGCATCCGATGGAGTGCTGATCCGGTAAATGCCCGCCGAGACCTCGTCCAGCCGCGTGCCCGTTGTGGAATTCGTAATCATGGCCCCTCGCTCCGGCTGCGGGCTGCATCCGGCTCGCCCGCGCAGTTGCCCCATTTTCGGGCGGAATGCGGCTCAGGGCAAGTAAATTTCGGGCTCCTCCCGGCAAAGTCTGCCGCGCCGGCAATCCATTCGGGCGGTTCGTCTAATTCAGCCGCGCCGCCAGCTCCCGCGCCGCCATGTCGGCATCCTTCTCCGGCAGCCCCGCCACTCCCGCCAACCACGCCCCCTTGGCGAACACGAACACCATCCGGTCTCCGTCCTTGCCGTAGTAGCCGCCAAAGTGGGCGATCAGCTTCGGGTTCTCCATCCGCTTCTTGTAGTCGAACAGCAGGAGCGCCGCAGCCTCCGGAACCTTGGTGCGGATCAGGAACATCTCGAATTCCTGCTTCCCGCGCCGGTAGCGCGCCACATTGCCGCCGGGCAGAAACTCGCGCCCGAGCACATGGTCCTCCACCACCTTGGCGTCGATCCGCCCTTCCGCAGGGAACCGGTGCGTCTCGTCGGCAACGGCAGGCCTCTTCTTCGCCGGCGCCGCCGCGGGCTTCTTCGGCTCCGCGCCCCCTCCGCAGCCGGCCAGCAGCGCTGCGCCCGCCGCAATTGCAGACACCCACATCCTGAACCGCTTCATGCCTCGATCCTACCATCTGCGCGCCCCCCTTCCGGCCTTCCCGCGCCGCGGTGCTAGCCTAGGTTCTGGACCCATGCTGCTGGCCATCGACGCAGGCAACACCAACGTCACCGCCGGTCTGTTCGACGGCGGCCGCATCGTCACGCGGTGGTGCCTGCGCACCGTGCACGAGCGCACGCCCGACGAGTGGGGCATCCAGTTCCGCACCCTGTTCGAGCTCGAAAACCGCTCTCTCCAGGAGGTCGACGGCGTCGCCGCCGCGAGCGTCGTGCCGCCGCTCGAATCCACGCTCACCGCCATGGCGCGCCGCTACTTCGGCGTCGACCCCTTCTGGATCAACGGCGCCACCGAAACCGGGCTCAGCATCCTCTACGACAATCCCCGCGAAGTCGGCGCGGACCGCATCGTCAACGCCGTCGCCGCCTTGGGAAAATACGGGGGACCGTGCATCGTCGTCGATCTCGGCACGGCCATCACGTTCGACGCCGTCAGCGCCCGCGCCGAATATCTGGGCGGCGTCATTTGCCCCGGAATCGGCATCTCCATCGCCGGGCTTTTCCAGAAAACGGCGCGCCTTCCCATGGTGGATTTCCGCGATCCCGGCCGCCTCATCGGCACCAACACGGTTGCCAGCATGCAGTCCGGCCTTTTCTACGGTCTCATCGCCATGATCGACGGAATCGTCGAGAAGATGGCCGCCGAGCTCGGCCCCGGCACGCGTATCGTGGCCACCGGCGGCCAGGCGGGGTTGATCACCGCAGCTTCAAAATGGGTCAAAACCGCCGACGAGGACCTCACACTGGAAGGCCTGTACCGCATCTGGGAAATGAACCGCCGCCCATGACTCCGCAGCCGGATGACTCCGAATGGAAGCTGAATTACTTCAGCTACTTCACCGAGATTGAGGAGCATTTCCAGCGCGCCCGCGGCACCGGACTGTTCCTCATGTCACCCCTCGATTGGGCCCTGGCCGAGTCCTGGAAGAATTCCGGAGTGCCCCTTGAGGCCGTGCTCCGCGGCATCGATGCCGCTTTCGAAAAATGGCGCTCGCGGCGGCAGCGCACGCAACGCATCAACAGCCTGGCCTACTGCGCCCAGGCCGTGATGCAGGAGGCCGAGGCCATGGCCAGGAACCGCCAGGAAGCCGGCGCTGCCGCCGGCGCGGCCATCATCGCCCCGGAGGCCGTGCGGCGCCATCTCGAAAAGGGCGCCGCCGCGCTGGAATCCTCGCCCGGCTTTGAGGACATCGCCGCATCCTTGCGCTCCATCCTCGCCGAATTCGAGCGCCACGCGGCCGATCTCCGCGAGCTAGAGCTGCGCCTCACCGCCCTCGAGGACCGCATGGCCTCCATCGCCCGCACCCGGCTGAGCGAAGATCAGCTCCTCGCCATGCGCCGCGAACTCGACCGCGACCTTGGCCCCTACCGCAGCCGCATGAGCGCAGAACAATTGGCACGCCTGGAGAAATCTTTTCTTGACCGCAAGGTCTATGAACTTGCCCGGCTGCCGCGGCTCAGTCTGTTTTACGTCTGACGGTACCGCCAGTACCAACAAGCAGATCTGATTCTCCTGACAATTGACTGCCTTGGGGCCTTGACGGCTCACGGATCTGTGATATAGTGGCGACTAACAGCGTACGCTGACCGTAACGCCAGCGATTTCCTCCGATTCCTGCTGGCTGTCCGCCGGTGAGGATCTTCCTCCGAGTCCTCACCGGCCTTTCTGTTTTCTGAATCCCGGGAGACGGGCGCGACGATCCTCTGCGCCGTGGACGCCGGCGAAGCGGTGAGCGGGCGGCGCGTCAGTCCGCCACTCGGCCGTCAGCGGAGATACAACACATCCGGACGAACCATCCGTTCCTCCGGAGCGTCGCAGGGCCCGCATTCCACCTGGTACTGCGGCCAGGCGGCCCGCGCCGCCTTCGGCACCTCCACCGGGTGGTCCCACTGGTGGTAGACGGCAATCGACAGCCGGGGATGGAAGCGCTCGAGCGTCGCCCGCGCGCCCTCCAGGGCGCGGACCTCGGCCCCTTCAATGTCCATCTTGATGAAGTCGACGCGCGGCAGACCCAGCTCGCCGACCAGGGCGTCGATCGGGATCAAAGGCACTCGAACCGTGCGGTCCACCTTGTTCAGGTTCATTACAAAAGTCGCCGCCGCTTCGTTGCCCTCTTCGATTCTGAGCTCCAGCTCATCCGGCCGGTTCCACACGCCCTTGGGCACTAGGAGGACCCGCCCAGCCGCGATCTCATCCCGGAAGTTGCGCCTCAGGCATTCGACGTTGTCCGGCGCCGGCTCCACGGCCACCACCTTTGCCGCCCCGGCATTCAGGGCGAAGCGTGTGAACACGCCCACGTTGGCCCCGCAGTCCAGCACGATGTCGCCCTTTTGCACAAAGTGGGCGCCGCTCCCGTACAGCTGCACAGCCTGCTCGGCCAGGTTGAACGGAAGCGTGTAACGGCTGCCAGGAGGCGCCCAGAAGCGCCCGTAAGGCGTCTCGTACAGCTCCAGCCCCTCGTATTCCTTCTGAAGCAGCCGGCTTTTTTCCAGGATCTCGTCTTTCGCCCGCGTCAGCCGCTCCTTGTGTCGGGGGATGTCCCAGGCGAGCCGGGGCGGGCACCCGTTGCCTCCCCTGACGGCAGCAATCACAGCGTAGCGCAGCGGCAAATGCTGCCATGCGGCGGCGGCCGCGCCGGCCAGCAGCGCCGCCAGAACGAGCCACTTCTTCACAGCTCTCAGGCTAGCACGCAGCCGCCGGCGGCCACCCGCCGTCGTATCCTGTGAGGTGATGGAAGTCATGATGGGACACCTCGGCTGGATCGAGGTGATCTGCGGGCCCATGTTTTCGGGCAAGAGCGAGGAGCTCATCCGGCGGCTCCGGCGCGCGCTCATCGCGCGCAAGCGCGTGCAGGTCTTCAAGCCAGCGCTCGACAACCGCTACTCCCAGGACGAGATCGTCAGCCACGGCGACTCCCGCATGAAATCCGAGGTCGTTTCAGGTCCCACGGAAATCCTCGAACGGCTCGACTGGCGCACCGAGGTGGTCGGCATCGACGAGGCCAACTTCCTCGGCCAGGATCTCGTGGCCGTCGCGCAGCGGATGGCCGACTCCGGCAAGCAGGTTCTCGTCGCCGGGCTCGACACCGACTACATGGGACGCCCCTTCCCGCCCATCCCCGACCTGCTCTGCCTGGCCGAGTCCATCACCAAGACTCTGGCCATCTGCATGCGGTGCGGCAACCCGGCCAAGCACACGCAGCGCCTCGTGGAGAGCGAGGACCTCATCGTCGTCGGCGCCATGGGCGTCTACGAGGCGCGCTGCCGCCGCTGCTTCGAGCCCGGCATCCCCAAACAGGAATCTCTCGACTTCGCGCGTCCCTCGCCCCAGTCTGCTGGTCAGATGCACTCCGGCAAGTAGGCTGCGCTGCTGTTCCGCCAGGATGATAACCTTTTAATATAGGCAAACCTCAGAGCCCTTGAAAAGGAGTACCACGCGTGAGCGATCCCATCAATGTGCCACCCTACGGGCAGCCACCTCAGCAGCCCACCTATGTCCTCCCGTCGCAGAGCGGCGGCAGCGGGGTGAAGACGGCGATTCTGTTCGGCGCCATCATCGCCCTCATTGCGGCCAATGTCTACCTGTTCCTGCAGGTCGATTCCCTGAAGAAGGAGATGGCCCAGAACCGCGAGACGCTGATGGCCGAGGTCAGCAAGGCGCGCGAGGCGTCCACGGTCACCTCCGCCGCGGCGCAGAGAAACCTCGAGGCGCTGAAGGACGAGCTTGAGGCCGCCCGCCGGCAGGTGGCCACCGCCACCGGGCAGGCGAAGCTGGAAGCGCAGAAACATGCCGAGGAGTTGGCGGCGAGGCTTGCGCAGCAACAGAAAGCCTCCGAGGCGCAGTTGAGGGGCCAGATTTCGCAGGTGGAGCAGACGGCGACGAGCAAAATCGGCGAAGTCTCCACCGAGGTCGGCTCGGTCAAGACCGAACTCAGCAGCACCAGGTCCGAGCTGGAAAAGACCATCGCCCAGCTGAAAAGCGTGGCCGGCGACCTTGGCGTGCAGAGCGGCCTCATCGCTACCAACTCGAAGGAACTCGCCGCCCTGAAAGCGCTCGGCGAGCGCAACTACTTCGAATTCAACCTCGGCAAGACCAAACAGCCGCAAAAGATCGGCGACGTCTTCATCCAGCTGAAGAAGACCGACCAGAAGCGCAACCGCTACACCATCGACATCGTGGCCGACGACAAGAAGGTGGAAAAGAAGGACAAGACGATCAACGAGCCGGTGCAGTTCTACACCTCCAGGGCGCGCCAGCCTTATGAGATCGTTGTAAACGAAGTCCGCAAGGATGTCATCGTCGGCTACCTGTCCACGCCGAAGGTACAGGCGGCGCGGTAGGCGCCTCGCAAGTTCCGAGCCGGCCGCCGTCCGCCCGGCGGCCGGGCTCCTTTGCAGCCGAATTGTTCAGAGCGTCTGAATGCGGATCTGCTTGAACTCCACCCAGTAGCCCGGCCGGTGCGCCTGCAGCTCGATGAATCCGGCTTCGGTCCGCATCAGGAATGAGTATTCCATTACGGTTTCGCCATTGATACGCACCTTGCAGTCCCTGCCCTGCACCCGCAGTTCGAACAGGAACCATTTTTCGTCCTCAATGCGTGGATATTTCGCCCGCTTGAAATGATAGAGCGAGCCGGTCGGGAAATGCGCCTCCGGCACGGGGTGAAGCTGAACTTCATACGCATATTGCGGGTTCGTCCCCTTCCCCGCGCTGCGGAAAATCACGCCGCTGTTGTGCTGCGGGCAGCCCCGCACATAGCATTGCAGGTGGAAATCCCGGAACCGCTCCTTCGTCCCCAGCAGCCCCTCGCCGTCCAGCCGCAGCACCCCGCCGATGGCCGCCGCCACGGGCTTGCCCACCGTCGGGCGCCAGTTCGCCTCCAGATCCTCCGGCTTGCCGTACAGCACTCGCCATGTCTCCCGCCCCGGCAACTCCCGGACCCGCAGCGCGCGGAACCGCATGGGCGCCGAGGCGGCGGCGATGCCGATGGGCCCGGAACGCAGCCGGTCCCGCAGCTCCGGGTGCGTCCGCTGGTTCAGGTCCTGCACCAGCTCGCCGTTGATCCACACTCTCAGCGCCGGGTCGTCCGCCAGAATGCGGAAGCCGTTCCAGCCCTTTCTCACCGCCACCTTTTTCGGCGCGATCACGGGGAAAACCGCGCCGCAGGAGTACGCATTCGGCTCTGCCTCCTGCTGGTGGAAAAGTTTGATTTGAATCCCGGCGTCGGTTGGATAGCCGTGCAGCGGCGCGTGCAAATAAATGCCGGAATCGTTCCAGCCGTCGATCAGAAATTCCCCCATCAATTCAAAGTTCTCGTAGCTTTTTTCCGTTCTCAGCCAGCACGGCCAGGAGGCGTGAGGCTGCACCGCCACCTCCCCGCCCCGCACCTCGAACGCGGACTCCGGCCCGTCCGCCACAACCCATCCCGTCAGCGGCGTGAAGGCCTCCTCCCCCGCCTGCCACGCCGCCACCAGAGGTAAAGAGAGAAATTCGCGTCTTCCGATCATGGCGTCCTTCATTCTAATCCCCCGGGCGCGGCCCGGCGCGCGCAGTGATATCGTTCATACTATGTTGCCGCGCATGTTGCTCGCCGCTGCAACGCTCCTGGCGCTGGCCGCGTGCGCGCGCCCGCCCCGGACGCGGATCCCGGATCCGCCCGAGACCCTCGCCGTCGTCTGGAAGCGCGAAGGACTGGAGCGTCCTCCGCTCGAGTCCGCCCCGCAGGCCATCCGCGCTTGGCGTCCCGCCGAATGGCTCCGCGCCAGCTACCGCAGCTACGCCTCCGTCGTGCTGGTCGACGTCTGGCGCATGCCCTCCGAGTCGGTCGCCTTCGAGGCCCGCCAGCAGTGGCGCAATGAGCCCGGGGCCGTTGCCTCTCAATGGCGGGACCTTTTTCTCGTGTGCTCGTCCGGGGTCGAATCCACGCAAGGGCTGGCCGAGTTTTCCGCCAAACTGGAAGCAGAATGGCTGGCAACGGGCCGCTAGCAGAGCGCGCTGGCGCCCCGGAACCGTTCCGCCCGGCGCCGGTGTTCCTCATGCTGTCCCGCGCCCGGGAAGCGCAGGCTCGCGCCGGCGCCCCTTGCCACGAACTGTTGGACCTGCTCGCACCGGCTGCCGCAGGAACAGCGGCGCGGACAACCGGGCGGACTCGAAAGGCAGGCCTTCTTGTTGTGCGCATGACCGTCCGGGAGCCGCCTGGAATCGCCCGCAGACCCTGGAGCCCACCAGTGAAGGCCGCCCGTGCTGCACGGACCGCAGCCATCGTTCATCTCCCCGACGCGGGCGCCTGTAACATCGGGATATGATCACACGAAGGGTCTGGCTTGGCTCAGCCGCCGGAGCGGCCTGGATGGGATCTGCGGCGCCGGCGCGGCCGGGAGGGCAAGTCTCCTCGCGCTATGATCTCACCCTGCAGCGCGTGCTCAAAGGCGGACCGCCGGCCTACACAAAAGAACTGGTCCTGGCAGACGCTATGCCCTGCCATGTGAGGCGCTTCACCGAGTTCAGCGGCGACGTGAGCGGGCGCTGGCTGGAGGCGCTGGCCGCAAGCTCCGCCGGCCGGAATGAGCGCCACGCGGAACTCTCCCAATGGCTGCCGGAACTGCTGAAGGCGCAACGCGAGGATGGCCACTTTGGTGACCCGTTCGCCTCGCAGGGGCTGCGCCGGGAAGACATGGCGGTGCTGTGGGGCAACGGCCGGCTGCTTGTGGGTCTCATCGAGCACCACCGCGCCTCCGGCGAAGCGCGGTCTCTCGATGCCGCGCGGCGGCTCGGCGATTTCGCCGTGAAAATCGCGCCGGAGATGAATTCTCCGCGCGTGCGGGAGCAGTTCGCCGAGGGCGCCTTCGCCACGGGCTACATCTGCTGGACGCAATGGATCGAAGGACTGACGGCGCTCCATGGCCTGACCCGCCAGAGCCGGTATCTCGCGCTGGCGCGCGAAATCTCCGCTCAGGTCGAGCGCAGGCCCGGGGAGCATGCCCACGGCTTCCTCACATCGCTGCGCGGCGTGGCGGATCTTTACGAGGCCACACGCGAGCCGGCATTGCTGGCGCAGGCGGAGAGCGAGTGGCAGGCGGTCGCCTCCAGCGGCAACCTTTTTGTCGCGGGCACGGTTCCCGAAGCCTGGGCGCCCAAGGCGGTGCGCACCGAAGGCTGCGCCGAGGCAGACTGGCTGCGGTTGAGCCTGCAGCTGTGGCGGCTCACCGCCAGGCTGCGGTATCTGGAAGCAGCCGGGCGCACGCTGTTCAATGAGTTCGCGATGAACCAGTTCGGCACAGGCGATTTCGGCCACCGCCCGCTCGCCCCAACAGGCGTCCGCACCGGCGCCGCCGAAGCGCAAGGCGGTGGGTCGGCGCGCGCGTGGTGGTGCTGCACGCTGCACGGGCTGCGGGCTTTCCCCGACATCTTCCGCCACGTGTGGCGCGACAGCGGCGAGGGGCTCTGCTACGATTTTCCTCTCGAGGGCGAGGGGCGCGGGAAGGCGATGCAAGTGACGGCTGCATCGGCCCTCGAGCAGGACGGCACGGTCGAACTGGAGATCAGCCGGGCCGGCGGCGCCTCCGCGCCGTTGTTCATCCGGCTGCCCGAGTGGGCGGATCGGGTGGAGATTGAGTCGCGCGGCGGCGCGGCCGAGATCCTGCTGCGCGACGGCTGGTATCGAGTGACGCGCTCATGGCAGGCCGGCGACCGGCTGCAACTGCGATATGCGATGCGCACGCGCCAAGAGCGCGACAGCGCCGGCCGGGTGGCGCTGTTCCACGGGCCGTGGCTGCTGGGAGTGGCCGAAGCCACCGATCCGTTTTTCTTCGATGAACCGCACACACAGAACCGGCTGCGGCTGGGCGCCGGAACCGGTGGAACGCTGCGCTTGACCCCCGCGCGGTCCGGCGCTCATCCGTTCGCCGTGCCGGTGGCGCGGTTCGAGGTGCAGTATCTGCCCGGAGGCTACCCGGTCCAGCGCAATACTGCAGTGCTGCGCCCGGTGAGCGAGCAGACCGGGCTGCGCACCTGTGACTGGGAGTACTGGTTTCTGACAGAGGGGGCCTGAGCGCAGCTCTCATCGGGCATCCGAAAGCGGCCGCGCGCAGCGTTTTGGCCGGCTTCCTCCGAGGCCGGCGCCGGCAGTGGCGCAATGAGCCCGGGGCCGTTGCCTCTCAATGGCGGGATCTTTTTCTCGTGTGCTCGTCCGGGGTGGAATCCACGCAAGGGCTGGCCGAGTTTTCTGCCAAACTGGAAGCAGAATGGCTGGCAACGGGCCGCTAACGAAAGGCATAGGCGCCCCGGAACGGTTCCACCAGACTTCGGTGCTCCTCATGCTGGCCAGCGCCTGGGGCGCGCTGGCGGGCGCCGGAGTTCTCTTCCACGACGTGCAGGACCTGCTCGCTCTGGCCGCCGCCGGGGCCGCCCTTTGCTGGCGCGCCGCCGCGGTGGCGAACCTGGCCCGGTTTCCTTCCCCCGGCCCTTGGGCCACTTGGGCCACGGCAGCCTATCTCCTCTTCTATCCCGCCGATTATCTCTGGATCTCGCGCGACTTCCTGAAGGCCACCCTCCATCTGGTCTTCTTCGTCTTCGTGATCAAACTCCTCACCGCCCGCACCCCGCGCGATTTCCTCCTGCTCAAAGTGATCGCCTTTCTCGGCATTCTCGCCGCCTCCCTGGTCTCTTCCAGCAGCACCTATTTCCTCTTTCTCTGCCTCTTCCTCGCCTCCGCCATCTCCGCCATGGCCAGCGAGGAAATTCTTCGCGCCCAGGCCGGACGCAAGCTCGCCGCATCCTCCGCAGCCCGCCTGCCCTGGCGGCTGGCTCGGCTCACCATAGCTTCCACGCTGGCTGTTCTGCTGTTGACCGCAGCCCTGTTCTTCTTCCTCCCCCGCACCGCCCGCGCCGCTTTCGAGCACCTCCTGAAACCGCCCTCCCGCGTCTCGGGCTTCGCTTCGGAAGTCCTGCTCGGGCAGGTGGGCGAGATCCGCCGCCAGACCGCCACCGTCTTCCACGCGCGCTTCCTCGACCGCCGCCTGCCCGCGCTGAAGTGGCGCGCCACCGCCCTCGGGGAATTCGACGGCTGGCGGTGGTTCAGCTCCCAGGCCAGCGAAGGACGGGCCCTCAAGCCGGAACAGGGCCTTGTCAAGCTCCTCGACGACGATCAGCTCCGCCGCCCCGCCCGCCGCTTCACCTACGAAGTCCTGCTCGACCACTCCTCCGCCGACTGGCTCTTCCTCGCCGGCCAGCCCGAATACCTTCGCCTCAGCACCCCCGTCGTTCTCGCCTCCTCCGCCAGCGGCTATCGCGTCCCCTTGGCCGCCGAAGGCTTTCGCTACGTCGTGCATGCGGCTTTGCCCGATCCCGGCAATCCCTCGCCCCTGGCCCTCTCCGAGCGCAACTACTACCTCCGCCTTCCCGTCGTCGATCCCCGCGTCATCGAACTTGCGCGCAACATCACCGCCGGCGCGCGCTCCGACGCCGAGCGCGCCGCCCGCATCGAATCTTGGCTGCTGTCCAACTTCCGCTACTCCACGCAGGCGCTCGAGCGCGAAGTCGACGATCCGCTCGCCCATTTCCTCTTCGAAGGCAGAAAGGGCCACTGCGAATACTTCGCTTCCGCCATGGCAGTCCTGCTCCGCGCCGTCTGGGTGCCCGCGCGCGTCGCCGTCGGCTACCGCGAGGGCAGTTACAACGCCTTGACCGGCTGGCACGTCATCCGCGCCTCCGACGCGCATAGCTGGGTGGAAGCATGGATCGAAGGCCGCGGATGGATGGAATATGACCCGACTCCTCCCGATCCCGACTTCCGCCCCTCGGGCCTCTGGGAGCGCCTCAACCTCTGGTCGGACGCCGTCGGCGTCTTCTGGCAGGAATGGGTCCTCGGCTACGACCTCGACCGCCAGCTCTCGCTCGCCGTCCAGGTCGGCGAGTCCCGCCGGCGCTTCACCTGGACCGGCTGGCCTCACTGGTGGCAGCGGCTCCGCAATGCCGCCGCTTCGCCGGCGTCCAGCCCGCTCTTCTGGCTGGCGCTCGCCCCCGCTGCCGCCGCCGCATTCTTCGCCTTCCGCTTCCGCGCCGCGCTGCTCCACCGCTGGCAGCTCGCTGCCGGACGCCGCAAGCTCCGTCACGGCGCCGCCAGCCCGCATGACGCCGCCCTCATCTACGAGCGGATGCTCTTCCGCCTGCGCCGGCTCGGCTTCGAAAAGCCCCGCTGGATGACGCCCCTTGAGTTCGCCGCCTGCCTCCCCGAGGGAGAACTCGCCGCTGCCGTGCGCCGGTTCACTCTCCTGTATCAGGATTTTCGCTTCGGCGGCAATACCCGCACCGCTGCTGAACTCGCCGACTGCATCGACCGTATCGAGGCCCTGCCCGCGCGCCGCTGGTCGTCCCCTCCTGCGTGAGCCTTTTTCGGCGCGGATTCCGGTTATAAGGATGAGTGCGTACGCGTGGTTCCGCGCTCGGAGGAGCACACGCCAGTCAGGTTCGTCTCATGGCGTGTGTGCGCGGAAGAAAACCCGTTGTGGCACTCCGCCGGCCTCTTGGGTTCGGAGGAGGAGATTCGGCGTCACATGGGGGCGGTGCGCCGTCTGAGAGACGGACCGGAGGAGCCCGCCCCGCCTTCAGGCTCCCGCTGCGGATGGAGGGATCCGCGGCGGGTTCCCCTTTTTTCGGAATCGAGACGTGGCGCTTTCGGAGGGGATACAATGCCCCAAGAGGCTGATGGACGAGACCTTGCAACAGGACGTGACCCGGTTGCTCCACCAGTGGAATGCCGGGAACCGGCAGGCGCTCGATCGCCTCGTCGAAATCGTCTACCCAGAACTGCGCCGCATCGCCCAGCGCTATCTCGGCAATGAGCAGCCCGGCCAGACCCTCCAAAGCACCGCCCTCGTCCACGAGGCCTATCTCCGCCTCGTCGGGAAACAGGACCTCCACTGGACCGACCGCACCCACTTCTTTGCCGTCGCCGCGCGCATCATCCGGGGAATTCTGGTCGACTATCGCCGCGCCCGCAGCGCCGAAAAACGCGGCGGCGGCGCCGAACGCCTCGAATTGGCCGATGCCCCTGCGCCTCCGGGCCAGGATCCGGTCGACCTTCTCGACCTCGACCGCGCCCTCCACGAACTCGAGGCGCTTGACGCCCAGCAGGCAGGGATCGTCGAAATGCGCTACTTCGCCGGCCTGAGCATCGAAGAGACCGCGCACGTGCTGAACGTCTCTCCCGCCACTGTCAAGCGCGACTGGCTCCTGGCCAAAACCTGGATCCGCCGCCGCCTCTCCGGCCAGTCTGCGCATCCGCCCGACGGAGACTGAACCCGTGGACACCGGCGAGTGGAACGAAGTCAAGCGCCTCTTCGGCGAGGCGCTCGACCTCGCGCCCGCCGAACGGCGCGCCTGGCTGGAGACCGCTTGCCCCAATGTTGCCATCCGCACCGAAGTCCTCAGCCTCCTCGAAGAATACGACGCCTCCGAAGACTTCCTCGAACAGCCCGCCACGCTCGCCAACGCGGCCCTGGAACAGCTCATGCCCGGTCCGCAAGCAGGCCAGCGCGTCGGCCCCTGGCGCCTCGCCCGAGAACTCGGACGCGGCGGTATGGGCGTCGTCTTCGAAGCCATTCGCGACGGCGAGGACTTCCAGACCCGCTTCGCCCTCAAGCTCATCCGCGGCGGCTTGCCCGGCGATCAGCTCGCCCAGCGCTTCCGCTATGAACGCATCGCCCTGTCCAAACTTTCCCATCCCGGCATCGCCGCCCTCGTCGATGGCGGCGCCACCGAGTCCGGCCTGCCCTACCTCGTCATGGAGTACGTCGAGGGCATCCCCATCGACCGCTGGTGCGATCAGCACGATCTCGACACCCGCGCCCGTGTCCGCCTCCTGATCGACGTCTGCCACGCCGTCGGCCACGCCCACCAGCGCCTCGTCGTCCACCGCGACCTGAAACCTTCCAACATCCTGGTCACTCCGGAAGGGCGGCCGAAGCTGCTCGACTTCGGCATCGCCAAGATGCTCGGCGGCGACCCGGCCGAAGGCCCGGAAGCCACACGCACCGGCATGTACGTCCTCACCCCCGAATATTGCAGCCCCGAACAGGTCACCGGCGATACCATCACCACCGCCACCGACATCTATTCCCTCGGCGTCCTCCTCTACGTCCTCCTTTCCCGCCAGCGCCCTTACGAACTCGAGGGCCTCTCGCCCCTCGAGGCCATGCGCCGCGTCGTCGAATCCGACCCCCGGCCGCCCTCCGCCGTTGCTCCCGCCGCCCTCCGCCCCCTCTTGCGCGGGGATCTCGATCACATCGTCCTCCGCTGCCTCCGCAAGAGCCCCGCCGAACGCTACCCCTCCGCCGACGCCCTCACCGCCGACCTCGAAGCCTGGCTCGACGGCCGCCCCGTCTCCGCCGTCCCCCCCTCGCGCACGTACAAGATCCGCAAATGGATCCGCCGCCACCGCGGCGAATCCGCCGCCCTGGCCGCTCTCGCCCTGTCGATCCTCGCCGGCGTCGCCGCCACCGCCTGGCAGGCCCGCGAAGCGCGCCTCGCCCGCTACCGCGCCGAGCAGCGCGCCCTCGAAATCCAGCAGCTCTCCCGCTCCCTCGTCTTCGAGGTCCACTCCGCTCTCTTCAACCTCCCCGGCTCCACCGAAGCCCGCGCCCTCCTCCTCGACCGCGCCATGCAGTTCTTCGACGGCGCCGCCCGCACCGCCGGGCAGGACCCGCGCCTCCTGCTCGAACTCGCCGAGGGCTACCGCCGCCTCGGCAACGTCCTCGGCTCCAGCTTCAGCGACAACCTCGGCCGCAAAGGAGAGGCCCTTCGCTCCTTCGAAAAAGGTCTCGCCGCCGCAGCCCAGGCGCGCGCCGCCTCCCCGCCTTCCTATTACAGCCTCCGCGTGCATTCTGGACTGCTGGTGGAGGCCGCCCTCGCCGCCGGCTCGCTCAAGCGGCTCGACGAGGCCGGCCGCTATGCATCACAACTCGCCTCCGTCATTGGTGAAATCGACTCCCGCATCCCCGCCACCCCGGAGGCGCACGCTCTCGCCGCCACCAACCGCAGCCAGCTCGCCATGATCCTCTCGAGCCTCGAACGGCGCGAAGAGGCCATGAAGCTCTACCAAGCCGCCCTCGCAGGCTTCTCCTCGCTGCCGCCCGAGGAGGCCGCCAAGCCCGGCAACCTCAGCCAGCAGGCCTTCGCCTACAAACGCCTTGGCGCCCTGTTCCTCTCCACCAATCTGGCTGCCGCAGAGGAGCACTACCTCTGCGCCCTCGAAATCGAGCGGCGTCTCCTCGAACGCGAACCCGGCAACAACGTCCTCCGCTACAACATCACCTTCGCTCTCTCCGATCTCGGCCTCATCGCCAGAAACCGCAACGAAATGGAGCGGTCGTTGCGCTACTTCTCCGAGGCCGCCGCCATCCGCGACAGCTTTCTCGCCGCCGATCCGCGCAACGTTCGCGTCCTCAACGGCGCCTCCAACGTCCACTGCCATCTGGCCGTCGTGAACGCCTCCCTCGGCCGCTTCCCCGAAGCCCGGAAAGAAAGCGCCACCTGCCGCGCCCTCTCCGTTCGTTTCGCGGAAGCCTCTCCTTCCTGGGAAAGCTGCGCCCGCAAGTCCGGTTCATGGATGGCGGCCGCCGAAGTCGCCGCCCACCAGGGAAGCCGCAGCCCGGCCCCCGCTCGCGCCCGCTTCGTTGCGGAAGTCCATTCCTTCGCCGCCCGCGCCTTGCAGGAGGCCTCTGCCTGCCCCGCCCCCCCGCTGAATTTCGATCCTCAAATCGGCCGCATCCGCAAGCTCCTGCCCGAAGCCTCCCTTTGAACGCTCGCCGTTGCCGCCACACAAAAAGCCGGGACCAGCCCGGAAGGCTGGCCCCGGCGTCAGCCGCGCGGGGATCGGAATTCAGGAGGTTGTCTCGCGCCGCGCGGGCAAGCCCTACAGCCCCATCTGACGGATCAGTTTCTCCAGCATCTCCGCCCGAACCTCCACCGCCCGGGCAAACTGCCTGGCCCCATCGCGGGCGCTCTTGGAAGTCCCGGCTTCCAGCACCGTCTTCTTGTTGTTCAGCATGATCGTCAGCACCTCAGCCATCGTCTTGGCCGTCGCCAGCGACTCCTGCTGGCGCGCGTTCAGCACCGCCGACCCCTCCAGCTCTGCCAGCAGGCTCCGGATCGACGCCGCATGGTTCTCGATCGCCGCCGTGCGAGCATCAATCCCGCTCAGGTCCCCGCCCTTTCGCAGTTGCATGGCCACGGCGGCCGCCTGTTCCTTGGCCGACCGCGTTTCATTCATCAGTCTCTGGGCCACGTCCCGCCCCGGATTCACATCCGCGGCCAGCATCACCCCGGCCCCAACCAACATGCCCAGCAGTCCAGTGCTGAGAGGCTTCTTCATCTTCGTTCCCTCCTTCTTGGATTGAGTTCTCCTCGCTCACCGCCATCCGGCAGTTCAGCGGGTTCACTCCATCAGACGCCGCCAACCCGACAAAGTTTCCAAACATCTATATGTTCATAAACTTTAATCTATTGGCGCCACCTGCCTGCACTGAGAACCAAATTCCCCTGCGCGCCAGCGCAGGGCCATATTCCCCTGAGCGCAAGCTCAGGGCCTCACTCCCCAACCCTGCAATCACCAGCCTCCCCTGCGCGCCAGCGCAGGGCCTCACTCCCCAACCCTGCAATCACCAGCCTCCCCTGCGCGCCAGCGCAGGGCCTCAATCCGCACCCCCCGAAACCCGCCCACCCCAACTCCCTCTCCCTCCCCGGCGCCGCTTCCTCCAACCGCCGCTACTCCGCCCACTTCTTCGAGGAGGCCGCCTTCATCTCCGGCCCCGTCTTCGCCGCCTTCCCCCCTTGCCGCCACCAACGACGCCCTGTGGCTCGTCTCCTCCGCCGGCGTCCCTTCCGGCTTCTTCTACGACATCTGGTCCAACCCGGACCTCCCCTACACCCGCTTCTGCGCCACCGCCCACGGGTGCCCCAGGATCTCGGAAAGCCACCTCGTGGAAGCCCGCCTCGCCCTCGGCGAACTCCGCTTCCGCCGCGAATACCTCTGCCACTTCACCCCCGAACAACACCCGCTCTTCCCCCACGAACTCCTCGATGCCGCCCTCGACGACTCCTTCCATCCCCGAGTCCTGGAGGCCGAATGACCACGCCCCGCCGCACCTTGCTTCATAATGTCTCCATGCGCCGTCTGCTCTCTATCGCCCTCTCCCTCTGCTTCGCCCTTTCCGCCCAGCAGCCCGTCGACGAAAACTACACCCGCCAGATCCGCGAGGCCACCACCTCGCCCTCCTTCCTCACCGAGTTCGTCGATCACCTCCCCGCCTCGCCCACCGTCCCCACCCCCGAAAAATTCCTCGGCTACATCGCCGGCGCCGAAAACCGCCTCACCTACGCCAAAGACATCTACCGCTACATGCGCGAGCTCGCCCGCACCTCCCCGCGCGTCCGCGTCCTCTCCATCGGCCAGACCGAAGAGAACCGCGAGATGATCCTTGTCCTCGTCTCCAGCGAAGAAAACCTCCGCCGCCTCGACCGCCTCAGGCAGATCACCTCCAGCCTGGCCGATCCCCGCCGCACCCCTGACGCCGAGGCCGAAAATCTCATCCGCCAGGGCGTCCCCTTCTATTGGGCCACCGGCGCCATCCACTCCCCGGAAACCGGCTCGCCCGAAATGCTCATGGAACTCGCCTACCGCCTCGCCGTCACCGAAACCCCGTTTTACGATAACCTGCGCCGCAATCTCGTCATCATGATCACCCCCGTCATCGAGGTCGACGGCCGCGAGCGCATGGTCGATCTCTACCGCTGGCGCAAGGCCAATCCCGGAAAAACCCCGCCCCCACTCCTCTATTGGGGCAAATATGTCGCCCACGACAACAACCGCGACGGCATCGCCCTTTCCCTCGCTCTCAGCCGCAATATCAACCGCACTTTTCTCGAATTTCACCCCCAGGTCGTCCACGATCTCCACGAGTCCGTCCCCTTCCTCTACACCTCGACCGGCATGGGTCCCTACAACGCCTGGTTCGACCCCATCGAGATCAACGAGTGGCAGAAAATGGCCTGGCACGAGGTCGAGGAACTCACCAAACGCGGCGTCCCCGGCGTCTGGACATGGGGCTTCTACGACGGCTGGGGCGCCAACTACATGATGCAGGTCGCCCACGGCCACAACTCCATCGGGCGCTTTTACGAAACTTTCGGCAACGGCGGCGCCGACACCCGCGAGCGCACCGTCCCCCCCGCCCAGACCCAGCGCGCATGGTACCGCCCCAACCCGCCCCTGCCCCGCGTCAAATGGTCCCACCGCAATAACGTCAATTTGCAGCAGTCCGCCCTCTTGATCTCCCTCGATTTCACCGCCAGAAACCGCGAAACCTTCCTCCGCAATTTCTGGCTCAAAAGCAAACGCAGCGTCGCAAAAGCTTCTACCGAAGGCCCCGCAGCCTATGTCATTCACCCCGATCCGCGCCCCAATGAGGCCGCCTCTTTGGCCGCCCATCTCATGCTCCACGGCGTCGAAATCCACCAGCTCTCCCGGGAATTCGAGGCCGGCAATACAAAATTCCCCGCCGGCGCCTGGCTCGTCCGCATGGACCAGCCCTACTCCCGCCTCGCCGACATGTTCCTCGACCGCCAGTATTACAACCCCAACGACACCTCCCCCTACGACGACACCGGCTGGACCCTCGGCGCCCTCCGCAACGTCCCCGTCACCCGCGTCACCGACACAGCTATTCTGAAGGCCCCCTCTGTCCTCCTCACTCAGCCCCCCAAACCCCAGGGCGCCATCTCCGGCGAAGGCAGCGTCTACCTCCTCGCCCACAACGCCGACCGCGCCCTCGCCACCTTCCGCTTCCGCCTTCCCAACCTCCGCTTCCTCGCCGCCGAAAAGCCCTTCGAGGCCGCCGGGCGCAAGTTCCCCGCCGGCTCGTTCCTCATCCCCTCCGAAGGCAACCCGCCCAACCTCCGCGCCGCGCTCGAACAAGCCGCTCGCGAAACCGGCGTCAGCCTCATCGCCGCTCCGGAATTGCCCAAGGTCGGCACCCACCCCGTCGCCGCGCCCCGCATCGCTCTCGTCCACACCTGGACCAACACCCAGAATGAGGGCTGGTTCCGCCTCGGCTTCGAATCCACCGGCATCCCCTACTCCTACATCTCCGTCCACACGCTCCGTGACACACCCAACCTCCGCCAGAAATTCGACGTCATCGTCCTCGGCCCCGTGAATGCCGACTCCCGCCGCCTCCTCCAGGGCATCCCCCGCCGCGGCGATCCCATCCCGTGGAAGGCCTCGGACCTCACCCCCAACTTCGGCACTTCGCCCGACCAGAGCGACGACATCCGTGGCGGCATGGAACTCGAGGGACTTGCCAACATCCGCCGCTTCGTCGAAGAGGGCGGCCTCTTCGTCACTATCGCCTCCAACGCGTCCCTCCCCATCGACTTCGGCCTCGTCGAGGGCGTGTCCATCGTGCAAACCCGTGAGCTCCGCGTCCGCGGTTCTGTTCTGAACGCCGAAGTGGCCGATCCCGGCAGCCCCGTCCTCTACGGCTATGAGGGCAAACTGCCCGTTTACTTCAACGCCGCGCCGGTCTTCAACGTCAGTCTGACTGGAGGCATGGGTGCAGGTTTCATGGGACAGCAGGCGGGCCAGCCGCCGTCACGGCCTTCGGGCCGCGGCGGGCTCGACGACCCCGATATCGTCCAGGGGCGCCCGCCCTCTCCGCCCGCCCCGCCGCTGCGCCCCGGCGAGCTCAGCGCCGAAATGATGGAAGCCATGCGCCCCTATCTGCCGCCGCCGAATGAGCGCCCGCGCATCCTGCTCCGGTTCGCCGGCGAAAAGGAACTCCTCGTCTCCGGCATGCTCGCCGGCGCCCGCGAACTCGCCGGACGCCCCGCCCTCATCGACGTGCCCCGCGGCAAGGGCCATTGGCTGCTGTTCGCCAACAACCCCATGTGGCGCCAGCAGACCCAGGGCAGCTTCATGCTACTGCTGAACGCCGCCATGCACTTCGATCACCTGAACGCCGGACGCCCCGCCCCGGCCCAGGCCAAACCCGAAACCTCCGGCGCTGCTGACGCCGGCGACGAATGGTCCCACGATGCCAACCACTGATCCCAGGGCGATGGGGACGCGACCGTCAGGGCGCGGGCAAAACCACTTCCCAACCCCTGACCGCCTCCCCCCAACGGATTCCCCTGCGCGCCAGCGCAGGGCCTCAATCCACAACCACCCCACACCCCGCCCCTGCAGATTCCCCTGCGCGCCAGCGCAGGGCCTCAATCCGCAACCACCCCACACCCCGCCCCCGCAGATTCCCCTGCGCGCCAGCGCAGGGCGAATTGCCCAACCTCCACTCACCTCCCAATCCCCGTCGAACACCCCAACTCCCATTCCCCCGGGCTTCAGCCCGGGGGCAGTTCCCCAACCCCAGGCCACCTTCCCTCACCCCCAAGGGGCCGCGGCCGTAAGGCAGCCGTCAAAATGCTCCACTTTTGTTTGAAACATTTCACCCCACTCCTGCTCTGCTTCCCCCTCTCCGCCGCCGACCTCGTCACCCTCACCTCCGGCGCCCGGATCTCCGCGGACCGCGCCGAATGCCGCCCCTCGTTCTGCACCCTCCACCTCTACGGCGGGCGCATCGAGCTGCCCGCCTCCGCCATCGCCTCCATCGAACCGCTGCCCGAGCCCGAACGCCCCGCCCCGCCCCCGCCTCCCGCGGCGCCGCAGAATGCGGAGCCCGATCCCCGCGCACTCGTCACCGAAGCCGCCCTCCGCCACGGCTTGCCCCCGGAAATCGTTCACGCCGTCGCCGCCGTCGAATCCGGCTACCAGCCCCGCGCCGTCTCTCCCAAGGGCGCCCTCGGCGTCATGCAGCTCATGCCCTCCACCGCGGCTCAACTGGGCGCCGATCCCCTCGATGTCCGCCAGAACATCGAGGCCGGCGCGCGCCTCCTGCGCGAGCTGCTCCTGAAATACCAGAACACGCCCAACCCTGTGCGCCGCGCCCTCGCCGCTTACAACGCCGGCGCCGGCGCCGTAGACCGCTACAACGGCGTCCCCCCCTACCGCGAAACCCTCTCCTACGTCGAACGCGTCATCGAACGCTACTGGCGCCTCGCCTCCGGCTCGCAGCAGGAATGACCCCGCGCCGGCTCACAGCGCCTTCCGGGCCCGCTATGATGCCCGTATGCGCCGCGTGTGCTTCATCCTCCAGGTCAAGAGGGACCGCCTCGACGAGTACAAGGAACGCCACAAACAAGTCTGGCCGGAAATGTTGGATGCCCTCCGCCGCACCGGCTGGCACAACTACTCGCTCTTCCTCCGCGACGACGGCCTGCTCGTCGGCTACGTC
Organism: uncultured Arcobacter sp.; assembly: GCA_964458495.1. GTDB lineage: Bacteria > Acidobacteriota > Terriglobia > Bryobacterales > Bryobacteraceae > JANWVO01. The sequence continues at coordinate 52,722 of CAYWJB010000019.1, forward strand.
GAAACCCCCGATTTCCAGGCCGCCTTGGACGGCATGGCCCGCGAGGAGGTCAACGCCCGCTGGCAGGCCGAAATGCGCGACTTCTTCGAAGACCCCGCCGGGCGCAACGCCGACGAGCAGATGCGCCCCCTTGAAGAAGTCTTCCATCTCGATTGAGCCGCTCCTGCGCCGCCGCGGCCGCCTGCCTTACACTGTAGGGTTGTCCCAGCCATCGCTTCTCTGCATCCGCCCCGGTTGCGCAGCGCGGTTCCCTCTGGACGAGGTGATCTACATCTGCCCGCGCTGCGGCGCCCTGCTTGAGGTGTCCGCTCCCGCGCCCCTCGACCGGGACGCTACGAAACGCCTCTGGCGCGAGCGGCGCCTCTCCAACGCCCCCGAAGACCACTCCGGCGTGTGGCGCTACCGCGAACTGCTCCCCTTCTCCGACATGCGCCGCATCGTCACCCTCGCCGAGGGCAACACGCCCGTGCTCGAAGCCCCGCGCGCCGCCCGCTATGCTTCCCTGGACTCGCTCCACTTCAAGCACCAGGGCTTCAACCCCACCGGCTCTTTCAAAGACAATGGCATGACCTGCGGCGCCTCACAGGCGCTGCGGCTGGGGTTGAAGCGCGTCGCCTGCGTCTCCACCGGCAACACCTCCGCCTCCATGGCAGCCTATGCCTCCGCCGCCGGCTTGACGCCCATCATTTTCCTGCCTCACGGCAACATCAGCTACGGCAAACTCGCCCAGGCGCTCGAATACGGCGCGCTGACGGTGCAGGTGGAGGCCAATTTCGACCAGATCCTGAAATTGGTCCGGGATTTGGCGGACAAAACAGGGATTTATCTGCTGAATTCCGTCAATCCCTTCCGCATTGAAGGCCAGAAAACCATCATGGCCGAGCTGCTCGATCAGCTCGACTGGCGCGTGCCCGACTGGATCGTCCTGCCCGGCGGCAATCTCGGCAACATCAGCGCCTTTGGCAAGGCTTTTCGCGAACTGCTTTCCCTCGGTTTCATCGGGCGCCTGCCCCGCTTCGCCGTCATTCAGGCGGAAGGCTCGGCGCCTTTTTATGATTATTTCCACCGCCGCGGCGAGTTCACGCCGGTAGCCAGGCCGGAAACCCTCGCCACCGCCATCCGCATCGGCGATCCCGTCTCCTGGCCCAAAGCCATCCAGGTCATCGACGAGTCCCGCGGCACGGTGGAGAAAGTCTCCGAGCAGGAGATCGCCGACGCCAAGGCCATCATCGGGCAGTGCGGCATCGGCTGCGAGCCCGCCTCCGCCGCCACGCTCGCCGGCATCCGCAAGCTCACGGCCGCAGGCGTCATCGGCCCCGGCGATTTTGTCGTCGCCGTCCTGACCGGGCACGTCCTGAAGGACCCCGACTACATCTACCGCTATCACACCGATCAGCTCGAAACGCCCTCGGGCGAACGGATTTCCCCGTCCTTCGCCAACCGCCCCGTCACCGTTGCCGCCGATCTCGACTCCATCGCCGCGCTCCTCGAGCAGCACGCGAAATCATGACACTCACTCCGCCCCGTTGCCTGCGCTTCCCTCGCAGGCGCGCGGAGAGTGCATCCATGGGGTCAGCGGCTCGCCTCGCCTCCGGGCATCCGCCGCGGCTCGGGCAGGTACTCCACCGTCGGCTGCCGCCGCACCGGCTGCGGATACAGGCTCATCAACTCGAGAATCTCCGCCGGCATGGCGGAACTCACCGGCAGGCAGTACTGTTGCGCCGCTTCGAGGGTGATCGGGTGGTCGTGCGTCCACGTGCCCTCGCTCAGCAGCCGCGACAGCTCCTCGGCCTTGCCCTCCGGGCACTTGCCGCGCAGCAGCTCAGAGACGCCCTCGCGGATCTGGTTCATCGCCTTCCGCGCCTGATCGGCCAGGATCAGCGTCTCGTCCTTGATCTCCGCCACCGGCTTCTGTTCGACCACCTTCAGGATCGACGCCGCCGGATATTGTCCCAGTTGCGGATCCACAGGCCCCAGCACGGCATACTCGCTCATGACGATCTCGTCGGCCGCCAGGGCGATCAGCGTGCCGCCCGACATCGCATAATGCGGTACGAACGCGGTGACCTTCCCCTTGTGCTTGTGCAGCGCCCGCGCAATCTGCATCGACGCCAGCACCAGCCCGCCGGGCGTGTGCAGGATGATATCGATCGGCACCTCGGGATCCGTCATGTGAATGGCGCGCAGCACGTCCTCGCTGTCGTTGACGTCGATGTAGCGGAACACCGGAAAACCGAGCAGGCTCATCGTCTCCTGCCGGTGGATCAGCAGGATCACGCGCGACTTGCGGTCGCGCTCGATCTTCGCGATCAGCCTCTGCCGCGCAGCCTCCAGAAACCGCTGCCGCAGCACAGGCTGCAAGGCCGAAGCGAGAAAGAAAAACCAGATTGCGTCAGTGGGAGTCACGGGCATCAGCGCCTCCAGTATCCGGGCGGAAGATATGGCATCTCGAGGAAGTACTCGTCGCCGGCGAGTTTGCGGTACCGCCCGCGCCGCCGGACAAAGAACAGGTGCAGCGCCAGCCCGGCGACGAATCCGCCCAAGTGCGCCCACCACGCCACGCCACCCACGTTCTGAGGACCCGCCAGCGACAGCGTCCCGATGAACACCTGCGACAGCGCCCAGAAGCCGAGATACGTCACCGCCGGCACCTCGAAAAACAGCGGCAGGAACAGCACGGGCAGAAAGACAATCACGCGCGAATGAGGAAACAGGAAGAAATACGCGCCCATCACGCCGGCAATCGCCCCGCTCGCGCCCACGGTGGGAACCGTCGAAGACGGGTTCACCCACAGATGCACCAACCCGGCGGCGATGCCGCACAGCAGGTAGAACACCGTGAACCGCACCGGTCCCATGCGGTCCTCGACGTTGTCGCCGAAGATCCAAAGAGTCCACATGTTGCCGAGGATGTGCGTCCAGCCGCCGTGCAGAAACATGCTGGTCAAGAACGGCCAGTAATCGTCCGCCGGAATGCCGAACCATTCGGCCCAAGCCGGGTGCGTGTAGCGGGCGGGAACGATGCCGAACAGCCGGAAGAAATCGTTGAGCACCGGCTCTGGCATCGCCAGCTCCACCAGGAAGACGATCGCGTTGGCCACGATCAGCAGCCACACCGCAACCGGCGGGTTTCTGGAGGGAATCGTGTCTCGGATCGGAAGCATCGCTCGCCGCGCGTTCGACTATACCGCAATCGCTTGGCGGCTTCGCATTCCCGCGCCGGCGGCACTGCACGCAACCGGGGAGGAAAGCGGGAGATCCGCCGGACTGTAAGCCGGTTTCTGGTCCCGGTTCTTGCGGACCGGGCGGCAGTCATTCCTCTGGGCCCGCCATTGCTGGCGGGCTCAAGCGACCTACCCGGGAGTCAGGCGGAGCGGGCCACTCCATCCTCCCCTATTTGGTCTTGCTCCGCGTGGGGTTTGCCCTGCCATTCCGGTTGCCCGGAACGCGGTGCGCTCTTACCGCACCTTTTCACCCTTACCCGCCACGCGAGCGCGGCGGGCGGTATGTTTTCTGTGGCACTTTCCGTGAAGCGCGCTTTGAGCGCGCCCCCCCGGCCGTTAGCCGGCACGCTGCCCTGCGGAGACCGGACTTTGCCTCGGACTTCGGCCGTATCCTCCTTGGAGGACGCGCCGCGCCCGCGACTGCCCGTCCGGCGGATCTCCCGCTTCCATTGTTTCATACGATCCGCGCTCCTGCCGCGGTTCCCGTCACCAGGAGCATGGGATCCGAATCTGTGCAAACAGGGCGAATGCAAAATGTTTGCAAGAGAATCCGCCCGGCTGGGCTACCATCGGAAGAGAGATGACTGACGCAAGCCGACAGCGGCAGGCGCCGGCGCACCGCTCCATTGAGGGCGCGCGCGTCTGCTGTCCCGCGATGAGCGGTGCGACGCCCACCACATGGACGGCGCTCCCCGCCGAGGCGCTCGAACGCGCGCCGGCGCGGCTGGCGGTGACAGCCTTTGTGTGCGCCGCGCTCACCGTCGCGCTTGTGTTCCTCCAGGCGCAACTGCAGCCCGAAATCGCCGCCGCGCAACGGCAGCCCCATGTGCTGGCGCTCGAGGCGGTGCTGCTGGTCGCGTCGCTGCTGATCGTCGCCGCCTACCGCCTCGGTGTGCTCGAGGCGCGCGTCAGCGTCTATGCCGGGCTCGGCTTCCAGATCCTTGTGGCGTTCTGCATCGCCATGTTCGAGGTCTCGCTGCCGTGGGCGCAGGGCCAGCCCGTGCGCGGCATGTCGATGCTGGTGACGTGGATCTTCGCTGCCTCCCTGTTTCTGCCCGCCTCGCCGCTCCAAGCCCTGGCAAGCGCGTATGCTTCAGCGGCGATGGGCCCGGCAGCCTATTTTCTGACCCGCGCCACGCTGCACGATCCGGGGCTCACGCCGAGCAAGATGGCCATTCTCTATGTGCCGCCGTTCCTGGTCGCCGCCTGCGCGTGGTGGATGAGCCGCCTGATCTTCCGCATGGAATGCTCCGTGCATCACGCCCGCGAACTCGGCAGCTACGAGATGGAAGAGGTGCTCGGCATCGGCGGCATGGGCGAGGTGTGGCGCGCGCGCCACCGGCTGCTGAAGCGCGAGGCGGCCATCAAGCTGATCCGCGCCGAAACTCTTCTGGCGCAGAGCGGAAGGCAGGCGGACCTGCTGAAGCGCCGCTTCGAACTGGAAGCCCGCGCCATCGCCGCGCTGACGTCGCCGCACACGGTGTCGCTGTTCGACTTCGGCGTCGACCAGGACGGGAATTTCTATTACGCGATGGAGCTGCTGCAGGGGCTCGACCTCGAGCAGCTGGTCAAGCGCTTCGGCCCGCAGCCGGCGCCGCGCGTGGTCCACATCCTGCGGCAGGCGTGCGAATCGCTGGAAGAGGCGCATTGCGCAGGGATCGTGCACCGCGACATCAAGCCCACCAACCTGTTCCTGTGCCGCCTGGGATTCGAGTTCGACTTCGTGAAGCTGCTCGATTTCGGGCTGGCGCGTTGGCGGCTGGCGAGCGGCGGCGGGCGGATGACGATGGACAACATCACCACGGGCACTCCCGCTTTTATGGCGCCGGAGCTGGCGCTCGGCGCCGACGAGCTGGACGGGCGCACAGACCTCTACGGGCTGGGATGCGTGGCGTACTGGCTGCTGACCGGAGGGCTGGTGTTCGAAGAGCCGACGCCAACGGCCATGGCGCTGGCGCATGTACAGAAGGAGCCGGCCAAGCCGTCCACGCGCACCGAGATGCGGATCTCGCCGGAGCTGGAAAGGATCATCCTCCAGTGTCTGAGCAAGAAGCCCGAGGACCGTCCTGCCAGCGCGCGGGTGCTTCGGAAGATGCTGGAGCAGTGCCCGGAGTGCCGCGAGTGGACACAAGAGGACGCCGAGGCGTGGTGGCGCACGAACCTGCCGGATCTCTACGCCGCGCGCTGCCCCGATCCGCGCGTGGCGGGCATGGCGGCGGTTCCCTCCGGGAGCGCGTAAGTGGCGGGCAGGGAGGACCGGCGATTCCCCGCGTGGGCGGCGATGGCGACCGCCGCGTCCATGATGTCGCACCAGGTGGGGGCGAAGTCGATTCGCGACGCGCTGTTCCTGCAAGCCTTCGGTCCGGAGCGCCTGCCGACGATGGTCATGGCGGCGGCAGTGCTTTCCGTCGTGCTGGGCGTTTTCGGAGCGCGCTTGTTCAGCCGCTTCAGCCCGGCGCGCGCGGTGCCGTGGAGCTTCGCGATGAGCGGGCTGCTGCAACTGGCGGAGTGGCGGCTGGCGGAGGCGAACCCGGCTCTGGGCGCGGTTGCCGTGTACCTGCACATGGTGGCGTTTTCCGCCGTGCTGCTGTCGAGCTTCTGGCTGCTGCTGAGTGAAGAGCTGGACCCTGTGCAAGCAAAGAAGAGGATCGGGCGGATCGCGGGCGCGGGAACGACGGGCAGCGTGCTGGGCGGGCTGCTGGCGGCGCGGTGGGGCGAAGTTGCAGGCGCCGGTCATGAAGCCGCCCTGGTCGGCGCGCTGGGCGGCATCCACCTGGTGTGCGCGCTCCTGCTGATGCGCGCGCCCCGGCGGGCGGAGGCCGCGCCGCGAGCCGAGGAGCCCTGGGTGTCGCCACGCAAGGTGCTCCGTTCGGCGCCGCACCTGCGGCACATGGCGGCGCTGGTGGCGCTGGGAACGGCGGCGGCGGCGATCCTCGATTTTCTCTACAAGCGCGCGGCCGCTGAATCACTGGGGAGGGGCGAGGGGCTGCTGGAGTTTTTCGCCTTGTTCAATACCGGCGTGGCGCTGGTGTCGTTCCTGCTGCAGACGCTGGTGAGCCGCGTGGCGCTGGAGCGCGCCGGAGTGGGCCGCACGGTGGGCGCGATGCCGGCGCTGGTGAGCGGCGGGAGTCTGCTGACGCTGGCGGCGCCGCTGTTTCCTGTGATCGCCGGGCTGCGCGCCGTGGAAGCGATGCTGCGCGGCTCGCTCTTCCGCGCCGGTTACGAGCTGATGTACACGCCGATTCCGCCTTCCGAGAAGCGCGCGGCGAAGACGGTGATCGACGTCGGCTGCGACCGGCTGGGCGACGCGCTGGGCGGGGCGGTGTGCCAGGCGGCGCTGCTGCTGCCGGGCGTGCCAGTGACCGGGCTGCTGCTGGTGGCGACAGCGCTCATCGCCGGCGCGAACACCTGGATTGCCAGACAGCTGGACCGGGTCTACGTGCAGGTGGTGGAGCGCGGGCTGCTGCACCGCGCGGCTCAGGTATTCCTTTCCGGCGCGGGCGATTGGACGCTGGACCGGGAGCTGCTGGAGTCGCGCTACGCAGCGGAGACGCCGCCGGCGCCCGCGGCGCAAGTGCTTGAGCCGAAGCCCACGCCTGCGCAGCCGGTGCTGGCCGACGACGCGGCGTGGTGCCTGGCGGAGCTGCGATGCGGGCAGGAGGCGCGCGTGCGGCGCGCGCTGGAAGCTGAGCGGCCGCTGAATCCGGTGCTTGTGCCGGCGGTGATCGACCTGCTGGCGTGGCAGGCCGTGTATGCGGCGGCGCGGGAGACGCTGCTGAGCGTTCGTTCGCCCATTGCGGGACAACTGGGAGACCGGCTGGCGGACCCGAAGTGCGATTTTGCGATCCGGCGGCGCATCCCGTCGCTGCTCCTGGCCCTGGGCGGATCGCGGGCGATGGAAGCCCTGCTCACGGGGTTGCAGGACGAGCGGTTCGAGGTGCGGTTCCGGTGCGCGCGGGCCCTGGATGAGCTGTTGTGCCGGAGGCCGGAGTTGAAGGTTCCCGCGGAAGCGGTGTACGCGGCGGTGGAGCGCGAGCTCAGCGTGGATCAGAACCTTTGGAAGAGCCGGAGACTGCTGGCCGAACAGGCGCCGCTGGAGGCGCTGCCGCATCTGGATGACGTATTGAAGGAGCGGGCGGACCGGAGCCTGGAGCACCTGTTTTCGCTGCTGGCGCTGGTGCTGCCGCGGGAGCCGCTGAAGGCCGCGTTCCGGTCGCTGCACGCCGAGGACGAGGCTTTGCAGGCGCTGGCGCTGGAGTATCTGGATGGCGTGCTGCCGGCGGGGCTGGGCGCGAAGCTTCGGGCGCTGCTGGAGCGCCCGGCGGGCGGAGAGACGCGCCGGGTGGAGGAGGTGGTGGAGGCGCTGCTCGAGTCGCACGCGAGCATCGAGATGTCACTGGTCAGGCGGATGGAGCTGGAGCGGCGGCAGACCGGCTCCGCAGGCGATATTCCCGCGCAAGATACATGACAAGCACGAGCCAGACGCCGGTGAGAATGAGGTTCAGCACGGCGAAGCCCTGGATGCCGAGCGAGAGGAAATTGGTGCCGGCGTAAACGATGCCTGCCTGCGTGACGTCGCCGGCGCGCTGGAAGAAGGTGTCGATGGCGGCTTTTGCCTTGTATTTCACCTCGCGCGCGGTGGGCAAGAAAAGCGCCTGGCGGGCGGTGTTCTGGATGGAATAATCGGCGCTGTTTTCGACAATTTTCAGCAGGCGAATGACGCCGAGCACGGGGGCGGCCAGCAGCAGGGTATAGCCGCTGAAGGCGATGACGGGAAGAATGAACAGAGTGCCGCCCACGCCGATGTAGCGGAACAGACGGGCGACGAGAAACGCCTGGAAGAGGAAGCTGAGCGAATTGACCCAGAAGAAATAGTCGCCGAAGAAGGCTCCGATGAAGCGGCGGCGGGCCTCTTCAGATTCGGGACCGGCACCGGCGATGCGGGCGGCCTGTTCGGTCACAAGGCTGGAGATGAGGAACTCGCCGGAGGTGTTGACGACGTTCAGGAGCAGGACGAGGAAGGCGATCATGACCAGATAGCGGTCCTGAAAGAGGAGCAGGAAGCCATCGCCGGGGCGGAGGGGCTGCTGGCGGGCGAGGAGCTGGGCGGCGCCCGCCTGCGAGGAGATGCGCCGGTCGGCGAGGACAGACAGCAGGGCGCAGACCAGCAGCAGGGCGGCGCCGGCGAGCAGGAGGGGCAGGACGCCGAGGCGGGCGACAGCGCCGCCGGCGGCGCGGGCTCCGGCCACGGCGCCGATGGAGGCGCCGACGCCGATGAGGGGGAAGAGGCGCTTGCCCTGCGGTTCCGTGTACAGATCGTTGGCGAAAGCCCAGAACTGGGAGATGGCGAAGACGTTGAAGATGCCCACCCACAAATAGAAGGGAATTCCAATGCGGGTTCCGGCCGCAGCGGAAGCATAAAATGCGGCGAGATTGGCGGCAAAAAAGACGGAAATTCCCGACAAAAGCCAGACGCGGCGCAGGCGCGAGGCGAGCCAGCTGTAGAGAGGGATGACGAAAATGAGCAGGATGGCCTGGCCGGCGGAGAGGTAGGTCTTGATGACGGCGCCCTGCTCTGTAAGGATGAGCGGCTCGCGGGCGGTTTTCAGGAAGTAATAGGCCGAGAGCAGCAGGAAGATGTTGGCAAACAGCAGGAGCGCGCCGGCGCCTTCGCCGCCGCGGACGTCGGCAAAGAGGCTCAGGAAACGGTCGAGGCGCGTGGGGCGGCGCGTATCGACGGCCCGGAAGACCGGGAAGGAAGCGTATGAAGGATGTTCAGGGACGTTCACCATGCATACTCTACGCCAACCACGGAGCGGGCGCGGAGCCAGACACGCACGGTCTGGCTGGGGCGGGCAGAGCTGGAGATTTCCGCCATGAGGTATCGGGCGGCGGCCGGAGGAATGCGGGGCCCGCGCCCGAGCGTTTCGCCGGGCTGACCGTTTTGGTTGTCAAAGGCGCGCCAGACGATTTCATAAGGCGCCGGCGACGGCAAGCCATGCGTGGCAGCGAGGTCTTCGAAAGCAAGTTCGCCGTCGCGAACCTGGAACCTGTCGAGCGGAAGGACCTTGCGAAAATAGGCGCGGCCGATCTTGTCGCGGCGCTCGATGAGGCAGTCCACGAGGTAGTCCTCGGCCTGCGGATCAGAGAGGCGACCGGTGCGGACGATGGCGCGGATGTCGCCGTCGGTGAAGTGCATCACCTGCTTGGCGGCCCAGAATTCGTCATCGGGCAAACGGTTGAGCAGGGCAGGATTGGGGTATTCGGGCAGCCATTTTTCTGGGTCGAAGACCTTCGACTCGAACAACCCGAGAGAGGGATAGCGGGGATACCGGGCTTTGGCCCAGTCGGGGACTGCAAGTCCGAGAGTGGCCACCTGAATGGCGGAGTCGCGCCAGGAGAAGTGGTAGGCGCCGGAGCGGGGGCTGTTGGGCTTGTCGCTGCCGCTTCCGAGTGTCGAGCCGAAGTCGAGCAGATGATGGCGGATGAAGGTCCTGCCGTCGCGCGTGACAAGGGTGTCGAGAGTGTTGATGGCGCGCGAGTCGTCGTGGTCGAGCCAGGCGAAGAAGACGTGGGCGCCGCGGAGTTCGCGGCGGTGTTCGTGAGGGACGGTGTCGTTGGGATCGTCGGAGCGCGTGCCGAACCAGCGGAAAGGGCCGAGGGGCTGGCCTTCGAGCGCGAGGCTGGCGACGCAGCGGTAGCGCCCGTCCGCCAACCGCGGCGCCTTGAGGAGGAGTTCGGTGAGGTTGCGGCGGGTGAAGGGGCGCTGGATGCCGTGCTGGTTGACGAACGCGAGGCGGTCCTGAATGACGAGGTCCTTCGGGTCGAACTCGACGATGTATTCGTCGGCGACATGGTATCCCAGCGCATGAAAGAATCGCGCGGAAATGACCTCGGCGGCGGTCATCATTTCCGGATTTGTGAGGGGATCGAGCTTGATGAAGAAGCGGCGTTTTGTGGCGTCGATCACGGTAAATCCGGGCGTGATTCCTTCGCCCTTGGCGGCGACGACGGTCCAGGGGAAGACGGGCGGGGCCGTGCCTCCGGCGCCGCGTTGCAGCTCCTCGATGGACATGCGGCGCCAGTAGTGGCGGCGGACGTACCAGGCGCCGTCCATGGGATCGCCGAGGGTGTTGACATTCCTCGCACGGATGGGGGGGCCCGTGCGCGGCTGTTTCTCGCCGGGCGTGGCGAGGAGGTGCCAGAAGAGGTCGTACCAGTCGGAGAGCTTGCGGCGGGCGGGCTTGCCGGCATCGAGGGGGGGAGGCTCGACGAGGAGCGGGTCGTCAGGATAGAAGCGCTGCCCGTGCAGGGCGGCGGCAGCGGCGAGAGTCAACAGCAGCTTTCTCATGGCGGTCATTGATAGGGCTGCGTGGACGAGGTGCCCAAGGGGCGCGAGGGGAAGATGTCGTTGAACTTGAACCACGCCTGGAAGCCCTCCCGGCTGAAGGCGAAGTCGATGCGGAGAAAGGTGCGGTTGCGGACGTTGGCGCGGAAGCCGAAGCCGCCGCTTTTTTCGAGGCGGCTGAAGTTGAGCTGCCCGCGGCGCGGGAAAACCTTGCCGGCGTCGGCGAAGAGCGCCATGTCGAGACCGGCGAAGATTTCCCAGCGGTATTCGGCGTTGAAGAGAAGCGAATTGCGGTCGCGGAAGCGGAAGGGACGGAAGCCGCGGAGATCGTCGCCGCCGCCGAGCCAGGGTTGGAGATAGAAGGGGACGGCTTCGCCGGCGTGCGTGTCGGTGAGGAGGGTGCGGGCGCGGAGGGCGATGACGCGGCGCTGGTTGTAGAAGGGGATGTACTGGCGCAGGTCGGCTTCGAGGAGGTTGAAGCCGTAGGCGTTGAGGCGGCGGTCGTCGTAACGGTTGAACTGGAACAGGTAGAAGCCGCCGGCGCGCGGGCCGTCAGGATTGTCGAGGGTGTTGACGCGCAGGAAAGCGCCGTAGCGGTAAAAGCTGGTCTGGCGGTCGATGCCGGGGACATCGGAGGGCGGGAACTGGGAGTCGGCGGAGGCGAAGCGGCGGTCGCGTCCGGGGCCGACGTTGATCCAGAGCCAGCCGGTGCTGGGGCCCAGAAGGAGGGATCGGACAGGCGAAAGGCCGAGGCTGAAATCGAGGGAATTGTCTTCGAGGAGGAAATTGCTGCGGCCGGATTTTCGGGAGTCCGGGCCGGGGCCGTAGTACTGGATTTTCGGGTAATGGTGGTGCATCGAGAGCATTTCGGCCTCGATGCGGCCGGCGGCGAGGTTTCGCGAGCGGAGGCGGAAGATGCCGCGCTGGTAGGCGCGGGTGGAGATCTGGTAAGAGAGCTGGGACTCGAGGCGGCCGTCGAGGAGGTCCTCGCGGAAGTACTCGGGGCCGGCGCCGAAGCCGCCCTGGGTGATCATGCCGCCGAGCCTGGCGCGGAGGCCGTTGTAGCCGTAGCTGAGCCGTTGCGGGATCTTCTTTTCGTTGATCAGCCGGATGCGCTCTTCCCATTTCGACACGCGTTCCGGCTGAAGCCGCGCGGCCTTCTGCTCGCGTTCTTTCAGGATGAGCGCTTCGCGGGTGAGCTCCTGCGCTGGCGCGACGAGCACGCCGAAGAAAAGCACCGCCAGCAGGCCCAGGCCGGAACGAGTCGCCAAGGCATTCATGATACCAGCGGGAGGTTGCGGCCGAGGGGGCGGGCCGCTGAGGACGGCCGGGCGGCGGTCAAGGCGGAAGAATATGATGGGGCCATGTTGCAGGGACTGGTGCGTTTGCTTGCGGCCGGGTGCGCCTGTGGGGGGCTGGCGGCTGCGGCGGAGTATCACGTGTCGCCGGGTGGAGACTACCGGAATCGCGGCATCAGGGCGCGGCCGCGGACGGGAGCGGGGAGGCTGGCGCGGAGGGCGGCTTGAGCAGCA
>CAYWJB010000020.1:0-64201 GCA_964458495.1 uncultured Arcobacter sp.
CACGCTGTCAGAGCCGCGAGTGAAGCCGCCCGAAGGGCGGCGGGAACGAGCGGTCCACCCGTGGCGTCTGGATCGCGAACAGCCACCGACAGATCGCTCACTCCCGGGTGGACACACACCGCGCTCATCCGGGTGGCTCAGGGCAGAACTGGGAAAAGAGGGAAATTACGCGACAGGCTTCTTCGAGCGCCGGCGGCGCCATGCGACAAGAGCCAGCCCGACTCCCGCAGTAGCCATGGTGACCCACCCGCCCGGTTCGGGGGTGACGTAGGCTTCCGTCAATTGCAGGCGGAAGCCGGCCCATGTATCGGGGGTGTTGGGCAAAATGAAGGCGAGTTTATAGGTGGCCCCTGGCTGCACCCATGCGGAAAGCTGGAATCCGGCAGGAGAAAGAGGCCCTGCGGTGCCGCTGAGCGAACCAGTGAAAGCGACACTATTGTCGTCCTTCAGCAGGTAGAAGTTGTTCCCCGAAACTCCCTGGTCTGCCCAAACCGTCCCGGACATCACCAACCACCACTGCGGCCAGTTAGGTGGATCCTGCATCGCTGGAATTGTGAACGTCGTAACGGCGATATACGAGGTGCCGGGGACCGTGGCCAAGTGGCCGCCATTCGCTCGGTTTGAAGTGGGACTGATCCAGACGGATGAAGTGCTGTTGGCAGCCCAAGTGCCATTGTTCAGCGGCTGCCTGTTGGCTGTGAAAACCCAAGCTCCCTCCGGAGTGCCGCTGAGCGCGGACAAGCCAGTGCCCGAATAAAAGGTCCAGTTGCCATCTGACGTGTTATCTGCTGTGAGCAGGGTTCCACTGGAGCTGAATCCGGTGCCGTAGGCGGTTACCGGGATGGTAATCCCCCACCCGGCTGTGCCCAAGCCGGCCATCGCCGCAACGATCCATGCCACTCTCTGGATCCTCAAACCTGTACCTCCCCACACCAGCCTTTCACAGGCTAGTGTACACAGAATACATGGGATACGCGGACCGCGCAAGACCCATGGCAGGATTTTTCTGTAGTACTAACCGGCAGTCGGTGCTATCCCTGCTCCCGGCTATACGCCACCCCCCGCACCGCCAGGAACGCCTCCTGCGGGAGATCCATCCGCCCAACGCGGTTCAAACGTAGTTGCCCTTTGTTTCCCCCGGCAGCTCGCGCTGGCGTGTGACGCCGCCGGATCCCTCGGCGAGCCCTGTTTTCCGCGGCGCGTCGGATCACCCCGTCGAAATCAGGGGGCGGAACGTCAACCGGTGCCCTGTACCCTGTGGAACGCCGGGATGTTGCGTCGAGCTTCTCCGCCCTCGTGCAAATGTCCGCGGTTCGGAACCTGGCGAGGCCAGGGGCGGGACTCCGAATTCCCCGATCGCCGCCACAGGGCCGGTCTTTCCCGCCCTGCGGCCGGGAGCGCGTCCCGGGCGCAGGCGCCCGGTGGAATGCGCCGGTCAGAACAGCGTGCGCAGGCGCTCCTCGCGGCTGACGATCTGCTGGATGCGGACGCCATAATTGCCTTCGATCACGACGACCTCGCCGCGGGCGATGACGCAGTTGTTGACGATCACCTCGACCGGCTCAATGATGCTGCGGTTCAGTTCGACGATGCTGCCGCTGGTGAGCTTGATGGCGTCCTTCAGCTTGAGCTGCGTGCGGCCGAAGGTCACGCCGACCGGAAGTTCGACCTCCATCAGGAGATCGAGCATCGGACGGCGCGAGGCGGCCGCCTCCGCTCCGCCGCCCTCCGGCGGCGGCGCTCCGGCGGCTTCGGCCCCGGGCGGCGCCTCGAGGAACAGGCCCGGGCTGGCCGCCACCCACGCGCGGCCGAGCTTGCCCTCCGCGCCAGCCACCTCCACGGTGGCCCATTCCGGAGGCGCGTGCGGCAATTCGCCCGCGGCGGGCTCCTCCCACTCGACCTCGCGGCCCAGCCGCTGGCCCAGCGCCACGGCCAGCTGGCCGAGTGACTGCTGGGCGGCCTCGAGAAACGCGTCGCGGATCTCGGCCTCCCCGGCCTCGGGCAGCCCTGCGGCGCGGAGCACGGCGCGGCCGGCCCCCTGCCAGAGGGCGGGCCCGGCGGCCAGCCACAGCACGGCATCGGGCGAGCCGCGCAGCCTCCGGACCACGCGGTGCGCTTCGGGCGGCGGGACGCCGGGCTCGGCCTCCAGCCAGACGGCCTGCACCGGCTCGCCGGTCATCGAACTCAGGGCGGGGCCGAACTGCCGCGCCCACTCCCCTGCCAGCCATCCCGAGACTTTCATGCCGGATTCCTCCTTGCGAACGCCAGGTGATGGAAGCCCCGGCGGCGGCCGGAGCCCTGTTGCGGTGCCAAGGGCGGGCGGCGGGCGTTCACGGAAGGCCGCCTCCCCTTTCGCTCGGCCAGCGCTTCCTCAGGAAGGCCCGCAGCCGGATGATGGCCTGCGTCTTCAATTGCGAGACGCGGGACTCGTGTAGCCTGACGATGCGGGCGATCTCGCGCAGGGTGAGCTCTTCCTGGTAGTAGAGTCCGAGCACGGTGCGCTCGATGTAGGGCATCCGGGAGATGGCCGTCTTCAACAGCCGGTGCAGCTCCTTGCGTTCGAGCACGCGCGAGGGCCAGTCCTCCTCGTTGTCGGCGACAAAGCGCAGCAGGTCGCGGCTGCCGTCCTCGCCCGCGCCGGAATCGAGGCTCCCCAGGTGGAGGCCGTGCGACTCGGCCAGCCACTCACGGTACTCCTCCAGCTCGAGGCCGAGTTCGGCGGCGATCTCCTCTTCGGTGGGGGCCCGCTTCAGGCGCTGCTCGAGCGCGGCCACGGCCTGCTCGATCTGCCGGCTGCGGCGGCGCTGCTGCCGGGGCGCCCAGTCGAGTCCGCGCAGGCTGTCGAGAATCGCCCCCCGGATCTTGTACTCGGCGTAGGTCTTGAGCTTGACGTTCTGCTCCGGGCGGTAGCGGTCGATGGCCGCGATGAGTCCGAGGATGCCGGTGGAGACGAGGTCCTCCAGCTGCACGCTCTCCGGAAGCCGCTCGTGGATCCGGCGGGCGATGAGGCGCACCTGGGGCAGGTGCTCCAGGATGAGCCGCTCGCGCTCCTCGGCGCTCAACGCCGCCGTGCTTTCATACGGATTCATGATCGAGACTTCCTCCGGTCATCCGGCCCGCTCGTCTTCGCGCCGCCTCTGCCGGTGCGCGGCTCGCCCCGCCGTTCATGGCCTTCCTCCCGCGGCTGCGGTCCGGGCCGGTTCGGGCGCAAGGGCGGCCTCCAGCCGGGCCAGGGATGCAGGCTCGAGATCTTCCGGAATCCTCTGCCCCGTGGAGAAGTACGACACCGGAAGGCCGGATTCGATGGCCGCGGCCACCCACCCGCCGCAGCTGCCGGTTTCACCGAGCCGGGTAAATAACAGGGCGCGAGGCTCGAACCGCGCCCACCACCCGGCGGCCGCAACCAGGTCCCGCGAGCGCCAGGTGGCGGGAAGCACGAGATGCGTCTCAAGATCCGGCGCCGCCGTCAACAGCCTCGCCCACTCGTCGGCCCAGTCGGCTTCCATGCGGCTGAAGCCGGGCGTGTCGATCAGGATGAGGTCCCGGTTGGCATGCTCTGCCACCGCCTGCCGCAACATGGCCGGGGTCTCGGCCAGGGCGAAGGGCAGGCCAAGGATGGCCGCATAGGTGCGCAGCTGTTCGGAGGCGGCCACGCGGTGGCTGTCTGTCGAGACAATGGCGACCGGCCGGCGCCGCGCCAGGCCCTCCCGCATGGCCAGCTTCACCAGGGCCGACGTCTTGCCCGCGCCCGGAGGACCGGCCAGCGCGATCACGGCCGGGCGGCCGCCCCCGCCAAGCGCCCCCGCGAAGGTGATCCGGGCTGACAGCTCTTCAACAAGGCAGGCGCGAAGGCTCGCCGGGCGGCCGCCCGTTTCACCGGCAGCCGACATCCGCTCCCTCGAGGCGATGACCAGGCGGCGGGCCAGCCCGGGAGGAAAGTCCAGAGCCGCCAGCTCCGCCTGCAGGACGGCCGCGCCGGGAAAGGGGTCCATCCCGCCCGCCCCGCCGGCCAGAGCTTCCAGCAGGTTCTCCAAACGGCCGAGCCGCCCCGAGAGATCCTCCCAGCACGGCGGGGAACTGTTCTGCTGTGCGGCAGAAGGGGCCTTCGGCCCCGGGCCGGCCGGCGTCTCGTCGAGTTCGCATACCACGCGGTAGCCCTCCGCCGTCCCGTCCTGGATAAGGGCCGGACCCGCGTCCACCAGCAGCGCCTCCGGCCCGAGCTCCTTCCGGGCCTGAGCCAGAGCCGCCTCGAGGGTGGCGGAGAAATAAACCTTGGTTTGGCGGCTCACGGCTGCGGCATCCCTCCTTCGTATAAGTGCGCTCCTGCGGCCATCCGTCTCTCGCCGCCGCAGGCGGGCTGCGCACGGAAACAGGCGGCTGCGCCCAGCGGGCCGAGGCGAAGCCGGGCCCGGCCCCGGAGGATGCGAAAGCGGCATGCAGGCGGCGCCGCCTGGGCGTGGGTGGGAGGCGCGGCCGGGATCTGCCCGGGGACTCTCATTCGGCCCCTCCCTTCAGCACGCCCAGGGAGACCACCCGCAGCCCGGGCGGAATTTCTCCGTGGCTGAGGACGGTGATGTGCGGAGCATTGGCCTCGAGGATCTGCCGGACAAAGAAGCGGGCGCCGGCCGAGGTCAGCAGCGTGCAGCCTCCGGGCGCCTGGGCAGCCGCTCGGGCCGCCGCTGCAAGCAGCTCGGAGACCTTTTGCGGATGCAGATTCACGTGCGAGGCATGCTCGCCGTGCTGCACGGCGTCTTCAATGCTCTTCTCCAGACCGGCTTCGAGGAGGAACACCGGCAGCTGGCCGTCGCGGTCGAGCAGGGGCCGCACCAGCGTGCGCCGCATAGCCTGCCGCACGTATTCGGTGAGCAGGACCGGGTTGCGGGTCACCAGGGCGGCCTCGCCGAGGGCCTCGAGGATGGTGACGCCGTCGCGGATCGGAACGCGCTCCCGAAGCAGGTTCTGGAGGACCTTCTGCACGGCAGGCAGAGGCAGGAGCTTCGGCGAGAGGTCCTCGACGAGCTTGGGCTGCTCCTCGGCCACGCGGTCGAGGAATTTCTTGGCATCCTGACGGGAGAAGATCTCATGGCAATGGCGGCGGATGAGTTCGGACAGATGGGTTCCGAGCACGCTGACCGGATCGACGACCGTGCAGCCGGCCGAGCGGGCGCGGTCTGCCTGTTCGGCCGGGATCCAGACCGCCTCGAGGCCGAAGGCCGGCTCGCGGGCCGGCGTGCCGGCCACCGGACAGGCGCCCCCGGCCGGGGGGATGGCCAGATCGCACCCCGCGGGCAGTTCGAAGCGCCCGATCTCGGCGCCCTTGAGGAGGATCACGTATTCGCGCACCTTGAGCGAGAGGTTGTCGGTGACCCGGACGGCCGGCAGAAGGTAACCCAGCTCGGCGGCAAGCTGGCGGCGGATGCCGCCGATGCGCCGCAGCAGAGGAGAGCTTTCCGCGCCCTCGACCAGCTTGAGCAGCCCGAGGCCCACCTCGACGGCCAGCGGCTCGACGCGCATGAGCGCTTCCAGGTTCTCGCGCGCCGGCGCCGCCGGCGGCCGGGCCGCCGACTCGGCCTGCGCCCCCTTGCGCCGGCGCATCCGCTGTCCGGCTGCACCGAGACCGGCGGCCAGGACCAGGAACGGCAGCTTGGGCAGGCCCGGCACGGCGGACATCAGAAACAGTGCGCCGCAGGCCAGCCACAGCGGCTGCCACGCGCCGAACACCTGGCGCTGGAAGTCCTCCGCCATGTCGCGGTCCGAGCTGGCGCGCGTGACGATCAGGCCGCCGGAGATCGAGATCATCAGGGCGGGGATGACCGTCACCAGGCCGTCGCCGATCGTGAGCACGGTGTAGGTGGCGAGAGCGCGGCCGAGTTCCATGCCGTGCTGGAGCACGCCGATGAGGAAGCCGGCCACGATGTTGATGGCCGTGATCAGCAGGCTGGCGACGGCGTCGCGCTGGGTGAAGCGCGTGGCGCCATCCATGGCGCCGTAGAATTCGGCCTCGGCCGACAGGGCCTTTCGCCGCGCCTTGGCCTCGATCTCGTTGATCAGGCCTGCGTTGAGGTCGGCGTCGATCGACATCTGCTTGCCGGGCAGGGCGTCGAGGGTGAAGCGGGCGGTGACCTCGCTGATGCGCACCGCGCCGTGGTTGATGACGACGTATTGGATCGCGATGAGAACGAGAAAGACGACGAAGCCGATGACGAAATTCCCGCCGACGACGAACTGTCCGAAGGACTCGATCACCTGGCCGGCGGCGGCCGTTCCGCGGCTTCCTTCGAGCAGGATGAGCCGGGAGGAAGAGACATTGAGCGCCAGACGGAACAGCGTCATCAGCAGCAGAGTGGTCGGGAAGACGCTGAAGTCGGCCGGCCTGCGGATGTAGATCGAGACCAGCAGGATCACCGTCGACAGGGCGATGTTGGCGCTGATGAGCAGGTCCAGCATCCACGGCGGCAGCGGGACGACCATCGCCAGAAGGATGCCGAGCACGCCGAGCGGAACGGCGGCCGCGGGGCTGGCCGGCAAGCGCCAGGGGCGCGGCGCGCGCGCGCCGGGCGCGGCGCGGCCCGCGTCGGCCTGCCGGGGGCGCGACTCCGCCCCGGGAGAAAGCCCGCCCGCCACGGGTGTCACGACCGGCGCCGTTGAGGTCATCTCCGGTGGCTCCTGTGGGTCTGCATGGTTCCTCTCCCGGCGGTTGGGCGGCCAGCGGCGATGTCATGCCATCGGCGGCGCGAAGGCTCCCGGACGTCGCCGCGGCCCGGTTCATCCTTGCCGGTCCGGCGCTCCACTGCGCCGCAGGCTGGAATCCCGCCTTCTGCCGGAGGTGCTGGCCGGTAGCGATTGCCGGCCCTGTTCCGGTCCCCTTGTGCAGCCGCGAGCCTGACGCGGTCTTGCCTGCGGCCCGGCCCTCTTCCGGACGCGCCGGACGACATCCGGATCGCCGCGGCGGCCGTCATGCGCCCCTCTCCCGCGGCGGCCTCCCCGCCGGCCCGTGCATCAGGCGGTAGACGTAGGCGAGTACTTCGGCCACGGCCCGGTACAGTCCGGCCGGGATCTCCTGGCCAACCTCGACCTGCTGGTAAAGGGCGCGCGCCAGAGGCGGGTTTTCGACCACCGGCACATGGTGTTCAAGCGCCTTGTCGCGGATGCGCAGCGCCAGCCAGTTCTTGCCCTTGGCCACCACCCTCGGCGCCGGCATCGCGTGCTGGTCGTAGCGGAGCGCGACGGCGTAGTGGGTAGGGTTGACGATAACGGCAGTGGCCTTGGGCACCTCGGCCATCATGCGCCGGCGCAACAGCTCGCGCCGCAGGCGGCGGATGCGGGCCTTGACCTCCGGACTGCCCTCGCTTTGCCGGTGCTCCTCGCGCACCTCCTGGCGAGTCATGCGCAGGTCGGCGAAGTAGCGCCGGCGCTGCCGGAGCAGGTCGGCCGCGCCCCAGGCCAGCAGGATCAGCGCGCCCTTCCAGAGCAGCCCGCCGGCGGCATCGCCCACCAAGGCCGCGCCCCTCTCCAGAGGCAGCAGGGGCAGGCGGAGGAATTCGCTCCACCGGCCCGCCACGGCCCACCACAACGCCGCCAGCAGCAGGGGCAGCAACAGCACGGCCGCCAGGAGGCTGTCGCGGTTCCTGCGCGGCAGGTCGCGGAGGTTGTTGACCGGGTTCAGGCGCCCAAAGTCCGGCGCGGCCTTGGCCGGAACGAAGCCGAAACCGGTGACCCCAAGGTGAACCAGCAGGCCGAGTGCGGAGATGGCTGTGCCGGCGGCGAGAAGCCAGGCCGCCTCCGTTGGCAGCGCAGCCTCGCCGAACAGCCGGGCGACATCAATCGAGTCCCGTTTCTGGAACGCCGCTGCCAGCGCCCTGCGGAAGCTGCCGGCGGCAGCCGGGAACCACACCCCTGCGGCATTGAGCAGCGCCGCCCAGGCGAGGAATTGGACAGCGAAGACGAACTCGCGGCTGGATGGAAAGCGGCCCTCCTGCCGGGCCTTGCGGATCCGTTGGGGCGTCGGCGCCTCGGTTCGCTGTCCTCTGTCCGCCATGGCTCAGTGCAACCCCCATCGGCGCAGGGCCGCCAGCGCTTGGGCGGCAGCGGCGCGGTGGATCCAGACCGTCAACGGCGCCGCCGCTGCCAGGACGGCCAGAGCCAGCAGCATCTTCAGCGGGAAGGCCATCGACAGCAGCTGGAGCTGCGCCTGCAGGCGCGAGCACAGGGCCAGCGCCAGGTCGGCCAGCAGCAGGAGTCCGGCCACCGGCAGCGCCAGCCGGAGGCCCAATTCCAGCATCGCGGCGCCCCCCGCCTGGACGGCCGGCAGCCACGACCAGCCGTCCCACGCCGAGCCGGGCGGGAACGCCTCCAGGCTCCGGGCGATGGCGCGAATGGCGGCGTGATCCAGGCCTGCGGCAAAGAAGAGCAGGTTGGCCGAAAGTTGCGACAGAAGCTGAAGCACAGAGCTGTCGGCCTGGCTGGCAGGATCGATCGTCGAGGCATAGGCGAAGCCCGCTTGCAGAGCCACCGACTGGGCGGCGAAGACCAGCGTCTCGGCGACGAAGCCCGCCAGCAGCCCGACGGCGAGTCCGAAGACCAGCTCCCCGGTCAGCCAAAGAGTCAATTGGCCTGGCCCCGCCGGCCGCACGGCCGGCCACTGCGGGGCCAGGCTCACCGCCAGGGCGAGGCCGAACCCGATGCGCGCGGGCTCGGCCATATTTTTCGCGCCAGGAACCGGCAGGGCTGCAACAAGCCCGGCCACGCGCGCCAGCACGAGCAGGAATCCGTGCAGCGGAATGCCTTGCAGTGCGGCGTCAGTCCACATAACGGCTCAGATCCCGAAAGAGCAGCAGGGTGAAGTTCGTCATCCGGGTGATCATCCAGGGCAGGGCCAGCACCAGCCCGGCGAGGAATGCCGCCAGGCGGAGAACGCCGCCGAAAGCGGGGTCCTGAAAGCTGGTGACAATCTGGACGAGGCTGATCAGGATGCTGGCCAGAAATCCAATGGCGAGCAGCGGCAAGGCCAGCCAGAAGGCGGCCATCAGGGTCTGTCGAAGCAGGTCGGCGACGGCGGCGGCGTTCATGCATCCCTCCGCATCCCTGCAAGCGCAGGCTCCCGACAGCTGCCGGACGCGCCCGGCGTCCGGAGCGCAACGCCTCCGGACGGGCATGGGAAACCGTGCGGGGCCTTTGGCGAGGCTTGCCGCCATCGTCCGCCACGGGAAAGCGGGCGCCCGCTTTCGGTGTTTCGTCCTCTGCATTGTCCACACAGGGGCGCCCCGATTCGCCGCCGGGAAGCCTCCGGATTTGCCGGAAATCCCGCCGTATTTTCCCCGCGCGTGGAACACCCCCGTGGTCGTCCGGTGAGGCGGAAGAACGTTTTCGTATTTTCCCCATGCGGGGGGAACTCCGGAATGAATTTCAGCATTGCGGACACCTCAAAAACTCCGGACCAGGGAACCGACCAGCAGATTCCACCCGTCGACCAGCACAAACAGCAGCACCTTGAGCGGGGCCGAGACCATCACCGGCGGAAGCTGCACCATGCCGATGGAGAGAGTGATGGAGGCCACCACAAGATCGATCACCAGGAAGGGCAGGAACAGGACGGCGCCGATTTGAAAGCCTCTGCGCAGTTCGGAGAGCACATAGGCCGGGGCGATGACGGCCAGCCCGAGCTCCCGGGGGTTGTCCGGCGGCGGCGCCTTGGTGATCCCGACCATGAGCGCGAGGTCCTTTTCGCGGGTGAAGCGCAGCAGAAAGTCCCGCACGGGCCGCGTGCCCTGCTCCCACGCCTGCCGGCCGTCGAGCTTTCCTTCCTCGAACGGCTTCCACCCGGCCTGGTAGGCCTCCTGGACCACCGGCTGCACGATCAGCAGAGAGAGGAAGAGCGACAGCCCGGCGAGAACCTGGTTCGAGGGCGCCGTCTGGGTGCCGAGAGCCTGGCGGAGGAAGTGCAGCACGAGGCTGATGCGGAGGAACGGCGTCAGGGAGACCAGCGCGGCGGGCAGCACCGTCAGGCCGGTGAGCAGGATCACCACCTGGAGCGGCAGGCCGAAGGCGCCGGCCGCCGCCGTTGCGTTGCCGCCGGCTGCGCCCGTTTGCGGAGCGGCCGCCTGCGCCGCCAGGCAGAGGACGAACGGCAGAAGCCTCATCGCAGGTCTCCTCCTTTCAGCGCAGAACCGGCCTCGGCCAGCGCATCCCGAAACGCCGGGCTCCTGCCGAGCAGCGCGCCGCCGGGGAACGTGACCACCACCAGCGTCTCTCCCGAGAGGCGGACCACATGGAGGCTGTGCTGGCCCGTGAGGGGGAGCCGCTGGACGAGCTCGGCCGGGCCCTGTCCGCGCGGCCGCAGCCACGAGGCCGTCAGGCGGCCGCGTGCGGCCAGCCAGGCGGAGGCGGCCACGAGTGCGAGCAGCGCCACGGCGGCGAGGGCTTGCAGGGATTCCATGTCAGTGTTCCTCCCGGAAGTCGGTGACCCGGATGCCTATCATGTCTTCGATCACTACAACCTCGCCGGAGCCGATCAGCGCGCCACTGGCCAGAATGTCGATGTTTTCTCCGGCCGAGCGGTTGAGCCGGATCACATGGCCGCATTCGAGAGCGAGGAGTTCCCTTACGCTCATCACCCTTTCGTCGAGCCGCACCTCGAATTCGATCCTGACGTCGGCCAACGGCGCGATGACTCCCTGGATTCTCACGCGTCTCCCCCTGCCGGCTCACCGCTTCAGATTGATGGTCTCCTGGCTGATCTCGTCGACGGCGGTGACGACGCGGGCATTGGCCTGATAGCCGCGCTGGAGCACGATCAGATTGGTGAACTCCCGGGCGATGTCCACGGTGGAGAACTCCACGGCGCCGCCAATGATCTGGCCGCGCCCGCCCGTGCCGGGCAGGCCGATGGCCGGCAGGGCCGACCTTGCGCTCAACTGGAAGTTGCTGTTGCCGACCGCAATCATCGACTCGGGGTTGCGGATGGAGGCCATGGCAAGCTGGCCCACGGCGACCTGCTCGCCGTTGGAGTACTGCGCCAGCACCCGGCCGCCGTCTCCGATGCCGACCCGGATCAGTTGCGCCGCCGGATGGCCGTCCTGCGCGTTGGCGGCCACGGCGGAGGGCTGCGAGAACTGGGTGAGGCGCGGCGTGCTGCCGTTGTAAAGCTGCCAGGTGATATCGAGGTCGGCCGCCCCGTTGGCCAGGTTCGTGACCGTCAACTGCGGCATCTGATCTGTGGCCGCCGGAGAGGTCAGCCGGCCCTGCGCGTCAAACTGCAACGTGCCGGTGACGGGAGTGAAGGGGGGGCTGGCAAGATCGCTGTCGGGGAAGATCAGCGCATAGCTCCACTCGCCCGGATTGGCGGTCTTCTCGAAGCGGACCGAGATGGTATGGGCGCCTCCAAGAGAGTCGAAGACCTCAATGGAGGTCGAAAACATGGTGGGCGGAGGACCGGCTGTGGCGGAGGCGTCCAGGTTCAAATCAAAGGAGACGTTGGCCGTGGGAACGGGAGCACGGAGGCTGCCCACGGGCACGATGACATCGGTCACGGGTTGTGTGGTGTCCAGGACGCCGTTGGTTTCGTTCCAGCCTTGCAGGCGGAAGCCGGTGGCCGTGACGAGCTGGCCCTGCTTGTTGACCTGGAGGTTCCCGCCCCGCGTGTAGAGCACCGCACTGGTGACCGGATCCTTCACCACCAGGAAACCGTCGCCCTGGATGGCGACGTCCAGCGGGCCGGAGCTGGCCTGGATGGCGCCCTGGGAAAACTGGCGGAGCGTGACCGGGCGGGCCACCCCGAAGCCGACCTGCGTTTCGCCGAGGCCGGCGCCCAGCGACTGCGTGACGAGGTCGCTGAAGACGACCACGCTGGCCTTGTAGCCGGGCGTGTTCAGGTTGGCAAGATTGTTTCCGACGACGTCGACCGCCGTTGTGTGCGCTCCCAGCGCGCTGAGAGCCGTGGAAAAGGAAGTGAACATGACGAGTCCTCCTAAGGCAGGTTGCTTTCTTCGGCCGCTGCGGACCCTGTTTGTGGCTGCGCCGCCGACAACGATTCGCGGATCTGTTCCAGGTCCTTGCGCATCCCCAGCGTGAGCTCCAGTTGCGTGAACTGCGCCAGTTGCGCGACAAACTCGGTTCCCTCTGCCGGCTGGAGCGGGTTCTGGTGCCGGATCTGGGCCACCAGCAGTTGCAGGAACACTTCCTTGTTGGCCAGGCGATCCAGGGAACCGGCCGGCCCGGTTCCGGCCGCCTGGCCCGAGCCTGCGTCCGCCGCCAGAGCGGCGGATGCGCCGGCGCCGCCAGTGGGTGTGAGATTCATGATTGCCTCCAGGCGCCCATCCTGCGCAGGGCGCTCAACTCGATCCATTCCTCCCGCGCGCTCTCCTGACGGTTGCGTCCGGAAGAGGCGTCCCGGCCGGAGTGGCTCCCCGGCGAAGGCTCCCCAGAGGGTTCCAGGTTCAACCGGGCCGCCCTGGTGGCCGGTTCGTCCGCCGTCCCCGGTTGCCGTGCCGGACTCCATCCCGCCGGGCGAGAAGGCACGGAAGGCGCAGTCTCTGTGTGCCATCCAGCGTGTTCGAGGGCGCGTTCCAGCCGGGGCCAACCCGAACGGAGAACCTCCGCGATCCGCTGCTCGCTGGCAGTCATCCTCATCCGCACAGAGCCCGCCGCATCCCACAGCCGGATTCGCACTCTCTCGCCCCGTTCACCCTCGACCTGGACATCGAGCTGATTTCCGCTGCGGGGCAATTCAGGCCGCCCTTCGGGCGGGGCGGCGGCAGAGTGGGATTCCGCTGCCGGCGCCCGCCGCGATCCAGGCTGGATATTCGCGGTTTCCGGCCCGGCGGCAATGGCCGGGCTCTGCAATGTCGCGTCGGCGGCGGCAAGGCCTGCACCGGCCAGCTTCGGCCCCGGCGCCTGCTGGAACGCGGGTTCGGCGGCGGAGTGGCCGCGCTCTCTCTCGGCCTCCGCATGAAGCGATGCCGGTTCGCTGCGGTGTTCCGCTTGCTCCGGCCATGCCTCCCGCATGCCGCGCGCCGCCTCGCCGGGCAACAATTCCGCCCCCGCTACCGGATCCGGGAAACGACCCACGGCGAAGGCTTCCCGACGCTCCGGTGCCGCTCCTGCGCCGGGTCTGGGGCCGCGGGCCGCCAAGGGGCCGGCCGTCGGTTCGCCAGTGCGCCTGCGGCCGCCGCCGTCATGGCCGGCATCCTGTCTGGCCTCCTTGTGCTCTGCTCCTCGAGCGCCGGTCTGCACCGGGTCCGGGACCGGGCTGGCTTCGGCGTGCGGTTTCAACAGGACTTCGGCGACAGGGTGTTCGGCCAACGGGCCGCGGGCGGCAGACTCGGGGCGGCGGGGCGCAGCGGCCGGTTTCCCGTCCGGTTCTGGTCCAGCCTCAGGGGTCGGGATTGCCGCCAAATCCGGGGGGGCTGCCGCGAGATGCACCGGCTTCAGGCCGCCGGTTCCGGCTGCCTTCCCATCTGCCGGGTCTTGCGCCTTCACCGCGGGCGCGGCCGTTTCCGCGGCAGCCGTCCACGAAGAGGATTCCACCGTTCGAACCATAGCGCCGGCCTCCGGCGCCGCGGCAGGGGCAGGGAAGAGGAATGGCGGGGGAGGCGGCTGCGGCGGAGTTTGCGGCACCAGGACGGACCAGCAGCAGGCCGGATCGGAAGGTCCTTTCTCTTCCTCTGTGCCGGCTTCCAGGTCCGGCCCCAAACCTGTTTCCGCTCCGTCAGCGCCCTGTTCCAATTGCACTCGCTGCCAAACGGCGAACCAGACGCCCTTCTCCCCGGTTGCCGGGGCGGGGCTGGCCTGGGTTTCGAGCGCGGCCCCTTGGAACTCCGCGTCACACGGGAGAACGGAATCCATCGGGATCGGCAGCGCCGTTTGCGTCACGCCGGATTCACGAGCAGGAGGCGTGCCAATCCGGCAGGCGCTGATTTTTCAAAGGCCTGGCTGCAGTGCGGTGTTCCGCGCCCGCCGGCGAGTCCTGAAATGGAACACGGCCGCGGCGCGGTGGTGTTTCAAAGCGGGAGTACGGCTGCGGGCGGGATTCGGCAAATGCAAGAGAAATCGTTTTGGCACGCGGGTTGCTCAGGCAATTTGCGCCATGGATCCACTGACCTCGACAGCGGCGGCGGGGATGCGGGCCAGACTGGAGGCTCTCGATCTGGCGGCCAATAACATTGCCAATGCCGCTACGGCCGGATTCAAGGGCGACTGGGAGGCGTATGCGGTCTATCTCGGGCAGGAAAGCCACGAGGCGGCGCTCGCGGGAACGGGCCTGGAACAAACCCGTGCGCCGGTTCTCGAACGCCACAAAACGGACACGCGCCAGGGTGTGCTGGTGGAGACGGCCAATCCGTCCGACTTGGCGCTTTCCGGAAGCGGCTACTTTCTGTTGGAAGGCGCCGGCGGATACCTGCTCACGCGCGCGGGGCGGCTCCGGGTGGCGCCGGACGGACGGCTGCTGACTCCCGAAGGCTATGAGTTCGTGACAGTGGAGCCGCGCCGGGTGCGAGCCGATCCCTCGCAGCCGCTCGCAGTGGACAAGGACGGCACGGTGAGCCAGGACGGGGTGCCGCTGGGACGATTGCGGTTGGTGGAAGCGGACCTGGATCAGACGGCAAGAAAGGAGGGGGTCTACTTCCTCTTGGACAAGTCGTCGCTGCCCGGGTTGAAGCCCGCCGGCCCGGAGGTGCATCAGGCCAGGATCGAGGCCTCCAACGTCTCCGCGGCCGAGACCGGCGTCAGGCTGATCCAGATTCTGCGCCAGTTCGAGGCCTTGCAACGGGCCATCCAGCTCGGCGGCGAGATGGGACGCAGGGCCGTGGAAGAAGTCGCCAAGGTGAATCCCTGACACAGGAGCAGAACCATGATTCGGGCCCTATACAGCGCAGCCAGCGGCATGGACGCGCAGCAAACCAACGTGGACAATATCGCCCACAACCTGGCCAACGCGGGCACGGTGGGTTTCAAAGCGCGGCGTGCGCAATTCCAGGACCTGCTCTATCAGACGATCCTGCAGCCGGGCGCCGCCGCCGGCGCCCAGACCGTGGTTCCAAGTGGATTGCAGCTGGGCCTGGGCACGCGAGTCGTTTCCAACAGCATCTCTTTTGCCCAGGGGAGCTTCTCGGCAACGGGCAACCCGTTGGACCTGGTGATTGAAGGCCGCGGCTTCTTCCAGGTGCGGCGTCCCACCGGCGAGATCGCCTACACGCGCGCCGGGCAGTTTCATCTGGACCGGGACGGCAACCTGGTGACGGCGCTCGGCGATCCGCTCGAGCCGCAGATCACGGTGCCGCCGGAGGCCCAGAGCATCACCATCGGTGCCGACGGCACGGTCAGCTACACGTTGCCCGGACAAGCCGCCGCCCAGCTTGCCGGCCAGATTCAGCTGGCGAATTTCGCGAATCCGGCGGGGCTGAACAGCATCGGACGCAACCTGTACCTGCCCACCGATGCGAGCGGCGAGCCCACCGTGGGCAATCCAGGCGGGCAGGAGGGCCTGGGCACATTGATGCAGGGATATGTCGAGCAGTCCAATGTCAGCGTGGTGGAAGAGTTTGTCAACCTCATCGTCAGCCAGCGCGCCTATGAAGCCAACAGCAAGGTGGTCCGGGCGGCCGACGAAATGTACCAGCAGGTCAACAGCATGACGCGTTGAGGCGGCAGGCCGTGTGGATCTCCTTTCTCCTGTTTCTGCAAGGCGGCTGCATTCCGGTGGCCGGCGACCGGATCCTGGCGGCGGACCTGGCGCCGTTCGCCAAGCCGTTCCGGCGCCTGGATGGCAACGCCGTTATCGCCTACGCCCCGTTGCCGGGCCTCGAGAGGCGGTTGACCCGGCGAGAAATGCGGGCCGCCGCCGGCGCCGGCTCCGAGGCCGACTTGCCGGATTCGCTGTGCGTAATCCGGGCCACTGGCCCGCTGGAGCCGGACGGGATTGCCGCGGCGATGCGTACCTCGCTGCCAGACGACGCCAGCCTGGAGATCCTGGGCGCACCGGTGTGGCCGGTGCCGGCGGGCAGGCTGGAATTCCCGCTTTCCGGGCTCCGGAGGACGGCTGTGCCGGGCCGGTACCGGTGGAAAGGAAGGCTGGTTCCTCACGGCGGCGGCCCGTCGGTTCCGGTGGCGGTCGAGATCCGGCTGCGGTTGCGGCGACTGGTGCTGGTCACGCGCGAGAGGCTGGAGGCCGGGGCCGAACTGACAGAGCAGGCTCTGGTTCTGGAAGAGCGCGACGTGGAACTTCCGGCCCCGCCCGCGGCGCCGGATCCGGCCTCCTTCGCCGGATGGCGCTCGCGACGATCGATCGAAGCGGGCCAGCCGGTTTCGGTCCGGGACCTGATCCCGCCTGCGGCGGCCCGCGCGGGTCAGACCGTCACGCTGATCGGAGAGGGAGAGAGCGCCAGGGTCGCCGTCGAGGCCCGGGCATTGACGGCTGGCAGAGTGGGCGACCGTGTGCTGGTTCAAAGCGGTTGGAACGGAAGGCGGATCGAGGCCCGGCTCGTGGGGCCCGGCCGTGCTGTGGCAGAAAGGATCGTAAAGTGATTGATCACTCTCCCGGTGGTTGGGCGGCGAGACTCTGCGGAAGGGCGAAGACGTGGCTTGTTTGCCTGGCGGTGCTCTCACACCGGGCCAGCTTGTTTCCCGCTCTCGTGATTGCGGTTATGGTCCTGTCCGGCGGCGCTGCAGCCGGGGTGGAGGAACGGAAAGGGAAGCCGGCGAGAGAGTCGGAGCTGGACCGGCTGATCGCAGATCTGGAGCGCAACGGACCGGGGGCGCAGGCGGCCTCTGCCGGGAGTCTGTACGGCCCCGACGGGCGGCTGGCCGACCTCGCGCGCGATCCCCGCGCGGTGCGGCTGCACGATCTGGTGACCATCGTCGTATCCGACCGTGCCAGCGCTGTGTCGCGGGGCGCGACCAAGTCGGCCCGGAAGTCGCAGGCGAGCGGCGGCATTGCATCTCTTGCCGGACCGGTGCGGGCCGCCGGTCCGCTGGCGCAGATGGCCAATCTCGGGGGCAGCACGCAACTCGACGGGCAGGGGGAGACGTCACGCGAATCCGTGCTGGAGACGACAGTCTCGGCGCGCGTGACTCATGTGTTGCCGAACGGGAACCTGATCGTGGAGGGCTGCAAGGACGTCTGGATCAACTCCGAGCGGCAGCGGGTGACGGTGCGGGGGCTGCTGCGGTGGAATGATCTGACGCCTGGCAACCGGGTCTCCAGCGAGCGGCTCGCCGATCTCGAGGTCCGCGTCGAGGGCAAAGGCGTGGTCCAGGACGCGTTGCGGCGGCCGAACTTCCTCTACAGGCTGCTGGTGGGGCTGCTTCCGTTCTAGGACGGAATTGGCCCAGAGGAGGCCAGGATGCATTCACGCAAGAGGCTGGTTGGGGCGGCGCACTGGCGAGCGCGAGGCCTGACGGCCGCCGTCGGAGCCGGGGCGGGCGAACAATTGGGCCGGAAATGCGCCCGTGGCGGCGCCTCTCTCTCCGGACCGGCGAGGCCGGGCGAGCGGTGGCTTGCAGGGGCAAACTGGCCAGGTGCCGGCGCGGCGGCGCTGATCTTCCTTCTTATTCTGCTGTTGCTGGCTGCGACGCCCGTGCAGGCACGAGTGCGGGTCAAGGAGATTGCCTCGCTCGAAGGGGTGCGGGACAACCAGCTGATTGGATACGGGCTGGTGGTGGGGCTGAACGGCACCGGCGACAAGCGGCAGACTTTCTTCTCGGCGCAAACGCTGGCCAATCTTCTCGAGCGGATGGGCGTTCAGGTGCCCCCGGCGGCGATGCTGGTGAGGAACACGGCGGCGGTGATGGTGACAGCCAGCCTGCCGCCGTTTGCCCAGCCGGGAACGAAGCTGGACGTGCATGTGGCCGCCATCGGCGACGCGACGAATTTGCAGGGCGGCCTGCTGTTGCTGACACCGCTCAAGGCGGCCAATGGCGAGGTCTTTGCGGTGGCCCAGGGAGCCGTGCTGACGGCGGGCTTTGTGGCGCGCGGGGGCGGGGGCAACTCGACGACCCTGAACCACCCCACCGCAGGCAGGGTTCCAGCGGGAGCGATTGTGGAGCGGACGCCTCCGACTGCCGTGCCCCGGGACCGCGTGCGGTTGCAACTGAGACACGGGGACTTTACGACGGCGGCGCGGGTGGCCGAAGCGGTGAACCGCCGGTTCCCCGGAGCCGCCCGCTGCGAGAATGCCGCTCTGGTGGAAGTGGCAGTGCCCGCCGAATATGCCGGCCGTGCGATCGAGTTCGTGGCCGAGATCGAGGGACTCACGCTCGAAGCCGATCATGTGAGGAAGATCGTCGTCAACGAGAGAACCGGCACGATTGCGGCCGGGCGCGACATCCTCATCCGCCCGGTGGCGATTCTGCACGGCGCGCTGAGCATCGAGATCCGCACTGCGTTCGAAGTCAGCCAGCCGGCGCCACTCTCCACGGGGCAGACCGCTGTGACACCGGATGTGCAAGTGGGGGTTCGCGAGGAGCGGGCGAAGAACGTGCAGTTGCAGCCCGGCGCGACGGTCGAGGATCTGGCGCGCGCCCTGACGGCGATTGGAGCGACAGCGCGCGACATCATCGCCATCCTGCAAAACCTGAAGGCGGCGGGGGCTGTGGATGCGGAGATAGAGGTGATCTGAAATGCAGATCTGCAAGGATTCTGCTGCCGTGCGCGCCCCTGACAGACGCCCTGATGGAGGCTTCTGATGACCGGGATTCGCCCACCCGTCCTTTCGGGCCTGCCATTGGACTGGAGCGCCGTCCCAATGTCCGGGGCTGCCAGCAACAGTCCCGAAGCGACCCACGCTGCCGCCGAGCAGTTCGAGGCTTTGCTGATCGGCCAGATGCTGCGCTCGATGCGGGAGGCGGGCGGCGGGGGCTGGCTCGGCGGGAGCGAGCAGGACGCGGCGTTCAGCCTGATGGAGATGGCCGAGCAGTGCCTGGCGTCGGCCCTGGCAGCGCAGGGAGGGCTGGGGCTGGGACGGCTGGCCGAGGAGGCGCTGTCGAAGCAATTGCAGCACACCCGCGCGCCCGGACAAGAGGAGGTTCTGTCCCCGGATCGTGTTCCGGGTGGTTCCTGATGAAACGCTGGTTCGACAGCCATCCGACGCCTTCTCCGTCGCATTCGGCCCGCAGAGGCTCCGGTTGCGGCTTCTCCTCGGTGGGGTGTCGGATCATATGCAGAAGTTTCGGCAAAAACAGAAATGGGTCATCATGATGTTCCAAAACCTTATCTTGATTCCCGCAGAAACCAGTCTCACTCCTTCGTGGCGTCCTGCTCCGGTACAAGCTTTGCTCACCCGCGAGGCCAGAATCGGACTCTTCCGCCAGAGCGTCCCCCAGGTGCAGATCGCGCGCCAGCTCGAGGTCGCCCGCCAGGCGGTGAGCCGCTGGGTGTGACTGTACCGCGTGCTCGGCTGAGCCGCCCTGCACAAGCTCGACGCAGCCCGGCTTGAACAACCCAAGGTCGTGCTGGTCGATGGGCCGGAGCCGTTCGGCTACCCGACGCCGCTCATGGACCTGTCCCGGTGTGGCTGACGTGATCGAGTCCGAGTCCGGCATTCGGGATCCCCCTGGCCATGTCTGGAAGCTGCTGCGTGCGCTGGGCTTCAGCTGCCAGCGTCCCGTGGCCCGTGCCGCAGACCGCGACGAGAACGCCATCGCAGAGCGGAAGTGTACCGCTCTCGATTTCTTGGACAGTTTTCTGAACTATCGTCATGCGGCAGGTTCGAGGGCAAGCAGGGCTTGGTGAGCCTGCCGCGGGGACTGGAAGTGGAGCCTCTCGATCAGCCAGTGCCCGTTGTAGCGCTGGCGGAATTGCCTGAGTGCGTCGGCCAGTTCCTCCAAGGTTTCGAAGGGCCGCAGCCAGAGCAGCTGCTCCTTGGGGCTGCGGAGGAAGCGTTCGATACAGCCGTTGCCCTCAGGTTCGCGGACAAAAGCAGGCGAAGACTCCCGTCCGTGAAAGCGGATCTCTCGCTGAAAGTCGTCGCTCATCATGCATGAGGGAGCCGTGGTCATGCCGCAGGATCACGCCGCAAGCGATGCCTTCCCGGAAGCCCCCAAACTGTTCTCTGACGGCCTGACGCACTGGCTCCAAGGCTTCAAACCTTGGGCCTCGCTTGGCGATATGGACGCCCAGACAGTCGGCCGAGCAAGGGCCGATCATGGCGGAGATGGCAACCTGTCCATCGCGCAAGGTGAAGCCGGCGGTGGCGTCGATGCCCCACATATCGATTGGGACGCCCGGCCGGGATGGTTCTCTCGTGCCGCTTGGGCTCGGCCGGCTGCGGCTGCCGCTGCGGCGCCAGCAGGTTGTTTTCCCGCATCAGCCGCAGCTCGCGCGGCTTCGAGGTGCGCACCTCGCGCACACGCAGCCGTTTCGGACGCAGAGGGGCGCGAGGCGCGCTTCGGGCAAGGACAGTCTCACTGGGAGGCAGCGGCGCGGGCCTGCGGCGAACCGTTCATCGGGCCCGCAACAGCGGCGAGGACCAGCAAACCTTCAGGATCGAAAAAGGCGCAAGCCTGATCTTGCAGGGCGTCTGAGGCTGCTTCTCCGCGGCCGGGAGGGCGAAGTGCGCGCGGCGCAAGGGCTGAGATGGACGTGGGATGCGGCTCAGTTGCCGCGGCCGCCGGAGCCGCCACGGACGCCGCCGGCGCCGCCCACGCTACCCCCGGCAGCGCCGCCGCCGCGGCTGCCCGCGCTGCCCGCGCCGGGCGCGGGGGCCGAAGGCGCTGCAACCGAAACCGGCGCGCTGGGCGTGTAGCCCCTGCCTTCTGCGCTGCGCGGGGGCAGGGAACCGGCGTAGCCGGGGCCGGCGGAGCGGCCCCCGTCGAATCCCCCGTTCCAGGCCGGGGCGCGCCGCTGCGGATAGTAGAAGTCATACACCGTGTAAGGCGTGTAGTAGAAGTACCCAAACGGGCTGCGTACGGTGTCTGCCCAGGGGACGTAGGTTGCAAAGCCGAACCACGGGTTCCAGAGCCAGGTGCCTCCGCTGAAGGCGCTCGCACCATACAGGGAGCCCGCCTGCCGCGCGGCGGAGACATTGGCCATGGCGATATAGCCCGAGCGGCGCTTCGACCAGCGGTAAAGCGCATCAGTCTCCCGTTCGCTGTCGAACCGCCCCGCGGCCCACTGCTCGCCTTCCAGCCGCAGTTCGCGGCCCGACTTCAGCGTCTGCGTGCGCCCCGCCGCTGTCACTTCGGCCTGCCCGCTGAAGACACGGATCCGCGGCGGCACAGCGTCAAACCGGTACAAGCCCGCCTTTTCCAGCTCCGTTTCCGCCCCTTGCAGGAGCACGATCACCGAATTGTCCCGCAGGAGTTCCGCCACGTCGATCAACGCCGTGCCTTCCACGATTTCCAGCTTCACCGAGGACAGGCGGTTCGAGTGCATCCGAACCGCGCTCGATTCGCCGATGCGCAGGAACGCGCCCGGCGTCAACAGCAGTTCCGCGCGCCCTTCGCCGGTGCGCAGCGTCTGGCCTTCCTTCATCGATATCAGCTCGGAAGGCTTTGGTTCGACCCGCTGCGGCGCCGCGCCCCGGTCGTCGACCAGAAAGACGTCCCCTTCGGCCACATTGATCATCCCGGCGCGCGCGGAAATCGCCTGCTGGGCGCTGGCGGCGCCGGCGGCGAACAGGAGCAGCGCGGCGGCAACGGCGAATCGGAAAAGATGGCTGGGTTTCATGGCAATCTTCTTTCTCGAACCGGTCGGACCGCTCGGTTGGACGCCGGCGGCGCGTGCGGGGTTGCAACGGATCCTCATGCCCGGCACGGCGGCGCGCCAATGTCAGGCGATCTTGTGGAACGTGTCGATCCTCGCTTCGCCCTCGGCCAGCTCCGGCAGCAGGGCGGAGAGCCGCTCCAGGTGGGGTGTGGCGAGATGCCTGTCGAGCGCGGCGCGGGAGACCCAGTTCTCGAAAAACAGAAAATGCCCGGGCTTCTCGGCAGACTCGTGCAGGTCGTACTGAAGGCAGCCCTCCTCGGCGCGGGTGGGTTCGATCAGGCTCAGCAAGGCCTCGCGCAGGCGCTGCTCGCAACCCGGCTTGGCGACGATTTCGGCCACTACGGTTAGCATGGTTCACTCCGGCGAGATTTGCGGCGCATCCGCGGCCTGTCCGGCCCGGCTGGCGCCGGCTGGTTTCATGGTACGTCACCGAGTGTGGCCGCAGGGCGGGCGGCCCGCTTCAGCGCCTCCGGTAAATGCGGAAGCCGCGCGTCTCGGCGGCGAGTTCATAGCGGGCGAGCCACTCGCGCAGATCGTCGAACCGGGTGATGGCGAGCTCGGGGTTGTAAGGGCCCAGACCGTCGGCGATGAAAACGGGCGCGGTGCGAATCAGCTCTTGGCGGTGTCGGCGCGCGAGATCCGGAAACGCCGGCCGGGAGCTGGACAGGTGCCGGTCGGCGATGACCCCGGTGAGCGGCTGCGAGTCGAGGAACCGCGTGGCGCCGCGCAGACCGGCCAGAACGTTCAGTTCCGGGCGGTAGCCCCAGACGAAAAGCGTGTCGCCGGGGGCGGCGCGGGTGCGGATGGCGGCAGCGGCTTCCCGGCATTCGGCAAACATGGCGAGATCGCGCAGGGCTGCGGGGTCCTGGCGGAGAACGCCGATGTGCCGCCCGCCGAACCGCACCGCCGGGACGGCCAGCAGCGCCAGGATCGCCGCCGCCACCCGGCGGCTGCGGACGAGGCTCCATCCGCGAGCCGCAGCCACCGACACCGGGGCCAGCAGCGCGAAGTAGTAGCGGGGGAAGAAGCGGGCCCCGATGGCGGCTGCCGCCAGCCCGAGGGCGGTCCAGGCGGCCAGGCGGACCCGGTGCGGCTGCCTGCGCGCGAAGTAGAGGGCGGCGGTGGCGATCAAAGCCAAGTGGAAGCCTGACCAGTTCAGCGTACGCATCACGCCCTCCCGGAGCGGATCGGAGAAGAGCGCCTCGCGCGAGTAGGCCGCGCCCCATTGCCAAACCGGCTCCTCCCACCCGGCGGCGAGCAGCCACGATGCTGCGGCGCCGGCGGCCCAGGCGCCGAGGACACGCCACCATTGCCGCGGAAGCCAGAGCAGCGTCAGAGGCAACAGCAGCAGGGCCTTGGCGTTGGCCAGCAGTCCCGCGGCGGCGCTGAGCCCGGCCACTGCCGGGCGGCCTGCCGCCAGCGCCCACACGGTGGCGAAAGCGAAGGGCAGGAGGAACAAGTCAGGGGCAAGCGGAATGACGGCGAACGAGTGATCGAACGAAAGGAAGAAGGCCAGCGCGGCGGCGGCGGCGTGGCCTTCGCGCTCCGAGAACAGCTCGCCTGCGGCGCGCGAGCCCAGCCAGCAGCACAGCAGGGCGAACAGCGCGCCGCCAAGCCGGAGGGGCCAACCCGCCTCGGCGCCCCAAAGAAGATAGATCCAGGCGTAGAGCGGGGGCTTGTCGAACCAGACGTCACGGTAGAGAGCGGCACCCTCAAGGATGCGCTGCGCGGCTGCGATGCCGTAGGCCTCGTCCACCCACAGGATGTCCAAATGGCAGAGGCGGACCAGCAGCAGAAGCAGGAAACAGGCGCTCCAGAACAGCGCCGTGCGGCGGCGGGCGGAGAGTACGTTCATGGTGATGGGGACAGCCTGACACGGGCTGTTGGCGTTGATTCTGAAATCAGCAGTCTCCCCTGCCATTTTCGAGAAAATCAGCCCTCCGCGGCTACTTTTTCAGTGAGATGACCCTGAATCAACGTTGCGTCCTTCCCGGCTGCGCGTATCACCTCACTCAACGCGGGGCAAACGACCGGAAGGTGTTCTTCAGCCCCGGCGACCGGTCGGCCTATCTTTCCCTCGTGCGCGAGAACATGGCGGATGCCGGCGTGCGAGTGCTGGCCTGGTGCCTGATGGAGAACCATGTTCATCTCGTTGTTGTTCCGGAGACTGAAGACTCGCTGGAGGCGCTCTTGCGGCGGGTCCACGGGCGGTATGCGCACATGGTGAACGTGCGCAAGGGGCGGACGGGGCCGTTGTGGCAGAACCGGTTTCGATCCTGTCCGGTGGCGGAGGAGCGGCTCGGAACGGCAGTAGCGTATGTTGAGCTGAACCCGGTGCGGGCCGGGTTGGTGGCGGTTGTGGAGGACTACAGGTGGTCGAGCGCGGCCGCGCATCTGGGCCTCGAAAAGGACACGGCCGGCCTGTTGGATCGGGACTTCTGGCTCAGGCAAGGCGGCGCTGAAGCTTGGCGCGACGTGCTCGTCAAGGGTACGGATCCCCTGGAGTGGCGACTGCTGCGGCGTTGCACCTACGCCGGGCGGCCCTTTGGCGGTGAGGAGTTTGTGGCGGAGTTCGAGGCCCGGTTCCAGCGCAAATGGCGCAGGTGGGGATTCGAAACGGGGCGGAAGGTGAGGAGGTTCGCTGCTCGCGGCAATGGGGCTGGGAGCGGCAGCCCTGCAGGCGCGTAAAACTGGCAGACACGACTGCCGGCTTCGAAGAGCTCTCCAATTGCCCGTGTCAGGCTGTCCCCCGGCGGGAGCGTCTCGGCCGGAGCGTCAGAAACGGGGAAGAATAAAAAAACGCCGCGGCCCCGCGATGGCGAGGCCGCGGCGCGGTTCAGACAATGACGGGCCTCAGGCCGTGCGGCTGGTTTCGCCCGCCAGGCCTGCTTCTTTCGCGATAGCCGCCTGCGCCGCCGCCAGCCGCGCAATCGGCACGCGGTACGGCGAGCAGGAGACGTAATCCATGCCGGTGTTGTAGCAGAACTCGACCGAGCT
Organism: uncultured Arcobacter sp.; assembly: GCA_964458495.1. Lineage (GTDB taxonomy): Bacteria > Acidobacteriota > Terriglobia > Bryobacterales > Bryobacteraceae > JANWVO01. The sequence goes on from CAYWJB010000020.1 coordinate 24,698, forward strand.
CGGCTCCCCGCCGTGTTCGCCGCAGATGCCCACTTCGAGGTCCGGCCGCGTCTTCCGGCCCATCTCGACGGCCATCTGGATCAGCTTGCCCACACCCTCGCGGTCGATCACCGCAAACGGGTCGGCCTTGAAGATCTTCTTCTCTTCGTAGTCCTTCGAAAACTTCGTATAGTCGTCGCGGGACAGGCCGAGCGTGGTCTGCGTCAGGTCGTTGGTGCCGAAGCTGAAGAACTCCGCCTCCTGAGCCACCTTGTCAGCGGTCAGGGCGGCGCGCGGGATCTCGATCATCGTGCCGATCAGGTACTTCTGGTTCTTCAGGCCGGCTTTGCCCAGCACCTCTTCGGCCACGCGCTTCACGATCTCCTTCTGATGCTGCAGCTCTTCCAGGCTGCCGATCAGCGGGATCATCACCTCCGGGATCACCTTCTTGCCCTTCTTCGCCACCTGCACCACGGCCTCGAAGATCGCCCGCGCCTGCATCTCGGTGATCTCCGGATACGTGATGCCGAGCCGGCAGCCGCGGTGGCCGAGCATCGGGTTGAACTCATGCAACTGCTCCACCCGGTGCAACAGCTTCGGCAGCTCCGTCTTCAGGCTCTTCACGTCCTTGACGAAGTTCTTGTACCGCGCCAGCATTTCGCGCTTGGTCTTCGCGTCGGCGCCCGGCAGCCGGGCAATGTCCACCATCAGCTCCTCGCGCTTCGGCACGAACTCGTGCAGCGGCGGGTCGAGCGTGCGGATCACCACCGGGTAGCCGTCCATCACATCGAACAGCCCGGCGAAGTCCTTCCTCTGCATGGGCAGGAGCTTGGCGAGCGCCTTCCGGCGGTCCTTCTCGTTGTCGGCCAGGATCATGGCCTGCACGTGCGGCAGGCGCTCCTCGGCGAAGAACATGTGCTCGGTCCGGCACAGTCCGATGCCCTCGGCGCCGAACTCCCGCGCCGCCTTCGCGTCGCGCGGAATGTCGGCGTTGGCGCGCACGCCGAACTTGCCGCGGAACTTGTCCGCCATGGCCATGAACTTCGCAAACACGGGCGAGTGCGGATCCGGCTCCTTCGTGGTGGCCTGGCCCAGGTAAACCGCGCCGGTGGTGCCGTCGATGGAAACCCAGTCGCCTTCCTGGATCGTGACCTTCTTGCCGCTCACGTCCACCACCGCGCTCTTGGCGCGCTCGTTGATGTGAATGGCGCCGCAGCCCACCACGCAGGGCACGCCCATGCCGCGCGCCACCACCGCCGCGTGCGAACTCTTGCCGCCCACGGCCGTGAGAATGCCCTTGGCCGCGTCCATGCCGTGAATGTCGTCCGGCGTCGTCTCCTTGCGGATCAGGATCACCGGGCCCTTCTCGGACATGGTGACGGCGTCATCGGAAGTGAACGCCAGCCGTCCCACAGCCGCGCCCGGCGAAGCATCGATGCCCTGCGCCAGCTTGGTCAGCTTCTTCAGCGACGCCTGGTCGAACACCGGGTGCAACAGCTGGTCGAGCTGCGACGGCGCCACGCGCATCACCGCCGTCTTTTCATCGATCAGCCCTTCCTCCACCATGTCCACGGCGATCCGCACCGCCGCCGGCCCCGTGCGCTTGCCGTTGCGGGTCTGCAGCATCCACAGCTTGCCTTCCTGCACCGTGAACTCGAAATCCTGCATGTCCTTGTAGTGGCGCTCCAGCATGCTGGTGATCTCCAGCAGCTGGTCATAAACGGCCGGGTTCCAGACCTTCAGCTCGCTGATCGGCTGCGGCGTCCGGATGCCCGCCACGACGTCTTCGCCCTGCGCGTTCACCAGGAATTCTCCGTAGAAAACCTTCTCGCCGCTGCCGGGGTCGCGCGTGAAGCCGACGCCCGTGCACGAGGTGTCGCCCATGTTGCCGAACACCATCGCCTGGATGTTGCAGGCCGTGCCGAGGCGGTCGGAGATCTTCTCCATCTTGCGGTAATAGGACGCCTTCGGCGACCACCAGCTCATGAACACCGCGTTGCGCGCCAGCATGAGCTGCTCTCTCGGGTCCTGCGGGAATTCGCGCTTGGCGTATTTCCTGAAAATCTTCTTGAATTCCGCGACGATTTTCTTCAGGTCGTTGGCGTCCAGCTCGGTATCCAGCTTCACGCGCTTTTTCTTCTTGGCCTCGTCCCACACGTGGTCGAAATGCTCCATTTCGACGCCGAAGGCGACCTCGCCGAACATCTGGATGAAGCGGCGGTAGCAGTCGTAGGCGAAGCGCGGGTTGCCCGTCTTGGCCACCAGACCCTCGACGCTCTGGTCGTTCAGGCCGAGATTGAGGATCGTGTTCATCATGCCGGGCATGGAGAACTTGGCCCCGGACCGCACGCTCACCAGCAGCGGGTCAGCGGGATCGCCCAGCTTCTTGCCCATGTAGTTCTCGAGCTTCTCCAGCGCCTGCCAGATCTGCTCGTCCACCTCCTTCGGCACCTGCTTGTCGTTGTCGAAGAAGATGTTGCAGACCTCGGTGGTAATGGTGAACCCGCCGGGGACGGGCACGCCCGCGCGGCACATCTCGGCGAGGCCTGCGCCTTTGCCGCCGAGCTCGTCGCGCATTTTGCCATTGCCCTCGGTCAGGTCCCCGCCGAAGAAATAGACGTATTTTTTCATAGCGCTTGATTCTCCTGGTGGATCAGCAGTTCATGATTTCCAGCAACTTCATTCGGTCGTTGTCGTCGTCACGATCTCCGAAAAATCGGCGATCGAAGAAACCTCGCGGAACAGCCGCCCGATGAGGGCCAGCCGGTTGGCGCGCACCCCTTCTTCGGGGGCATTCACCAGAACCTTGTCGAAAAAGGCGTCCACCGCGGGCCGCAGCGTGGCGACCGCCTGGAGCGCCTGGATGTAGTCTTCCGATTCGCGCAGCCGCGCCACCTCGGCCAGCACGCGCTGCGTTTCCTCGTAAAGCGCCCTTTCTTCCGGCGCCTGGAGGAGTTCCTCGCGCACCTCCCCCTCCTGCCAGCCCGCCTGCCGCAGGATGTTGCGGATGCGCTTGAAACTCGCCGCCAGCGGCTCGAAGTTTTCTGTCTGCCGCACCAGCTTCAGCGCATACAGACGCGCCTCCAGATCCGGCAGCGTCTTCCATGCGCCGGCCATCGCCGCGTTCACCTCGTCGTAGGCGAAGCCGCGGATTTCGCGGAAATAATACTGGATGCGGTCCAGCAGGAATTCCCACAGGGCCTGCGCCTGTTGCGGGCCGCAATCGGGGAAATGGGCGCGCGTGGCTTCCATGCCCTCCTCGACGGCGCGCTTCAGGTCCACGCGCAGCCTGCCCTCGGCGAGGATCTTCACCACTCCCTGTGCGGCGCGGCGCAGCGCGAACGGGTCCTTTGATCCGCTGGGGACCAGGCCAATCGCGAAGCAGCCCTCCAGCGTGTCGAGCTTGTCCGCCACGGAAAGGATCTGCCCGTGGACGCTGCCGGGGATCGGGTCGTCCATGCTCTGCGGCTGGTAGTGTTCGTAAATCGCCTGCGCCACCTCCTCCGGCTCCCCGTCGGCGCGCGCATACAGCCCGCCCATGACACCCTGCAATTCGGGGAATTCCTTGACCATTTCGGTCATCAGGTCGACCTTGCACAGACGGGCGGCCCGCTCGGCCAGGCCGGGATCGAGGCCCAGCCAGCCGGCAAGCCGTCGCACGCCTTGCGCCACGCCCTCCGTCTTCTCTCTATACGAGCCCAGCCGCGCCTGGAAGGTCACCTGCGCCAGCGCCTCCGCGCGGCTCGCCAGCGTCCGCTGCCGGTCCACCTGCCAGAAGAAGCGCGCGTCGTTGAAGCGCGCCTCCAGCACCCGCTCGTTGCCCTTGACGACGTAGCCCTTCCGGTCCGACTTCATGTTCATGACCGCCAGGAAGCGCGGAGCCAGGCGTCCTTCCCGGTCCTGCACCGTGAAATACCGCTGATGGTGCCGCATGACCGTGGAAAGCACCTCGCGGGGCAGTTCCAGGAAGCCCTCCTCGAAACGCCCCATCACCGGCGTCGGGTACTCGGTGAGATAAACAATGTCATCGAGCAACGCCGCGTCGCGCACCCATTCCAGCCCCGTGCCCCGCAGCAGCTTCTTCACGCCTGCTTCGATCCGCGCCCTGCGCCGGGCGGCGCCCAGGATCACGCCGTTCTTTTCCAGCCGCTCCTCATAGTTCGAATGGTCGAAAACGATCTCCTTCGCACCCAGCCTGCGGTGTCCGCATGTGAGCGCGCCGGAGCGCACGCCCGCATATTCGAACTCCACCACCTGATCGCCGAACAGCGCGGCGATCCATCGCACCGGACGGATGAAAACCGGGCCCCCTTTGCCCGTCCAGTACATCGTCTTCGGCCAGGGAATCCGGTGGATGACGGCCGGCAGAATTTCTGCCAGAATGTCCCGCACAGAACGCCCTTCAATCCTTTTCAGGAATGCGAAATACTCGCCTTTGGGCGTTATTTCGACACGTAATTCCGCCACTGTGACGCCGTTTTTCCGCGCAAATCCTTGCGCCGCGCCTTCGCCGGCAGCCTTGGGCGGCCCCATCACCAGCTCCTCGCGGTCCTCCTGCCGCGCGGGCAGGTTCTCCGCGCGCAGCGCCAGCCGGCGCGGCGTCGCATCCAGCCGCAGCGGGCCGGGCTCGATCCGGTGCTCGGCGCAAAGAGTGCGGAAGATGCGCTCCATCTCGCCCAGCGCCGGCGCGATCATCCAGTGCGGGATTTCCTCCACGCCGATTTCGAACAGAAGGGGCAGCCGCTCGCTCACGCCTGCACCTCCGCGGCCGGCTGCCGGTCCAGCAGATCCTGTTGATCCATCCAGGCCGCGGCCACCCCCACCGCCAGCTTCCGCACGCGCCCGATCACCGCCACCCGCTCGGTGACGCTGATCGCTCCGCGCGCGTCCAGCAGATTGAATGTGTGCGAGCAGTTCAGCACGTGATCATAGGCCGCCAGCAACGGAAACCGCCGCTTTTCGCCAAAGTCCCTCTCCGCGTCCAGCGCACGGTATTCGTCGATCAGCCGCTGTGCCTCGGCCTCGTGCAGATCGAACAGCTGCCACAGCATCTTCACATCGGCCTTCTCAAAGTTGTAGACCGAGAACTGCTGCTCTTCGACAAAACGCACGTCGCGGTAACTCACGCCTTCCACCCACTCGATGTCGAACACCGACTTGCGGTCCTGCAGGAATGCCACCAGCCGCTCCAGTCCGTAAGTCAGCTCTGCCGGCACCAGATCCAGATCCACGCCTCCGCACTGCTGGAAATAGGTGAACTGCGTGATCTCCAGCCCGTCCAGCATCACCTGCCAGCCGATGCCCCACGCGCCCAGCGTCGGCGACTCCCAGTTGTCTTCCTCAAACTTGAGATCGTGCTGGTCCAGACGGATGCCGATCGCTTCCAGCGACTCCAGGTACAGATCCATCACGTTCGCCGGCGCCGGCTTCAGAATCACCTGCAACTGGGAGTGCTTGTACAGCCGGTTCGGGTTCTCGCCGTAGCGCCCGTCGGCGGGACGCCGCGAGGGCTGCACGTAGGCCACGTTGTAAGGCTTCGGCCCCAGCACGCGGAGGAACGTCTCCGGACACATCGTGCCGGCGCCAACCTCGACGTCGTACGGCTCCTGGATCACGCAGCCGTGCTTGGCCCAGAACCGCTTCAGCTTGAAGATTGTCTCCTGGTAGGAATCCATGCGGTGTTTAAAGCGCCTCCAACAGGGGGACAGTGGCGAGCCTTCGCTCGACGTGGGATTCGATCTCTCGTTGCAGGAAGCGGCGGAGCCCGGCGCCGGTGGCGCGTGTCCATTCCACCCCGGCCAGAGCTTCCACCGGCGTCACCGCCATCGTGCGCGCCAGCTGCCGGTCCGTTTCGCCCACCTTCAGTTCGGGCTGGATGCCCGAAAGCCGCACGGCCCAGAAGGTGAAATAGGTGACCGCACGCCACAGGGCCGCGGGGAGTGGCTCGCCGGCACCCGCGCGCAGCTCGGCCAGCACCGCGTTCAGCAGGCGGTAGAACTTTTCGTTCGGCTCGGCCGGCGGCAGCAACTGCTCGGACACCTCCGCAATGTAATCCAGCGCCACGCCCGCCTCGTAGGAGGCGGCGAGGGCGAACTGACTTTCGATCAGCTCGGCCCCGTCGAGCCGGACCAGCTCGGCGTTCTCCCGCTGGTAATACGATGCGCGCACCCGCGAGAGCCGCTCGAGAGCCGATCCGAAGGGACTTTTCATCCGGCGCGCCCGCTTGGCCGCCCCCCGCAGCTTGCCCTGATCGCGGGTGAAAAAGCTGACGATCAGGTCCCCCTCCTGGTAGGGGTAAGTGCGGAGAACGTAGGCCTCACTCGAGCGGGCCGGCATCCCTGACGCTCATGATTCCTCTTCAGGTTATCACACGCCGACGTCTCAAATGCGGATTGAAATGTCAGCCGGCGCGAACCGGATTTCGCAGCGTGCCGATGCCTTCGATCGTCACCTCCACCGTGCTGCCCGGCCGCATGGGGCGTGTCTGGCCCGGGGTGCCCGTGAAGATCACGTCGCCCGGCTCGAGCGTCACATATCGCGAGGCGAATTCCACGCATTCGGCGCAATCGAACAGCAGATCGGCGGTGGATTGCTGCTGGACGGTCTCTCCGTCAAAGCGGGTCAACAACCGGAGGCCGCGTTTCGGGTCGAGCCCGGTGGCAATGGCGGGCCCCATGGGGCCGAAAGTGTCGGCTCCCTTGGCGCGCCACCATTGCATGTCGCGGTCCGGCCCGTTCTGCCAGTCGCGCTCGCTGACGTCGTTGCCGCAGGTGTGGCCGAAAATGGCCGCCTCGGCCTCTGCCCGCGATGCGCGGCGGCAGCGCCTGCCGATGACGATGACAAGCTCGCCTTCGAAATGCACGTTATGCGCATCCGGCGGGATCAGGATCGGCTCTTCCGGGTGCTGGAGGCAGGAGACCGGCTTGTAGAAGAACTCCGGCCGTTTGGGCGCAGGCGCGGCGCCAAGGTGCGAGCGGTAATTGCGGCCGACGGCCAGCACCTTGGGCGGCTCGCAAGGATACAGCAGCTTGACCGAGGCAAGCGGCAGCGGGCGCCCGGCGGGGCGGGGATCCTGGAACAGGCTGCCCGAGAGCGGCTGCACACGGTCCTGCTCGAGGCGTCCGTAGGCAGTGCGCCCCTGATGGGAGAAGCGGACGTAGAGGGCGGAGGGCGTGGGCGGCTGGGGCTGCGCGACGAAGGGTGCAGAAAGGGCGAGTTCGCGGCGGGTGAGCGGCATGGCGAGGCCGATTCTATCGCAGGAGCGCGCCGCCGCCGCGCCGCACCCGATGCCGGCACACCCCCGAACGCCCGGCCACCGGTTCTCAACCGCGGACGCAATGCACGCCGATCACATCGCACCGAACTCTTCGCGGGTCAGAGCCGCGAACGGCGGCCGTCGTTCGCCAGAACGACGGCCAGAGTGAGCGGTTACCGCCACGGCGACACCCGCCATCCGGCCCCCCATGCGCGGCCTCGTCGACTACGTAAACGCTGCGGCGCCCTGCGGCGCTGTAATGCGCACTCCGGGTCTGCAGCGTGTGCGGCCTGGTCGACTGCACAAACGCCACGCCACCGCCCCCCGGCAACCGCGCCGCCGGCGGCCGAACTGCCGCGCGGGCTGCGATGCAACCGCTCGCTCCCGCAGCGCTTCGCGCTGCTCCGCTCGCGGCTCTGCATGCGCCGCCCAGGGAGCATCAGGTCGCGCGGGCTGCCTTGAAACCGCTCACTCCCGCGGCGCTTCGCGCTGCTCCGCTCGCGGCTCTGCATGCGCCGCCCAGGGAGCATCAGGTCGCGCGGGCTGCCTTGAAACCGCTCACTCCCGCGGCGCTTTGCGCCGCTTCGTTCGCGGCTCTGACAGCGCCGGTCCTCCACCGTGCCCAAAATCGGCACACCCCCGAACGCCCGGCCACCGGTTCTCAACCGCGAATGCAATGCAGGCCGCTCTCAGTCGCGAACACGGTGCACGCGGCTCACAGCCGCGGACGCCTCGCGGTTCAGAGCCGCGAACGGCGGCCGTCGTTCGCCAGAACGACGGCCAGAGTGAGCGGTTACCGCCATGGCGACTCCCGCCATACTGACGTCCCCGCGCGGCCGCTCCGAGGGCACCGAAGACACCTCACCGCCCCCGCTGCAACCGCGCCGCCGGCGGAATGGTTGCGCGGGCTGCCTTGAAACCGCTCGCTCTCGCGGGCCTTCGGCCCGCTTCGTTCGCGCTGCGGAAAACCGCTCACTCCCGCGGCGCTTTGCGCCGCTTCGTTCGCGGCTCTGTCCGCCGCCGCCCAGGCGGCATCAGCTGGCAACCGCTCACTCTCACGCAGCCCCCGTCACAAACAATCTCCCAAATGGAATCAGCAGGTTAACCTGTCTGGCCTTGCCCGGCCGTGCGATACTCTCTGCTGCGGGGACAAAAGTCTCTGGCCAGAGCTCCCCCGCTTGAACCGGACTGCCTCAGTAGGGCGGCCGCTTCGGCGGTTTTCCAAACCAGGCAGCCTCGCCGCTCCGGCGGCAGGATCGCGGATGTCCCAAGGCAAGGTGCTATTTCATCCTCCTCTTTCCTTCCCCATAACTCGTTGATTTATCTTCTTTGTACTTGCACTTCTTTTTGTCTGTGCTCTCATCCTTACCCTGGCCCAAAGGATCAGGCCAGCGACATGGCCTGGAGGCGCATGCATGGCAAGAAAGAGTGCGAAACGGATCGAGCCGACTCAGGAGGCTGCCGACGCCGTACCGTTCGGCTCCGGGCGCTGGCGAGTGTCAGGTTCCATGGGGCTTGATCTGCGCAGCCGCGCGCGAACCAAGACCTATGTGGTGCAGCGGCGAGTTGGCGGCCGGCTGGTCGGGCGAGCCCTCCAGGCACGAACCATGGCGGCCGCGCGGCGCGAGGCCCAACGCGTCTGGAGCGCCTTGCGGCCGGACTCGAGTGGCGAGCGTTGGACGCTCGCCCAGGCGCTCGAACAGTACTTTACGGAGCGCGAGTTGAGGCCGAAGACGATCAAGAACTACCGCGGCGCACTGTGCCGCTACGCCAAGGACTGGCTGCGCCGGCCAGTGGAGTCCGTGATGCTCGACCGAGTGGGCGTGCGAAGCCGAATCCTGCATGTGCGACGCGAGCACGGCGTCGGTGCGGCGAGGCTGCTGTATTGCACGCTGAGCGTTCTTTTTCGTTACTACCGGCGATACTTTCCGAGTGCACCCGAGCCGCCGACAGCGGTGATTGCCAAGCCGCGGTGCGCGCCGCGGGACTCCGCACTGGACGCCGATGCGCTGCGCCGGTGGTGGTCCATCGTGGACAGGTTGCCGGCGAAGGAGAGGACCCATTGGCTCACCGTCCTGTTGACCGGGGCGAGGTGCAGCAGCGTGTTGGCGCTGCGGTGGGAAGACGTGGACTTCGGGCGGCGCACGATTACGTTCAGCACGGCCGAGAGGAAACCGTGCAGCGTGCCAATGAGTGCTCGCCTTGCGGCTGTGCTGCGCGGAGCGCTTTAGATCTGAGAGCTGGCCGAGGAGGAACCGGGTGCTCCCGCGCCGGAGGGCCTTCGTGCAAGCGCGAGGGGAAGCCCGCAAACGCGCAGGGAACGGGTCTTTCCCGCAGGAAGGAAGAGCGGGCAGTCATGCGGAGCGGGCCGATGCGGGATAATCGGTGGCGATATGCGCATCCGGGGATGGCGAGGGCGGCAGGCAGCGACCGCCGTGATTGTCCCCGCGGCGCTGTACCTGGTGTGGGCGGGTTGGTATTTTGCGCGGTTCGGGTATCCCTTGCCCAAGGTTCACGATGAATTCAGCTACCTGCTGGCCGCCGACACGTTCGCGCGAGGCAGGCTGGCCAATCCCAAGCCGGCGTTTGCCGAATTTTTCGAGACGATCCATGTGCTGGTGGAGCCGGCATACGCTTCGATGTACCCTCCGGCGCAGGGGCTGTGGCTCGCCCTCGGGCAGGTCGCGTTCGGGCATCCGTGGTGGGGAGTGGTGCTCTCCACCGCGCTGTTTGTGGCGGCGGCTTGCTGGGCGGCGATCCCGTGGGTGGGGCCGCGATGGGCCCGGGGCGTCGGCGCGACGGTGTTGAGTTACGTCGTCGCCACGTATTGGAGCACCAGCTATTGGGGCGGGAGCGTGGCGGCGCTGGGCGGCGCGCTGGTGCTGGGGAGCGTGGGGCGGTTGCGCCGGCGGTGGGGGGAGCCGCAGGAAGAGGCGGGGGAGCGCGGCGGGCGGATGGCAGCCATGGCGCTGGCGGCGGCGTGGTCGGTGGGCTGCGTGCTGGCGGCGCTGGCGCGGCCCTATTCAGGTTCGATCCTGACGCTGCTTTCGGCGGCGGAGCTGGCGCGGCAACTGGCGCGGAGCCGGCTGCGGCGGGAACAAAAGAGAGCGGAAATGTTCAGGCTTGTCCAAGCCGCTGCGGCGCCCGCCTGCGCAGGCATCCTGTTCCTGCTGGCCGTGAACCACGCGGCCACGGGCAGCCCTTGGATGATGGCCTATCAGGAGCACGCGCGCCTGTACCAGATCCGGCGGACATTCTACTGGCAGAAGGACCGTCCTGCGCCGGCTTACCGGCACGATGCCATCCGGGCCGTATATGAGGGGCTGTTGCGGCGGGAGATGACCGCGCGCGAGAAGTACGCCGAGATGGGGCGTATGTACCGGGACCACTATGGAAGCCTGAAGTTCAATGGCGCCGGGCTGGCCGCTGCTCTGGCGTGGGGCACAGGGGCGGGACTCGGCTGGGTGGTGTGGATGGCGATGGCCGGCCTCGCAGCGGTGTGGATGATCGTGTGGACGCAGCCGCACTACTATGCGGCTTTCGCGGCGTTTCTCGCCGTTGCGGTAACGGGAGGGGCGGCGCAGGCGGCGAGGCGGGAATGGCTCGGGCGGCGCCGTCCGCGGCTTGTGGTGTTGCTGTTCGCGTGCCTGCTGGCGCCGCGGTTCGTGCTGCTGCTGGGGCGGGAACAGGATGTGAGTCCATTCTCGTTGCGCAGGGCTGCGATTCTCCGGCAACTGGAAAGCGGGCCGGGACGGCATTTGATATTGGTACAGTACCGCCCGGGCCACCCCTGGCGCGAAGAGTGGGTGTATAACGGCGCCGATCCGGAAGGGGCCAAAGTCATGTGGGCCCGCTGGCACGAACCGGCGAGGCTGAGAGAGTTTCTCGCGCACTACCGGGACCGGAGCATCTGGCTGCTGCAGGCGGATCTGCCCGGCTCGCCGCTGCTGCCGTTGGAAGAGCGCGGCGGAGCGGGCAGATAGCGCAGGGAGAAGCACAAACGGCATGGCCAGACTGATTGTCCAGCTCCCCTGTTACAACGAGGAGAGTTGCCTCGGCGTGACGCTGGGGCAATTGCCGCGCAAGGTGGAGGGGTTCGATTCGGTCGAGTGGCTGGTGGTGGACGACGGCTCGGAGGACGCAACGGCTCTGGTGGCGCGTCAATGCGGGGCGGACCATGTGCTGGAGCTCGGCTACCACCGCGGGTTGGCGGCGGCGTTCATGGCGGGGCTGGACGGCTGCCTGGCACGGGGCGCGGACGTGATCGTCAACCTCGATGGGGACAATCAGTATTGTGCCGGGGACATCCCCGCGCTGGTGGCGCCGGTGCTGCGCGGCGAAGCCGACATCGTGATCGGGGCGCGCCCGATCAGCTCCGTGCGCAGTTTCTCGCGCACGAAGAAACTGTTGCAAGGGCTGGGCAGTTGGGTAGTGAGAAGCCTGAGCGGCGCCGATGTGGCGGATGCGCCCAGCGGGTTCCGCGCGATGTCGCGCGATGCGGCGCTGCGCCTCAAGGTGTTCTCCACGTACACGTACACGCTGGAGACCATTGTGCAAGCTGCCGCTTGCGGCATGCGGATTGTGTCCGTGCCGGTGCGGGTGAATCCGCCGCTGCGGCAATCGCAGCTGATCCGTTCCACGGCGCGCTATGTGGCGCGCTCGCTGGCCACTCTGGTCCGCGTGTATTTCCTCTACCGACCGTTCCGGGTGTTTGCCCTGCTGGCAGCGGCGCCGCTGGCGGCGGGCGTGTTTCTCACGGGGCGGTGGCTCTGGCTGAACTGGTACGAGTATCCGGTGACCGGGCGGCTGCACATCCCGAGCCTGATCGTGGCTGTGCTGAACCTGGCGCTTGGGGCAGGGCTCCTGCTGGCAGGGGTGATGGCGGAACTGCAGGCGACGAACCGGCGCCTGATGGAAGAAGTGCGTTACCTGCTTCGGAAACGGGAATTCGGGGGCGAGCCGGGTTCCCCGGGGACGGGCGGGGGGAGCAAAGCGAGTGGAGCGGGCGTCGAGTGAGGGCCACCGCTAAGCATGAGTTTCGGCGAACCGGCGTGGCATCATCACGGCCAATTGGTTGGCGCCGAGCAGGAAGCGCCGGTAATGGACAAGTTCAAAGCCTGCGGAAACGGCGAGCCGCAGCAGGGCTGCGCGATTGAAGAGGGTCTCGTGTTCGGCGGCGGCTTGGCGGCTGAAAAGGCCGGCGCGCGCGCCGGCTTCATGGAGAGGGCGGAAGGCGGGATGCGGGGTGGTGATGACGATGCGGCCCTCGGCGGCGAGCAGCGGGAGCATGAGCCTGAGCCAGTGTTCGGGTTCGGGAAGATGCTCCACCACGGCGAGGGCGGCGATGGTGTTGAAACGTTCCTGTTCCGGGAGCTCCGTCACGAAGCGGTGGCGGGGGAAGCGGCTTCGGGCGAGGGCGAGGGCGCTGTCGTCCCGGTCGAAACCGAGATACAAGCGCGGGTCGATGAGCGCGGCCAGGGCGCCGGCGCCGCAACCGAAGTCAAGCACTCTTCCACGCAGGAAATGGAGCGCAACGCCGATGCGGCGGGCGCGAAGAAAGGGGGAGAACAACCCTTCGGATCCCTGGTCAGACATGGTGGTACTCAGCGAGTTGCAGGCTGGGCGCGGATCGGGTCAACGCTTCCGGGCCACGCGGCCGAAGATGCGGGCGCGGGCGTCGTGAGCGCCGTTGCCCTGTTCGGGGGGGCATCTGGCGGGCCTCGCAGCGCAGGATGCGGAGGCGCTCGCAAATGTCGAGGAGACGGTTGTCGTGGAAGGCGGTGACGGTGCAAGCTGCCGAAGCCTGAGTGAGCGCTTCGATATGGCGCCCTTCAATGAGAAGCAGGCCGCCGGGCCTGAAGGCGTGTATGAACTTGCGCACGGCGCGCACGGCGAGCGGCTCGGTGCAGAGGCACAGGATGAAATCGCAGGAGGAGCGCGGCAGTTCCATTTTTCCGCCGTCGCCGAAGCGGGCATCAAACTCCACCTTCGGCCGCGTGGCGTCTTCGCGGGCGCGGCGCACGGCGGCCTCCGAAAGACCGGCGCCCGTGACCTTCCGTCCTATTCGCGCCAGACAGATGGCGTCGCGCCCGTTGTCCATGCCGGCGTCGAGCGCAGCACCGGAGGGGACAGCTGATGTGGTTTCGTGCACCAGCGCGCTGGGGTTGGCGGGCACGCGGGCGATGAGGTGGAGGCAGACCAGGTTCCGGCTTTGAGGGGCTTCCTGCCGGGTCTGCGCCGGGAGAAGCGGAAACGAGAGCAACGCGGCAAGCGCGGCGTGGCGCATGATGGGTTACCCCACAGTGACGCCGGTGAGCCCATAGTTGAGGTCGTTGACATTGACCCTGGCGCGAATGACGGCGCCTTCCTTGAGTTTGACGAAATGCTGCTCCCCGGGGATGGGGAGCTCCATGATCATGGGATCCATCCAGCGTTCGATCTTCTCGCGTTCGATGGGGGGCACGTGCGCCTCCGGGCGGAGGCGCAGGACCTTGCCGCGGAGCAGGCAGCGCAGTCCGGGTTCGCCGCAATCGAATGTCGGCTTGCGGCGCGCGCTGCAAGCGAGAGCGGACAGCGGAATGCGTGCGAAGCAATTCCGGCGTTTCAAGCGCGATTCTCCAAGCTTCAATCTTACTTGCAGGCGGCGATGCCCGTGAGCCTTTTCCCGATGACGAGGGCGTGGATGTGATCGGTGCCCTCGCAGGCGTTGACGGTTTCCAGATTGCAGTGATGGCGCATGACGGGGCGGTCGCCGACGATGCCGTTGGCGCCGGGCAGGCCGCGCGCGAGGCGGGCGCACTCGAGCGAGATGGCGACGTTGTTTCGCTTGACCGTGGAGATGTGAGCGAAAGCGAGCTTGCCCTGGTTCTTGAGCCGGCTGCATTGCGGGGCGAGCACTCGGGCCTTGGCGGCTTCCGCGGCCGTCCAGGCGAGCTTCTCCTGCACGAGCTGGTGGGAGGCAATGGGGCGGTTGTCGCACTGCTTGCGCTCGATGGAGTCTTGGCGCGCGTCCTCGAGGCGCTCCACGGCTGGGCCGAGCACGCCCCAGCCGATGCCGTAGAGCGTATGCGAAAGACGGGCCAGCGCCGCCTTCAACCCCACGGCGCCAGGCAGCCACATGTTGTCCGGGATGCGGCAGGCGGAGAAGGAGAGGGAGGAAGTCACCGAGGCACGCATGGAGAGCTTGCGGTGGAGGTCGGAGGCACGGCAGCCGGGTGTGCCCTGTTTGACGAGGAAGCCGCAGACGCCTTCTCAAGTCCTCGCCCGGGACGACTGGCAGATCGGCGGCGGTTCCGTTAGTGATCCATGTCTTTTCTTCATCGAACACGCAATCGCCGCCGTCGCGCACGGCGTTGGGGTCATGCCGCCGGGGTTGGAGCCGAAGCCGGGTTCGATGAGCCCGAACAAATACGGCCATTCCTGTGCCGGCCCCAAACAGGGGCCGGCGACCGGCCGGGCTGCGCCAGCCGTGCGCGTTCCGGTTGACTGCGGCGGCTCGCTTGCGGGCCGGTTTCCGTCGCGGGAGCCGGCCCGCCACCGCCGAACCGGACCCCTGCGGACCCTCGCGCACGAGGGCCGCTGACAACCGACATGCAAACAACGAGGCCCAGGTGTCCCTTCGGATCACTCGCCCCGAAACCGCCCGCTTAAGAGTCCGCCGCCTGAAGCAGCAACGCAGACCGTCCTTCCACGACCACGGAGCCGCCGGTCTCGGGAGCCGTTCCGCCGGAGTAAAACACCGCCTTCCAGCGGATATCGCGCGGCAGTTCGAACTCCAGGGGCTCCCAATAGGCGTTGGCGATCAGCAAAATGCGGTCGCCCCGCCAGCGGGCTTCCATCGCCAGTGAGCGCGAATCATGGCTCCAGTCCGGTTGATGGAGCCGCACGCCGTGGAACAGCACCTCCGCGTGCTCGCGTCCCGACGGGGACGCCCAGTCGATCCGCCCGAACACCTCATGCCGTCTCCGAAAGCAGATCAGCGACCGGACCAATTCCAGAAGGTCCCGGTGGGTCTCGGCCAGCCGCCAGTCGACCCAGCCGGTTTCGTTGTCCTGGCAATAGGCGTTATTGTTCCCATGCTGCGTGCGGCCGAACTCGTCGCCTGCCAGCAGCATCGGCACCCCGCCGCTGGAAAACAGCAGGATCAGGAAATTCCGCATCTGACGGCGCCGCAGGGCAAGGATTTCCGGATCATCCGCCGGGCCCTCCACGCCGCAATTCCAGCTGAAATTCTCGTCGGCCCCGTCGCGGTTTTCTTCCCCGTTGGCCTCGTTGTGCTTCTGGTTGTAACTGACCAGATCGGCCAGCGTGAAGCCGTCGTGGCAGGTGATGAAATTGATGCTGTGCTGCGCCTGCCGCCCGCTGCGCGCATAGAGATCCGGACTTCCTTTGAGCCGCTCGGCGAGCGCCGGAACCAGCCCGGGGTCGCTGCGCACGAAGCGCCGCACGTCGTCGCGGTAGCGCCCGTTCCATTCCGCCCACCTTCCCCAGGCGGGAAACGTTCCCACCTGATACAGCCCTGCCGCATCCCAGGCTTCTGCGATCAGCTTCGTGTTCGCCAGCACCGGATCGTAGGCGAGCCGCTCGAGCAGCGGCGGATCGGGCAGCGGCTCGCCGGTCTTCCCGCGGCCGAGAATGCTGGCCAGATCGAACCGGAATCCATCCACGTGCATCTCCATCACCCAGTAATGCAGGCAGTCGTTGATCAGCGTCCGCACCACCGGATGGTTGCAGTTCATCGTATTGCCGCACCCGGAAAAGTTCAGATACCGCCCGTTGGAATCGATCAAATAATAGACGGAATTATCCAGCCCGCGGAACGACAGCGTCGGCCCGCGCTCGTCGCCTTCCGCCGTGTGATTGAACACAACGTCCAGAATCACCTCGATCCCGGCGTCGTGAAATGCGCTCACCATTTCCTTGAATTCGGTTACCGCCGCCCCCGGCCTTTTCGCCGACCCGTAGGCGGAATTCGGCGCGAAGAAACCGATCGGATGGTAGCCCCACAGGTTGAGGAGCCTCTCCCCGGTCAGAGGATTCACCCGGTCCGTGTCCGCCTCCTCGAACTCGTACACCGGCATCAGCTCGACCGCGGTGACGCCAAGGTCCTTGAGATGCGGAATCTTCTCCGTGAGTCCTGCATATGTGCCCGGAGCACTCACGCCGGAGGATTCGTGGCGCGTGTAGGCGCGCACATGCAGCTCGTAAATCACGGACTCCGACAGGGGCGTGTTCAGCGGCTGATCCCCCCGCCAGTCGAAGCGGTCGTGCGGCAGACCGCACAGGCGCTGCGCCGCCACGCCCCACTGCTCGCCGCCGGCCAGCACTTTCGCATAGGGATCCAGCAGATATTTCTCCGGGTCAAAGCGGTGAACGGCAGGGTTCGGGTTCGGGCGCATATCCATCCGCCACGCATAGAGCACGTCGCGCGGCAGGCCGCTGATCCAGATGTGCCAGATGTGACCCGTGCGGTTGGCGCCGGGATCGAGCGCGATTTCGTGAAACGGCGACTCGCGGCCCGGCCGGAACAGGGACAGCCAGACATGGGTCGCGTGGCTGCTGAAGACGGCGAAGTTGATCCCGTCCTCCAGGAATTCCGCGCCCAGCGGCAGGGCCACGCCGCGGTCCACGCACAGGAAGCCAGGCATGTCGCTATGCTACACCGGCCGGGCGTCTGCATCGCCGGCTGGACCGCAGCACGGCTGTCTCGCGCCCTGCGGCGCCGCGCCGGCCGCATCGCGAATTCTCACAGGGCCAAGGCAATCCAATGGGGCCAGGCCCGCACGTTCACCCAAGCAGTTTCGCCATGCGCTCGCGGCGCCGTGAGTAGGCGTAGGAGGCGGCCACCAGCAGCAGTCCCAAGCCCACCAAAGCCGCGCTGCGGAAGAGCCGACCCAGTTGCCAGACGTCGTAGGCATAGAGTTTCAGGACGACGAACGCCAGAGCAGCAAGGCCCAGCAGACGGTCCATCCTTGTCTGTCTGGCGACCCCCAGCGCCACCAGCGCCACGCCGTAGGCCGCCACAACGAGGGAGAAGCCCACAATGGAGGCGCTGCGAACGTCCTCCGGGGCGGCGGTGCGGGCGATCTGATCGAGCGCGTCGAAAAGCAGCGCCGCCAGCAGCACGGCGTGGCCCGCGACATAGCTTGCCGCCGCCAGCCCCCGGGGCCGCAGCAGCGCCGCGCACGCCCAGCAGCCCAGCGACGCCCACGCCATGGCGAAGAACCTCGGGTGGAGGAAGAGCCTCGCCGTTTCCAGCCGTGCGTCTGCCAGCGCGATGTGGGCCAGGCCGAACACCAGGACCGCCGCCGCCACCCCATCCCACAGACGGCGGCCAGACCTGCGCGCGAGCACGGCCAGCGCCACTGCTTCCAAAACCCAGGCTGCGCTCACCCGCCATCCGCCCAACTGCACAGGGATAGCCAGCGTGAAGAAGCCGGCGGCCATCACGCCCGCCACCGGCGCCGCGGGCGTGGCCCGGAGGATCCACGCTGTAGCAGCGAACACTGCCGCCACGGCCAGAGTGAACAACCCTGTCCATGCCCCATGCTCCGGCCGTAGCCATGCGTAACCGGCGGCGTAGAACACGGCGCCGCTGGCCGCCAGCGCCGCCGCATCCGCCGCCCGGTACCCATCCCGGCCTGCAAGAATCCGCCGCAGAGCCCACCCTTGCACGATCAACAATGCAGCAGTAATTCCGGTGAAATTCTGCCGAAAATAGGCCCCGGGATTTTGCGGGCCGGCGTAGATCGAGAACGCGATCCAGAATCCCGCCGCCGCAGAGGCTACGGCTCCGCGCGCCGGACCGGCCGCTGTCACGGGCAGGATTGCGGCGAAAAACGGCCCCGGACCGGGCCGGAAGATGCATGCCAGGCCGGCGCACGCCAGCAACTGCGCGGCCTCGCGCGCGGGAATGGAGGCGGAGAAAAGGAACAGCGCCCACGCGCACAGGACGAAGAATGCCGCCGGCGCCCGCTTGGCTGCCTCGAAATGGTTCGCGAACCACAGGGCGAAAACAAAGGCGCCTCCCGCCAGCGCCAGCCACTCTACCGCGCTCCAGGAGCGCCTGCGCCCGGCCCAGACGGCGCCGGCAATGAGAAGGAGCAGGTACGGGAACAGCACCCACGGCGCGTCCCGTCCGGTGGAGAGCACGAGAGGCGTGGCATATCCGCCGGTCAATGCCAGCAAGGCGATTGCGGGCGCGTTGTAGCGCAGCGCCAGCCATGCGCCCGCCGCCGTGGTGGCGGCCATCGCGAAGAACGCGGGCGGCGCCGGCAGCTGGGCGTAGAACCCATGCGCGGCGTACCAAGCGACGTACCAAAGGCTGATGCCCAGGGCGGTGATCCCCATGGGGAAGATCCGCTGCCCGCGCCGCCACAATTTCTCCCCGGCGGCGCCTGCCGCCAGCCCTGCCAGAAGTCCCAGCGCCACGCGCCCGCGCGGTCCGATCCATTCATTGTCAACCGCGTACTTGAACAGGAAGGCGACGCCAAGAACCAGGCTCACTACCCCGAGGCGATTCAACCAGGTCAGTCCGAACCAGCTCTCGGCGCTCTCCACGGCGCCCTGTGGGCCGATTGCGTCCAGCCGCGCGGCCTCGCCCGGCGCTTGGGGAACGCCTGGCAATGGGGGCGAAGGCGGTGGCGCAGCGGCGGCGGGGCCCTGTTCTTCCACGGGCGGCGCCGCTTCGCGCGGCGGCTGGGGAACGCCCGGCAATGGGGGCAAAGGCGGCGCCAGTGCAAGCCGCGCCTCCAGTTCCGCCACGCGCCCGCTCAGGCGCGCCAGCGCCCGCGAGATGGCGTCGAACCGCTCCCGGATCTCTCTCAGTTCTTCGTCCTGCATGATGCGAGCCTTGGGCCGACCGATCCGCTTCAAGCGAGCCTACCACGCCGTCGCGCCTCCGGCTACTCGCCAGCCGTGATGCAATAGAAGCCGTGAGGCGCGCAACTCTGCTGCTCATTCTTGCTGCCATGGCTTTCTCCCAGGACCGCAATCAGTCCCGCTCGATCGTTTACAGCCGCCACGGCGTCATTTCCACCAGCCACGCGCTGGCCACGCAGGCCGGGGCGCGCGTGCTCGAGCGCGGCGGCTCCGCCGTGGACGCCGCCATCGCCGCCAACGCGGTGCTGAGCGTCGTCGAGCCGATGATGTGCGGACCCGGCGGCGATCTCTTTCTCATCCATCGCGAAGGCCGCACGGGCAAGCTGGAGGGGCTCAATGCGTCCGGATGGGCCCCGCGCGCGCTTTCGGCGGAGTGGCTCCGTGCCCAGGGCCACAGCACGATGCCCGCATCGGGCATCCATTCGGTGACGGTCCCCGGCGCGGCGGCCGGCTGGCACGCCGCGCACCGCCGTTACGGGAAGCTCCCGTGGCGGGAGCTGTTCGCGGACGCCATCCGGCTGGCCGAGGATGGCCACGCGGTGCATGAGGTGATCGCCTCGCTGTGGGACTCGCCACGTGTCCGGGAATCCGAGGAAGCCGCGCGCGTCTTTCTTCCGGCGCCGGCGGCGGGCCAGCTCCACCGAAATCCCGCACTGGGCCGCACGCTGCGCCTGATTGCGCAAGACGGGCCCGCGGCATTCTACCGTGGCGCCATCGCGCAGGCGATCCTCGAAGCCAGCCGCAAGCACGGCGGCCGCCTCGCGGCGGAAGACCTGGCCGAATTCCAGCCCGAGTGGGTGGAGCCCATCTCGACCCCCTACCGCGGCTGGCGCGTGTGGGAGTTGCCGCCCAACGGGCAGGGGCTGGCCGTGCTGCTGATGCTCAATATCATGGAGCAATTCCCGGCGCCGCATGGAGGCCCGCTCTCGGCGGAGGCGCTGCACTGGAAGATCGAGTCGATGAAGCTCGCCTACGCCGACCTGATGGCTTTCAATGCCGATCCGCGCCATGCGCGCGTGCCGCTGGCCGGGCTGCTATCGAAGGAGTACGCACGGCAGCGGGCGGCGGAGATCGATCCGCGCCGCGCCCGCTGCGAAGTGCGGCACGGCGCGCCGCGCGAATCGGACACCACCTATCTGGCCGCGGCCGACGCCGAGGGCAATATCGTCAGCTGGATCCAGAGCATCCGCGCTGCCTGGGGCTCCGGAATCAGCCCGGAAAATACGGGCTTTCTGCTGCAAAATCGCGGGAGCGATTTCGTCCTCACAGCCGGGCATCCGAATGAATTAAAGCCCGGAAAGCGCAGTTTTCACACGATTATTCCGGGATTTCTGGAAAAAGACGGCGTGGCGATGGCCTTCGGCATCATGGGCGGCGCCAACCAGCCCCTGGCTCACGCCCAGTTCGTCTCCAATCTGGCCGACTACGGGATGAACCCGCAGGCGGCGCTCGAGACGGCGCGCTTCACCAAGGCGGGCCCGCAGGGCTGCGACGTGCAGCTGGAAGGGCGCGTGCCTGCCGCCGCGGTGGAGGCGCTGCGAAAGCTCGGCCACATCGTGGAGCTCCGCCTGGACTATTCCATGAACATGGGCCGCGGCGCAGTGGCGGGAATCGACCTGAAGACCGGCGTTCGTTTCGCCGCCGCCGATCCGCGCGGCGACGGGCACGCGGCCCCGGCATTCCCGGCGCGGTGATGCGCCCGGCTAGCGGCTGAAGAGCCTCCGGAGCCAGCCGTCGACCGCCGCGGTGGCCGGATAGGAAGGGTCGCCGAGCCGCCGGTTGATCTCCGCATGGCCCTCGAATCCGGCGCCGGGGAATTCCCTCCGCTCGACGGCCGTTCCCGCTTTTCTCAAGGCGGCCTCGAGCTCTTTGGCCTGCGCCACGCCGTCCCGCCGCTGGACGTGCAGCAGGAGGAACGCGGGGGCATTGGGCGCAGCCGCATGGAACACCGGCGAGAGCTCGCGCTGCCTTGCCGGATCGGTTCCGAAGGCCAGGAGATAGGTGTCCCGCATGATGCGGTTGCCCTCGGCGATCTGACGCGCCACGTCGTAAGCGGCGCCGTCGTTGGGGATCACGCCGCTCACATCGGCGAAGCCGAGCCCGGCGGCGCGCAGGTAGCGCTCGTCGGTGCCGACGAGCGCCACCAGATGCGCCCCGGCGCTGTGTCCCATCAGGACCGCCCGCCCGCGGTCGATCCCGAATTCAGCGGCGCGGCCGAAGAGCGCCTTCAGCGCAAGCGCCACGTCGCCTGCCTGGTCTTCCACTTTGAATTCCGGGACGAGCCTGTAATTGATCGAGGCATAAACGTAGCCCTGTTCGGGAAAATGCACTGGCGAATACTCGCTGGCGGCGCCTCTTTTGTCGCCTCGATGCCACCCGCCGCCGTGGACAAACACGACCAGCGGCGCGGGGCGCCGGCCGCCGCGGGCGCTCCACACATCGATCTGCTGCAAGGGGTGAGGGCCGTAGGCAAAGGTCACGGGCCTGGGCGCTTGCGGCGCGCCCTTCGCGCGGCTTTCCGCGGTGGCGCTCTTGCGCGCCAAGCGGTCCCGCCACTGGCCTGCCCGGGCGGCCCATCCGGTTGTTCCCCACGCGCCCAGGAAAGCAGCCAGGCACAGTCCTGGCAGAATTTTTATAGTAAGTGTTGACATTGTCTGGCAAGAAAAGCTGAATTTGTCCTGTTATTGTGCAAGAACCAGCACTGAATTCTGCCATCCGCCGAGCGTCCCGGCGGCGGCCGCGGGCCGCGGCTCCCTGTTTCGGGGACGGGGCCTGCGCGGAAAGGTTTACAGCCGCCGCGGACATGCGGCACTCCTGTCACCGTTGGACCGGCGCCGTGGCGGGAGGGCGGCGCGGAACGGTGCGCCCCGGGCAGGCCGCCGTTTCTCCCGGCTGTTGGGAAGCCGGGCAGCAGCGGGAGTGAAAGCAGGGGCGAGAGAGAAAAGGGGCTGCCCGTTGCTCGCGGAGCGGGCAGCCCTGCATTCGGGGATCGGGGTGAGTTATTTCCGGCCGGAGCGGGCGGGCGAGCACTTGACCCAGCCGTGCTTCTTGTTCGATTCCATGACGGCTTCGAGCAGCTGCATTCCGCGCAGCCCGTCGGCGAAGGTCGGATATTGGACCGGCAAGGACGGGTCGAGCACGCGCGACCAGAAGCGCTTGAACAGCTGCTTGTGGCTGTCGTCGTAGCCTTCGCTGTGGCCGCCGGGATAGTCGGAGTAGGCGGCGGCTTCGGGATAGAAGAGGCTGCCGTCCTTGATGATGATCTGGTTCGGTTCGTTCCTGCGGCCGATCCACAGCTCGTCGGGCCGTTCCTGGTTCCAGGCCACGCTGCCCTTGGTGCCGCAGACCATCCATTCGAAGCGGTTCTTGCAGCCGGCCGAAACCTGGCTGACGGTGAACGCGCCGCGGCAGGTGTCGCCGAGGTGGAGCAGGGCCATGCCGAAGTCCTCGGTGTCGATCTTCACTTCGTCATAATCGGAGGGCTTGAGCGTTTTGCCGGCGAAGGTCTCGATGGCGACTTTCGGCTGCTTGCGGGTCTTGTGGATGATTTTGAGGTCCGCGCAAAGGGCGGTGATCGGAAGCCCGGTGACGTGCTGGATCATGTCCATCCAGTGGGAGCCGATGTCGCCCATGACGCGCAGCGGCCCGTTGTGCTTCTTGAGGATGCGCCAGTTGAAGTCGGTGTCGTAGAGCAGCCAGTCCTGGGAGTAGGTTCCCTGGACGACGAGGATTTCGCCGAGGTCGCCGCGGGCGATCATGGCCCGGGCCTGCTGGACGGCCGGATAATAGCGGAGGTTGTGATTGGTGGCGTGATGGAGCTTTTTCTTTTCGGCCAGGTCGAGCATCTCTTTGGCTTCTTTGGCCGAAAGCGCCAGCGGCTTTTCGCAGAGCACGTGCTTGCCGGCGTTGAGGGCGGCTTTCGACACGGGCGCGTGCAGCGCGTTGGGCGTGCAGACATGGACGCCGGCGATCTCCGGGTCGGCCAGGATCTCCTTGTAGTTGCCCGTGGCCCTGGGAATGTTGTGCGCCTTGGCGAAGCGGTCCGCCTCTTCCTGAGAAATCCCCGCCACCGCAGCCACTTCCACGAATCCGAGCCGGCGGAGGTTCTCCACGTGGGTCTTGCCCATGAAGCCCGCGCCGATGACAGCTACTTTCAACTTGCTCATAAAGAATCGTTCCTTTCGAGCCGATAATCGAAGAGATGGGTGTAGACCCAATCCACTCTATAACAACTGGGCTCGCTGAGGCACTATGGTGGTGAGATTTCGCTGGCAACGCTCGCATCGCACGAAGCGCAGGGTGCGCGTGAGATATTCGCCTGCCGGGCCGCCTGCTCCGCTGACGCAACAAGAGGTGGAAGCCGGGCTGGCGGCGATCCTCTCTCCGCTGGCCGCCATCTTTTTTGCGGTATCCGTGTGGCGGCTGGGGCAGGATCTTGGATTCACGGGCAATTTCTTCATTCAGGAGGGCCCGCTGGCGCACTGGCAGCCGTGGTTCGCCCTTTCGGCCGCCTTCGCGCTGGCAAGCGCCCGCCTGAACCGCCGTTCGCAGAGCGGCGGCGGGGACACGCCAGCCACCAATTGAAACGAGCGGCCCGGGGGCGAGTGCCGGGAGCGGGTTATTGCTCAAACCGCCCGCGCCACGCCCAGAGGCCGAGGGCGGGGTTGGAAATATAGAAGATCTCCTCGCCGCCGACCACGTTCCAGCCGTCCTTCAGACTGGCCGGGTTGTAGCGCTTCATCATCACGTCGAGATCGGCGTAGCGGAAGTTGACGGCGTCGATCTCTTCGCGGGTCAGATGGCCGGGGCAGTAAGTGATCTGGAAGCGGCCTTCGGAGGAGCCGTGGATGAGGTGGGCGGCGGCGCTGAGGTTGTTGGCGAGGTCGGCGTTCTTCCTGACGGCTTCCAGCACGCGCGGCGTGCCGGCGTAGCCGTACTTGCGGATGAGCTGGTCGATGCCCGGGTCCTCGCCGAACTCCTTGACGCCGGGGGCGAGGACGATGAGTTCGGCGTCGTCGGCGAGGGCCATGCGGGTGCGGTAGATGGCCTTGTTGCCGAGCCAGGTGCTGCGGAACTCGCCGGGATCGAGGAAGACGACGGCCTTGCGGATCTGGCGGTCCATCATGACGAAGTTGACCTTGAGGCTGAGGTCGGCAGCCTGGAGGAAGCAGCGGTCGTCGTCGCCCGCGAAGAAGCCGCGGATGGCGAGCTTGCCCGAGTCGTTCTTGCTCACGACAGTGTGCAGGTAGACGATGGGCAAGTGGCGGGCGAATTTTTCGGCGGCGTGGTTCAGGACGCGGCGAACGGGGTTGTCGGCGCGGCCCATGAGCCTCTCCATGCCGTAGACGGCGCCGAGGAAGTGGCTTTTGTTGATCCCCTCGCGGCCGCCGGTGCCGACGAAGACATTCTTGGTGTAGTTGGCCATGCCGATGACTTCGTGCGGCACGACCTGGCCAATGGAGAGGATCAGGTCGAAGCCGCCCTCGACGAGGAGCTTGTCGACCTGCGCAGGCCAGGGGAAGTCGACGAGCCCGCCGGACTGCTCCCGGACGTATTCGGCGGGCACCTCGCCCAGGGTGATGATGCCGTTGCGCCAGTCGTGAACGCGAAACAGGGACTGCGGCACGCCGGGGAACATGTGTTCGATTTCGGAGGGCGCCATGGGGACGTGCGTGCCGATGGCGGGCAGCACGGCGTGGAGGCGGTCGCCGTAATAGTCGTAGACGAGGCGGGTGATCTCGCCAGCGCGGGAATGGACGCGGGTGATGTCGGGGGGCAGGGCGAGGACGCGGCGGCGAGGACCGAGGGCGTCGAGCGTCCTGAACACAGCCGACTTCAGTTCTTCGTGCGTGAAGTCTGTCGTGGGCGATCCGCCTGCGAAGTAGAGGCTCATCCTCCCTTCAGTATAGGCCTGATATGCCAGTGGGGAACATGGAACTGCGGGGGGAGCCCCCCTTGGGGAACGGGGGTTGGAGAGTCGGCGGGGATGGTGGGAGGTTTCGGAGGGGGGCTCTGCGCTGGGGCGCGGGGGAGGCGGGGTGATTGCAGGGTTGGGGAGGGAGGCCCTGCGCTGGCGCGCAGGGGAATTTGGCCCTGAGCTGGCGCTCAGGGGAAATTGAGGGAGGCCCTGAGCTGGCGCTCAGGGGAATTTGGCCCTGAGCTGGCGCTCAGGGGAAATTGAGGGAGGCCCTGAGCTGGCGCTCAGGGGAATTTGGCCCTGCGCTGGCGCGCGGGGGAATCGGGGTTGGGGAGTTTGTGGGGTGTGGGCGTGCCACTGTCAGAAGAAGCGGACGGTATAAGCGAAGCGGATGCCGCGGCCGAGTTCAGGGGCGATGTCCTTGACGAAGTTCAGGTGGTTTCTGTAGAGGCGGTTGCCGAGGTTGAAGGTGTTCACGTTGAAGGTATGCAGGAAGTGGCCGCAGGTGAGGGTGTATGAAGTATTGAAGTGGAAAACGGCATAGCCGGCGGTGGGCTCTTCGTTCGGGGCGACCTGCCACTGGCGGTTGGCGAGGACCATCTCGGGCCGCAAACTGAGCCCCTTCCAGAACCAGTCGAGGCCGAGGCGGCCGCGGGCGGGGGGGATGCGGGGCAGGTTCTGGCGGCCGCCGGCAGTGAGATTGGCGTCGACGTAATCGAAGCCGGCGAGCGCCCACAGCGATCCCTTCATACGCGCCTGGACGCGCGCCTCCGTGCCCGTGAAGCGGGCGTCGGACTGGGAGAACAGGGCTACGGGGAGTCCGTCGTCGACCTCGCCGGTGGGGAGGAAGAAGACGAAATCGTGCATATGGTAGCGGAACAGGTTGGCTTCGGCGCGGAGGTTTCGGCCCTGATGGCGCAAAGAAAGCTCGACGCCGTCGCCGCGCTCGCGCTGGAGATCGGGGTTGCCGATCTCGAACAACAAATTGCCGGGGTGTGGCCCGTGGTTATAAAGCTCTTCCAGGGCGGGCGCGCGGTAAGAGTGGATGTAATTGCCCACCAGCGATCCGTTGGTCCACAGCGGCAGCATCACGCCGGCGGATGCTGAAAGCCCGGAGAAGGCGCGTTGCCGCAATCCGTCAGGCGAGTAGCGGTTGCGTTCCCAGCGGCCGCCGAACTGGAGCCGGGCGCGCTCCCAGCTGAATTCTTCCAGCCCGAAGAGCGCGAAGGCGGAGTGGTCGACGGGCGGGGCGAGCGCCTCCTCGCCCGCGGTCTTGTAGGAGCGTTGGAGTCCCCAGAGGCCGAAGCGGCCGGACCAGGGGCCGCGGCGCCGCTGATCGAACGTGCCTGAGTAGGTGAACTGCTTGTTGAAGAATTCCGTGCCAATGACGGCGCCTTCGAGTTCGCGGTGGGAGTAGTCCGAGTAGCCGAGATCGAACTGGAGCTGCTCGAAGGGGCGGCCGAGGTTCTTGACGGCGCCGTTGAAGCGAAGGCTCGAGCGGGTCATGTTGAGCACGGGCGATTCGTGTTCGTGGCCGTGGTCCTCCTCCTCGCCGGCGGCGCGGACGGGGTGTTTCAGGGCGGCTTCCTGATTGTCTGCGTCGTGGCCGTGAGCATGGCCGCCGGGCACGCCGTAGGTGGTTTCGATGCGGTGCACGGTGGCGTTCCAACTGAGCCGTTCGCTGTAGCGGCCCAAGCCGCCCTTGGAGTTGGTCATTTCTGTGAACGAGTTTTCGACGCGGCCCGCGGGGGTGTTGTAGTCGCCGGTCCTCATGCCGCCGCCGGAGCCGTAGAGGAGCCAGTTTCTGTGGCCGAATTCGAACGATCCGCTGCCGCCCCCCTGTGCGTTGGCGGTGCCGCCGACGCCGGTAAAGGCCGCATGAAGGCCCTGATGCGGGTGCTGGTTAATGACATGATGATCGGTCAACACATTCACCACACCACCGATCGCGTTGGATCCGTAGAGGAGCGTGGCCGGGCCCTTGACGACCTCCACGCGCTCGAGGTTGCTGGAATCGACGGGCTCGCCGTGATCGCCGGACTGCGAAGAGATGGTGCCGGTGCGCATGCCGTCCTGGAGGATGAGGACGCGGTCGCCGTCGAAGCCGCGGATGACAGGCCGGGAAGAGCCGGGGCCATAGCTGCGCTTGGCCACTCCAGCCTCGTCGCCGAGCAGCTCGCCGAGCGAAGTGGAGGAGCTCCGGGCGGTGAGCTGGTAGCCGTCGAGCGAGACCACGCTGAGGAAGGCTTCGGCGGTGGACTCCTCGCGGCCGGATGCGGTGACGGTGAGGGTCTCCCGAAGGGGGCTGACGGTGAGGCGGAATTCGAGCTGCGCCGTCTCGCCTGCCGAGACGCGCACGGTCTTGCGCTCGTCGACGAGCGCGTGGACGTGGGCGAGCAGCGAGTATTCGCCGGGCGCAAGGCCAGTGAAGCGGAAGCGGCCTTCGGCGTCGCTCTCGACGATCCTGCCGCCGGGCGTGAGCAGGACGGTGGCGCCGCGGAGCGGCTCGCCGCTGCCGGCGAAGAGGACCTTTCCTTCAATGCGGGCCGTGGAAGGCGCCTGGGCCGCGGCTGTGGAGGCCAGCAACGCGAGGAGCGGCAGTGATTGCGAGAGCGTTCTCAACAGACGCATGCATCTTCATTTTCCCGGGTGGTCAGCCGGGAGACTCACTGCAACCGGCGAGCGGCACCGGGAAGGACGCGAGCGGTCCGTTTCAGGCGGCCAGCGGGACATGCCGGCGGGGGCAGGTGAAGACGGGCGGGCGAGGGCGCAGCCGGCGGGGCCCGCATGTCATCCTTTGAAGAGAGAGGCAGGGATGCGGCGATATTTTACGCTCAAGACGGCGCGGGAAGCGCTGGCGGCGGTGCGGTTCCAGATGGAATCTCTGATGATTCTCAAGGGACGCGTGGAGTCCAGCCGGAAGCCGCTGGCAGAACTGGAGGAACGGGTGCGGCTTCTCGGCGGCGTGGAAGTGGATGCAGCCGGGGTGAAGAGCGCGATCCAGAGGGCCAGAGAGGCGGAACAACGTTTTCGCGAAGCGCTCGGGCAACTGGAAGAGATGGGCGTGATTGTGAGGGACCTGGAGGCGGGCCTTGTGGACTTTCCGGCGCTGAGCCGGGGCAGGGAAGTGATGCTGTGCTGGAGGAGGGGCGAGGAGGACATCCTGTGGTGGCACGGCGCAGAGGAGGGCTTTCAGGGGAGGAAGCCCGTGGATCCCGAATTCGAAGCGAGCCTGGAGTGGTAGAGGGCGCGGGCGCCTGCCGGCGCCGCCGAACTTGTGATGACCGGGAGCCCGTATGATAGAGGAGCGTGTCTTTTGCCGAGGATGCCGCTGACAAAGCCCGCACGACGGCGGGATTGTGCCTCGGGTTGCTGTCTCTGGCCGCATGCGCGGCGCTGGCGCAGCCGGTGGAGAGAGCAGCCCGTGGAAACATCCTGATCCTGCATTCCTACGACTCGACCTACAACTGGAGCGTGGAGGTGACGCAGGGACTCCGGGTGGCGCTGGAGCAGCATCCGCTGGACCTGGGCCTGTGGACGGAGTATCTGGATTCGCGCCGGTTGCCGAAGGCGCAGGCGTGGGACTGGATGGACAGGACGCTGGAGCTCCGGCACAGCGGGCGGCGGTTCGACGTGATTGTGGCCTGTGACGACGCGGCGGCGGAGTATCTGGTGGAGCATTCCCCTGCGGCGCTGAGGAACACGCCGGTGGTGTTTTGCGGGGTGGGCTCGCAGGCGCTGATTGACCGGATGCCGCGGACGCGCTTCACGGGCGTGAAGGAGATTTCGGCGGCGCCGGACTTTCTGGATGAGGTATTGAAGTTCCTGCCCGGGGTGAGACAGGTGGTGGTGATGACGGACAACTCGGAGGCGGGGGAAGAGAACCGGCGGTTTTACGCCGAGATTGAGGCGGCGAGGCCGCACCTGCGTTTCCGCCTGCTGGACGGATCGCGGCTCAGCGTGGAGGAGATGCTCGGGGAGCTGGGCGCGCTGGAGCGGGACACTCTGCTGGTCTGGACGAGGTTTACACGCGACCGGGAGGGACGCTTTGTGAGTCCGAGATGGGTCGCCGCGGAAGTGGCGCAGGCGAGCACGGCGCCGGTGGTGAGTCCCAATGTGAGCCTGCTGGGGCAGGGCTTCCTGGCGGGCAATACCAGCGCCGGCTTCGCACATGGCGAATTGGCAGGAAAGTTGGTGGTGGAAGTGCTGCACGGCGTCCCGCCGCACGAGATTCCCCTGCGCGAGCACGGCAACATCCGCCTGGTGATTGACGATGGCGTAGCGGCGCGGTTCGGAGTGCCGAGGTCGAGTCTGCCGCGGGATGCCGAGATCGTGGGCGCCGTGGGGGGGTGGCGGGCGCTGTCCGGCGCCGACCGCAATTTGCTGCTGGCGGGCGCTGTGCTGGTGGTGCTGCAGATGCTGACGATCCTGGTGCTGGTGGTCAACATCTGGATGCGGAGGAAAGCAGAGCGGGAACTGAAGACGAGCCGCGAGATGCTGGAGCGGGCGCAACGGATTGCGCATATCGGGTTATGGAGCCGGGACCCGGCCACGGGGAAGCTGGTCTGGTCGGATGAGACTGCCCGGTTGTTCGGAGTGGCGCCGGGATCGGTGGAACCGACTTACGAGACGTTTCTGGGCTTCGTTCATCCGGCTGACCGCGAGCGCGTGGACGGAATCGTGCGCGCCAGCGACTCGCGGCGGCAGAGCCGCGTGCTCGAGTTCCGGCTGCAGGCGCCGGGGCGTCCGGAGAGATACATCCGGAGCGTGGGCGAATGGACGACGGGGCCGAACGGCGAGCCGCTGGTGGCGGGCATGGTGCAGGACATCACCGAGCAGAAGCAGATGGAGGAGATGCTGCGCCAGATGCAGCGCATGGAGAGCGTGGGGACGCTGGCAGGGGGCGTGGCGCATGACTTCAACAACCTGCTCACCGTGATCAACGGCTACGGGCAGTTGCTGGCGGGCGCTCTCTCGGAGCAGGACGCGCGGCGGCTGTACGTGCGCGAGATTCAGCGGGCGGGCGAGAGGGCGTCGGAGCTGACGCGCCAATTGCTGGCGTTCAGCCGAAAGCAGATCCTTTCGCCGCGGCTGCTCGACCTGAACGAGCTGGTGCGCGAGAGCGAAGGGCTGCTGAAGGCGCTGCTGGGCGACCGCGTGGAGCTGGAACTGCGCCTGTCCGACGCGCTGTGCCTGGTTCATGCCGACCCGTTGCAAATCGAGCAGGTGCTCATCAACCTCGCGGCCAACGCGCGGGATGCGATGCCGCAAGGGGGGCGTCTGGAGATCGGGACGTCAACGCTTCTCATGCGAGAGTATTCCGGGGTGGCCGAGGAAGCGATCACGCCCGGGCGCTATGTCGAGTTGCGGATCGCCGACACAGGCTGCGGCATGGACGATGCCACGCGGCGGCGCGTGTTTGAGCCGTTCTTCACGACGAAACCTGTCGGACGGGGCACAGGATTGGGGCTGGCGTCCGTCTACGGCGTGGTGCGGCAGAGCGGGGGGCTGATCACGGTGGAGAGCGAGGTGGGGCAAGGGACGACGTTCCGGGTCCTGCTGCCTTCGGCGCAAGGGGCGCTGCCGCCGCAGCAGGAGAGCCCGGCCGAGGAGCCGCGCATGGAGAGCGGGCGTGTTCTGGTGGTGGATCCTGATCCGCAGCTGAGCGAGATGATCGGGCTGGCGCTGCGGCAGGCGGGCTACGAGGTGGAGTTCGACCAGCGGCCGGACCGGCTGCACAAGATGTTGCGGGCGGGCGAGGGAAGCGCGAGGCCGCCGGATCTGGTGCTGACCGAGATGCACGTGCATGCGCCATCGGGGTTCCGCCTGGTGCGCGAGCTGCGCGCGCAGTTTCCTGCCTTGCGCGTACTGTTCCTGTCGTCCGGCGAGACCGGCCCGGACGCGGCGCGGCTGGAGCGGGGCGAGGCGGTGCTCGAGAAGCCATTCACGCCGGCAGCGCTGAAGGACGCCGTGCGGCGCCTGCTGATGCAGCCGGCGTAGGGCGGGTGGAAGCGGCCGGGTTCAGCGGATCAGAGTGAAACCGGCTCTTTCTTCGATTGCGGCCGTCCCGGCCGGGGCGGCGACGCGGATCTCGTAGTCTCCAGGGGGCGCCTCGGCGAGCGGCGCGACAGCAAAGCAGGAGAAGCGCCCGCCTTCCTCCGGCTCGATCTGCGCCTGCCAGCGCGAGACCGCCACGCCGTCTCTGAGGATCTCGACCGTGACCGGGGGCGGCTCGGGACCGGGCGCGAACAGGGAGAAGTAGAACCCGGCGTGGCTGCGGACCGTGTTGTCGAGCGTGGGGGTGACCTTGCCGCCGCGGAACCGGAGGGGGTTCGGGCCGCGGTCGTCGCCCTCGCCGTAGCGCATCTCTTCGGGCGGGTTTGTGTCGACGCGCCGGACGAGAACGATGCTGCTGAGCGAGGGCCGGCCGGGTTGCGGCGCCGGCACGACGAAGGCGACGCGTTTGGCGCCGACCCGTTCCCCGAGCCGGTCGGCCACGGCGCTTTCCATCACGTAGCGGCCGGGCGGCAGAGGGAAGTGATCGTTGTAGAGGAAGTCGCCGGCCTGGAAGGCCTCCAGCTTGTCGAGCGGGCCGGAGAAGGGCACGTCGCGGGTGGCCTTGCGCACAGCGCGGCCTGTTGCGTCCTTGATGAAGACGAGGAAGGAGGCATGGATTTCATAGGTGCCTGCGGCATCGTTCCGGCGCACGCTGAGATCGCGGATGGGGATCTCGATCTGGAAGACGCACTGCAGGTTGCCGTCTGCGGAGGGCCCGAAGCGAAGCATGCCGGCGCGGTAGTTCACCTGCTTCGGCAAGGGACTTGCGCTGAGCGCCCGCAGCAGGGGCACTTCGTGCGGAAAGAGAAGCGCCTGCATTCCGGGCGGGAGTGCGAAGTAGCCGCTTCGCGCCTGCACCTGAACGCCGGGCCGCTTCACGCGGAGCTCGAGCTTGCGGAAACGGCCGTCCCAATGGGTGTTTTGCGGCGAGTAGCTGGCCAGATAGTAGGCGCCGGAGTCTTCGGCGACCTGGCGGAGCGGGGCGCGCAGGTCGTTGGTATTCGAGACGGCGAGGCCGCCGGTTTCGGCTGCGAGTTCCTCCAGCCCGGGCGCACGCGTTTCAGACGGGGCGGGCGCGGCGCCTGGTTCGCCGCCGGAGAGGAAGCCTCCGGCGCGCAAGCCGCGGGCGTCAATGGCGTAGAAGGCGACGTTGTTGCGGTTGGCCTGAGCGATGAGGGCGCGCAGGGCGCCGCCGCCCTGCAGGCCTTCACTGAACAGCACGGCGGTTTTGCGGCCTTCCAGACGGCGCAATCCGAGGACCATGGAAAGCAACCCGTTCATGGTGGCGGCGGAGGCGGATTCGCGCTCGAGCTCCGCGGCGCGGCTCTCCATTTCCGCCACGGCAGAGGCCATTGCCGAGGCGGCGGGGTCGTTCGAGGCGGCCTCGCGCGCCGGCTGCGCGATGGGCGGCGCGCCCTCGCTGCGGGCAGCCCGGCCTCCGGTCAGGCGCTCGGCGGCCCACTTGATCAGGTAGGGCTCGTTGGTGAACGGCTGAACAATGCGGAAGGAAGGCGAGAGCTGGACGACCGCGTAATAGGTGTTGGGCGGGACGCCTTGGCGGACGAGATCTTCCACGGCGCGGCGGGCCAGGACGCGGCTGGAGGCGCCGAGCTCATCGAACGCCAAAACAACGAGTTTCACGGCCCGGGCCGGATCGAGGCGGCGGGAGATGGCCTCCTCGCCGGGAATCCACTCCTGGGCCTCGAGCCCCTGCACGCGGCGAAGCGCCTTGAGCTGTTGAGGCACGCCGTCTTCCAGGATTTCGATCTCCTCCGGGCGCAGATCGGCGATCTGGCGTCCGCGCCGGTCGCGCACGACGAAGTCCACCAGGACCTCTTCGGCGGAGGCGCGGAAGGCCGGGGGCTCCTGGGCGGCAGCGGCGGCGCAGGCGGCGAGCAGCAGCGCAGGCAGGCGTCTCATTTCGCCGCCGCCGCGCCGGTGCGCAGCGCCTCGCTCTGCTTTGCGATTTCCGCGCGGATCTTCAACTGTTTTTCGGCCTCGGCGGCGCGGCCGTCGCGGGCGTAGGCGTTGGCCAGCACGGTGTGGCACAGGAGGCATTCGGGCGCGAGCTGCACCGCTTTTTCCAGGGCGCGGATCGACTCCTTCACCTGGCCGAGATCGAGCAGGAGCCGCCCCAGCATCTGGTGGGTCATGAAGAGATCCGGGGCCAGCTCGAGCGCCTGCTTCGCATACGGGACGCCCTTTTCGGCCTCGCCCTGTTTCAGCCAGTAATTGGCGAGCTGAAGCCGCGCGGGGACGTGGTCCGGGGTGACGCGGATCTCCTGCTCCATTTCCGCCGCCATGGCCTCGTCGCTGGCGGCCATCAGGTGGACGTAGCCGAGCGTGTAGTGGGCGTTGGCGCGGTTCGGGAACCGCGCCACCAGCGTCTCGCCCAGCTTGCGTGCCTCGTCGTGCTTCCCTTTCCAGGCGAGCAGGACGGCGCGCCCGGCGAGTTCCACGGCGTCGCGGTCCTCTTGCGGGACCTTGCCGGGCAGATGCGCGAGCCGCAGCAGGTTGATGCCCGCGGCCTCGACAAGCAGCGGGGTCTCCTGCTTCTCTTTGGCGAACTCCTGCAACAGCACGCTGGCGAGGTCGTGCTGGCCGGCGCGGTTCAGCAGCGCGATGAGATGGAAGCGGGCGACGGTGTCCATTTCGGAGCCCGCGGGCAGCGGCTCGCGGGCGGTCTTGGCGGCCAGCAGGTGCTTCAGCGCCGCGTCGTACTTGCCGTTCTGATACTCGGTGAGGCCGAGCATGGCGAGGGCGGCGCCGTGGTGCGGATCGAGCACGACGAGGCGGGCGAAGGCGCGCTCGGCTTCCGCGTGCTGGTCCTTGTCGTAGTGGGCGAGGCCGAGATACCACCACGCCTCGGCGCGGCGCGGGGCGAGCCTGACAACTTCGCTGTAGATGCGGATAGCTTCGTCGATCAGCTCGGCGGCGCGCGCCGCCTCGCCGTCCTTCATGAGTTGCTCGACGCGCTGAGCGGCGGGGCGGGGAGCGGGCCTGGAGGCGGGAGGCTTCGCCGCGGGGGCTTGAAGAAGGAGAGCGGCGGCGAGAATCCCCGTCAGAGGCGTGCCCATGCCTACCACTATGCCTGTGCGCGGGAGCCGATGCCAGCGCCGTTCTCCTGCGGGCGGGCGCCATCCGGGTTGGCCTAGCGTGGGGAGGCCAATGTACACTGTCAGAGTTCTCTTCCCATGCGGTTCCGGCCGTTCGCAGCCGCGGCGCTGTTGCTGGCCCAGCCAGCGGAAGGCCCAATCGTGTTTGAGGAGATCGCCGCGAGGGCAGGGCTTGTGTTTCGCGCCGATTCCTGCCCGACGCCGAACAAGAACCAGCCGGAGACGATGGTGGCGGGGGTGGCGTTGCTCGACTACGACGGCGACGGCTGGCTGGACGTCTACCTGGTGAACGGGGCGGCGATTCCTTCGCTCGAGAAGGAGTCGCCAAAGTACTTCAACCGGCTGTTCCGCAACAACAGGGACCTGACGTTCACCGATGTGACCGGGAAGGCGGGCGTGGCGGGCTCAGGCTACGGCATGGGCGCGGCGGCAGGCGACTATGACAACGACGGGCGCCCGGACCTGTATGTGGCCAATGTGAACGGCAATCAGCTGTTCCGCAACAACGGCGATGGCACGTTCACCGATGTGACGCGCAAAGCCGGAGTGGCGGGCGGCGTACACAACGGGCGCAAGATGTGGACCGTGGCCGCAGGCTGGCTCGATTACGACAACGACGGCTGGCAGGATCTGTTCCTTTCCAACTACTGCGTGTGGGAAGCGAACAAAGACCCGGTTTGCGGCCCGTCGCCGCAATTGCGCGCCTACTGCCACCCGCGAATGTACGACCCTCTGCCCAACACGCTGTACCGCAACAACGGCGACGGCACGTTCACCGATGTTTCGGCGCAGACGGGCATCGGGCGCCACTTCGGCAAGGGCATGGGAGTGGCTTTCGCCGACTTCGACGGCGACGGCTACACGGACATCTTCGTCGCCAACGACACCACGCCCAACTTCTTCTTCCGCAACATCGGGGGCAAGCGGTTCGAGGAGTCGGCGCTTGCCCTGGGCGTGGCCATGACCGAGGATTCGCGCGTGCTGTCGGGCATGGGGGCCGATTTCCGCGACGTGGACAACGACGGGCGGCCGGACATCTGGCACACGGCGCTGGAGTATGAGACGTTCCCGCTGTTCACGGCCCTGCAGGGCGGGTTCACGGACGCGACGCGCACCTCGGGGCTGGCGCGGCTGACGCGGCCGCTGTCAGGCTGGTCGAACTTCATCGCGGATCTCGACAACGACGGATGGAAGGACCT
The DNA here is from genome assembly GCA_964458495.1 of uncultured Arcobacter sp. Taxonomy (GTDB): domain Bacteria; phylum Acidobacteriota; class Terriglobia; order Bryobacterales; family Bryobacteraceae; genus JANWVO01. The sequence continues at coordinate 60,101 of CAYWJB010000020.1, forward strand.
GTTCGCCGCCCGCGCCAATGTGCTGGACAACGTGGAGCAGATCACGGCGCGCCCTTACCCGGAGCCGAACTCGGTGTTCCGCAACCTGGGGCGGACGCCGGTCCGGTTCGAGGACGTCTCGCGGGGGGCGGGAGCGGATTTCCAGAAGCCGGCGGCACACCGCGGGGCGGCCTTCGGCGATCTGGACAACGACGGGCGGCTGGATGCCGTGGTCACGGTGCTCAACGGGGAAGCGAGGCTGTTTCATAATGTGACGCGCAACGGCAACCACTGGCTGATGCTGCGGCTCGAGGGGCGCAAGTCGAACCGCATGGGGCTGGGCGCGACGGTGCGGGTGGAGACTTCGAGCGGTCTCACGCTTTACAACCAGGCCACCACTTCCACCGGATATGAGGCGAGCTCGGACGCGCGTGTGCATTTCGGGCTGGGACGGGACGGTGTGGCGCGGCGCGTGGAGATCCGGTGGCCTTCGGGCGTGCGGCAGGTGCTGGAGAATGTGCGCGCCGGTCAGATCCTTGCGGTGGTGGAAGGTCTTCCGCAGTGAAGCGCCGCCGGCTCTCCCGTGGGCGGGCGGGGTGCGCCGGAAAGGGATGGGATCTCGAGTCGAAACACTGGTATATCAGTCATTTTCGGTCTTTGTAACGAATTATTAACAAGCCTTGATGTCAGGCCAGAGTAGTGGTAGGCTTGGTAGAGCAGGGGTAGATTACAAAATGTCAACCAAGCAACTCGCTACCACCTTTGTCATTCTTGTCAGCCTTCTGGCCATGTCTGCCAGCGGGCAAACCATCACTGGCGCCATTACGGGCACCGTCACCGATCCTTCGGGCGCGATCGTACCGAATGTGAAGGTGGCGGCAACCAATGTGGCGACGAACCTCTCCTATGACACGCAGACCAACGAAGCGGGCGTGTACAACCTGCTGTTCCTGCCTGTCGGGGATTACACGCTGAGCGTGGCAGCCCAGGGCTTCAAGCGCAGCACGCTGGGTCCATTCAAGCTGGAAGTGAACCAGGTTGCGCGCGTGGACGTGAAGCTGGAAGTCGGCGACACGACCCAGACGGTGGAAGTCCGCGACATCGCGCCGATCCTGCAAACAGAATCGACGCAAACCGGCGACACGCTGTCGTCGCAGAAGCTGACGTCGCTGCCGCTGAAGGGGCGCAACTTCGTGGCGATGACGCTGCTGATTCCGGGCGCGGTCTCGCCGAACCCGGAGGCGACCAACAACCGCTTCGGCGCGCGCCCTTATGTGAACGGCAACCGGGAGCAGACCAACAACTTCATGCTGGACGGCATTGACGTGAACGACTCGATCGACAACCGCGTCGGGTATTCGCCGAACGTGGATGCGCTCGAGGAGGTGAAGGTGCTGACCGGCAACATGGGCGCCGACTACGGCAACGCCGGGGGCGCGACGGTCATGCTCACGATGAAGAGCGGCACCAACCAGTTCCGGGGCAACGTGTTCGAGTTTCTGCGCAACGAGAAGCTGGACGCCAACGGCTTCTTCCGCAACCGCAATGTCAACACGGCGAAGAGAACCGGCTTCAAGCGCAACATCTTCGGCGGGACGCTGGGCGGCCCGATCCGGAGGGACAAAGCGTTCTTCTTCGTCAACTACGAGGGAACCGAGCAGCGTGCCAGCGGTCCGGCGGCGGCGAGCGTCGCTCCGGCAGCCTGGCGCAACGGCGATCTGAGCCAGTTCCCGAACGTGATCCGCGATCCGCAGGCCGGCGGGGCGCCGTTCCCCAACAAGCAGATCCCGCAAGCGCGGATCGTCAATCCGGTGGCGAAGAAGCTGTTCTCCAGCCCCGACCTCTATCCGCTGCCGAATCAGGCGGGCGCGGGCGCGCTGGGAGTGAGCGGCAACTATGCGTCGTCATCGGCCAGCAAGTTGAAGAACCATCAGGGGGACGCCAAAATCGACTACCGGTTTGGCGACAAGGACAATCTGTCGGGGCGCTTCAGCTGGGGCGAGTACGAGAGCGTCGGCAGCCGCACGGCGTTGCCGGTCAACATGACGTCGGGCCAGCTTGGGCCCACACGCTCGGGCGTCATCAACTGGGTGCGCACCTTCTCGCCGACCATCGTGAACGAGGCCCGCGTGGGGTTCTCGCGGATCATCATCAAGGACACCACCATCGACTGGTCCGGCAAGCTCGGCACGAGTGGCAACCAGACGTTCGGCATCCCGGGCGGCCAGTCCGTGGCCGGGCTCAGCTCGGTGAGCCTCGGCAGCGGCCTCACCTCGGTCGGCGCCAGCGGCATCTTCTCCAACACCGCTGACAACAAGTACACCTACTATGACAACCTGACCTGGCAGAAGGGCCGCCAGTTGATCAAGATGGGCGCGCAGTTCATGCGCTATCAGCAGAACCGGTACTACTCCGGCAACAACGGCGTGCTCGGCCTGTTCAGCTACAACGGCACTTACACGGGGCTCGATTATGCGGACTTCCTGCTCGACCAGCTTGCTTCGAAGGGCCGCGGCTCGGCGACTGGCACCTGGGGCCACCGCTTCTGGCGCTCGGCGTTTTTCGTCCAGGACGACTGGAAGCTGGCGCCGAACTTCACGCTGAACGTCGGCTTGCGGTATGAGTACATGCAGCCGATCTATGAAGTGGCGGACCGCCAGGTGAACGTGAACACCTACACAGGCGAGCTGATGTATGCAGGCAAGAACGGCAACAGCCGGGCGCTGTACCGCCCGTACAAGAACCAGTGGATGCCGCGCATCGGCTTCGCGTGGACGCCGGGCATTCTGAACAACAAGCTGGTGATGCGCGCGGGCTGGGCCTATATGAGCTTCATGGAAGGCACGGGCGCGAATCTCCGGCTGCCGCTGAACCCGCCGTTCTTCATCGAGACCAACTTCTCCTACGACGTCAACAACCCGGGCTCGATCACGACCGGATTCGCCGACGTGGTCACCGCCGACCTGCGGCTGGACATGCCGCGTCCGGCGGGCACGGTCACGCCGCAGTTGCAGGGGCGCGCGTGGGACCTCGACCTGCGGCCGCAAACCACGTCGCAGGTCAACTTCACGCTGGAATACCAGCTGGACAACGCCACGTCGCTGTCGGCGGGCTACGTCGGACAGAAGGGCACGCACCTGGTGGCGCCCGTGGAAGCCAACCAGCCGCTGCCCGGCACCGGTCCTGTCTCGACCTGGCCGAACCTGAACCTCCGCCGTCCGCTGATCAACAAACTGCCGAACCTCGGCAATATCGCGCGGACGGAATCTTCGGCCACGATGGACTACCACTCGCTGCAGCTCTCGGCGCGCCGCCGCTACACGGCCGGACTGGAGCTGCTCGCCAGCTACACCTTCGGCAAGACGCTCACCGACAACCTCGGCTACTACGGCAGCGGGTTCACCCAAGGCGAAGGCGCTTACTGGCAGAACGCCTACGACCGCAGGGCCAACCGCGGCCGGGCGTTCTTCGACGCGCGCCACAACCTCAGCATCGGCGGCCTGTACGAGCTGCCGTTCGGCAAGGGCAAGAAGTTCGGCTCCGACATGCCGAAGGCGGCGGACCTGCTGCTCGGCGGCTGGAACATCAACTCGATGGTGCTGGCCCACAGCGGCTTCCCGATCACCGTGCGCGCGCTCGACCGCACCAGCCAGGCGGTGCGCGGCAACGTGCGCGCCAACCGGTTCCGTCCGCTCGTGAAGAACGAGGCGCTCGTCAACGTCGACAATTTCTTCGGCCTGCCGACGGACACGGCTTCGCGGACGGCGTTCTTCTGCCCGGCGGGTGTCGATGACGGCAAGTGCCCCTACGGCAACCCCGGCGACGGGCTGTTCGGCACCGCCAGCATCGGCACGGAACAGGCGCCGAGCTTCTTCTCGATGGACTTCTCCATCGGCAAGAAGTTCTACGTCACCGAGTCGAAGTACTTCGATTTCCGCACGGAGTTCTTCAACGTGCTGAACCATGTGAGCTGGGCGCCTCCGGGAGCCAACATCGGCTCGCCCGGCACCTTCGGCGCCGTCACCGCGCAGGTGCAGTCGCCGCGCAACATCCAGTTTGGCCTGAAGTTCTACTTCTGATATGGAGCGACCTTGTCAACCCTCCGGGGCTGACGGGTTTTGC
>CAYWJB010000021.1:0-60821 GCA_964458495.1 uncultured Arcobacter sp.
CGGAGGGCTCCGTCCCCTTGGAAAATACGCCAACTCGTCGTGTCAGGCTGTCCCCCTCCGGAGGAGGGAAAAGGACTAGCGGACCAGTCTCCCCCCGTCAATCCGGAACGGCGCCATCGCCGCGTACCCGCGCCGCCCCGGCCCTGTGGTAAGCCATGCTTCGAGCACATACCTCCCATCCGGCAGCGGCCTTGCCAGTTCTACTCGCGCCTCATAGCGCAACTCCCCGGACACCGTCTTTACCGCCACGGCCTGGGCGAACGCCCTCCCGTCCGACCACCGGTAAACTGCCTTGCCGGTTTCGTCCCAGATCGCGAAGTCGTACTCCTGCGAGTCGTTGAAGACCAGCTCCACCGGCTCGGCGATGCCCAGCACCAGCCGCATCGACGCCGACAGCCCGCCGGCGTCGTTCTCCACCAGAGTGGCGCTGAACATCGTCGCCGGCGCGGCCTCCAATACCAGCCTGCCCACGCGTGCCGACACCAATTCATACGCGCGCGGTCCCGAAACTGTGGCCACCATGCGCTGTACCATCCCGACCCCGGCCACAAACACTTCGCTCTCGATGCCTCCATCCGCGCACCGGAAGGACCGATACTCCAGCTTCCACGCCGCCGCAAACCACCCCGCCGCGCCGTGGTGCGGAGCCGGCCCGCCCGCCAGGCGGCTTTCCTGCTCGCATGGCCGGAACGGGGCCTCCGCCCATCCTCCCCCCGCATCCTCAAACGACGCCAGAGTCCGCTCCGCACTCGCCTCTTCGTCCAGATAGACGAGAGTCCCGTCCGGCAGGGCGCGTACCCAAAGCGCCCGCGGCACATAGCCCGTCAGCGAGTGGTACACAGTCCCGTCCAGGGTCGCCAAGGGCGTCCCCACCCGCACGGTAAAAGACTGCCCCGAAGTCAGATCCCGGTAAGTCCACCGGTTCCCCGTCTCCAGCGGCAGAAAATCGCCCGCCAGAGCAGCAGCCGCCGGCAGCAATAACGCCAGGAGCTTCTTGTCGATTGACATACAAAGATCCATACGCCACCGCGGCACATCGGTTCCTGCCGACTTTGTAAACTTTCCGACTTGCTACCGCACCACCACCAGCGGCGCTCGCAGAAAGCCCGCCTTCTGCCCCATCCTGTCGATCACGTTGAGCTGCGCGACATACTCCCCCGCCGGCAGCTTCAACGGAATCTCCAGCGCCACCGCCGCCGCCCGGCTGCGCGCATCTTTCATCGCCGTCACCACCGCCGGGCGCGATTGGTACACCAGCTTCCCGTCGCGGTACACCGTCAGCGCCGCCGCCAGCGCCGGCTTCTGCTGTGCCGCCTCCACCTCCGGATCGTAGGCCTCCGCATACACGTACAGCGTCTGCCCCTCGCGGAACACCCGGGTCACGCTTGGCAACAGCTTCTCCTTGCCACGCACCAGCGGATGCGTGTCCTGCCTCTTCACCAGTTTCTTGTCTGCCGCACCGACGGCCTCGCTCACCGGCACGCGTTGCACCCCCAGCACCAGCGAGCTGAGCCGCATCTCGTCCTTCACCCCGTTCAGATCCGGAATCGTGAACTTCGCATCGAACGATCCCAGTTTCCCGGTCAGGTTCTCCCGTACCACAATGCGCATGGAATAGGCGCCCGGCGGCAGCGTAAATCCGGTGTCATAAATCAGGCTTCGCGAACCCAATTGCCCGGCCTTTTCGTCCCGCAGCTGGATCTTGATCCCATCCCGGAGCGTGGCCGCCACCGCCCCGCGCGCGTCCTTCACCTGCCCGACAAAATCGAACGTCGTCGTCTCCGCCCCGCCCTGCCTCTTCAGCGGAATCGCCGATCCGGGAATCTTCACCGCCACCGGCACGAAATACTGGCTCCGGCCGAGCCGGAACCAGTTCACCTCCAGCGCCAAACGCAACTGCGTCACCGGGTCCCCGGCCAGCAGCGCTTCTTCCAGCTGCTTCTCCTTGTCGTAGCTTGTGAACGCCGCAAAGTCCTTCTCCGCAAAATACCCCCGCCGGTAATCGAGCCGCGCGCGCAGCCGCGCCTGCACGGCCGGCGCAAGCTTCACCTCCACGCGCCGGTACTGCCCGTCCCGCCGCTCATCGCTCGAATAGTAGCCCAGGATGTAATAGCTCTGAATGTCCTGCTGCGCCCGCTGAATACCCAGCGCCAGGTCGTTCGAATCGAAAAGCGCCTTCCCTCCCGTATCCGCCGCCAGCATCTCCAGAGTGTCCTGCGTATCGAAGCTCTTCTGCCTCTGTCGCCCCTGCGCCCCTCCACTAAACAGCCCCGTCCCCGACACCGTCGCCACCGTCGCGCCGCCTCCAGGCGGCTCCGCCTGCAAGCCCCGCACATCCACCGGATAAAAGCTCACGTTCGCCCGCACCGCCGCGTTCACTGCCGCGCGTAACTGCGCCTCGTTGTCCATCCCCGTCCGGCTCACGCCCGCGCTGAAATACACCACCGCCTTCTTCTCCGGCAACGGCGCCAGCGACCGCGCAAGATCCTCCAGAGCAGCAAGCTTGCGGTCCGTGTTGAACACATTGAACTCCGTCTCGTCGGCGGCAAATGCCGCATCCTCGCTTGTCTCCGTCCCCGTCTCCCCTTCCGCCGCCAGCTCGCTCATCTCGCCCGTCTGAAATTTCCGCACCGCCTCGATCAGCGCATCCCGGTCCCCCGTGAAATCCTGCACCACACGCAGCCGCGACCCAAACGCCACGATCCTCACCAGATCCGCCGCCGTCATCTTTGTCCGGATCCACTCCTCCGCCGCTTCCTTGGCCCGCACCTGCTGCTCCTCATCCAGCGACGTCCAGTCGAAATAGAGCACGATCAACCGCCGGTCGCGATAGCGTACCGGCAGCACCGCGCCTGTCTGCCGATCCGCCTGCGGCGGCTGCAGCGCAGGTGCTTCCGCCGCCAGCGCCGCTGACCCCGTGGCCGCCTCATCGATCTGCTGAAACTCGAATACACGCACCGTCTGCGGCTTGCCGTTTTCCGTGACCACGAAGTCGTCCTTCGTCAGCCCCTTCACCGGGCGCCCTTGCGCGTCCCGCACGAAGACGGTGACGATCACCAGGTTCGCCGACGCGCGGAACGTCGGAGTCTCCTCCGGCGGCTGCCCCGGCAGCGCTGCGCATAACAACAGGGAAAGCATCTCGCGTTTCATCGCCTAAAACCGGAACCTCGCCGTGATCTGCACGCTGCGCATTGCGCCCGCTGCCGTAGCCTGGCCGTAATTGGCCGCGTTCACCACCGTTCCGTAACTGGTCAGGTTCACGTGGTTCAGCACGTTCTGCCCCTCCAGCCGAAACTCCAGCCGCCTCCGCGAACTCTCGCCGATCTGGAAAGACCGCCCGAAGCCCGCGTTCAGCACCACGCTCCCCGGTCCGGGAATCGTGTTCCGCCCCGCGTTCCCGTAACGGTCCGCCGGCGGCAAGGCAAACGCCGCGGTGTTGAAATAGGCCGATCCGCCCCTCACAGGCAGCCCCGTGGCATCGGCGCGCGCGCTGCCCGTCGCCCCGCTGCCTCCCGCATCCGCCACCGCGCCCAGCACGCGCGCCGTCAGCGGGCGTCCCGAGTTCGCCTGCAGCGAGAGGTTCAGGTTCCAGTCCCGCAGCATCGCCGTCCATGCATTTCTCTGCCGCAGCCAGACGCCCGTGGGCCCGAACGGCGACGTGAACATCCCGTTGAACTGCAACTGGTGCCGCACGTCGAAATTCGACAGCCCCCGCTCCGCCCGCAGGTTGTTTTCGTCCTGGACCACCAGGTTGCCCGTGCCGCCGATCGAGCTCGCATTGTCAATCGACTTCGACAACGTGTACAGCGCCGACCAGCTCACCCCGCGCCGCATCCGCTTCACCACGCGCAACTGCCCGGCATGAAAAACCGAGCTGCCCTCCGGGCTGTCATAGGTGAAGCCAGTGGCATAGGGAATCGGGCGCCGCAGTTCGCTGTCCAGCGGCGAGCCCGGCGGCGCTCGGTTCGGAATCCTCTGGATCACCAGTGCCGTGCCCTTCGTCCCCAGATATCCGATCTCCACCACATACCCGCGCACGTCCTGCTGCACGTTCAGGTTCCACGTCTGCGCGTAGGGCGCCCGGTAATCCGGGTTCACTGCGTAGGAGTTCAGCAGCGTCTGTGTCTGCGGCCCGCGGAACGGCTGCGTGAGCGTCAATCGCGCCGCCGGCGACGTGTTGAACGTGGCCGCCGTGGCGAACGGCGGCTGGTAGGTGAGGCGCTGCGCGATGCTTCCAAACACGCTTGCGTCATAGAACACGCTGTAGCCCAGCCGGACGATGGTCCGCCGTTTCTGGCTCGGGCGCCACGCCAGCCCCAGCCGCGGCGCCAGATTGTTGCGGTCCGGCCGGATCAGCCCGTCCGGCACGCTCCCCATCCACGGCCCCGTCCCGCCCGGCGTCACCACCGACGCCCCGCCCAGCCCCGGCGCGATGTCCAGGTTCGCCATGCGCCCGTATTTCTCCGTGAACGGCAGCCACGCATCCCAGCGCAGCCCCGCATTCAGCGTCAGCCCCGGCCGCGCCCGCCACTCTTCTTGCACGAAAGCGCCCAGCACGGACTGCCGCATATAGGTGTCCGGCTGCCCGTACCGAACACTGCTCTGCTGCACATATCCGAGCAGGAAATCCGCCAGATCATTGCCCGTGCCCGGCAGCGGCCGTCCCGCCTCGTCCGTCCCGCTCGTCAAGAGGCCGCCGAAAAACAGCGTCCCCCGCGCATTCGGGTCGAGCAGCGTGTTCTGCTGCGTGCGCGTGAACTGGAATCCCGCCCGCACCGTGTGCGTCCGCCGCACCACCGTCCAGCCGTCCGTGAAGCTCCACGTATGCACCATCCGCTGCGAACGGCTCCCGTCGCTCAGATCGCCATAGTTCGTGAAGTTCAGGTTCGGCGGGCCGAAATTCGCGGGATCGCGCGATGCGCCTTCAATCCCCAGCCTCCCCGCCACATCCTCGCCGTAGGCAAAATACGGGATCAGTGCGTTGAAATTCCGGTTGTACCGCGCGCTCACCGTGTGGATCAGCCGCGGCGCCAGTGTCTGGCTCCAGTTCACACTCGTATTCCAGCCCCGCCCGCGGCTCGGATCGCGCCATCCGAACAACTGGATGTTCTCCGAATACCGCCTCTGCCACGCGAGATCGAACGCCAGCCGGTTGCGCCGGTTCAGCGTCCGGTTCAGCCGCACATTCAGGCTGTCGTTCGACATCGGCTGCGCCGCCGAGAGCGTCCAGTTCTGCACCGCGCCGGGACGGTTCGGCAGCGGGATGAACCCGAGCAGCCCCCTCGCGATCGGGCTCACCCTCGCCTCCGGTATCCGGTTGCCGGGAAACGGCGCGCCCGACAACGGATCGAAGATCACCGCCGGCTGCAGCGGCTCGAGACGGCTGAAATCGCCCGCGCGCGCCGCTTCGTCCGGCAACACCGCGAACCCGTTGTATGCCGTGCTGCCCCGCCCGGCGTTGTAGTTGACGAAGAAAAAGGTGTTGTCCGCCCCGAACAGGCGGCCGAGCTTCAACGGTCCTCCCAGCGACGCGCCGAACCGCGGCTGCGTGTATTGCGGCTTCTCCACAGGCCGCCCGTTCACGCCGTAGGGTGCCGCGTCGAGCGCGTCGTCGCGCAGATTGAAAAACAATCCTCCCCGGATTTGTTCCCGCGCCCGCTGCGTCCGGTTGCCGAACCCCTCACGCTCGAGCAAGCCGCCGAACCGCTCGGCCAGCTCCCGCTTCATCTTCTCCTGCTCCTCGGGACTCAGGTTGCGGAACTCTTCCGGCGACATCCGCCCGCCGCCGGGCCCCATGCCGGCGCGCATCCCCGCTCCCCCGCCCGGTCCGCCCATCATCCCGCCTCCGCGCATCATCCCGCCTCCGCCCATCCCCGGACCGCCCCCAGGTCCGCCGCCTGGCCCTCCCCCCATCGCCGCCGGACCCGCTGGCGGACCGGCCGCCGCACCCGCCGCAGCGCCGCCAGCCAGCCCCGCGGGCGCCCCATCCGGTCCGAACGGTCCGCCCGCCATTCCGCCCGGCCCCAACATCCCCGCCATCATCGGCGCGGCAAAACCGAACTCGAAAAAGCCCGGCCTCGCCGCCTCCTGCAATCCGCGGCTCAGAGATCCCTGCACGAGAAAAGACTCGCTGGCATCCCCCACGTCCGCGTTCACTCCCATCCCCTGCGTCTGAGTGCCGTTGATCGGCGTCTCCCATTGGTCGCCCGCCGATTCCCCGGCCATGTCCGACTGTCCGGACGCTGCGGCATATGCCGGCATGGTCAGCACAATCTCCACGCGACCACGCGCCGCCCCGCTCACCGTCCGCCTCGTCAGCTCGAAGCCGAACAGTCGCACTTCCACCTCCACCGCCCCCTCCGGTACGCCCGCCACCTCGAACCGCCCTGCCTCGTCCGACGCCGCCATCCATTGCTGCGCCTCCTGCCGCACCGTCACGGCCGCGCCAGGGACGGGCTTTCCCCGGTATGTCACGCGCCCGGCCACCGCCCCCGGCGGCGCGTCGTCCCACGCCCCCACCAGCAGCGGCAACAGGCAATACAGGATCAGCTTCTTCATCACCACATTCAGGGACGCCCGCCCGCCCGCATCGGATTACCCCCGCATCGTAAACCATCGTAAAATGCTGCCGCCTTCCGGGCGTCCTTATGTTTCTCCCGGGACCCGGCTCGACAACCCGCTGCTTCGGTGCTTCTACCCCCTCATGGCGCCACGAAATATGGCGAATCTCCCGAAATCCGCCGATGCGATTCTCGTGAAGCGTCTCGCGCTCACAGCTGCGCTCGCCCTCTTGGCCCGCGCCCAGTCCCCGCAGGAAGCCGCGGCTGCCGCGCAGCGCGAATCCGTGGAGCGCCAGCTCCAGTCGCTTTCGATCCAGGCGCAACGAACCCGCCCGTCCACAGCCAGCGCCGCGCTCGTCTCGGGCGCCCCCATTGCCAAGGCCCCGGCAACGCCCTCCTCGCCGCTGGACTCGCAGCGAGTTTCCATCCAGCGTCAGCTCGCCTCGATCTCCGGCCGGCAGCCGCTTCCACCCTCCGGATCCGCGATCCCCGTAGCGGCGGCCCCGGATCATCCATCTCCGGAACCCGTAGGCCAGGCTTCCCTCGGCACCCCGGCCAGCAGATTCGATCTCCAGATCCAGTCCGCCTCGCTTCAGCCGCGCCTCTCCTGGCCAACTCCTCCCGCTCCCGTGCCCCTTCTCGACTGCGCCGCCATGCCGGCCGCGCAACTCGCCCCGCTCTTCCACCATGCCGCCTCCGCCTATGGGCTCGATCCGCTCCTGCTCCGCGCTGTCGCCCGGCAGGAATCCGCCTTCAAACCTTGTGCCGTAAGCCCCGCGGGCGCCATGGGGCTGATGCAACTTATGCCGGAAACCGCCTCCATGCTCGGCATCGAGGATCCCTTCGACGCCACACAGAGCATCCTCGGCGGCGCGCGCTTCCTTCGACTCCTCCTCGACCGCTTCCAGAACGACCTTCCGCTCGCCCTCTCGGCTTACAACGCCGGTTCCGCCACCGTGGAGCGCTACGGCGGCATTCCGCCGTATTCCGAAACCCAAGCCTACGTCTCATCCATCCTCCGCATGCTCGGCCAGCCGTCCCCTCCATCCGGCGGCCGGCCAGACGCACAGCCTGTGCAACACCCGGCATCAGACCATCCCGCCTCCAGCCCAAATCCCCCGCCCCCGGATGCCCCGCCCCCATGACGCGCTGCGCAGCCGAAGCCTCCTGACGGCGCGAAGGAGTCTTTCCTGTGCATGCGCGTAGCGCCGCCGGAACCCGTGCACCTGCGCCGTTCCGCCGCCGCCACGCAGCCCCCGTGGATTTCGCCCTCCCTGCGGCCCGCGCCGCGTCTTCGCCCTCGGCCGTGCCGTCTCCACCGTGGACGCCTGCAGCGCATCTTCAAGCGCCCCGCCTGCCTCCACCAGCTGGGCCGCGGCCGTTCTGTCTTCGCTCCCGCCTAGAAACTGATCTGCAATCCGCCCAGCACCGTGCGTCCGAAGGCTTCCCGCCGCCACTGTACCCCGCCCGCGGCCAGGTTCTCGTCTCGAACGCGGTCGCGGTTGGTCAGGTTGTTCCCCTCTACAAACAGCCGTAAACCACCCCTCAACCTCTGGTAAAGCGCGACGTCGAAGCTCGCCGATCCGCCAAACGAACTCACGTCTCCGTTGGCCTTGTAATCGAACCGCCGGCTCACGAAGTTCGCCATCACCGAAAGCGACGTCCCCCACTCCTCATCGCTGAAATCTCCTCCAAAGTTGGCGATCCACCGCGGCTGCTCCTTGAATGGCCTCGCCCGCCCCGCCGCGTCCCGCAGTTCGCTGTCCAGAACCGTCTGGTTCGCCCAGAACGAAAGCGGCTTCGCCCATCGGGGCGCGAAGGGCTGCAGCCGCAACCGCTGCTCGAACTCCAGCCCCCGGGTCCAGCCGTTGCCGGCGTTCCGCACCTGGAACACTTCGCGCCCCTGCCGCCACTCTCCCGTGCCCACTTCCTCGAGCACCCCGCGGATGTCTTTGTGGAACCCGTTCACCGAAAACGTCACCCACCGCGTCGCGTAGTCGAACCCGGCGTCGTAGCTCCACGCCCGCGAGGGCGCCAGATCCGGATTGCCCACCACAATCTTCGCCGCCGTCACATTCTCGAACGGCGCCAGTTCGTCGAACTTCGGTCGCGCCAGCACGCGCGAGATTGCCGCGCGCAATGTCAGGTTTCCGCTCGCGCGGTACAACAGGTGTGAAGAGGGATTCACGTCGGTGAAAATCCGCGGTGCCGCCCAGCCCGGCGCGGACCAGGTCTCCACCGTCACCCGCTCATACCGCACGCCGGGCGTCCACGAAAGCCGCTCCGTCAACCGGATCCGGTTTTGCACGAATCCCGCTGCATAATCCTCGTTCAGCCGGTACCGGTCCTTCGCCTCCCCCGCGTACCGCACCGCCCCGCTCGGCTGCACCTCAAAACGGTCCCTGTCCTTCACGCGCCTGCGCCACCGCAGGCTCGTCCCGAACTTCCATTCCTGCCACACCAGCGCCCGTACCGGGAGCGATGCCGCTGTGGAAAACAGCCACGCTTTGTCCGTCTTGAACTCCGGCTCCAGCGTCCGCTTGTCCGGCGACGCCACCCCTCCGCTCACCTTGTATGCCTGCCGCCACCGGTCTTTGTCCTCCCCCGAACCAAACCAGCCCGCCTGCGTGTCCACGACCAAGCCCGACGCCCGCGCATAGCGGTGGTTCAGCGTCATCCCCAGCGTCTGCTGCGCCTTCGCCTCATACTCCGACTCGCGAGTCGTCAGCACCCCGGCGCCGGTATGCACTTCCCTCAGCCGGTCCTTCGTGCTGTCGAACCGCAGCAGCACGGGCTTCAGGTGCAGATCCCCGAACCGCTCCGTGTACACGCCGAAGTTGCCAAAGAAGTTCGGCGAGCGCTGCGGCTGCCGTTCGTTGTCGCTCTCCACGTTCCGGTTCGGATATAGCACCGAACGCTCGATGGGCAGCACATCGTCCAGCCAGTCGAACGTGCCCGAAAAGCCATACCTGCGCCCGAACCTCCCTCCCGCCGACACTTGCCCCTGCGTCACCGCATTCGCCAGCGTGTTGCGCCGCGCCCCGTAACCAAGCCGCCCCTCCACGTGCAGCTTCTGCGGGATCGGGCGCGTCTCCACATCCACCCGCCCTGCCAGCCCGTCGCTTTCGAACTCCGCCGTCGGATTCCGGATGATCCGCACGCTCTCCACCGCAGACGAGGGCAGCCGGTTCAACTGCAGTTCCCGCTTCTCTCCCCCATCGGGAATCATCACGCCGTCCACCTGCGTCCGGCTGAATTCCTTGTCCAGTCCGCGCAACCGCACGTCCTTGTCTCCACCCGGCGGTCCGCTCATGAACACGCCCGGCATCCTCGCCACCACGTCGGATAGCCGGCGGTTGTTGCGCGTCGCGATGTCCGCCCGCGTCAACCCCGTCTGAACCACTGCCTCGTCCAGCCGGATTTGGTCGAACGTCCCCGCGTTCACCTCCACCATCGTCACCACCGGCGCCGGTTCCAGCCGGAATTCCGCCTTCTCGCCCGCCCGCGCCTGCGCCACCAATGGCGAGAATCCGTCCGCCTCGATCACCAGCGTTAGCAGGCCCGGCGCCACGCGCTCAAACCGGAACTCCCCGCCCTCCGTGCTCTCCGCCACCCGGGCAGGCGATCCCTGCAGCGTCACCTTCGCTCGAGCCACCGCCGCGCCGCTGCCGTCCACCACTCGGCCCTCCAGCGCCACCTGCGCCTGCCCCTCCGCCAGGCCCGCGCAGAATAGCAACGCTGCCGCCGCCGCTACTCTTCGCCTCCCCTCCGCTGCCGGACCCTCGGTGCGGCGAAGCCGCTTCGCCGCCACCCGGTTCCACCACATCAGAAAACCCGTCAGAAACAGGAGGCACGGCGCCAGCCCCGCGGGAATCCAGAGCGCCCGCACGAGCGCCCCCGGCCAGCCCGCGTCCGTAAAATGCCCCTGGTGGATCTGCCCCGCCAGCGCCAGCGCGCGCTGTGCCGCAGGCAGCTTGCGAAAATCTTTCACCTGCAAAACCCTTGCATCGGCCGGATCCAGCCACACGCGGCTGTGGCCGTGCATATGCCCGTCCAGCGGCGTCTTCACTCTCGCCTCGGCCGGCTCGGAGGGCTTCCTCGGGAACTTGATCTGCGCGATCCTGCTGCCCGGGACCGCCCTTTCCGCCGCTGCCGCCAACTCCGCCACGCTCGCCCGCTCCTGCCCGGTGCGCCCCGCCGGCTTCCACTCCGGCTTCTTCCGCTCCTGCACTCCCGCCAGCCTCCTGGCCTCCTCCGGCCAGGCGAACATCATGCCCGTCACCGCAAAGAATGCCAGCCCCGCGCAAGACCAGAAGCCCGCCGCGCTGTGCAGATCCCAGACCGTGCGCTTCCAGCCAGTGCCTTTGCTGACTCCGGTCCGCTTCTTCCACAGCATCGGTCCCGGCCACCAGATCACGAGCCCCGTGGCGCTCAGCAGCAGCAACAACCCTGCCGCCACCCCGTTGGCCTTCCTCCCCGTCTTGCCAGCCAGCAGATCATGGTGCAACTCCCGCAGCCACCGCCACACCCCTGCTCTCCGGTCGGCCTCGCGCAGGACGCGGCCTGTCGCCGGATCCACCATCACATGCAGGTCGCGGCCCCGCGGCCCCTCGCCTCCCGCTTCTTGCAAATGAAAGACGCTTGCGTTCCCATACCGGTCGAAACGGATGTCCTGCAACCGCATCCCGGGCCGCTCCGCCAGCAGCCGCGCCGCCGTTTCTTCGGCCGGCGGAGCGCCCGCCACGCGCTCCCGGGCCGGGCTCGCGCCGCCCTCCAGTTCGGGCGCATATACCAAAAGGGCCCCGGAAAGCCCCGTCACCATCAACAGCGCGCCCGCCGCCAGGCCCGCATAAAGGTGCGCATCGAAGACCCATCGCCGCCACCGGCAGCCACGCGGAAAAGACCAGAAACTCATCCTGCTGCCAATGTAACGAAAAATGCAAATGGATTGCAAGAGCAATCTTGCAATCGAGATGCAGAAATCTGCATTGCGGTTCCGCGGCCGCTCCTCCTACAGCACCACCCGCCGGTCCCCCTCCCGCCGCGTCACCCGCTCCCGGTCCAGATACTCCAGCAGCGGAATCGCGTACTTCCTGCTTACTCCCGTCCACTCCTTGAATTCCCCGACGCCGAACTTCAGCCCCCTCTTGCCCGCCAGCATCCCCTTCAGCCGGTCCGCCGCCTCGCGGTGCAGTACCAGCTCCGGCGACACCCGCACCAGCCGCCCATCTTTGAGCATGAGTTGCAGGAGCTTCCTCGCCCGCGCCTCGTCCAGCCCCGCCTGCGCCAGCGCTTCCTTCACGGGAGGCGCCTCCAGCCCGGCGCGCCGGAACACATTCTCCATCCGCTCCTCGGCTTCCGCCTCTTCTGCCCTTCGCTTCGGCTGGAATCCTCGCAACCGCAGCGCCTCTCCTTCCGCCACAATCTCCCGCTCTCCCTCCAGCACGGCGTCCAGCCAGCCCGCATCCAGGCCCGCCGCCGCGCGCGGCATCCCGCCCACCAGCGGATTGGCCGCATGGAACTGCTCCAGTTGTGCAAGCAGCCTCCGGGCTCGCTCCTGCACCTGCCCGCGAGTCGCCACCCGCAACCTCTCGCCTCGCAGCAGCGCCAGCCCCGCTGCCGGCGCCGCCTGCTGCAATTTCTCGACCGTCAACCCCGCCCGCGCAGCCAGCGCCGCCGCGTCGGCGCCCTGCGGCGTCTCGACCACCCACAGCGCCAGACGCCGCTCCAGCGGTGCGCCCTCCAGTTGCTCAAGCCTCGCCGCCACCCACGCCTTCTTCGCCCGCAACGGCGGCTGTGTGTCCAGCACCACGCCCCCGCCGATCGTCACGAGCGGCGAGAATTGTCTCACAATGAACCGGTCGCCCGGCTTCAGCAACACCGGGTGCTCCAGCAGCAGCCGCACAAAAGCCCTCCCGCCCTCCTCCACCGGGCGCCCCGCATCCAACAGCCGCACCTGCGCGGTTGTCTCCGCCGTCCACGCATGAAAATGCACGGCAGCCCCGTGCCGCAGCGACGGCGCACCTTCCAGCAACTCCACCCGGCAGTCCACAGCCAGCGTCGCCTCCCACCTCCCGGGCGCCGTCAGCGTCATTCCGCGGTGCAACTCGCTTGCTTCTACGCCGGCCAAGTTCACCGCCGTCCGCGACCCCGCCACAGCCTCCTCCACCGTCTCCCCGTGCACTTGCAAGCTGCGGATCCGCACCCTCCGCCCGCCCGGCTGCACCTCCACCTCCTCTCCAGCCCGGAGCTTGCCTTCCACCAGCGTACCGGTCACCACGGTGCCAAACCCGCGCAACGTGAACGACCGGTCCACCGGCAGGCGCGGAATCCCCTCCGTGTCTCGCCCGGCCACCCGGGATGCCAGGCGCACCAGTTCGCCTCTCAACTCCTCCAGCCCCTCGCCCGTCGAGGCACTCACCGCCACCAGGGGCGCGCCTTCCAGAAACGAGCCCCGCACCAGCTCCGCCGCCTCCAGCCGCGCCAACTCCAGCATTTCCGCATCCGCCAGATCCTTCTTCGTCAGCACCACCATCCCGTGCCGGATGCCCAGCAGCCGGCAGATCGCGAAATGCTCCCGCGTCTGCGGCTTCACCGATTCGTCGGCCGCAATCACCAGCAGCACCACGTCGATCCCGCCCGCCCCTGCCAGCATGTTCTTCACGAACCGCTCATGCCCCGGAACGTCCACAAACCCGAACCGCACGCCGCCCGCCTCCAGATGCGCAAACCCAAGATCAATCGATATCCCGCGCCGCTTCTCCTCTTCCAGCCGGTCCGTATCGATCCCCGTGAGCGCCCGCACCAGCGCCGTCTTCCCGTGATCGATGTGTCCCGCCGTGCCGACGATAATGTTCTTCATGGGATCTGCCGCAGTCCGCCGCCTCCTGCCCGCGGGACTGCTGATTTCCATCCTCGCCGCCCCGCCCCTCCGCGCGCAAACCCCGCCTCCGGAAGAGCCGCCCATCTTCCGCTCTGGCACGGCGCTCGTCAGCGTCGACGCGCTCGTGACCCGCAACGGGCGCCCCGTCACCGGGCTCCGCGCCGAACATTTCGTCGTCCGCGACGAGGGCGTCCCGCGCCCCGTCGAGGCCTTCGCCCACGACGCCGCGCCCTTGCAGGTGCTTCTCCTGCTCGACGTCTCCGGCAGCATGGGCCGCATGTTGCGCTCCGCCGCCGAAACCGGACGCCAGGCGCTTGCGCAGCTCGCCCCTCACGACGAAGTCGCCGTCTTCTTCTTCGCCCGCCGCGCCCGCCTCCAGCAGGAGCTGACCGCGGACAAAGACCTTGCCGCCCGCGCCCTCCGGGAGGCTGCCGTCGAGTCCGGTCTCGGCGCCGGCACCTCGCTCAACGACGCTCTGCTGGCAGCTGCTGGTTATCTGGAGAAGCTGTCTCCTTTCCCCGGACGCCGCGCTCTCATCGCCCTGACCGACAACGGCGGCGTCCACTATCAGTTGCCCGACGAGACGGTGATCCGGGCCATCAGCGGCGTCAACGCCGTCGTAAACGCCATCGTCCCTGAAGGCACCCGCCCCCCGCGCCCGCCCGAGGGGCCGGACGTCAACCCCGATTTCACGCCTGCCAACATCTTCCGCATCGCCGAGGCCACCGGCGGCGAAGTGATCCGCTCCAACGACGCCGGACGCCGCCTGCGCGAACTCGTCGAGCGCCTTCGGTTCCGCTACAACCTCATGATCCGCCCCTCCGCCGCGCCTCCCGGCGCATTCCGCCGCCTTTCGGTGGATCTGACCTCCGGGGCCCGCGCGCGCACCGGCGCCGCCGAAGTCCGCTGCCGTGCCGGCTACTACGTCCCTGTCCTCTGATCCGTTCCCGCGCCAGGTCTCAGCGGAACCTGCCCGCCTCTCGCGCGTCCAGAGCGCACCGCACCCCTTCGCCTCGCGCCAGCCCCCGCACGCCGTAAATGCTTACGTCGTTTTCCGGCGTGGCTCCGCGCCCCGCCTTGGCCAGTTCCTCCGCCGTGGGCAGCCGCTTGCCCGCCCACTCGCAAAACGCCCGCTCGTCTTCCGGCGTCAGCTTTGCGGAAGTCCTGCCTGTTTCGCGCAGAAATCCATCCAGAATTTCTGGAGAAACCGGTTCCTGATCCACGTAATAAGCGGGCAGTTTCGGGGGATTTTCCCACGCAGGAACCTGAAATTCTCCCTCCGGCACGATCACCATCGTTCCCGCCGGCGTCCGCAAAATCGGACGCGCCGAGCGCCGCACCGCCACCGACGTGCGGATCTTGTCCAGATTCGCCAGCGTCAGCCCGATGAACAGAAGCGTCACGCCGCCGGCAATCGCCAGCACCGCGAGCGTCACCTTCTTCCCGGATACCGCCATGCGCCTACTTCGCCAGCCGCTTCAGCAAAATGCCGTACCCCACGCCCGCCTCGTCCGCCGTCCTCGCCGCCTGAAACGCCAGATAGCGCCCGTCCGTGCTCACCACCGGATTGGATGCCTTCCAGCCCTCGTAGTCGTTGAAAAACGTCAGCCGCTCGAAACTCTTCCCCGTTCCGTCCAGCCGCAGCTTCCAGATGTCTATGTCGCGGAACTTCTCCGTCTTTCCCCGCAACACCGCCTGCCGGTCGCTCTCCACGCACGTGTGCAACCCGTCCGGGAAGATCCCCTCCACCTCGTTGTAGCTCCCGATCGCCGCCGAATGGTTCACCCGCTCGCCCGTCTCCAGGTTCACCGTCCAGACGCTCGCCCCGCCGCCACGCTCGTAGCAGGTGTAGGTCAGCTTCCGGTCGTTGTCGAGAAAGTCCTGCGCCTCCAGCGTGCAGGAATCGTCCGGACTTTCCACCACCACGCGCCGGCTCTTCAGAACGGCGTTGTCCACGTCCACCTCCGCCACCCAGATTCTCGACCGCCGCGGCGCCAGCTCCGCATTCTGCCCCGCCGTCTCGGCAAAGGCGATCCGCAGCGCCCGCTTCGATACCGCAGCGCCCTCGCTCATCTTCTGACCCAGCTTCACCGGCTTCGCACCCGCTGTCCGCCTCAGCAGCCACAGTTCATTGTCCCGGTGCCGGCTCGTGCGGATGTCGGTGAACCGCTCCGGCCCGATCAGCAGATAATCGCCGTTGGCCACGTGCATCACCCGCAAAAATGCCGCCCCCGGAACGTTGCACGTCAGGCAGCGGATGACTCGCGTTTCCAGATCGATCACAAACGCGTCGCCGAAGCTCTTCGCCATGAACGCCACCCGCCGGGTGTCCGGCGAGAAATCCGCGCGCTCGCCGAAGTGCGTCAGCATCTCCGTGTCCGCCGGCAGCGCCTCCAGCGGGCTTCCTTTTTTCAGCGGCGCCTGCCCCTGCGCAGCCAGCGCCGCGATGATCAACATCGGGATCCTCATGGCAAATACCCCTCCCCGAATCCGATGTACTGCACTTCCTCTTCCAGCTCCACGCCGAACCTCTCCCGCACGCGCCGCTTCAGCTCTTCTGCCAGAGCCCGGAATTCCGCGGCCGTACCGCCGCCCGCATTATACAGCGTGTTCGCGTGGTCCTCCGAAACGCGGATGCCGCCCCGCGCCATCCCCTTCGCCCCCGCCTGTTCCAGGAACCACGCCGCCGGAACCTTGCCGCCCTTCACTACCCCGGGCGGCACCGCCGCCCTCGCCGCCTCCGGCAGCCGCTCCAGCAGCAGATTCTTGAAAATACTGCCAGCGCATTTCATCTCCGGCGGGTATTTCCGGCTCCTTACCGCCAGAATCTCTTCCGCTTTTCTTCGCATCTCCGCAGCGTTTCCCGGCGGAAATTCAAACTCGGCAGAGAGGATCAGCCACGGCTCCCCCTGGAGCCGCCTTCTCTTGAACTCGCTCTCCCGGTACCGGAAGCCGCACCCGGAGTGATCCGTCTCCCGGATCTCCAAGCCGTCGAAGTACCGTACTCGCACCACTCTGTCACTCACCGATGCCCCGTAGGCTCCGGCATTCCCGTAAATCGCTGCGCCGAGATTGCCCGGAATCCCTGTCATCGGCTCGTAGCCTTGCAGCCCGGCGTCGATCGCCGCATCCACCACCGCCTGCAACGCCGCCCCCGCCTGCGCCGTCACGCGGCTTCCCTCCACCTGGATCCGCGCCCCGTCGTACCGCAGCACGATCCCCGGGAAGCCCTCGTCCGCAACGAGCAAGTTGGTCCCCATTCCGATCACCACCCACGGCGCCCCGCTCGCCCTCGCCCGCCGTACCGCCTCTACGAACGCCGCTTCGTCTTCCGTGCAGGCAAACACCTCAGCCGCCCCGCCCAGCCCGAACCGTGTGTGCTTCCACAGCGGCTCGTTCGGAGTAACCTGTAACAGTGGGATTTCGGCGAGGCGCCGCAGCGCCTCTTCCAGACCCGTCATCGCTCTCAATTGTAGGGGACACCTCGCCATGCCCGCCAGCTTTGCCGGCTTCCCGCCCGAGGCGCTGAAGTTCCTCCGGCAGCTTGAACGCAACAACACGCGTGAGTGGTTTGAACCGCGCAAGCAAATCTTCCTCGAAAAAGTTCGCGCCCCCATGGAGGAGTTCGTCGCCGCCCTCGACGCCGCGCTCGCCGCCTTCGCCCCCGAAGCCGTCACCCTCCCGGAACGCGCCATTTACCGCATCTACCGCGACACCCGCTTCTCGTCGGACAAGAGCCCCTACAAGACGCACATCGCCGCTTCTTTCTTCCGCTCCGACCTCGGCCGACACGTCGCCGGCGGCTATTACGTCGAAATCTCCCCGCGCCATGTGGGCATCGCCGGCGGCGTCTATATGCCCACCCCCGAGAACCTCCGCCTCATCCGTTTCCACCTCCTCGATCATCACGAGCGTTTCGATTCGCTCGTGCGCGACAAGAGACTCCTTGCCGCCCTCGGCCCCCTCAACGGCGACCGCCTCGCCCGTGCCCCCAAGGGCTTCCCTCCCCAGCACCCCGCCATCGAGTGGGTGAAGTTCAAGCACTGGTACTTCTGGAAAGAGCTCCCAGCCGAACTCGCCTCCTCCCGCAGGCTCCTGCCGGAAGTCGTCCTCCGCTTCCGCCTCATGCAGCCCGTCATCGACTTCTTCAACGAGCCCCTCCTGGCCGCCCGCAAGAAGCGCCTTTCCGTCGCCGGCGCCCGCCCCCGCCCTACGGGTGGCTGAACTCCTGCACCCGCGGGATCAGCTCCAGGTACACATCCGGCGGCACATGCGTCTGCCAGTGCCCCGCCCACATCGCCCAGCCCGTCGCCCCGCAGAAAATCGTCACGACCGCCGCCGCCATCGCCCACGCGGGCACCCGCCGCTTCACGCCCGCCAGCTTCATATCCAGCGTGTCCTCCACCGGGCACACGGCTACGCATTCCAGACAGCCGATGCATTCCGCCGAGCGGATCTGGACCAGCTTGTCCACCGGCAGCCGCTCCGGGCACGCCTTCGCGCACTTCGCGCAGTCAATGCAGGTCTCCGCATTGCGCCGGATCCGCAACGGGCTCAGCAGCGCCGCCAGCCCCATCAGCGCCCCGTACGGGCACAAATACCGGCACCAGAAGTTCTGCACGAAGACCGACAGCACCACCAGAACCCCGAGCACCACGGCCGCCGTCACACCCAGGTAGCGGAAGAAGTTCAGCATCTTCACGTCCGCCACAATCCCGTACGGCGATTGCAGGAACTGCGCGATCGCCGCAGCGGACATCGTCCCCACTGCATACACGAACAACCCCAGCAGCACGTACTTCAGGCTCCGCAGCCCGATGTCCAGCCACCGCGGCAAGCACCAGTTCCGCCGGAACGTGTCGCGTCCCAGCTTCCACAAATACTCGGAAATCGTTCCGGCCGGACACAACCACCCGCAAAACGATTTGCGCAACAACAGCGAGAGTCCGGTGAACGTCAGGAACAACACCATCGCCGCCGGATGCACCGCCGGCACGCGCCCCGTCTCGAAGAAATACTTCGAGTTCATCATCCCGGCGATCGGCAGCCAGCCCTCGACGCCGGGCGGGCGGCCCACCGCCGGCGCCTGCACCGTCTCATACGCCCTCACCCAGAGATAAAACTCCACCCCGATCCACACGTTGAGCAGAAGAAAAGCCGCCTGCACTGCCAGGCGGATCTGCTGCGAGCGGTCCTTCCCCGTGCGCTTCCTGTAAGCTTTCTTCTCTCTCCGGACCGCTGGCGCTGCCGCCGTCATGCCTCCAGCATCGCGCCCCCCGCCCTCCTCGGGCAGTGACTCCGGTCACCCTCGCGCCCCGCCTTCTGGCACAATGGGAACCTGACTGGTCCCAGAAGCAGGAGGGATGCCATGACCCGCGAACAACTCATCGACAAAATCGAAGCGCTCCCCGCCGAGCTCCGCCGCCTCATCGCCGGCGCACAGCCGCAACAGCTAGACCGCCCTTACCGCCCCGGCGGCTGGACCTCCCGGCAGGTGATCCACCACCTCGCCGACTCCCATATGCACGCCTACATCCGCTGCCGCTTCATCCTGCTCGAAAACGACCCGCCGCTGAAGCCCTACGACCAGGACTCCTGGGCTGCCCTGCCCGATGCCTCCACCGGCCCCATCGAGACTTCGCTCAGCATCCTCGACGGGCTCCACGCCCGTTGGGCTGCCTTCTTCCGGTCCTTGCCCGGTGACGCATGGGCGCGGAAAGGCTACCACCCGGAATACGGCGCCGTGACCCTCGAGCGCCTGCTCGAAACCTATGCCGCCCACGGCGAGAAGCACCTGAACCACATCCGCGCCGGCCTCGCCCAGGGCTGAAGCTGCGCTCCGGAGAGGAGAGCGGCAGGGCTGCGCCGCCTTCCATGGCGAAGCACTCCAGTGTCACACCGCCGCGGGCGGCGTCCGCAGGTCCGGTTCGCTGTGCACGAAGGTGATCTGGAGCGAGCACCGCACGTCTCCCGCCACGGCATCCGGCTCCCGCGTCAGCGGGATCCCCGCTTCCCTCAGCGCTTCGCCCAGTTCCGGCAGTTTCGCGCCGTTTATCTCGAACCACAGGCAAAGGCTGGCATTCGAAAACTGTTTGGTGCCCGGCGATCCACCCTCCCGCCAGCGAAACGGCGAACCGCGCCCGCGCCACCCCCTCCAGCCGCTCCACGCGCGTGATCGCGTGCAGCTCCGCAGGCGGCTGCGCGCTCACCCCGCCGCCCGCGCCATCCCCACCACCGCGTTGAGCAGAATCGCTCCCAGCGCCGTCGGGATCAGCACCTTCCACCCGATGTTCATCAACTGGTCGTACCGGTAGCGCGGGAACGTCGCGCGCAGCCAGATAAACAGGTACAGCACCGCCACCAGCTTGATCATCCACCAGAACACCGGCGCCGCTTCTCGGTTGAAGGCCGGAATCAGAAACACCAGCGCCGCCAGCCACAGCAGCGCGCCCACCGCCGCCAGCCCCAGCGCATATCCTCGGATCGGCTGGCGGCGGATCAGGTAAAAGCACAGCAGCCCGAAGCCGCCGAACACCGCCAGCGGCGCGCCGTAGTTGAACGGAATCTCCAGCGCCGCCACATTCGGAAACGGACGCAGCCAGCCGCCGAAAAACAGCGTCACCAGCACGCTGCCGATGGCGAACATGCTGATGTACTCCGACAGCATGTAGACGCCCCACCGGAAGCCGCTGTACTCGGTGTGGAACCCCGCCACCAGCTCGCTCTCCGCCTCCGGCAAGTCGAACGGCGCGCGGTTGGTCTCCGCCACCGAAGCGATCAGAAAGATCATCGTCGGGATCAGCATCAGCCCGAAGTTGTCGAAGGCGAACCAAACCCCGCGCTCCATCTGCGCCCGCACGATGCCCTGCATGGAGAGCGTGTTCGCCATCATCACGCCGCACACCAGCGCCAGCCCAAGCGCCACTTCATAGCTGATCAATTGCGCCCCCGAACGCAGCCCGCCCAGCAGAGAATAGTGCGAGTTGGAAGACCACCCGCCCAGAATGATGCCCAGGATGCCCACCGACGACATGGCTGTAATCACCAGCAATCCCACGTTTGTGTCGGTCACCTGAAAGCGCGCGGAAAACGGAATCACCGTCAGCGTCGTCGCCGCCGTGAAGAACGTCACCACCGGCGCCAGCCGGAACAGGATCCGGTTGGCCTCCGCCGGAACCGTGTCCTCTTTCATCAGCAGCTTCACCGCGTCGGCGATCGTCTGCAGCAGCCCCTGCGGCCCCACGCGCATCGGCCCCAGCCGCGCCTGCATGTCGGCCAGCACCTTCCGCTCCAGCAGCACCGTGAACGCCACCGCCAGCGGCGAAAGCAGCAGAATGCAGGCCCCCACGATCAGGGGAATCAGCCACGGCTGCGAAAAGAACTCGCTCATCGCTTGCCTTCCTTACCGCGAAATGCTCATCTGCGCCAGCCTGAGCACCGGCTCCGGATACACACCCACTGCCAGCGTCAGCGCGCCCGTCACCGCCAGCCCCACGCGCGTGCCCAGGCTCACCGTCAGCGGGCCCGCCTCCGCCTCCTCCGGCTCCACAAACACCGCCTTCACCATCCGGAAGTAGTAGTAGATCGCCACCACCACGTACACCGCGCCGATCACCGCCAGCGTGTAATGCCCGGTCTCGATCAGCGCCCAGAAGATGAAGAACTTGCCCACGAAACCCGCCGTCGGCGGAATCCCGGCCAGCGAAACCAGAAACACCAGCATCCACAGCGCGTGCCCCGGCGCCCGCTTCATCAGCCCGCGCAGGTCGTGGATGTCGTCGCCCGCGATGCCCTGCCGGGCCAGCGACGTCAGCACCAGGAACGCTCCCAGCGTCATGAACGTGTACACCAGCAGATACACCAGCACGCCCTTGATCCCCGTCGGCGAGCCCGCAATCAACCCCAGCAGGATGTAGCCCGCATGACTGATCGAGCTGTACGCCAGCAGCCGCTTCGTGTTCGTCTGCGTCACCGCCGCCAGGTTGCCGACGGTCATCGAAAGCACCGCCGCCGCCGCCAGCAGCGGCTCCCAGCTCTCGCGCGCCGGCCCCAGCGGTCCCACGAACAGCCGCAGCAACAGCGCGAACGACGCCGCCTTCGACGCCGTGGCCAGAAATCCCGTGATCATCGTCGGCGCGCCTTCATAGGCGTCCGGCGCCCACATGTGGAACGGCGCCGCCGAGATCTTGAAAAGCAGCCCTGCCCCGGCCGTCCCCACCGCCAGCACCAGCACCGGATCCCATGCATCGCGCGCCGCCACCGCAGACGCAATCTCGCTCAGCCGCGTCGAACCGGAAATCCCGTACAGAACCGAAAAACCGTACACCAGGAAGCCCGTGCTCAGCGACCCCAGGATCAGATACTTCAACGCCGCTTCGTTCGACCTCCGGTCGCCGCGCAGGAAGCCCACCAGAATGTAGAACGTGATCGCCATCGTCTCCAGCCCGACGAACAGCGTCACCAGTTCCGTCCCGCTCGCCAGGAAGTACATCCCCGTCTGCGCCAGCATCAGCAGCCCGTAGTACTCCCCGTGGTGCTCGTCGCGCACTTCCAGATACCGGTAGCTCACCAGCCCGGTGATCAGCGTCGCCGCCACAAACAGCCAGTGAAAAAACAGCGCGTAATGGTCGACCACCAGAGCCCCGCGGAACGCCGTCAGGTTGCCGCCATGCTCCAGCAGAAACGACTGCTGCCGCCAGAACGCCACGCCGGCGAACGCCTCCCCCAGCACCAGAAACGCCAGCAGCCACCGCCGCTGCTTCGCCTCGGGGAAGATCAGAAAGTCGAACAGCAGCGTCGCGCACCCGAACAGCGCCAGCAGTATCGCCGGCAAGAGCACGAAATGGTCCGTCGCCGTGTAGTACTGGCTCATCGAGAAATCGCCTCCCGCGCCGGCTCGCCCGCCTGCGCCACAGATGCCGACGCCTGATGCACGCGGTGCACGATCTGCGCCACCGGCTTCTCCAGAATCTCGAAGTAGGGCTTCGGATACACGCCGATCGACAGCGCCCACAACATCAGCGGCACAAACACCGCCCACTCCCGCCAGTTCAGGTCCGGCAGCCCCTTGTTCTTCTCCTGCGTCACTTCGCCAAGCATCGTCCGCTGGTAAAGCCACAGCAGGTATGCCGCCCCGAACACCACGCCCGGCACGGCCAGCGCCGCCCACCAACGGTTCGCCTGGAACGCGCCCTGCAGGATCGTGAACTCGCCCACAAACCCGTTCAGCAGCGGCAGCCCCGCGCTCGAAAGCATCGCGAACGCGAACACGATTGCGTAGTTCGGCATCACGTGCGCCAGCCCGCCGTACTCGGCGATCATGCGCGTGTGCCGCCGCTCGTAGATCACGCCCACGATCAGAAAGAGCATCCCCGTCGAGATGCCGTGATTGAGTTGCTGGATCACCGAGCCCGCGATGCCCGCTTCATTCAGCGCGAAGATGCCCAGCGTGCAGAAGCCCAGGTGGCTCACCGACGAATACGCCACCAGCTTCTTCCAGTCCTGCTGCATCAGGCTCACCAGCGCGCCATACAGGATGCCGATCAGCGACAGCACGATCAGCACTGTCACAATCGTCTGGTCCGTGCTCGCCCGCGGCAGCAGCGGCAGCGAGAAGCGGATGAACCCGTAGGTCCCCATCTTCAGCAGCACCGCCGCCAGGATCACCGACCCGGCAGTCGGCGCCTCCGTGTGCGCGTCCGGCAGCCACGTGTGGAACGGGAACATCGGCACCTTGATCGCGAACCCGAGGAAGAACGCCCAGAACACCCACTGCTGCATGCCCAGCGGCAGGTTCAGCCGCATCAGCTCCGTGATCTCGAACGTGTAGCGCCCGTACTGCGCCGCGTACTGGAAATACAGCGTCAGGATGCCCAGCAGCATCAGCACGCCGCCCGCCAGCGTGTAGAGGAAGAACTTGATCGCCGCATAGAGCTTCCTGGGCCCCCCCCACACGCCGATGATGAAGTACATCGGCACCAGCACCAGTTCCCAGAAGATGTAGAACAGCAGGAAATCCAGCGAGACGAACACGCCGATCATGCCCGTCTGCTGCAGAAGGAACATCGCGTAGTATTCCTTTTCCCGCGTCTTGATCACGTCCCACGAGTAGAAGATCGCGATCAGCCCCATCGCCGTCGTCAGCATCACCAGCAGCAGGCTGATGCCGTCAATGCCGATGAAGTAGCTCACCCCCAGCGACGGGATCCACTCCTTCTTCTCGACGAACTGATACCCCTCCGCCGTCCGGTCGAACCGCCACAAGAGAGGCAGCGAAACCAGAAAGCCCGCCGCCGCCGTCAGGTTCGCCCACCACTTGATCAGCCCGGCCTTCTCCCTCGGGATGAACAGCAGCACCAGCAGCCCGGCCAGCGGCGTGAAGAGAATCACGGAAAGCAGGTTCGACGTCATCTCCCGATGTCTCCCTTACCGGACCCACCAGTAGTAGCCGAAGATCGCCAGCACCCCGGCCAGAAAGATCAGCGCGTAGGAGTGGATGTAGCCGGTCTGGAAGAACCGCACCGGGAACGACAGCGCCCGCACCGTGAACGCGCCCAGGTTCACCAGCCCGTCCACGATCCACGTGTCGTACCAGATGGAAATCTTCGACACCAGCCTCGTCATCCACGCCGTGCCGTTCACGCCCCCGTCCACCACCGCCGCGTCAAACCGCGCCATCGCCCCGCCGCCGCCCTTGGCCAGCCCTTCCACGAACAGCGCGTTGTACGCCTCGTCGACGTACCACTTGTTGTACAGCACAGGGTAGATGGCGCCGCCCGACGGCCGCTCATGCTCCTTCAGCCGCAGATACACATGGCGCGCGATCAGGATGCCGCCCAGCGCCACGCCGATCGACAGCCCCATCAACGCCCACTCCATCGCGGCGTCATGATGCGCCTCGCCGTGCCCGCCGTGCATCCCGCGCGCCGCCGCCTCAAACACCGGCGCCAGCCAGTGCTCAAACGCCTGCAAGAAGCCGCTCTCGCCGAACACCTTCGGCATCCCGATCCATCCCGCCACCACGCTCCCGGCGGCCAGCACCGTCAGCGGCGCCGTCATCGACCGCGGCGACTCGTGGATGTGATGCCGCGTCTGCTCGTCCATCCGGCCTTCGCCGTAGAAGGTCATGAACATCAGCCGCCACATGTAAAACGCCGTCAACGCCGCCGTCACCCAGCCCACGGCCCACAGCGCTTTGGATCCCAGCGGGCTGCTCCACGCCTGCCATAAAATCTCGTCCTTCGAGAAGAAGCCCGCCAGCGGCGGAATCCCAGCAATTGCCAGCGATGCGATAAACATCGTCCGGAACGTCACCGGGATCTTGTCCTTCAGCCCGCCCATCCGGCGCATGTCCTGCTCGCCGCTCATCGCGTGGATCACGCTGCCGGCGCCAAGGAACAGCAGGGCCTTGAAGAACGCGTGCGTGTACAGATGGAAGATCGCCGCCCAGTAGGCGCCCACGCCCACCGCCACGAACATATAGCCCAGTTGCGACACCGTCGAGTAGGCCAGCACCCGCTTGATGTCGTTCTGCACCAGCCCGATCGACGCCGCAAGAATCGCCGTCGCCGCGCCCACCGCCGCGATGATGTGCGACGTCTCCGGCGTCAGCGCCAGCAGCGCGTTCGACCGCGCGCACATGTACACGCCCGCCGTCACCATCGTCGCCGCGTGGATCAGCGCGCTCACCGGCGTCGGCCCTTCCATCGCGTCCGGCAGCCACACAAACAGCGGGATCTGCGCGCTCTTGCCCGTCGCCCCCACAAACAGCAGCAGCGCCGTCAGGCTCAGCAACCCGAATACGCCCGCCTCCGGCGCGAAACGCGCCGACCCGAGCGCCTCGTTCACCTCCACGAACCGCAGCGAACCGGTGAGCGTCCACAGGAAGAACATCCCGAGGATGAAGCCCGCGTCGCCGATCCGGTTCACGATGAACGCCTTGTTGGCCGCATCCGACGCGCTCTTCTTGTGGAAGTAGAAGCCGATCAGCAGGTACGAGCACAGCCCCACCCCCTCCCAGCCCACGAACAGCAGCGGATAGTTGTTCGCCAGCACCAGCGTGAGCATGAAAAAGACGAACAGGTTCATGTACCCGAAAAAGCGGTAGTAACCCCCGTGATACGGACCGTGCTCATGCGCCATGTAGCCGGTGGCGTAAACGTGGATCAGAAACCCGACGAGCGTCACCACCAGGATCATCACCGACGACAGCGGATCCAGCAGAAAGCCCCAGTCGGCGCCGATCAGCGGCAGCCACTTGTACAGCACCACCTCGTGCGACTTCTTCTCCAGCCCCGCCAGCTGCGCCACCGCGCCCACCGACATCAGGAGGCTCAGCCCCACCGTGCCGGGGCCGATCCAGCGGATCGCCGCCATCGAAAGCCGCCGCCCGAAAAACAGCATCGCCGCAGCGCCGCCCAGCGGAATCAGCGGAATCAGCCAGATCAAATCCAGGAAATTCATGCCCGCGCTCCTACCACTTCAGCAGGTCAATCTCGTCCACCTGCACCGTCTCCCTGTTGCGGAACAGCGCGATCAGGATGCCCAGCCCCACAGCCGCCTCCGCCACCGCCACGCAGATGACGAAGATCGCAAACACCTGCCCTTCCAGCTGGTCCAGGTTCCTCGCAAACGCGATCAGGTTCACGTTCACCGCGTTCAGAATGATCTCGATCGACATCATCAGCACGATCACGTTCCGCCTCGTCAGGATCCCCACCACCCCGATCAGCAGCAGAATCGCGCTCAGCACCAGGTAGTGCGCCGTTGTTATCGGAGCCAGCATGCCCGCCTCCTCAGATCCTCTTCTTCGCCATCACCACGCCGCCGACAATCGCCACCAGCAGCAGCAGCGACGCAAGCTCGAATGGCACCAGATAGTCGCGGAACAGCACCATCGCCAGGCTCTCCACGTTGCCGCCCTCCCGCGGCGTCGGCTGCACTCCCGGAGGAAGCCGCAGCGAATTCACGCCCCGCGCCCAGAACCACACGAGCACGGCGCCGGTCGCCGCCGCGCACAGCACGCCGCCCGCCCAGGCCCGGTGGAACTGCCGCTCCCGCGCCGCCGCCTCCAGGTTCACCAGCATGATCACGAACAGAAACAGCACCATGATGCCGCCGATGTAGAGCACGATCTGCACCGCAAACAGAAACTCCGCGTGCAGCATCAGGTACAGCCCCGCCACACCGCCCAGCGACGCGATCAGCGAAATCGCGCAATGCACCGCGTTCCGCATCGTCACCGTCAGAATTGCGCCGGCCACCGCCAGCGCCGCGAAACAGTAAAAGAAAATCGCTTCCGTCATCCGGCGCCTCCGCGCTTGCCGCCTAATACCTGTACTGCGTCGGCAACAGCCCGTTCTCCAGCGTCTGCCGGTCCAGAATCGCCCCCTCGCGCGTGTAGCTCGCCATTTCGAAGTCTTGCGTCAGCTCCAGCGCGTCCACCGGGCAGGCGTCCTCGCACAGCCCGCAAAACATGCACCGGCTGATGTCATACGTGAACGTCACCAGCTCTTTCTTCTTCGTCTCCGGGTTGCGCTCCCAGCCCACCACGATCAACTGCTCGGGACACGCCAGCGCGCACAGATCGCAGCAGATGCACAGCGTCTCCCCGTTCTCGGGATTGATATTCAGCCGCGGCGCGCCCCGGTACCGCTCGCCCACCTTCGGGCGCTCGAACGGATACTGCTCCGTCACCACCTGCTTCGGATGCTGGTGCCGGAACGTCACCCGCAGCCCCTGGATCAGGTCCGCCAGAAACACCTTGCGCAACAGCCCCTTCATCTCAGCCTTCCCCCTTTCGGGAAATGCGCCCTCACCGGTCCACCTCTCCCAGCACGATGTCGGTGGTTCCGATGATGGCCACCACGTCGGCCACAAGCGCCCCGCGGCACATCTTGTCGAGCGCCTGCAAATTCACAAACGACGGCGGGCGGATCCGCACCCGGTAGGGCTGTGTCGAGCCGTCGCTGACGACGTAATAGCCCAGCTCCCCCTTTGGCGCTTCGATCGATACGTACGCCTCGCCCACCGGCGGCTTGATCACCTTCCCCACCTTCGCCATGATCGGACCAGCCGGAATGTCCGCCACCGCCTGCCGCACGATGCGCACGCTCTGCCGCATCTCCTGCATGCGCACGATATAACGGTCGTAGGTGTCGCCATTCTCCCGCGTCGGAATCTCGAAGTCGTATCTCTCGTATCCCGAATATGGCTGCGCCTTTCTCAAGTCCCACTTGACGCCCGCCGCCCGCAGCATCGGTCCGGTGACGCCGTATTCCTTGCAGTCGGCCGCCGTCAGGATGCCCACTCCGGTCAACCGCTGCTTCCAGATGCGGTTCCCCGTCAGCAGCTCCTCGTATTCATCGATCTTCTTCTCGAACAGGTCGCAGAAGTCGAGGCACTCCTTCTCGAAGCCTTCGTAGGTCTCATACTGCAGCCCGCCGATCCGGAATGCGTGCGTCGTCAGCCTCGCCCCGCAGTATTTCTCGTAGATGTTCAGGATCAGCTCCCGCTCGCGCATGCAGTAAAACAGCGGCGTGATCGCACCGATGTCCAGCGCGTGGGTGCCCAGCCACAGCAGGTGGCTGGCGATCCGGTTCAGCTCGGTCAGGATCACCCGCACCGCCTGCGCCCGCGGAGGCGCCTCCACGCCCAGCAGCTTCTCCACCGCCAGGCAGTAGCCCAGCCCGTTGGAGACCGCCGCCACATAATCCATCCGGTCCACGTACGGGGCGAACATCTGCCACGTGCGGTTCTCCCCCAGCTTTTCCACGCCCCGGTGCAGGTAGCCGATGACGCATTCGGTCGACAGCACCCGCTCGCCGTCCAGCTTCAGGATCACCCGCAGCACGCCGTGCGTGGACGGGTGCTGCGGCCCCATGTTCAGTACCAGCTCGGTCGAGTCCAGAAACGTGTCCGCCATAGCTATTGCCCGCTTTCAATGCCGAGATTTTCCTGCACCCAGTGCTGGTCCATCTTCAGAATGCTGTTCTCCTTGCGCAGCGGGAACGTCTCCCACTCCTCCGGCATCAGGATGCGGCGCATGTCGGGGTGGCCCTCGAACTCGATCCCGAACATGTCGTACACCTCGCGCTCCAGCCAGTTCGCCGTCAGATGCACCCCAACCGCCGTGTGCGGCCTGCAGCCTTCCGGGATCCGGATCTTCATGCGGATTCTTTCATTGCGCGCGAAGCTGTAGATCACATACACGACCTCGAACGGCTCGGGCTTCTCCGGCCAGTGCACCGCCGTAATGTCCACCAGGTAGTCGAAATCGTGGTTTTCCTTCAGCGACTCAAGAATCGGGATCGCCGCCTCGGGCTTCGCCACCAGGAAATTCTGCCCGACGTAGGAGCTGAATTCGAGGATCTGCTCGCCGAACTCTTCCTTGAGCGCCTGCGTCAGCTCGCTCTCCCATGGCGTCGACGCCATCACCGCAGGAGCTTTCGGCGCCGCTGCCCCTGCAGGCTTGGCCGCCCCCGCCGCTGCCGCCGGAGGCTTGGTCCCGGCAGCAGCCGTCGCTTTCTGCGGCGCAGCCGCCGCGGGCGCGGCAGGCGGCGACGGAGCAGCAGGCGCGGCAGCGGGCTTCTCCTCGCCTGGCGCGGGGGGCGCGCCTTCGGACTGCGGCTGGGCTGGCTGTGGAGCGGGCTGCTCAGCCCCGCTCGAGGCGGCCGGTTCTTTCCCGGAGTCGGGCGCGGCAGCGCCCTCCGGCTTCGGATCGTCGGGCATCGCAGATTCCTGACTGAAGTTTCAGGGATATCATGCCCGGAAAATCGGTGTCAAATGTCCGATTGGGCTTCCTCCGCGCGCCGCCGCGCCAGCGCCTCCGCCTCGCCCGCCACCACCGGCTTGCCGGTCAGATAGCCCTGAACTTCGTCCGCGCCCATCTGCTCAAGCGCCGCCCACTGCTCGGCCGTCTCCACGCCCTCCACAATCACCGGCAGTCCCAGACGGTGCGCCATCGCAATGATAGAGGCCAGCAGCGGCGCCGAGCTCCCCTCCAGCTCCCGCAGGAAGCTGCGGTCGATCTTGATCCGGTCGACCGGCAGATCCTTGAGATACGCCAGCGAACTGCTCCCGGTGCCGAAGTCGTCGAGCGCAAACTCCACGCCCAGCCGCCGCAGGGTTTCCATGCGCTCTACCGACGCCTGCAAGTTTTCGATCACGGCGCTCTCGGTGATCTCGAGCTCCAACAGCCGCGGCGTCAGCCCGGTTGTCCGCAGCGCATGTTCCACATGGGCAACAAAGTTCGAATCCGCCAGCTGCAGCGCGCTCACATTCACGCCCACCCTTGCGGGCAGCCCCGCCAGTTCCCACTGCCGCGCCTGCCGGCAAGCCTCTTCCAGCGCCCATCGCCCCATTTCCACAACCAGCCCCGTCTCTTCCGCCAGCGGAATGAATGCGCCCGGCGACACCATCCCCACTTCCGGACTCATCCAGCGCATCAGGGCCTCATACCCGGCAATCCGGCGGTCCGGCACGCGCACCTGCGGCTGATAATGCAGCAGCAATTCGCCTCGCGTCGCCGCCCCGCGCAGCCGCCGCTCCATCTCGAGATTTTCCGGCGAATGCAGCGCCACGGCGGGGGTGAAAACCACGCACCGCCCGCCGTTGCGGCACTCGCGCGCCGCCGCAACGGCAGCGCGCGCACGCCGCAGCCATTCCCGGATTTCCGCCGCGCCCTGCCCTGCTTCAGCCACCCCTACCGCCGGATGCGCGTGGATCTCGTGCCCCTCCACCTGAAACGGCGCATCGAGCGCCTCCAGAAGCTTCCGGCCCACCTCGTCAGGGCTCCGTCCCGGCGGCGCCAGCACGGCCATCTCGTCTCCGCTCAGCCGCGCCAGGCATCCGGCTTCCGGCAGCCTTGCCAGCCGGGACGCCGCTTCCTTCAGCAGCGCGTCGCCCGTCTCTTCCCCCAGAATCTCCCGCACGCGCCGCGCTCCGTCCAGCGCCACCAGCACCAGCGCCGCCGGCGCCCGCCCCCCGTCCCGCAACCGCAACAGCTCTTCCTCCAGCCGCCGCCGGTTCCACGTCCCCGTCACCAGATCGTGCTCGGCACGGTAGCGCAGGTCCTCCAGCAGATTCGCCTGCTCGATTGCCAGCGCTGCCAGACTCTTCCACTCTTCCACCTCCTCCCACCGCCACTCCCTTTGGTGCGAACCGTGGAAAAACAGCGTCAGGCAGCCCACCACCTCGCCCGCCGCCGTCGTCAGCCGGTCCGACCAGCAGAAGCCCGCGCCGCCCGCCAGCCCGAGGTAGGGCAACCAGACCGCCTCATCCGACATCCGCACCGTGCGGCCCCGCAACCGCCACCACGGCGCCTCTGCCAGAGGCATCCATAACGGGGGACGCATCCAGAGCGGCAGATCCCCGTTCGCCGCCAGAGCCTCCAGCCGTTCTCCCCTCAAGCCGAACACAATCGCTGCCGCCGCGCCAGTGGATTCGCAGACCTGCCTCGCCAGCTGGCCCAATGTTTGACCCAGCGGCACCTGCAAAGCGACGGCACGGTACACCTCTTTCAAGGCGTTGACCGTCCCGGCGGCCAGGCGCGCCGGTCGGGCCGCAGTCTCAACGGCGGATGGGCGTGCCGGCGGCAAAGAGATCCACCTCCTCGATCAGCGATTCCGCTTTCGCCCGCCCCAGCAGCCCCCACATCCAGCGCCCTTCGAGCGCCAGCATCACCATCCTCCCGCCCGCGATCGTTCTGTAGTCGAACGGATCGCCCAAGGCCGCCTCCAGGCGCTCTCTCACGGCCTCGGCGTCGCCGCTTGCGTCCACCAGCCACACCCTCATCTGTGGCGTCCACGAATAGACCGACCCGTCGAGGGTCAGCTCTGCGATCCGCTCCGCTTCATATGCCGACAGCGCTTCTTCGGCCACCTGCCGCCCGAACCGCGACTCGAGCGCTCCCAGACGGTCGAACACCACGCCGGTGACAGCCGCTTTCGCTCCGCTTGCTTCAGCCTCGCGCAAGGCCTGGATCGCCGCCTCCCGGCCGCGCGCCTCGGCCGCCCGCCGCACCGCCGCTCCACTGCTCTGCCGGGCCTCCTCCAGGCGCCTCCCCATCGCCTCCACCTGCGCCGCCGTCTCCGCCCGCTGCGCCTCGCTCTCCCGTTTGAGCTGTTCGGCTGCCTCGTAAACCGCCGCCCGCATCGCAGAAAGGCTGCCGGCCCGTGCCGCCCGCTCCAGCGTCTGCCCGACCGAGGCGAACCGCCCGGCCGCCTTCTCGCCCCCGTCTGCCAGCGCCATCACCGCCCGGTTGAACGCCGCCAGCAGCCGCTGCATCTCTTTCCGGGCTTCCGCCTCCCGCCGCGACTGCTCCTGCTTCCATTCCTGCAACTTTCCCAGCGCGCGCCCGAAGACTTCCTGGCGCACCCCAGTGTCGCGTCGAAACGCCTCAAAATCCACCGCGTCCGCGGTCTCGCCTCCCGTCCCCGAACCGGCCAGCACCATCTCGGCAAAGGCCAGACACGGCATGGTGCAATCCCCGCCCCGACTGCCGCCAGCCTGATCCAGGTACCTGCGCAAAGAGATGAGTCTCACGGCCGCTGCCCCTCTCATCGGACAGGCAGAGCGAACTTTGAACCACTCGAGGGCCAGAACTCGCCCTCCGTCCCGGCTTGCGCTACCGGGAAAGCCTCCACTGCTTCTCGAGCCGGGCGAGCAGGCGCTCGCGCTCGCCCGCCGCCCACGCCTTCTCCAGTTCCTCCGGCGCCACCCCGCCCAAAGCGCCCAGCAGCAAGTATGCCGGCAGCGCGTGCGGCAAGTGCCGCCAACGCGCCATTTCGAACAGCGCCGGCAGGGCCCGCTCCCGGATCTGCGCCGCCGCCCCCTCGTCACCGCGCTCCACATACATGGCCAGCGCCTGCACGGCTTCCAGGCGGTCGCTCAGCACAATGGAATTCAGCATCTCCACAAACCAGGTCGGCTGCACCCGCAGCCCGCTTTCGCGGCGGGTCAGCGCCAGATAGGCGATTCCCTTCAGCGCCCGCGCCGCGTTCCTTCGCACCGCGGGCTCGGGATCGCGCAGCGCCAGCTGCAGCCGGTTCGCCGCCGCGGCCTTGTCCGGCGCATAGCCGGCGACATACGCCGCCACCGCCCGCGTTTCCGGGTCCTCCGCCTCCGCCGCCGCACGCAGAACCGCAGCCTCGTGCAATTCAGCGAGCGCCTCCAGCCGTTGCTGCGCCACGCGGCAGGCGATGTTGCGCATCAACGAATGCCCCCGCGACAAATCCTCTTCGAGATCCCCCTCCGCCGTCGCCCGCGCCAGCGCGTCCGCGAAATCCGCGTAAGCCTTCATCACTTCCACGGGCAAGGATGCCGCCTCGCCCTGGGGCGCCGGGCGCAGCTCGAAGCGCGCGCCGCCCCGCTCCTCCACGCCCACATACAGCACCGCACGCCCCTGCTCGCAGCACCACGCCTCCATGTGCGCCCGCACCACCCCGTCCAGGGCCTCGATCCTTTCCTCCGCCTCCCCCTTCGATTTCGGCAACGGGTCCCCATCCTTCACCCCCAACGCCTTCAGGACCCTCTCCGCCACCGGACGCCTGGCGCCGAACACTTCGATCCATCCGATCCGCGGCTGCCCCGCCGCCACCCCCGCCAGCACCAGCCCCAGCACCGCTGCCCGCATCCTGCCTCCCTCTCCGGCGCACATCGCCTGTCCTTCATTCTCC
Source organism: uncultured Arcobacter sp. (assembly GCA_964458495.1). GTDB lineage: Bacteria > Acidobacteriota > Terriglobia > Bryobacterales > Bryobacteraceae > JANWVO01. The sequence continues at coordinate 33,120 of CAYWJB010000021.1, forward strand.
CTCCCCGCGGTGGGTGATTTGATGCAGCCCTTCCGCGCCCCCCTGGCATTTCAATTCGCATTGGGGCATCTGCCCCATGTATTAGAAAAACTGATGCGAGGATCTCCCTTCACAAGAAGCGGAGGAAACAGCACATAGAGAGTTCCATGCCCGAAAACCGCCAATGGCACCCTGCGTGCAATTTGGACAGCGAGATTCCTATGCCGAGAAGTTTCGTCACCATCGACGGCAACGAAGCCGCCGCTTACGTTGCCCACAAGACCAACGAAGTCATCGCCATCTATCCCATCACGCCATCCTCGCCCATGGGCGAATGGTCCGACCAGTGGTCCAGCGAGGGCAAGCCCAATATCTGGGGCGCCGTGCCCACGGTGGTGGAACTGCAGAGCGAGGGCGGCGCCGCCGGCGCCGTGCACGGCTCGCTGCAGGCAGGCGCGCTCACCACCACCTTTACCTCGGCGCAGGGCCTGCTGCTGATGATCCCGAACATGTACAAGATCGCGGGAGAGCTCACCTCCACGGTCTTCCATGTCGCCGCCCGCAGCCTCGCCGCCCATGCGCTGTCGATCTTCGGCGACCACCAGGACGTGATGGCTTGCCGCGCCACCGGCTGGGCCATGCTCGCCTCCAACTCCATCCAGGAAGTGATGGACATGGCGCTGATCGCGCAAGCCGCCACGCTGGAAGCGCGCGTGCCGATCATCCACTTCTTCGACGGCTTCCGCACATCGCATGAGGTGGCCAAGGTCGAGCAGCTCGCCGTCGAGGACATGAAGGCGATGCTGCCGGACGAACTGATCCGCGCCCACCGCGAGCGCGCCATGAGCCCGGACCGCCCTGTTCTCCGCGGCACCGCGCAAAACCCCGACGTCTATTTCCAGGCGCGCGAGGCGGTCAACAAGTACTACCTGGCCGCCCCCGCCATCGTGCAGAAGGCCATGGACCGCTTCGCGGAGATCGCCGGCCGCCAGTACCGCCTTTTCGACTATGTGGGCGCGCCCGACGCCGAGCGCGTCGTCATCCTGATGGGCTCCGCCGCGGAGACCGCGCAGGAGGCGGTGGAATATCTCACGGCGCGCGGCGAGAAGGTGGGCCTGCTGAAAGTCCGCCTCTTCCGTCCCTTCTCCCTCGATCACTTCCTCTCGGCTCTGCCCGCGACGGTGCGGAGCCTTGCCGTGCTCGACCGCACGAAGGAGCCGGGCAGCGCCGGCGAGCCGCTCTACCAGGACGTTCTCACGGCGCTCATCGAAGGCCAGACCGCCGGCAAGCTCCCCTTCGCCTCCATGCCGAAGGTCGTTGGCGGCCGCTACGGGCTGTCTTCCAAGGAGTTCACGCCGGCCATGGTCAAGGGCGTGCTGGACGAGCTCAAGAAGGAAGCCCCGAAGAACCACTTCACCGTGGGCATCGTCGACGACGTCACCGGCTCCTCGATCGACTATGACCCGGCGTTCTCGACCGAGGACGAGAAGACCATCCGCTGTCTGTTCTACGGCCTGGGCGCGGACGGCACGGTCGGCGCCAACAAGAACAGCGTCAAGATCATCGGCGAGGAGACCGACAACTGGGCCCAGGGCTACTTCGTCTACGACTCGAAGAAGTCCGGCTCCATCACCATCAGCCACCTGCGCTTCGGCCCAAGGCCTATCCGCAGCACGTACCTGATCTCCCGCGCCAACTTCATTGCCTGCCACCAGTGGTCTTTCCTCGAGCGGATCGACATGCTGAAGTGGGCGGTGCCCGGCGGCACCTTCCTGCTGAACTCGCCCTACGGCCCCGAAGAGGTCTGGGACCATTTGCCGCGCACCGTCCAGAAGGAGATTATTGAAAAGCAGCTCAAGTTTCACGTGATCGACGCCTACTCGGTAGCGCGTGAAACCGGCATGGGCACGCGCATCAACACGATCATGCAGACCTGCTTCTTCGCGATCTCAGGCGTGCTGCCCCGCGAGGAGGCCATCGAGCAGATCAAGAAAGCCATCGTCAAGACCTACGGGCGGCGTGGCGAAGCGGTCGTCCAGAGGAACTTCGCCGCCGTCGACAAGACGCTCGAGCGGCTTTATGAAGTGAAGGTTCCCGGCAGCATCACCTCGGCCAAGGACCTGCGCCCGCCGGTGCCTGCGGAGGCGCCCGAGTTCGTGCGCAACGTCCTCGGCAAGATCATCGAGGGCAACGGCGACGCTCTTCCGGTGTCCGCCTTCCCCGTCGACGGCACCTTCCCCACCGCCACCGCCATGTGGGAGAAGCGGAACATCGCCCTCGAGATCCCCGTCTGGGACGAGAAGCTCTGCATCCAGTGCGGCAAGTGCGTGCTCGTGTGCCCGCACGCCACCATCCGCGCCAAGATCTTCGACCCCGCGCTCCTCAAGGACGCACCGCCCACCTTCAAGCACGCGCCCGCGCGGTGGAAGGACTTCAAGGACCTCGCCTACACGCTGCAGGTGGCGCCCGAAGATTGCACCGGCTGCGCCCTCTGCGTGGAAGCCTGCCCGGTGAAGGACAAGGCGCAGCCCAAGCGCAAGGCGATCAACATGGAGCCGCAGGAGTCGCTGCGCGAACCGGAAGCCGCCAACTGGGACTTCTTCTTCCGCCTGCCGGAGTTCGACCGCAACAAGCTGAACCAGACGCAGGTGAAGGATCTGCAGATCCTCCAGCCGCTGTTTGAGTTCTCCGGCGCCTGCTCAGGCTGCGGCGAGACGCCCTACGTCAAGCTGCTGACGCAGCTGTTCGGCGACCGCGCCCTGATCGCCAACGCCACGGGCTGCTCGTCGATTTACGGCGGCAACCTGCCCACGACGCCTTACACGGTGAATCCCGAGGGCCGCGGCCCCACCTGGAACAACTCGCTGTTTGAGGACAACGCCGAGTTCGGTTTCGGCATGCGGCTGGCGATCGACCAGCAGGCCCGCTACGCCGCGGAACTGCTCCGCCAGCTGGCCCCCCAGATTGGCGAGAATCTCGTTTCGTCGCTCCTGTCGGCCGACCAGACGACCGAGCCCGGCATCTTCGAGCAGCGCGCCCGCGTGGACGAGCTGAAGAAGAAGGTGCAGGAGCTGATGCCCAAGGGCAATGGCCAGGCGCTGCTGCTGCGGGATCTTCTGGCTGTGGCCGACTCGCTGGTGAGGAAGAGCGTGTGGATCGTCGGCGGCGACGGCTGGGCCTACGACATCGGCTACGGCGGGCTCGATCATGTGCTCGCCTCGGGCCGCGACGTCAACGTCCTCGTGCTCGACACGGAGGTCTATTCCAACACCGGCGGCCAGTGCTCGAAGGCCACGCCTCGCGCCGCGGTGGCCAAGTTCGCCGCCGGCGGCAAGCCAGCGGCCAAGAAAGACCTGGCGCTGATGGCGGTCAATTACGGCAATGTTTACGTGGCGCGCGTGGCCATGGGCTCGAGCGACATGCAGACCGTCAAGGCGTTCCTCGAGGCTGAGAAGTGGAACGGTCCCTCGCTGATCATCGCCTACTCGCACTGCATCGCCCACGGCTATGACATGCGGTTCGGCCTCGAGCAGCAGAGGCTGGCCGTGCAGACCGGCCACTGGCCCCTGTTCCGCTACAACCCGGCGCTGGCGGCGGAGGGCAAGAACCCCTTCCAGCTGGATTCCAAAGCCCCGTCGTTGCCGCTGGAGAAGTACATCTACAACGAAACCCGCTACACCATGCTCGTCCACTCGAAGCCGGAGGACGCACGCCGCCTGCTGGCCGAAGCGCAGGCAGATGTCATGAACCGGTGGCGCATCTATGAACAGATGGCCGCCATGCCCGGCGCTCCGGTGGAAGCCACCCAGGGAGGAAACTGATCCATGTCCGTCGATCTCACCACCACTTATCTCGGACTCAAGCTCCGCTCTCCGCTCGCCGCCTCCTCCTCGCCCCTGTGCAAGGACATCGGCAACATTCTGCGGCTGGAGGACGCCGGCGCTTCGGCGGTGGTCCTGCATTCGCTGTTCGAGGAGCAGATCCAGCTGGAAAGCGGCGAACTCGACCGGTTCCTTTCCGAATCCGCGGAAAGCTACAGCGAGGCTGCCAGCTACTTCCCGGAACTCGGCTCCTACAACCTGGGCCCCGAGCCCTATCTCGAACACCTCCGCAAGGCCAAGGAGAGCGTGGACATCCCCGTCATTGGCAGCCTGAACGGCATCTCCACCGGCGGCTGGATCCGCTACGCCCAGATGATGGAGCAGGCAGGCGCCGACGCTCTCGAACTGAACATCTACTTCCTGCCCACGGACCTGGAACTGACCTCGCAGAAGATCGAGGACACCTATTGCGACCTGCTCAGCCACATCAAGGCGAGCGTCCGCATTCCGGTGTCTGTGAAGCTCGGGCCGTTCTTCACCGCGTTCGGCAACTTCGCCATGCGGCTGGATTCAGCCGGCGCCGACGGGCTGGTTCTGTTCAACCGCTTCTACCAGCCGGACTTCGACATCGAGACTCTCGAGGTGGTCCCCAACCTCGTTCTCAGCGACAGCGACGAGCTGCGGCTGCGCCTCCACTGGGTGGCGCTGCTGCACAACCGCATCCGCCCCGATCTCGCCATTACCGGCGGCGTACACACCGCCGAGGACGTGGTCAAGGGCATCATGGCGGGCGCGCGCTGCACGATGATGACCTCGGCGATCCTCCGCCACGGCATCCCCTATCTCGAGAAGATCGAGGAGGACCTCATCGACTGGATGGAAGAGCACGAGTATGAATCGATCAGCCAGATGCGCGGCTCGATGAGCGCCCAGTCTGTCGCCGAGCCGGCGGCCTTTGAGCGCGCCAACTACATGAAGGTTCTCTCGAGCTATACACTGAAGCCCGCCTCGCGCTAGGCGCGGCGGGCTTTCCTCCCGCTCATTCGTTCCTCGGCGGGAATCTCCCGGGCGGGCCGCAATGGCCCGCCCGGTTTCTTTCGTCTTGGCCCCGGCAGTTCTTGCCGCCCTCCCCGGGGCACGCTCGCGGGCGTCTCGGCCAGGATCGCGTCACAGCCGGAGGCAGTTTTTTTCACCCCTGAAAAATCAGCCGTTTCGCATGGCGGCGCCGGGCGCGGGGCCCGAGTTGTGGCAGGCGCCGCGCTACAGTTGCCGCGGGAGGAACCCGCTTGGCCGACCCGATCCGCAAACTCCAACCGGACCGCACGGTCCACCTGCAGGGCTTCGATCACCTCGGCGCTTCTGCCGCCGTCGTCAAGGCGGACCCGAACGGATTCGAGGTTCGCGGCCACTTCCAGGACGCCGCCGATTTCGCCGTCGTCGTGCTCTACGACGCCGACAACTTCTTCGAGCACCCGCGCATCCGCTACCTGCCCGACTTCGACTTCACAGGCGTGACGCTGCAGTTCGACGTGCGCTACGAAAACCTCATGCCGCTGAACTGCCGAAAGTATCCGACTATCGATTGGCCGTACCTGGACATTCAGCCGGCGCAAGGGGAGCCCGTGCGGGTCCGTCTTGCGGATCACGCCACGGTGGTCGAAACTCCGGACCAACCGGCGTCGGCGGAGTTCCAGATCGTGGGAGACGCGCTGGAGGGCTACGACCGCCTGACGCTGTGGTATCTGAATATGGCCTTCGACTGCACGGTGCCCGGCAAGGTGAGTGTCGAGTATCCCTTCTTTGCCGGCACGCCCGGCACCATCCACTGGATCAGCGTGGAGGGGCGCAACTACGTGTACGTCGAACAGGAAGGCGACGGCTCCGCCACGGTAGCGGCGGCGCTGATTGCGGCAATCAACGCCGGCGCGGGCGATCCCGACGTCACAGCCGCGACTGGGGCCGACTCGTGGGTGGTCCGCCTGCGCACCCGGCGCGGGGATGGGTCCACGACGGCGGTGGGCGCGAGCGGGCAGCCGTCGGAGCTGCTGCATCACATTGATGCCGCCTTCGTCTGCCAGCAACTGGCGGCACAGATCAACGGCGCCGACTACGCCGCCGCGGAAGCACCGTTCGCCCTGCACGCCGAGGCGCAAGGCACGTCGCTGCGGATCGAGACCGTGGAAGGCGGCTTCGACGCGAATTTCCTGTGCATGTACGCCGTGTCGAAGAACGAGCGTCTCCGCACGGCAGAGCCGGAGGCAAGGTTCAGCGGGGGGGCGTCGACGGCGGTGCTGCGCGTGTCGCTCGATTTCAGCGCCCTGGGCCAGACGCAGATCCGCCGGATGTGGCTGACGCTGGCGCCGCGGCTGGCCAACGGCGCCGACTATGAAGGGCAGCCGTGGTCGGCGGAATTCAGCAACTGGCAGGTGAGCGGCCCGCAACAGACGCTCCGCCTGCGCGTCGCGGGGCCGGAGAGCGTGAGGGTGGAAGCGACCGATGGCCGTTGCACCTACTCCGGCGCGTGGTCGCCCGAAGCAGGGTTTTTTCCCGGAGGGCTGGCCCAGGTGGCCCAGGGGCCCGGCGCTTCGGTCGAGGTACGCTACCACTGCGGGCAGCCGCATGGGCTCTGGGTGTGGACCCGTCTTGGCAAGCACCAAGGGGGGGTGGACGTCGAGATCGACGGCCAGCCGCAGGGGCAGTTCTCGGCGCATCTGGAGCCGGAGGCAAGCGTCATCACGCGCCGCCGGCTGGCGGCGTGGCTGCCGCCCGGCCCGCACACCGTGCGGCTCGTCTCCTCCAGCGCCGACGAGTTCTGCTTCGCCGGTCTGGAGGCCGCCGTGGAAAGCGACCCGCCCGAGCCGCCGCCAGCGCAGGCGTGGATGACTCCGGCGCTCGACTACTCCACCGACCATGCCTACAAGCTGCCCCCGGCGCGCATCCTGTGGAACCTGCGCCAGCTCGGCTGCGCCGGCGAGCTGAACGAATACATCGGCATCTTCTGGTGGAACCGGCGGCGCCGCATGGGCGGCGCGCTGGCGGAGCTGGCCATCGACTTCAGCGGCGCTTTCGCGCCCGGCGACGAGGTCTTCGTGCGCATGGGCGGGCAGACGCTGGGCAAGAGCGTGCTGCAGCAAGAGACGCCGGAGCAGATCGCCCGTCACTTCGCCCTGATTGTGAACGCGACCTCGGTGGGCCTCTGGGCGCGCAGCGAAGGGGCGCGGCTGGTGCTCCGGACGCGCTCCTCCACTCCGGCCTACCGTTTTCTCGTCGAGGCGTGGGTGGCGCCTGCCGCCGGCTCCTCCGGCGCAGTGTCAGGCGGCGGCTGGATCGAAGGCGGGGTAATGGGCCGCTGGGAAGTGGACACCGCCGCCAGCCAGTCGCTGAATCCTGGCGCGCGCGCCTGGCACGAGGACCTTTACCGGTTGTGCGCGGAGGAGGGACGCCCGGTGATGACCGCCTTCTCGATGGAACTGGTGGAACCGCCCGAAGAGCTTGCTGCCAGGTTTCCGGACGGCGCCCCGGTCACCACGGCGATGGGCTTCGGCAACCTTCACTCGACACACTGTGCGTTTGGTCCTGCCATGCTGGCGTTTCATCAAAAGGCGCTGCTGGAGACCGCCGCGCTGATGCAGGCGGCGGGGCTGACGCCCCGCCTTCAGATGGGCGAGTTCACCTGGTGGTACTTTACGAACTACAGCGCTGAGAATCCGGACGGCGGCATGGCGTATTACGACGACGATACCCGCCCGGCAGCGCTGGCGGCCCTTGGGCGCCCCCTGCACGTGTTCCGCTCCCCGGACGATGACCCCGGCGTGAACGGGGGCGCCGACGCCCTGTTCCTCCGCAATCGCCTGCGGGACTACGCCGCCGCGCTGGCCTCAGCCGTGCGCGCTGCATTTCCCGCCGCCGAGCTTGAGGTGCTGTTTCCGTACGATGTCAATCATCCCGCGCCGGCGGGCATCCATCAGCTGGGCGGGCGTCTGAACCGCTTTGTCAACCTCCCCGAGGAGTGGACATCTAAAGGCCAAGCCCCGTTCGACCGATTCAAGATTGAGGCGCTGGATTTTGGCGTCTGGTCCCGAAACCTGGATCTGTCCCGGAGCACGCTGGAATTCGCGGCCGGCCTCGACTGGCCGCGGCCGGCCGTCCGGGCGATGATCGCGCTGTTCCGCGGAGGTGCCCCGTGGCGCAAGGAGACTGCAATTGCCCGCCAGCTCGGCCTGGGCGGCGTGAGCCTTTGGGCCTTCGACCACGTTTGCATCTACGGCTGGAACCTGTGGGAGACGGGATTCGGCAAGGCTTCCAGTCAGGGATGAAAGGGCGAAAGTCCGGCAACCGCCGCAGGAACAGTTTGAGTGGCTGTACCAAGATTTGCCGGAATTGCTACCTAATTCGAACCAAGGCGGCCTGTACGGGCTAGTCTGGTGTTGAGAGAGGGGAGAGTGTAGATGCGGTGCCAGCGATGCGGGCGAGAGATCAGCCCGCTACGCCTGTTAACAGACCGCGACTTCTGCAGCGAGCGCTGCCGGAAGAAGGGCCCCCGTGTCTCGGCGTGGTTCTTGCGCGACGCCGAGTATGACAGCGGCCCCGTATTCGAAACCCCGGCCGCCGACACCACCAAGCCCCAGCCGAAAAACTCCAATGGCATGATGGCCGTAGCCATGGTTGGCCTGGTCGGCGCCCTGGTGGTGGCCAAGCTGGTTTTCCCCGACGACAGCGCCGCCCGCGGAGGCCCGAGCCCGATGGCTGGCGCGGCGCCGATCACTTCTCCCGAGCGGGAACGGGCCGAAGGACCGCGGGTAGGCGAATCCGGCGGCGTGACGGAATGGCTGGACAGCCACCTGCCGGGGAGGACCGCCATCCGCGCCAAAGTGGACTTCGACACGAATCTGGGCGAATGGGCCGGCAGTGCCCGCGGCTGGGTGGTGAGGGACGGCGCCGCACGGATCGGGGACCTGCGGCTTTGGAAGCCCACGCTGAACACCCGCGACTACGAGTTTGAGTTTGAAGGCGTGGTCGAACGCAAGGGCGTGAGCTGGGTGTACCGGGCTGGGGACACGAGCACCTACTACGCCACGCGCATCCACATCCTGCGCCCGGGCGCGGTGTCCGGAGCGGTGATCGAGCGCTACGGCGTGGAAGGCGGGCAGACGTTCGCGCGGACGGAGCTGCCTTTGCCGCTGGCGCTCAACCGCAACCAGCCTTATCGCATCGCCACGCTGGTGGCGGGATCGCGCTACACGACGCTGATCGACGGCAAGGTGGTGGACGAATGGTCCGACCCGCGGTTGGTGAAAGGCGGCGTCGGCTTCTTTGCCGCCGACGGAGAGCAGGCGTTGCTGCGCTGGGCCAGTTTCCGCGAGCGCAAGTCGATCTGGGACCGTTTTGCCAGCGCCAACCTGCTGTTGGCGCCGGGCATCGTGCCCTGATCCACTCCGCCGGCACGGTGGCGTCTGCGTGGGGCACCTCTCACAGGACAGCCGCCCCTAGCGGTACTCCTCCCAGTTGATGTTGCGCATATCGCCGTGCCGCAAGAAGGCACGGTGCATGGCCAGTCCCAACGACAGCGACAGCGGCTCATGTCCTTCCTTGACCAGCCGCAGGTAGTCGCGCAACTGCTCCCGGTAGTCCGGGTGGGCGCAATTGTCGATGATCAGCCGCGCCCGCTCATGCGGGTCACGCCCGCGCAGATCCGCAACGCCGTGTTCGGTGGCGACCACCTGGACGGAATGCTCCGAATGGTCCATGTGGGAGCAGAGGGGCACGATGGTGGAGATCTTGCCGCCCTTCGCCGTGGAAGGGCAGGAGAAGATGGACAGATAGGCGTTGCGGGTAAAGTCGCCGGAGCCGCCGATACCATTCATGATCGTCTTGCCCATCACGTGCGTCGAGTTCACGTTGCCGCCGAGATCGACTTCGATGGCGGTGTTCATGCTGACGATGCCAAGCCGCCGCACGATCTCGGGATGGTTCGTGATCTCTTGCGGGCGCATGAGGATCTTCGACCGGAAGAAATCCAGGTTCGAGGTGACCTGCCGCATGGCTTCCGGCGAGAGTGTGAGCGAACACGTGGAGGCGAACTCGCAACGGCCGCTCTCGAGCAAAGGAATTACCGAGTCCTGGAGAACCTCCGTGTACATGAGGAAATTCGGCACCTCGGGGTGGCGGCCCAACGCGCCGAGGACGGCGTTGGCGATGTTGCCGACGCCGGATTGCAGGGGCAGGAAGGTTTTCGGGATGCGTCCGGCGCGCATTTCCCCCACAAGGAAGTCCGCCACGTTCTGGCCGATCCTCTCGGTGACCTCGGTGGGAGGCTCGAAGGGCGAGCTCTCGTCCTCGGCATCTGTCAGCACCACGCCGGCGATTTTGGCCGGGTCCACGACGCAGATGGGCGAGCCGATCCGGTCGGCCGGGTGGTAGATGGGGATCTCCTGCCGCGTCGGCGGATCGGCCGGCTCGAAGATGTCGTGCATCCCCAGCAGCGCCGGCGGGTGCTTTACATTGAGTTCGATCAGCACCTTTTCGGCCAGGCGGAGGTAAGTGTTCGACACGCCGACCGAGGTGGTGAGAACCACGCCGCCGCCGGGGGTGAGATCGGCTGCCTCGATCACGGCGAAATGCACTGGCCCGAGGTAGCCGTAACGGACGAACTGCGGCAGCAAGGACAAGTGCATGTCGACAAAGCGCACCTGCCCGGAGTTGATCTGCTTGCGCAGCGTGGCGTTGGACATGTAGGGCGTGCGGAAGCTGATGGCCTCGGCCTCGGCCAGAGCGCCGTCGAGGCTGGGCCCTGTGGAAGCGCCGGTGAGCACGCCCACTTTGAAAGGTCTTCCCGCCTCGTGCTCGCGGCGGGCCTTGGCCGCGAGGGCCTTGGGAATCGCTTTGGCGGCGCCGGCGGGCGTGAATCCGCTGAAGCCGATGGTGGCGCCGTGCGGGATTATCTCCGCGGCTTCTTCCGCGGTCAGGATCGGAAACGGAAACGATGGCATGGATGATTACTCCTGGCTGGATCCGAACAAATCGAGAAGCTGGCGTGCAGCCGAGAAGCTGCTGATGTGGCCCCGGCGCACCTCCTCGCGCAGGCGCGGGAGGCGCGACGCCACGCGGGGGGCGCGCTCGAACCTTTCCAGGAGCCCGTCGCGGACGAGTTCGTCCATCCACTCCAGCGCCTGCTCGCGACGGCGCTCAAGAAAGAAGCCGTTCGCCCGGGTGAGCGCGCGGTGCTCCAGCACCAGCTCCCACAGCGCAGCGATATTGTCTCCGGTGAGCGCCGAACACGCCACCACGCGCGGCGTCCACCCCCCCGGCGCCGGCGGGAACAGATGCAGCGCGGAAGAGTACTCCGCACGCGCCCGTTCGGCGCGGGCACGGTTGTCCCCATCCGCCTTGTTGATGGCGATAGCGTCCACCATCTCCATGATGCCCCGTTTGATGCCTTGCAGTTCGTCCCCCGCCCCGGGCACCAGCACCAGCAGGAAGAAGTCCGTCATCGACCGCACAGCGGTCTCCGACTGGCCCACGCCCACCGTCTCCACCAGAATGTTGCGGAACCCGGCCGCTTCGCAAAGCAGCATCGTCTCTCGCGTCCGCCGCGCCACGCCCCCCAGATGGCCGCGCGAGGGCGACGGGCGGATGAAGGCCATCGGGTGCTGAGACAACCGTTCCATCCTTGTCTTGTCGCCCAGGATCGAGCCGCCCGACACCGGGCTGGAAGGGTCCACTGTGAGCACGGCGGTCTTCTCGTCCCGCTCCTCGACGAGGTGCATGCCGAGCGTGTCGATCAGCGTGGACTTGCCCGCGCCCGGCACACCTGTGATCCCCACCCGGCGGGAATTTCCGGTGTGCGGCAGCACCGCCTCCAGAATCGCCAGCGCGAGGTCGGCGTCGGAGGGCAGGTCGGACTCGATCACAGTGATGGCGCGTGCCAGAATCACCCTGTCCCCGGAAAGAATGCCTTCCACGTAGGCTTCCAGCGGCAGGCGCCGGCGGCGGTGCGGCGCGCCATGACCCGGGATCGGTTCGCTGCGGTCCATCCTCGGAGACGGTACCTTTCGTTCGAGTCAAAGAACAGTGTGGCAGATCGTCCGGCGGGTACGTCACGCCGCCAGCGCGGCCAGGACCTTTTGCGCGCACACCGGAATCACCGTGCCCGGGCCGAAGACGTCGATCGCGCCCGCCCGCCTCAGCTCGTCGTAATCCTGCGGAGGGATCACGCCGCCGACAAAGACGACAATGTCGCCGCGGCCAAGCTTGTCCAATTCGGCGATCAGCTCCGGCACCAGCGTCTTGTGCCCTCCGGCCAGCGAGGAGACTCCCACGGCGTGGACGTCGTTCTCCACCGCCATGCGAGCCACCTCGCGCGGCGTGGCGAACAGCGGCCCCACGTCCACGTCGAAGCCGATGTCGGCAAAAGCCGTGGCCACCACCTTGGCGCCGCGGTCGTGGCCGTCCTGCCCCATCTTGGCGATGAGGATCCGCGGCCGCCTCCCCTCGGCGCGCGAGAAATCCTCCACCATCTTCTTCGCCTTCTGGAACTCCGGATCCGAAAGCGCCTCGCTCGAATACACGCCGGAGATTGTCCGGCTCACCGGCTGGTAGCGGCCGTAAACCTTCTCGAGCGCCGCGGAGATCTCGCCGAGGGTGGCGCGGGCGCGGGCCGCCCGCACGCTCAGGTCGAGCAGGTTTCCCTCGCCCGTCTCCGCGCACCGGGTCAGGGCCTCGAGCGCCTGCCGCACGGCTGCCTCATCCCGCCGCGCCTTCACGTCCTGAATGCGCCGGATCTGCTTTTCGCGCACGGCGCGGTTGTCGACCTCCAGCACCTGCACCGGCTCGTCGTGCTCCCAGCGATAGCGGTTGACGCCGACGATCACCTCCTTGCCGGAGTCGATCCGCGCCTGCCGCCGCGCCGCCGCCTCCTCGATGCGCATCTTCGGCAGCCCGGTCTCGATCGCTTTCGCCATGCCGCCCAGAGCCTCCACCTCCTCGATGAGGCCCCACGCCTTGTGCATCAGCTCCTGGGTCAGGCTCTCCACATAGAAGCTGCCGCCCCAAGGGTCCACCACGCGGCAGATGCCCGTCTCTTCCTGGAGGTAGATCTGCGTGTTGCGCGCGATGCGGGCGCTGAAGTCGGTGGGCAGCGCGAGGGCCTCGTCCAGCGCGTTGGTGTGCAGCGACTGCGTGTGTCCCATCGCTGCCGCCATCGCTTCCACGCAGGTGCGGATCACGTTGTTGAAAACGTCCTGCGCCGTCAGCGACCACCCGGAGGTCTGCGAGTGGGTGCGCAGCGCCATCGACTTCGGGTTCTTCGGGTGGAACCCCTTGACGATCTTCGCCCACAGCACGCGCGCCGCGCGCATCTTGGCGATTTCCATGAAGTGGTTCATGCCCACGGCCCAGAAAAACGACAGCCGGGGCGCGAAATCGTCGATCGAAAGGCCGGCCGCGATCCCCGTGCGCAGATACTCAAGGCCGTCGGCGAGCGTGTAGGCCAGCTCGAGGTCCGCAGTCGCCCCGGCCTCCTGCATATGGTAGCCGGAGATCGAAATGCAGTTAAATTTCGGCATTTTTTCCGCGCAATAACGGAAAATATCGCCGATGATTTTCATGGAAGGCCCGGGCGGATAAATGTAGGTATTGCGGACCATGAACTCCTTCAGAATGTCGTTCTGGATGGTGCCGCTCAGCTTTTCCGGACCCGCGCCCTGCTCCCCGGCGGCCACGATATAGAAGGCCATCACGGGCAGCACGGCGCCGTTCATAGTCATCGACACCGACATCTCGTCGAGCGGGATCTGGTCGAAAAGAATCTTCATGTCCTCGACGGTGTCGATGGCCACGCCCGCCTTGCCCACGTCGCCCATGACGCGCTCATGGTCGGAGTCGTAACCCCGGTGCGTGGCCAGATCGAAGGCCACCGAGAGGCCCTTCTGGCCCGCCGCCAGGTTCCTCCGGTAGAAAGCGTTGGACTCTTCGGCCGTGGAAAAGCCCGCGTACTGCCGGATGGTCCACGGCCGCAGGACGTACATCGTGGAATAGGGCCCCCGCAGAAAGGGCGGCAGCCCTGCGGCGTAATCCAGGTGTTCCATCCGCTCCAGATCCGCCGCCGTGTAGCAGGGCTTCACCGGGATCTGTTCGTTGGTCGTCCACACCGGGCCCGAAGGGCACGAGCCGCCGGCGGCGGGAACAGTCCACTCGATTCTCGAAAAATCCGGCCGCATGGCGCGTCAATCCTCCTTTCCGTCGATGCCCAGCCGCTGCTGCCACTCGGCGAGCGTCTCCACGATGTTGGAAAACAGATGTACGAAGCCAGCGACACCGGCCTCGCGCAGCGCCTCGATCTGCTCTTTGGGGTGGCCGGCAACGATGACCGGCACGGAGGCGCGCGGGCAGACGTCGCGTGCGAAGTCGAGGTATTCGGCGTCGGAGGAGCACAGCACGATCAGGTCCGCCTGCCTGCCTTCCAGCTCTTCGGCCTCTTCGATGGCGAAGCCCGCGCAGGCAAAGAAGTTGAGGCAGAACTGCGCGCGGGCCATTTTCATTTTCATGTCGCCGCGCTTGAGCAGCAGGACCTTTGGCGGCCTGCCCGCGCGGCGCGCGTGGCGCTCCGTGCGCAGGCGGATCTTTTCGATGGGGCGCGCCAGGCGCCACCCCGCGCCTTCGAGCGAGCCCGCCTGTTCGAGGCGCCGCTCGCCGGGATCGGGATAGTTGTTGACGCCCACCAGGACGCGGCGGCGCGAGGCGAACTCCTTCTCTTTCGCGTCGCGCGCCGCGGCGACGGCGGACTCGATGAAGGCCCGCGCCTTTGCGGATCCGCCCATCGCCTCCACCTGCTGGAAGAGCTTCCACGCCTCGGCGGCGAGGCTCGCCGTCAGGTTTTCGATGAACCACGAGCCGCCCGCCGGATCGGCCACCTTGTCAAGGTGCGCTTCTTCTTTGAGGATCAGCTGAATGTTGCGCGCGAGCCGCGCCGGGTAGCCGGCCGCCAGCACGCGGAGGGAATCCGCGCCGCCAAGCACGGCGGACAGCGCTTCCGTGGTGGAGCGCAGCAGGTTCGTCCACGGATCGTAAATGCTCTTGTTGGAGAGCGCCGTGACGGCGTGAATGCGCGTCTCCGCGGGCGCCCCGTAGGCAGCGGCCATGCGCGCGTAAAGGGCGCGCGCCGCCCGCAGCTTGGCAATCTCCATGAAGTAGATCGAGCCGGCGCCGAAGGCCAGCCCTTCGACGCGTTCCCCCGCCGCCAGCCTGTCGCTGGCCTCAGCCAGAGTGAAGGCGAGCTCCTGCACAGCGGTGGCGCCGTTCTCATGGTATGGGACGCCGTTCACCACGCCGCTTGGCATGGGGCCCTCGGCGATCTCCCATGCGCGGGGCTCGCCACGGCGGAATAGCTCCTGCGGCAGGTTCTCCCGGCGGTAGTAGGGCCGGACGGCGATGCCTTCCGGCGTCTTCCAGATCAGCTTCTTCTCGTAGTCGGCGCCCTTCAGGTCGGCCCGAATGGCGGCCTCCCACTCTTCGGTGGCCACTGGCGGGAAATCTTCCAGGAGCCTCAGCTCCTGTTCGTGGCATGAACCGGACTCAGGCATGGCTTCCAGCCTCCTGCACAACCTCGATCAGGAAGGAAAAGTCCTTCGGGTGGACGAAGAAAATCATTGTGCCGCGAGAGCCGGGGCCCGGCTCCTGCGTCAGGTTGAAGCCCCTCTCCTTCATAAAATGGTACGCCGCATGGATGTCCTTCACGCGAAAGGCGAGGTGGGCGAACCCGCCGCGCCCGCCGTTCTTCTCGATCTGTTTGGCCACCGGCGATTCCGGCGACAGCGGCTCGAGCAATTGGATCAGGTTGGGCCCTTCGCCCACCCGCAGCAGAACCTCGCGCACCATGTGGCGGCCGTGAACCTCCTCGCGGTGGATCTCCGCGAAGCCGAGGGCCTTGTACTTGTCGACCTGCGCGTCCAGCTGTCCCTGCGGCACCGCCACAGCCACGTGGTCCACGAACTCGAACCCTGCCGATTTCAGTTCTTCGATCATCGGAATCCTCTCCTCGAATACCCTATTCGAACTCGACCAGAACGGCGCCGGACTGCACCGAATCGCCGGCGTTCACGTTGACCTTCGCCACTTTGCCCGCGATCGGCGCGGTGATGTTGGTCTCCATTTTCATCGCCTCGAGCACCAGCAGCGTGTCGCCCGGCTGGATCTGCTGGCCCGGCTGTGCCAGCACCTTGACGACGATGCCGTTGATGGGGCTGCGGCACACCTTGTCCTCGTCGACAGGCTCGCCTCCCGCCGGGGCGGCCGCCGGCGCAGGCGCGGCGGGCACGCGCACGGCGCCGGGCTGGATCATGTAGCTTGGCGGGAGCTGCGGCCGGGGAGGCTCCGGCTCGAAGGCCTCCACCTCCACCTCGTAAGTTTTGTTGTCGATCGTAATCTTCAGTTTCACGGGAAATTCTCCTGTCTCTTACCGGGCCCGGTGCTGGTGGTGTTGGGGGGAAATGCGGTGCGACGCCTGGATGGTGACGCGGCCCTGCTGCGCCCACGTGGGCGAGCTGAGGAGCCGGATGGCGCGGATCCGCGGCCGTTTCCCGAGAAACGCCGCCACTGCGGCGGAGATGGCCGCGAGCGTCTCCTCCGGGATCTCCTCCTCCGCAGGAGGGGGTGGCTCGGCGGGCACTTCGACCGCGTGCGACGGGGCCGCGGCAGCGGCCTGCTCGAGTTCGGCCAGCTTTTCAGCGAGCGCCGCCAGATGCTGCCGCAGCGCCGCCACCTCCTGGCTGAGGCTTTGCAAGGTGACCTGGGACATCGCTTGCCTCCTGTCTACAGCGGGATCAGGCCGTGCTTCTTGCCGGGCCGCAGCTCGCGCTTGGTGTGAAGGTATTCCAGCGACTGCGCGATGTACTTGCGCGTCTCGGCGGGCTCGATGATGTCGTCCACCAGGCGGCGGCCTGCGGCGACGTAGGGGTTGGCGAAAACGTCACGGTATTTTTCGATCATTTCCTTGCGTTTGGCGGCCTTGTTTTCAGCTTCGGAGATCTCTTTCTTGAAGACGATTTCCGCCGCGCCTTCGGCGCCCATGACCGCGATTTCAGCCGTGGGCCAGGCATAGACCCGGTCCGCCCCGAGGTCCTTTGCGCACATGGCCAGATAGGCGCCGCCGTAGGCCTTACGGAGCACGACGGTGATCTTGGGCACCGTCGCCGCCGAGTAGGCGAACAGCATCTTCGCCCCGTGCCGGATGATCCCGTTGTGCTCCTGCGCCACGCCCGGAAGGAAGCCCGGCACGTCGACGAAAGTCACCAGGGGAATGTTGAACGCATTGCAGAAGCGCACGAACCGCGCCCCTTTCGAACTGGCGTCGATATCCAGCACGCCCGCCTGCACGCTGGGCTGGTTGGCGATGACGCCCACGGTGCGCCCGTAAATGCGGGCGAAGCCGATCACGAGGTTCGGCGCGTGCCCCGCCTGCACCTCCAGGAAATCGGCGTTGTCCACCACCCGGAAGATCACTTCGCGCACGTCGTAACCCTTCTTGCCGTCGACGGGGACGATCCCGTTCAGTTCCGGATCAGGATCGCAGTGATAGTTGCCGGGCACCTCGGGCGGATCTTCGAGGTTGTTGGAAGGGAGGAAGGAAAGCAGCTTCTGGCAGATCAGGACCGCTTGCTGGTCGTCTTCGGCGATGAAGTGAATGACGCCGGAGCGCGCCATGTGGGCGTCGGCTCCGCCGAGCTCGTCCATGGTGACGTTCTCGCCGGTGACCTGTTTGATGACGTTCGGCCCGGTGATGAACATATGGGCCTTGCGGGTCTGGATGATGAAGTCGGTAAGCGCGGGCGAGTAGGCCGCGCCGCCCGCGCAGGGGCCGCAGATCAGCGAGATTTGGGGCACGGCGCCGCTGAGCATGACGTTGGTGTAGAAGACGCGCCCGTAGCCCGACAGCGAGTCGATGCCTTCCTGCACGCGCGCACCGCCGGAGTCATTGATGAAGATGAACGGCGAACCCGTCTTGAGCGACTGCAGCATGACATCGGCCACCTTGTTCGAGTGCAGCTCGCCCGCCGAACCGCCCAGCACGGTGAAGTCCTGGCTGGCGACATGCACGAGGCGGCCGCCGACCGCCGCCGAGCCTGTGACCACGCCGTCTGCGGGCGCTTCCTTGCCCGCCATGCCGAACAGCGTGGCGCGGTGCTGGGCGAAGCAGCCGGTCTCCATGAACGAGCCGGGATCGACCAGGGCGTCGATGCGCT
This sequence comes from uncultured Arcobacter sp., assembly GCA_964458495.1. GTDB lineage: Bacteria > Acidobacteriota > Terriglobia > Bryobacterales > Bryobacteraceae > JANWVO01. Next base: position 51,157 of record CAYWJB010000021.1, read on the forward strand.
CCCGGGCGGTGAGCTTGCCCGAGGCGCGGTGCTTGTCCAGCTTGTCGGCACCGCCGCCGAGGTGGATCTTGTGCCGCTTCTCGCGAAGCGCGGCGATGCGCTGCTCCATGGATTGGATCGACATATAGAATACCTTTGACTCTGAAATTCAAGTTTCACGAAGGCCGCGCATTCCAGGGGGAAGGCGATGCCTCAAAATCCGGATCAGGGCGCAGTCGCCACCGTAACCTTGTGTTTCTTTTCGCCGATGGTGACCTCGTAGGTGACCTTCGACAGCACGGGGCCCTTGCCGTCGGCGGCGGGCGCAGCCGCCGGAGCCGCCTGGGCGGGATCCTTGCCGAGGTTTTTCGGGCCTTCGTCCCGGGTGGAGAAGAACTTGGGCGCGACCTGCGGGAACATGGCGTAGGTGAGGACGTCCTCGTCGGAGCCGTTGCAGCCCTTGCAAGCGATGGCGGCAGAGCGCAACTCGTCCCACTCCGGCTTGAGCAGGTCCGCCGGGCGGCAGGTGATGACCTGCTTCTTGGCCTGTCTGGCCGCCAGCTGGATGATCTCAGGGTCGCGCTGGCCGATGGTGGCGCCGTAGTAGCCGAGCATCAGGTCGGCAAACTCGCCTGTGAGAACCTTGTAGCGCCCCATCATCACGTTGAACACCGCCTGGGTGCCGACAATCTGGCTGGTGGGGGTGACCAGCGGCGGATAGCCGGCGTCCTTGCGCACGCGGGGCACCTCTTCCAGGACCTCGTGGATGCGATGGGCGGCGCCCTGCTGGCGGAGCTGGCTCTCCATGTTCGAGATCATGCCGCCGGGGATCTGCGATTCGAAGATCTCGGTGTCGACGCCAGTGATGTTGGACAGGAACTCCTGGTAGCGGGGGCGGATCTTGTCAAAGTGGCGCTTGATGCCGAGCAGCCGCCTCTTGTCGAGCGACGTCGAGTACGGGGTTCCATCCAGCATCTCCACCAGGCTCTCGGTGGGGTTGTGGCCGGGACCGAGGGAGAGCGAGCTGATGGCGGTGTCGACGCAGTCGGCGCCCGCCTCGATGGCTTTCATGAGCGACACCATGGTGACGCCCGTGGTAGCGTGCACATGGACGTGGACGCGAACATCCTCGCCGCAGGCGTCCTTGATGGCGCGGACGATCTCATAGGCGGGCGCGGGCTTCAACAGCGCCGCCATGTCCTTGATGCAGAGCGAGTCGCAGCCGAGATCGAGCAACTGCTCGGCCAGCTCCACATAGCCGGTGATCGTGTGCAGAGGGCTGATGGTGTAACAGATGGTTCCTTGGGCGTGCTTGCCGGTGCGCTTCACCGCCTGGATGGCGCGGCGCAGGTTGCGGATGTCGTTCAGGGCGTCGAAGACGCGGAAGACGTCCATGCCGTTTTCCGCCGCCTTTTCCACGAAGCGGTCCACCACCGTGTCCTCGTAGTGGCGGTAGCCGAGCAGGTTCTGCCCGCGCAGCAGCATCTGGAGCCGCGAATTGGGCATCGCCTTCCGGAAGGTGCGGAGCCGTTCCCACGGATCTTCGTTCAGGAACCGGATGCAGGCGTCGAAGGTGGCGCCGCCCCAGCACTCCACCGACCAGTAGCCGGCCTTGTCAATGTCCTCGCAGGCGGGCAGCATGTCCTCGAGTGCCATGCGCGTAGCCATGAGCGACTGGTGACCGTCTCGAAGAACCAGCTCGGTAACGTCGATGTGGCGGGTGTTCATGATTGGGCCTCAACGATTGGATGCGGCGCCGGGGTCGCGAAGTTGGAATCCTTAAGCGCCATCGATTTCTATAATATCAGACCTAGATATCCTGTTGCAAAGCTCCACACAGGGTCTTCTGGAGAAACCCGGGAAACCTCTGTATCCCATACATCACAAATACCTTATGCAGCCTTCACAGAGACTGCACCGACGCTGCGCTCTTTGCGTGTCACAATTTAGTGACACCTCTCGGACAAAGCCCTGTCGAACACCGTTCTGACAATGCCTGGATTCGTCCGTGCAGGGCGGGTTGGCGAGTCCTGCAACATAGCGCCGCTCGTTCAGGGCGGAGAGGACGATCCCCGCGGGCACGATGCTGGCCAGGTACCGGACGCGCCTGTTGAACCGGTGGACAGACTTCGGCGGCATGGCTCCCGCTGCGGCGCCTCGAAACTTGTGCGTGGGAGACTGGAGGGGGCCCGGCGTCAAGCCACTCCCTCATGAAGTCGACGCGTGCCGGGGCGAACCTGCAGCCGGGCCCCGCGCAAGCCGGGGCAATCCGCGTTCGAACGGCGGACGCCGCGAAGACATCGGGGATTCGCTCGAGCTTCGGCCCGGGGAATCGCCTGTCGCCCTAAGATTGCTCGGGGAAACCGCCGATGTAGGAATGGAGGCTGGCGGACAGACGCCGCCTCGAGGTTCGCATGCCCGCCTGGAAACCAGAGTTCGTCCGGCTGCGAACGGCGTTCTTCGCCTGGCGCGCCCGGCGTGTTTCGGATCCTGTCGAGCGCCTGCGCCTGTTGCGCCGGACAGTCGGCGGTGAGTTGCCCGGCGCGCCGGGCGCTCCGCGCGCCGCCCGCGCTCTGGCGGCTGGTGGAGCCTTGCTCCTGGTACTGGCGCCCCTGGGAGCGGTGCGGCAGCAGCCGCCGGGGAGTCCCCTCGCGGCCGGGCTTGTGCCCCGCTTGCCTGCGGCGGCGGGACAACCGGCGCCCGACGTGTGGCTCGTCGAGCAGCAGCCCGGGTTCGAACTTTACTCCAACGGGCTGCGGGTCGAGCGGGAGTATGAAACGGCGGGCGAGGCGCGATCTTACGAGGTGTACGCGCGCGGGCGGGAGGAGTTGGGTCCGGTGGAACAACGCACGGCGCCCGCGGGCATCGTGTACCATTCCACCGAGAGCGCCACGGCAGAGTTCCGCGCCGATCAGGCCTCGCGCCTGAAGCTCTTGGGCAAGTACCTGCTGCGGTATGTGCGCGACGAGCGCGCCTACCATTACCTCATCGACCGCTTCGGGCGTGTGTGGCGCATTGTCCGCGAATCCGACGCCGCCAATCACGCGGGCTACTCCGTGTGGGCGGACGACCGGTGGACGTACGTCAATCTCAACTGGAGCTTCCTGGGCGTTTCCGTGGAGGGACAGAGCGCCGCCCCCACGGCGGGCGGCGAGCTCACGCATCCCCAGTTGCTGGCGCTCCGCCAACTGACCGAGATGCTCCGCTCGCGCCACGGGATTGGCGCGGCCAATTGCGTGACGCACGCGCAGGTCAGCGTGAATCCTTCAAACCGTCAGGCCGGGTATCACTATGACTGGGCCACGCGCTTCCCGTTTGCGGCGCTTGGCCTGCCCGACAACTACCAGATCCCCGTTGCCAGCCTCTGGCTGTTCGGTTTCAGCTACGATCCGTCGCTAGTGAACCTGACAGGCGAATCGTATTGGAAGGGTCTCGTCCTGGGCGAGGATTTCCTGCGCCAGAGCGCGGGCGTGCGCGGCCTTCCGGTGGAACAGTACCGGGCGCAGCGCATCGCCCTCTACCGCCGCATCCTCGCCCGGTTGAAAGAAAGGGCGGCGCTCGCCCGCGAACCTGCAGGAGGGCAATCGGAATGAACCTTGAACCGGATACCCGCAAAGCGCCCGTCATCGGGCTGGATGTCGGCACCAGCCGCGTCGTCGCCATCCGGCAGGCGGACGGGGAGCGGACGGCTCGCGCGGAACTCAACGCCTTCCTCTCCATCCCGTGGTCTGGCATGACGGAAGCCAGCCTCCGCCGCGAGGCCATCCCCTTCCTCGTCCGCGGCGGCGAGATCATCGTCATCGGCAATGAGAGCGCGCGCCTGGCGGACCTGCTCGGCCGGGAGTTACGCCGCCCGATGACCCGCGGCATGCTGAATCCCGACGAGCCCGAGAGTCTGGAGCTGATCCGGGCCATCCTCCGCGCCGTGCTCGAGCCGGACGTCACTGCCGGGGCCAGGGTCCGATTCAGCGTCCCTTCGCCGCCGCTCGCCGGCGAGAGCACGCTTACGTTCCATGAGGCCACGCTGCGGCAGATTCTGGAAGACCTGGGCTACCCGGACGCGGCGGGAGTGAATGAGGGCGTGGCCGTGGTCTACAGCGAACTGTGCGAATCGAACTACACCGGCATCGGCATCAGCTTCGGCGGCGGGCTCTGCAACGCTGCCCTCGCCTACCTCTCCGTACCTGCGCTTGCCTTCAGCGTTCCCAAAGCCGGCGACTTCATTGATTCGAGCGCCGCCGCCGTCGCCGGCGAACTGGTCAACCGTGTGCGCCTCGTCAAGGAAGAGCTGTTCCACTTCAACGGCAATTATGCGGACAAGGTCCAGCAGGCGCTGGCTGTTTATTACGACGACATGATCCACTCTGTCGTCGCCGGCCTTCGTCAGGCCCTCCAGAATTGCCGCTCGCTGCCGCGCTTTGGCAGGCCGCTGCCACTGGTCCTGAGCGGCGGAGGGGTGTTGCCGGAAGGTTTCCGGGAGCGGTTCGAGAAGGCGCTGGCACAGGGGCAACTGCCGGTTGCGATCTCCGAAGTCCGGCTGGCCCGCCACCCGCTTGCCGCGACGGCAGAAGGCGCGCTGGCGGCGGCGCTGAGCGAATAGAACTCCGCAGCCCAACCTCCCGGCCCGGCCGGGGTGCGCTCGCTGCCAATCAGACGCGACTCGTCCCCGGTGGCGCGCCACCCGCGGCGGTCAGCTTCGTCGCCACCGCCAGCAGCGTCTCGAAGTGCGGCGGCTGCTCTTCGCGGTGCACCACCGACGTCTCGATCCCTTCAAAGCCCGCCTCGCGCAGGAACCTGCGCATCTCCACTTCCGTGAATCCCAGCCATTCGTCGGCGTAGAGTTCCCGCGCCTCTTCGCAGTTATGCCTTGCCAGATCCAGGACCACCACTCGGCCCCCGGGTCTCAGAATCCTCCACGCCTCCGCCACCGCCCGTTCCGGATGCTGCGCGTGATGCAGAGACTGCGAGAAAAAGGCAACATCCACGCAGCTGTCTTCCAGCGGCAGGCGTTCCAGATCGCCCAAGCGGTATTCGACGTTGGCGAATCCGCGCTCGGCGGCCAGCCGGCGTCCGTATTCCACCATCTGCTGCGAGCTGTCCACCGCGAAGACGCGCCTTGCCTGCCGCGCCAGCAGAAACGCCACAGCCCCTTCCCCCGCCCCGAGGTCTGCTGCGTCCACCTCCGGCAGCAGCGCCAGCAGCGCCTCCGCCACCGCCTTCCAGGAACGCCCCGGCATGTAGTGCCGCCCGAACCGCCCGGCAAGCTCGTCGAAATACGCCCGCGTCCTTTGCCGCCGCTTCTCCAGAACGAGCGCCAGCGCCTCTTCGTCGTGGCGGATCTCCCCGATCTCCCGCCCGGCTTCTTCCAACAGCCCCGCCAGCGGTGCAGGCACCGGATGCCGCAGGCTGTAGCGCACATGCTTGCCCGACTTGCGGTCCTCCACCAACCCTGCCTGCCGCAACTGCGCCAGATGGGAACTCAGCGTGCTCTGTCCGATCGAAAGGATCTCTTGCAGCTCAGCCACAGCCAGTTCCTCGCGCCCAAGCAACCGGAGAATCCGCACCCGCGTCGGATCCGCCACCACCTTCAACGCTCGCAGGATTGACGCCATGAGGTGCCCTCTGGCATTATATCAATGTATCGCGATGAGTCGATACCAAATCCTGTCAAGGAGCGATTGCCGATGAGCACGGACGTGATGAAGCCCCAGACGCTGCCCTACAAGGTGGCGGATCTGTCCCTGGCCGAGTGGGGGCGGAAGGAGATTACGATCGCCGAGGCGGAGATGCCCGGCCTGATGGCGCTCAGGCGCAAGTACGCCGGGGAGAAGCCGCTGGCAGGAGTGCGGATCAGCGGCTCGCTCCACATGACCATTCAGACGGCAGTGCTGATCGAGACGCTGGTGGATCTGGGCGCCACGGTGCGCTGGGCGTCTTGCAATATCTTCTCCACACAGGACCACGCAGCGGCGGCGATCGCCGCGGCGGGCATCCCGGTGTTCGCGTGGAAGGGCGAGACGCTGGAGGAATACTGGTGGTGCACCTACATGGCGCTGTCGCATGGAGAGGGCAAGGGGCCGCAGCTGGTGGTGGACGACGGCGGCGACGCGACGCTGCTCATCCACAAGGGCTACGAGCTGGAGGAAGGCTCCAACTGGGTGAACGAGCCTTCGGAGTCGCACGAAGAGCAGGTGATCAAGGATCTGCTGAAGCGGATCCACGCCGAGAACCCGCGCCGCTGGCACGACATGGTGGCGGAGTGGAAGGGCGTCAGCGAGGAGACCACCACGGGAGTGCACCGGCTTTACAAGATGCATCAGGAGGGCAAGCTGCTGGTGCCGGCGATCAACGTGAACGACTCGGTGACGAAGTCGAAGTTCGACAACCTGTACGGGTGCCGCGAATCGCTGGCCGACGGGCTGAAGCGCGCCATGGACGTGATGGTGGCAGGCAAGGTGGCGGTGGTGTGCGGCTACGGCGAGGTGGGCAAGGGCTCGGCCCACTCCCTGCGGGCGTTCGGCGCGCGCGTGATCGTCACCGAAATCGACCCCATCACGGCTCTGCAAGCCGCCATGGAAGGCTTCGAGGTGACCACGGTGGAGGACACGCTCGGCCGCGCCGACATCTACGTCACCGCCACGGGCAACTGCGACGTCATCACGCTCGAGCACATGGAGAAGATGAAGGACCAGGCGATCGTGTGCAACATCGGCCACTTTGACAACGAGATTCAGGTGGACCGGCTGAACTCCGCCCCCGGCGTGATCAAGAAGAACATCAAGCCGCAGGTGGACTGCTACACGTTCCCGGACGGGCGCCAGATCTATCTGCTGGCCGAAGGGCGTCTCGTGAACCTCGGCTGCGCCACCGGCCATCCGAGCTTCGTGATGTCAAACTCGTTCAGCAACCAGGTGCTGGCGCAGATGGATCTGTGGAAGAACCGCGACGCCTACAAGCCGGGCGTCTACATGCTGCCGAAGAAGCTCGACGAGGAGGTGGCCCGGCTGCACCTGGAGAAGATCGGCGTGAAGCTGACGCGGCTGACCCGGAAGCAGGCGGACTACATCGGCGTCCCCGTGGAAGGGCCATTCAAGCCGGAGCACTACCGCTACTGAGCGGCCCGCCGGAGGCGGAAATTCCATCCGGGCGCCGTCCTTCCGGGGCGGCGCCCGTTGTATTTTCTCGCTCCGCTTACTTGGCCGGCTCGAGGATCTCGATGTCCTTGAACCAGACTTCGGTGGGCCGCTTGGCGCCGTGCGCCTGCAGGCCGATGACGCCGTCGAGCCGCCCTGCCGTGTCGTCGGGCAACTCCAGCGTCTTGACACCGTTGATGTGGAAGACGATCCGGTGGCCGTGGAGCGACGCCGTCAGCTCGTTCCATTCGCCCGCATGGACCACGGCGTTGTCCTCCGGCCCGGTCACCCACTTCCGGCCGTTCGGCCCGGTCTCCCAGAAGCCGCCGGTGCGCGCCACGGCATCCACTTCCACCTCGTAGGCGGCGTAGTTCTGGGGGGCTGTGCGAACAAACACGCCCGAGTTCCCCTTGAGGATTCTGAACTTCAGACGCAGTGTGAGGTCGCGGAAGGAGCGCTCGCTCAGCACCATGGCGATGCGCGGGTCGTCGTCCTTGGACCTCAGCCGGAAGGCGCCCTCCACGATCTCTGCCAGCCCGGCGCCGTTGTGTTTCCATCCCTGCCATGTGCTGCCGTCCCAGATGCGCCGCCATGCATGCCGCCCGAGGTCCTGGATGCGGATGTTGCGCCATCGCACCTGCGCGGGACGCTCGCCCTTGTAGGCGTGCACCTGAAGAGCGATGAAGCCGCTCTGGTCCATGGGGTCGGTCAGATGGGCGCAGGGCACGCCGTTGACCCACACGCGCATCGTGTCGCCGCGGGCTTCGATCCGGTAGTGGTTCCACTGGTTGTCTTTGAAGGCCTTCGACGCCGCCGGGTCCGAGGCGATGTTGTGCAGCCAGCCGCGCCGCGCCTCATCATAGATGCCGCCCGACGAGCCGGATTTCTCGTTGGCGATCTCCACCTGGTAGCCATACACACGCCCCTTGGGCACCTTGCGCGAGACCCACTTGCCATTCTCGAAGACGAGGATGGGCCCCTCGTCCGGATACCGGTGCGACCGGATCTGCACGCCGGAATTCAGCGCCGGGTCGGTCTTGGTCTCGAACTCCAGAATGAAATCGCCGTATTCGCGCTTCGTGCACAGGAAGCTGTTGGGGCTGCCTTCGGCAGTGGTGCCCACGATGGCGCCGTCTTCCACCGCGTAAGTCGCGTAGCCGTTGCAGACCTCCCAGCCGTTCAGGGTCTTGCCGTCAAACAGGGGGGTCCAGGTTTGCGCGCCGAGCGTGGCGCACAGAAAGAGTGCGAGGGTTGCAAGTCTCATGGCCGTCGCCCGCCATCCTACAGGATTTCGGATCCGGGCAGGGGCCTCAGGCGCCGGGCTCGGAGCCCTTGCCCGGCGCCACGGGCGCCGGGGCGCGCTCGGGGATGAGCCACGACAGCAGCACGGACAGGGTGAGCACCGTCAGGATGAAGGCCAGCGAGATGATGATGGGGATCTCATAGAAGCCCTCGATGACCATCTTGATCCCCACGAACACGAGCACAATGGCAAGACCCACGCGCAGGTAGCGGAACTTCGGGATGATGCCGGCCAGCAGGAAGTACAGGGCACGAAGGCCGAGAATGGCGAAGATGTTCGACGTGTAGACGATGAACGGGTCGCGCGTGACCGCGAAGATCGCCGGGATCGAGTCCAGCGCGAAGACCACGTCGGTGGCTTCGATGCAGACCAGCACCAGCAGGAGCGGCGTGGCATACCGCGCGCCGTTTTCGGTGACGAAGAACTTCGCGCCCCGGTAGCCCTCCACGCTGCGGACAAAGCGCCGGAAGAGGCGGAAGACGGGGTTCTGTTCCGGATGCACCTCGGAACCGCGGTCCAGGAACAGTTTGGCGCCGGTGAAGATCAGGAAGGCGCCGAAGATGTAGATCACCCAGTGGAACGACTGGATCAGCGCCGCGCCGGCCAGGATGAAGGCGGCGCGCAGCACCAGCGCTCCCAGAATGCCCCAGAACAGCACGCGGTGGTGCAACTCCTGCGGGACCGCGAAGTAGGTGAAGATGACCACGAAGACGAAGATGTTGTCGACCGAGAGCGCTTTCTCGATCACGTAGCCCGTGAAAAACTCAAGCGCGTGCGCCTTGCCGAACCAGTGGTACACGGCGACGTTGAAAACCAGGGCGAGGCAGATCCAGAAGACCGACCACAAAAGGGCCTCGCGCGTGCGGATGACATGCACGCGCCGGTGGAACACGCCCAGATCCAGCGCCAGAAGCGCCAGCACCAGCACCGTGAATGCGCCCCACAGCAGCGGCGTGCCGATGGTGGCTTCCATCAACGCCCCACCTCGAACCGCCGTGCCGCGCAAGGCAAGGCCGGCGCCGCCGGAGAGCGGCCCAGGCGGAGTGCCAGGCCTTCCCGGAGCGGAAGGCCGGAGGCGGGCTGCGAAAAGTGCGGGATGGCTCTCTCGATCACGGGAACACTCTCAGGATAACCCGGGCCGCTCGAACGGCTGAGGGAGAGAGCGGGGAGGTGCGAATGGTGGACGGCATGGGACTCGAACCCACGACCCCCGCGTTGCGAACGCGGTGCTCTCCCAACTGAGCTAGCCG
>CAYWJB010000022.1:0-57848 GCA_964458495.1 uncultured Arcobacter sp.
CGCGAGGGCGGGCGCACGGTCGGCGCCGGCACGGTGACCGAGATTCTCGAATAGCGCAGGCGTTTCTGCCCGGCAGGGCTGCGAGGCCGCTGCCGGGCGCGGTACAATATAGAGGTATTTGCCCCAGGGGCTTAGGTTAACGGTAGACCGGCGGTCTCCAAAACCGCGAGTGGGGGTTCGATTCCCTCAGCCCCTGCCACTTCCTCCCATCTCAAAACGACAGGGGAATCGGTAGCCGGCATCCGGCCGGGGCTAGGGAATGCGGTTCGGCGCGGGCCGGGCTGCGGGAGTGACTCTGACAGACAGGTGCCCAGCATGGCAACAGTTGCAGCGAACAGCGGAAGCCAGCCGGAGAAGAAGAGCGTCGCGGGCTGGCTGGCGGCGGCGAAGGAGTACGTCGCCGATCTGAAGGCGGAGATGCGCCGCGTCACCTGGCCCACACGCCAGCAGGTGCAGGCCACCACCGCGGTGGTCATTGCCGCCGTCTTTCTGTTCGCCGCCTACTTCGCTGTTGTCGACCTGGTTCTTGGCCGGGCCATCACCAAGATCTTCGACGCGCTGGCGCGCCGTTGAAGCCGGGACGCGCAAGGACGAATCGACCGATGCCGGATCAGGAATTTGAAACCAACGGGCTGGAACAGGCTCCCGAAGTGCCTGCGGAGGAGAGCGGGCCGGAAACGTCCTTGCCGGCGACGGAGGCTGCCGCGGAGGCGGCAGAGCCATCTGCGGAGGCGCCCGCGACCGAGGCCGGAGCGGCCGCGGCCGCGCCGGAAGAGACCGCTCCCGGCATGCAGTGGTACATCATCCACACCTACAGCGGCTTCGAGAACAAAGTGGCCGAGTCGCTTCGCGCCCGCGCCCAGGCTTACGGATTCACGCACAAGATCGGCCAGATCCTCATCCCCACCGAAGAGGTGGTCGAGTTGCGCAACGGCAAGAAGGTCACCAGCAAACGGCTGCTGTATCCCGGCTATGTGATGGTGCAGATGGCCATGGACGACGACCTCTGGCACCAGATCAAAAACACGCCGCGCGTCACCGGCTTCGTGGGCGGCGGCAACACGCCGGTGCCCCTTTCCGAAGAAGAGGTCCACGCCGTGTTCAACCGCCAGGCGGCTTCGGCCGAGCGGCCGAGGCCGAAGCTGACATTTGAGAAGAACGAGACGGTGCGCATCATCGACGGGCCGTTTTCCAATTTCCAGGGCAAGGTCGACGAGGTCAATCCCGAGCGCAATACCCTCCGTGTTCTGGTGACCATTTTCGGCCGTTCCACCCCCGTAGAGCTGGATTTTCTCCAGGTGGAAAAGGTAAGCTAGGCAGGTTTATTGACAGGAATTTCGAGTCATGGCGAAAAAAGTCACAGCGCAGGTGAAGCTTCAGATCCCCGCCGGCAAGGCCACCCCCGCGCCGCCCGTGGGCACGGCGCTCGGTCCTCAGGGCGTCAATATCATGGAATTCTGCAAGGCGTTCAATGCCAAGACCGCCGCGCAGGAAGGCCTGATCATTCCGGTGGTAATCACCATCTATTCGGACCGCTCTTTCACCTTCATCACCAAGACTCCGCCTGTGGCGGTGCTGGTGAAGAAGGCCTGCAATCTGGCCAAAGGCAGCGCCGAGCCGAACAAGAGCAAGGTGGGCAAGATCACCATGAAGCAGGTGGAGGAGATCGCGCGGATCAAGATGCCGGATCTCAACTGCTTCGATCTCGAATCTGCCGTGGCGCAGGTCAAGGGCGCCTGCCGCTCGATGGGCGTCGATGTGGTGCCCTGAGGCGCCGCGCGTGGACAGAGCCCGCGGCGTTGTGCTAGGTTAGAAGAGTTCCCGCTCTTTGCAATCGTGTGGCGGCGGTGCGCGGATTTCCGGCTCCTGCCGCCCGGTCAAGTTGGGAGGCGGCCGCCCCCGAAAGGGCAGGACGGCGCCGTTTGGACCAGTCAGGCATATGGCAAGAAAACCAGGGAAAAAATACGTTGCTGCCGTGCAGCAGGTGGAAAAGCGCCCCTACAGCCTGGAAGAGGCGATCCCGCTCGTCCAGAAGCTGAAATTCACGCGCTTTGACGAAACCGTGGAGGTGCATATGCGCCTCGGCGTCGATCCCCGCCACGCCGACCAGATGGTGCGCGGCACGGTGGTGCTCCCGCACGGGCTCGGCAAGACCAAGCGCGTGCTGGTGATCGCCTCCGGCGAAAAGATCCGGGAGGCGGAAGCCGCCGGCGCCGACTTTGCGGGCGGCGAGGACATGATCGAGAAGATCCAGAAAGAGAACTGGCTGGACTTCGACGCCGTGATCGCCACGCCCGACATGATGCGCTCCATGGCCAAGCTCGGCAAGCTGCTCGGCCCGCGCGGACTGATGCCCAACCCCAAGACGGGCACGGTCACCGTGGACGTGGCCCGCGCCGTGCAGGAGGTCAAGGCAGGCAAGGTGGAGTTCCGCGTCGACAAGACCGGCGTGATTCATGCGCCCGTCGGCAAGGTGAGCTTTGCCACCGACAAGCTGCTGGAGAATGCTTCCACGCTCATCCAGGCCATTGTTCGCGCCAAGCCCGCGGCAGCCAAGGGACGTTACGTGAAGAGCGCGACGGTCTGCTCCACGATGGGGCCGGGCGTCAGCCTCGACGTGACCCCTTACAACATGCGCATCGCCTGACGTGACGCGGGAGGAACGCCAATGAAGGACAGAAAACAAAAGCAGCAGGATCTGGACCAGTTGCGCCAGGATTTGCTGGCCAGCGGGACTGTGTTCGTCACCAGCTTCGACAAGCTGACCGTGGCGCAGGACTTCGAACTCCGCAAGGCTGTGCGCGGCGCCGGCGGCATGTATCGCGTGGTGAAGAACACTCTGGCCGAGAAGGCCGCTGAAGGCCTGCCCGCGGCGGAGGTGCTGAGCAATTTGAAGGGCACCACCGCTGTGGCGTTCACCGCCGGCGATCCCGTGGCTCTGGCCAAGGCGCTCAGCGATTACGCCAAGGCCAATCCGGTGATCACCTTCAAGGCGGGGCTCGTCGAGGGGCGCGCCATCGACCTCAAGGCCATCCAGGAACTGGCCAGCATGCCGCCGAAGGAAGAGATCTACGCGAAGCTGCTCTACCTGATCAACGCCCCGGCCCAACGGCTGGTGACTGCGCTGCAGGGAGTGGCTCGCAACCTCGCCGTGGTCGTCGACCAGGGCGTGAAGGAAAACAAGTTCGCCTCCTAGCCGGTGCGAGCCCTGCGCTGGCTCCCGCAGGGAGCCGGGCGAGCAATGTGGAGCAGGAAGGGATTATTTGATAGGGAGAATCGAGAAACATGGCTGACATCAATGCGATTGCTGAACAGATCCAGGGACTCACGCTGCTGGAGGCTTCCCAGCTCGTGAAGCTTCTGGAGGAGAAGCTGGGTGTTTCCGCCGCCGCCGCCGCCGTCGCCGTTGCCGCCCCTGCGGCCGGTGGCGCCGCCGCGGCCGCTCCGGCCGAGGAGAAGACCGAGTTCAACGTCGTGCTGACCTCGGCGGGCGCCAACAAGATCAACGTGATCAAGGTGGTTCGCGAAGTCACCAGTCTTGGCCTGAAGGAGGCGAAGGACCTCGTCGAGTCCGCCCCCAAGGCCATCAAAGAGGGCGTGACCAAGGAAGAGGCCGAGGCGATCAAGAAAAAGTTCGTCGAAGCCGGCGCCACGGTCGAGATTCAGTAGCCGGCGCGGGCGGTGTCCTCGCGCGGCCTCCGGTCCCTGTGTCTGTGCGCGGCCGCCCGGTTCCGGGCGGGCCGGCGCAGCGGGTTGGCGCCGCCGTTTGACGCCGCAGCCTCCGCTCTGCTACAGTGTTGGACATCAGAATCTGGAGCCGAACCAGGAAGCGCCGCGCCTGTGCCATCTTTGAACCGCCCCGCCTCCGCCACTGAGCGGAGGGCGGCAATGGTGCCCGTTGCTATCGTCTTCGGGGCGGGGTGTGTCTTCGCGCCCTCCGGTCCGGCTATCCCCTTTTCGCAAACTGCATCCCTGCCCTTGGTGACAGACGTCCCTGCGCCGGGCATCTCCCTGATCCAAGTTCGACTGTCAACTTTCGACGGTGCCAGGCAGACTGCCGGGCGCCCGTGCCGCGTGCCGCCGTCCCGGCGAGCCGCGTAGGCACGAAAGGAGTGGAGAATGTCAACTGCCTCGGCTGGCACGCCGTCCGAGCGTGTGGAATTTTCGCGCGTCAAGACGTCCATCCCGATTCCCAACCTCATCGAGGTCCAGAAGCGCAGTTACGAGCGCTTCCTGCAGATGGACCTCCTGCCCGACGAGCGTGACGACATCGGGTTGCAGAGCGTCTTCCAGAGCGTCTTCCCCATCAGCGACTTCCGCGGGTTTTCCGAACTGGAATTCGTCGACTACACCATCGGCAACTGGGAGTGCAAGTGCGGCCACCTGAAGGGCCTGCACCACCTGCGCACAGTGTGCCGCAACCCGGCCTGCGGCGCGCGCGTCCGCACCGATCCCTATCACACCGGCGACGTCATCTGCCACAAGTGCGGCACCTTCAACCGCAACCTCGTCACCTTCTGCCCGCGCTGCGGCGATCCCGTCGGGCTTCAGCTGAAGTACGACCAGGCGGAGTGCGAGGAGCGCGGCATGACCTTCGCCGCGCCGCTGAAGGTCACCATCCGGCTCCGCATGTTCGACAAGGATGAGGCGGGCAACCGCAGCCTCCGCGACATGAAGGAGCAGGAGGTCTTCTTCGGCGAGATCCCGTTGATGACCCGCAACGGGACGTTCATTATCAACGGCACCGAGCGCGTCATCGTCAGCCAGCTGCACCGCTCCCCCGGCGTCTTCTTCGAGAGGCTCCCGGCGCAGAGCTACTACCTGGGCAAGATCATCCCCTACCGCGGCTCCTGGGTCGAGTTCGAGTATGACAGCAAGAACCTCCTGTACGTGCGCATCGACCGCAAGCGCAAGTTTTATGGCACCACCTTCCTGCGCGCTCTCGGCATGCAGAGCGACGAGGAGATCCTGAAGTCGTTCTACAAGATCACCACGCTGGTCCTGAAGGACCGGCGCGTGTTCTGGAAGGTGGACGATTCGCTGGTGGGCGTGAAGCTGACGCAGGCGGTCACGGCCAAGAGCGGGGAGACCATCCATCCGGCTCACCGCAAGATCCGCGAGGCCACCCTGGAGGCGCTGAAGAAGGCGCGCATCGACGCCGTCGAAGTGGCCACCACCGACCTGGAAGGCGCCTTCGTCGCCGCCGATGTCATCGACCGCGAAACCGGCGAAGTGCTGGCCGAGGCCAACCAGGAACTCACCGCCACGCGCCTGGCGCAGATCTTCGACGCCGGCATCAAGAACATCGAAATCTTCTTCCCCGAGCGGGACGACGTCGGCGTTGTCATCTCCGCCACGCTCAAGAAGGATCCGATCCGCACGACCAACGAGGCCCTGCTCGAGATCTACAAAAAGCTGCGCCCCGGCGATCCCCCCACCCTCGACACCGCCCAGCAGCTTTTCCAGGGGATGTTCTTCGACCCTCGCAAGTACGACTTCTCGCGCGTGGGCCGCATGAAGTTCAACATCAAGATCTACGAGAACGCCGAGTGGACCCCCGAGGGCTGGCTCGAGCAGCAGCGCCAGCGCAAGGCCGCCGGCGAGCCCAACGTCAGCGAGAACCCGCTCGACCGCCGCACGCTCGAGCGCCGCGACTTCACCGACACCATCCGCTACCTGCTGCGCCTCCGCAAAGGCATCGGGTCGGTGGACGACATCGACCACCTCGGCAACCGCCGCGTCCGCGCCGTCGGCGAGCTGCTGGAAAACCAGTTCCGCATCGGCCTGGTCCGCATGGAGCGCGCCATCAAGGAAAAGATGGCCGTCTACCAGGAGATGTCCACGGCCATGCCGCACGATCTGGTCAACGCCAAGCCCGTCATGGCCGCCATCCGCGAGTTCTTCGGCTCCAGCCAGCTCTCGCAGTTCATGGACCAGACCAACCCGCTGTCGGAGATCACCCACAAGCGGCGGCTTTCGGCCCTGGGCCCGGGCGGCCTCAGCCGCGAGCGCGCCGGATTTGAAGTCCGCGACGTCCACCCCACCCACTACGGGCGCATTTGCCCGATCGAAACGCCGGAAGGTCCCAACATCGGCCTGATCTCTTCGTTGAGCTGCTTCGCGCGCATCAACGAATACGGCTTCATCGAGAGCCCTTACCGCCGCGTCAACAACGGCGGCGTGCTGGACGAAGTGCGCGTGATCAATCCCGGCGCGTCCAGCCTCAAGGTCGGCCAGGTTCTTTCGCGCAGGGAGGCGGACAAGATCCTTGCCTCCTTCCGCGGCAAGGACAACCCGCCCGAGTTCGAGTCCCACTGCGACTACCTCTCGGCGTGGGACGAGGACCGTTACGTCATCGCCCAGGCCAACCTCAAGCTGGACAAGGACGGCCGCATCGTCGACGAGCTGGTCAACGCGCGCAAGGCGGGCAACTTCACGCTGCTGGAGCGCGAGCAGATCCAGTACATGGACGTCAGCCCGAAGCAGCTTGTCTCGGTGGCCGCCTCGCTGATTCCGTTCCTTGAGAACGACGACGCCAACCGCGCTCTCATGGGTTCCAACATGCAGCGGCAGGCCGTTCCGCTGCTGCGCGCCGAGGCGCCCATCGTCGGCACCGGCATGGAGCACGTGACGGCCCGCGACAGCGGCGCAGTGGTGCTCTGCCGGCGCTCCGGCATCGTCGACAGCGTCGACAGCGAGCGCATCATTGTCCGCGTCGAGGGCAGCGTTCACGAAGGGCAGATGTCGCGCGAAGTCGGCGCCGACATCTATCCGCTCACCAAGTTCAAGCGTTCCAACCAGAACACCTGCATCAACCAGAAGCCCATCGTCAAGGTCGGCGAGCGCGTGCGCAAGGGCCAGGTCCTCGCTGACGGGCCCTGCACCGATCATGGCGAGCTCGCCCTCGGCCGCAATGTTCTGGTGGCCTTCATGCCCTGGCGCGGCTACAACTTCGAAGACGCCATCATCGTCAGCGAGAAGCTCGTCAAGGAGGACAGCTACACCTCCATCCACATCGAGGAGTTCGAGACCGAGGCCCGCGACACCAAGCTCGGCCCGGAGGAGATCACCCGCGATATCCCCAACATCAGCGAGAGCTTCCTCCGCAACCTCGACGAGAGCGGCATCATCCGCATCGGCGCCAAGGTCAAGCCCGGCGACATCCTCGTCGGCAAGGTCACGCCGAAGGGCGAGACCCAGCTCACGCCGGAAGAGAAGCTCCTGCGCGCCATCTTCGGCGAGAAGGCGGGCGACGTCAAGGACGCCTCCCTGTACTGCCCGGCCGGCATCGAGGGCGTCGTCGTCGACGCACGTGTTTTCTCGCGCAAGAACGCCGATCTCGATCAGCGGAGCCGCGACATCCTCGAGAGCCAGGAAGCCAAGCTGCGCCGCAACCTCGAGGACGAGAAGCGCATCCTCGCCGATGAGCGCGCCAAGCGTCTGGAGGCGCTCTTCGAAGGCAAGGAACTGCTGGCCGACCTCCACGACGAAAAGACCAACAAGAAGCTGCTTGCCAAGGGCGCGCCGCTGACGCGCGACGTCCTCGACAAGCTGCGCGCGCGCGACCTCAAGCGCATGAAGCTCAGCGCGAAGGATCCCCGCCTGAACGAGGCCATCGACGAGATCGAGGAGCTGACCTCGCGCCAGATCGCCGTCCTGGAAAAGGTGACCCAGGAGAAGATCGACAAGCTCAAGAAGGGAGACGAACTGCCTCCCGGCGTCATCAAGGTCGTCAAGGTCTACATCGCCATGCGCCGCAAGCTGAGCGTCGGCGACAAGATGGCCGGACGCCACGGCAACAAGGGCGTCATCTCGAAGATCGTCCCCGAGGAGGACATGCCCTATCTCGAGGACGGCACGCCGGTGGAGATCATTCTCAACCCGCTCGGCGTCCCCTCGCGAATGAACGTCGGCCAGATTCTCGAGACGCACCTCGGCTGGGCCGGGCTCAAGCTCGGCAGGCGCTACTCGACGCCGGTCTTCGACGGCGCCAGCGAGGAAGACATCAAGCGCGAGCTCTCCGAGGCCGAAATCCCCACCTCCGGCAAGGTGACCCTCTACGACGGCATGACCGGGCAGCCCTTCGAGCAGCCCGTCACCGTCGGCGTCATTTACATGCTCAAGCTCAGCCATCTTGTCGACGACAAGATCCATGCCCGCTCTATCGGGCCCTACTCTCTCATCACGCAGCAGCCGCTCGGCGGCAAGGCGCAGTTCGGCGGCCAGCGCTTCGGCGAAATGGAAGTCTGGGCGCTGGAGGCCTACGGCGCCGCCTATGTGCTCCAGGAACTGCTCACCGCCAAGTCCGACGACGTCTTCGGGCGCGCCAAGATCTACGAGGCCATCGTCAAGGGCGAGGCCGCGGCCGAGCCCGGAGTGCCCGAATCCTTCAACGTCCTCATCCGCGAATTGCAGGCCCTGTGCCTCGACGTGGAGCTGATCAAGAGAAGCCAGGAGCCGTTTGAAACGGCCCTCGCCGCAGACTGACCCCGGAAAGGACAGGAGGCAGACATGTACAGATCATCCCCCTACGATCGGTCGAACCTGATTGCGGACTTCGACTGCATCCGCATCAGCCTCGCCTCGCCGGAGAAGATCCGCAGCTGGTCCCACGGCGAAGTCACCAAGCCGGAGACCATCAACTACCGCACCTTCAAGCCGGAGCGCGACGGGCTGTTCTGCGCCCGCATCTTCGGACCCATCGCCGACTGGGAGTGCCTCTGCGGCAAGTACAAGCGCATGAAGCACCGCGGCGTGATCTGCGACAAGTGCGGCGTCGAGGTCACCCTCTCCCGCGTCCGCCGCGAGCGCATGGGCCACATCGAGCTGGCCAGTCCCTGCTCCCACGTCTGGTTTTTCAAGGGGCTGCCCTCGCGCATCGGCTACCTGCTCGACATCACCCTGCGCGACCTCGAGCGCGTCCTCTACTTTGAAGCCTACGTCGTCGTCGATCCTGGCGAGGTCCCCGGTCTCGCCAAAGGCGAGGTCATCACCGACGAGCGGAAGCGCCAGCTTGAGGCCGAATACCCCGGCAAGTTCGTCGCCATGATGGGCGCCGAGGGCGTCCGCGAACTGCTCCGCAAGCTTGACATCGAAGCTCTCTCGGTCGAAATCCGCGAGAAGATGAAGACCGAGCAGAGCCAGCAGAAGAAGCTGAAGTACGCCAAGCGCCTCCGCGTGGTGGAGAGCTTCCTCCGCTCCGGCAACAAGCCCGAGTGGATGATCCTCAGCGTGCTGCCGGTCATCCCGCCCGAACTGCGCCCGCTGGTTCCTCTCGACGGCGGCCGTTTCGCCACCAGCGACCTGAACGACCTTTACCGCCGCGTCATCAACCGCAACAACCGCCTGAAGAAGCTCATCGAGCTGCATGCGCCGGACGTCATTGTCCGCAACGAAAAGCGCATGCTCCAGGAGGCCGTCGACGCCCTGTTCGACAACGGCCGCCGCGGCCGCGTGCTCCGCGGCGCCAACAACCGCCCGCTCAAATCGCTCTCCGACGCGCTCAAGGGCAAGCAGGGACGCTTCCGCCAGAACCTGCTCGGCAAGCGCGTCGACTACTCCGGCCGCTCCGTCATCGTCGTTGGCCCCGAACTCAAGCTCCATCAGGCCGGCCTCCCCAAGAAGATGGCCCTCGAGCTGTTCAAGCCCTTCATCTATCACCGGCTCGAACAGCGCGGCCATTCCACGACCATCAAGCAGGCCAAAGAGCTCGTCGAGCAGCAGGACCCCGTCGTTTGGGACATCCTCGAAGAAGTCGTCAAGGACCACCCCATCCTGCTCAACCGCGCCCCCACGCTGCACCGCCTCGGCATCCAGGGCTTCGAGCCGGTCCTCGTTGACGGCAAGGCCATCAAGATCCATCCCCTGGTCTGCACCGCTTTCAACGCCGACTTCGACGGCGACCAGATGGCCGTCCACGTCCCCCTCTCGCCGGAAGCGCAGATCGAAGCGCACGTGCTGATGCTCAGCTCGAACAACATCCTGTCGCCCGCTCACGGCGCCCCCATCGCCGTGCCGACGCAGGACATGGTGTTGGGGCTGTACTACCTCACCAAGGCCCGCCGCGGCGCCAAGGGCGAGGGCAAAAAGTTCGCCTCCGTCGAGGACGTGCTGATCGCCTACGAGATGGGCGAGGTCGAAACGCAAACGCCCATCACGCTTCGCTACACCGGAAAGGTCCTCGACCTGTCCACTGCGCGCGACGCCCAGGATCTGCTCCACATCGAGCCGGTCGAATACCGCAAGACCGACATGGAGACCACCGTCGGCCGCGTTCTCCTGAACGACATCCTGCCGCCGGAACTGCCCTTCATCAACGGCCTGCTGAAGAAAAAGGGCCTCACGCAGCTCGTCCAGTACTGTTATCTGCAACTCGGCCTGCAGCCGACCGTGAAGCTGCTGGACGACATCAAGGACCTCGGCTTCCTTTCCGCCACCCGCGCCGGCGTCTCCATCGGCATCGACGACATGGTGGTGCCGGAATCCAAGCCGCGCCTCGTGCATGAAGCCGAACGCCAGGTGCTCGAGGTGCAAAACCAGTACCAGGAAGGCGCCATCACGCAGGGCGAGCGCTACAACAAGATCATCGAGATCTGGAACAAGGTCACCGACGAAGTCTCGGCCGAGATGTTCCGCGCCATGGAGCAGGACGACCGCGCCGGCAGGCTCAATCCCATCTACATCATGGCCGACTCCGGCGCCCGCGGTTCGCGCCAGCAGATCCGCCAGCTCAGCGGCATGCGCGGCCTGATGGCCAAGCCCAACGGCGAAATCATCGAAACGCCCATCACCGCGAACTTCCGCGAGGGCCTCAACGTCCTCCAGTACTTCATCTCCACGCACGGCGCCCGCAAGGGCCTCGCCGACACCGCCCTGAAGACCGCCGACTCGGGCTACCTCACGCGCCGCCTCTGCGACGTGGCGCAGGATGTCATCGTCAGCGAGTACGACTGCGGCACCACCGAAGGCATCTTCGTCGAGCCGATCATCGAGTCCGGCGAGATCATCGAGCATTTGCGCGACCGCATCGTCGGCCGCGTGGCCCTCGAGGACGTCAAGGACTACGAAGGCAACATCCTGGTCCAGGCCAACCAGGAGATCACCGAAGAGATCGCGCAGTCCATCGAGGACGCCGGCACGGACCGTGTCAAGATCCGCTCCGTGCTCACCTGCGAGTCTCGCCGCGGCGTCTGCCAGCTCTGTTACGGCCGCAACCTCGCCACCGGCAGGCTGGTCGAGCGCGGCGAGGCCGTCGGCATCCTTTCGGCCCAGTCCATCGGCGAGCCCGGCACGCAGCTCACCATGCGCACGTTCCACATCGGCGGCGCCGCCGCCGCCGGCGTCGAGCAGAACAAGCAGGAGGCGCGCTACGACGGCTTCGCCCGCTACATCGGCATCAACACCGTCCGCAACGCGCAGGGCGAGATCATCGCCATGAACCGCACCGGCCTGCTTGCCGTCGTTGACGAGAAGGGCCGCGAGCGCGAACGCTACCAGGTCGTTTACGGCGCCAAGATCCTGGTCGAGGACGGCGCCCGCGTCGAAGCCTCCCAGACGCTCCTCGAATGGGATCCCTTCGCCTTCTCCATCCTCACCGAGGTGTCGGGCGTCGTCCACTTCAAGGACATCATCGAGAACCTCACTTACCACGAGCAGGTGGACGAGGTCACGGGCCTCTCCCAGTGGGTCATCATCGACTCCCAGGACGAGAAGCGCCTGCCCACCATCATCGTCCGCCCCGAGGGCGGCACGCGGCACGACGAGAAGCGCTACCTGTTGCCCACCAACGCCCACCTGCTGGTCCGCGACGGCAGCGTCGTCCATGCAGGCGACGTGCTGGCCAAGATGCCGCGCGCGACCACCAAGACCAAGGACATCACCGGCGGTCTGCCCCGCGTCGTCGAACTCTTCGAGGCGCGCAAGCCCCGCGAAGCCGCGGTCATGAGCGAGATCAACGGTGTCGTCCGCATCGGCGACGTCGTCAAGGGCCAGCGCCGCCTGACCGTCGCCGCCGAAGACGGCTCGGAACGGGAATATCTCATCCCGCGCGGCGTCCACATCAGCGTTCAGGACGGGGAACGCGTCAAGGCCGGCGATGCCCTGATGGACGGCCCCCGCAACCCGCACGACATCCTGCGGGTCCTCGGCGAAAAAGAGGTCCAGAAGTACCTCGTAAATGAAATCCAGGAGGTCTACCGCCTCCAGGGCGTCAACATCAACGACAAGCACCTCGAGGTGATCGTCCGCCAGATGTTGCGCTGGGTGAAGATCGACGACATCGGCGACACCGACTTCCTGCCCGAAGAGGTCGTCGACAAGTTCAAGTTCCGCGAGGAAAACGAGCGCGTCCGCCAGGCCGGCGGACGGCCCGCCATCGGAACGCCCGTCCTGCTCGGCATCACCAAGGCGTCTCTGTCCACCGACAGCTTCATCTCCGCCGCGTCCTTCCAGGAAACCACGCGTGTGCTCACCGAAGCCGCCATCAACGGCAAGGTGGATTACCTGCGCGGCCTGAAGGAGAACGTGATCATGGGGCGGCTCATCCCTGCCGGCACCGGCATGGAGTACTACCGCCGCACCAGGATTGCCGGAGAGGGAGTCGTCGAAGAGCCCGTCCAGGAGCAGGACGTGATCATGTCGGAGCCTCTCAACCTCTACGACGAGGAAACCCGGGGCAACTACCTGGCCGGGTCGGAGGGCGCCGATCTGAACTTCGACGAAGGTTTCGGCGACGCCGAATAGCGCGGCGCCGTGATGTCCGTTCCCAAGGGCGGGCCCCCGCCGGGCCCGCCCTTTGTGCGCTCCTCCGCGTCCTTATCCCGCGGCGTGCGCAAACGCCAGCACCGACGGCTTCACCAGCTGTTCCCAGTCCTCCGTGGACATCTGGATGACATCGCGGTGCGTGCCGGCGTTGAAGCAGATCGTCTCTTCGGCCAGCAGCAGCCCGTCCACCCACACCGGGATGTCGAACAGCGTCCCGTTGCCGAACGGAGGCATCGCCCCCAGTTCGCACTCCGGGAACAGCTCCTCGAGCTCCCTTTCGGTGGCCAGCCGCATGTGACGGCTGCCGAACGCAGCCCGCAACTCGTCCAGATCCACAATCCGGTCCGCGGAGAGCACCGCCATCGCGTAGCCGTCTTCCGAATGCAGCACCACCACCTTGGCGAAGCTGCGTGGCGAGACATGCTCGGCCTGCGCCGTCTCCTTCGCCGTGTAACTCAACGGGTGGCGGTCGTGCCGGTAGGCCACGCCTTT
Organism: uncultured Arcobacter sp.; assembly: GCA_964458495.1. Taxonomy (GTDB): domain Bacteria; phylum Acidobacteriota; class Terriglobia; order Bryobacterales; family Bryobacteraceae; genus JANWVO01. The sequence continues at coordinate 13,255 of CAYWJB010000022.1, forward strand.
CATTTCAAGAAATGAAACCAGCCGGTCCAGGGTCTTCATGACGATTTCCTCCTGCCCGGCGCGGGCTTCGCGCCCGGCGCCTTCGTCTTCCCGGCGGCGGGCTTCGCCGCCGGCTGGGCGTGGGTGCGGATCCGCTCCACCGCCCACGTCCGGATCACATGCGGTTGCGATCTCTTGTCCATCGTGCCTCCTTTCCTCTACTCCCTTCGCGCGTCCGGGGTCCGGGGGATCTTGCCCAGCAGTTCCTCCACCTGTTCCAGCCGCTCGTGCAGAGCTTCGCGGAATGCACGTTTGGTCGTGTGCCGGATTTCGGCAAGCAACTCTCGCTGCTTGCATTCGAGGAGATGCGCCAGCAGCTCCCACTCCTCCGGCCGGAGCTGCGGGGCTGCCAGGGTCGGCGTTGCCATACTCACCTCCAGTTTTGCCTTCCGCCCATAAATTACTCCGAAACCGCCTCCAAGGGAAGGGGGCGCAGGTGTGCTACACAGAAATCTGGATGAGCGGAATCCGGCGCCCCGACATCGCCGCCCGGGCTCTCGCAAGCCGGCGCACCGTTCTCTTGCGCCGCCGGGAGGGATCCCCGTGAAACTCCTCCTGCTCTGCCTGGCCGCCGCGCAACTCGACTCGGCCACTCTGGATCCGCGCTCCCTGGCCGAATTCAACAAGTACATGGAGCGTGCCGACCAGGAGATGAGAAGCCGGGCGTCCGGTCAACCGCGCCTCGGCGCGCCCTTCGAACCCGCCATCGCCCCCTGGCAGGCGGACAACCCGGTAGAGGTTCCTCATGCGCTCATCCACGACTGGCTCGGCGCCGTCTTCGTTCCCGGCGCGCGCGTGGAAGACGCGCTATCCGTGCTGCGCAACGTCTCGCGCTATCCGGAGATCTACAGCGGAGACATTTTGCAGGCTCGCGTTCTCTCTTCCAGTGGCGCCCGCCGCCGCGTGCTGTTCCGGGTTGTCAAGAAGAAGGTGATTACCGTTGTCCTGGAAACCGAGTACGAGGTCGAGGACCGGATTCTCGATCCCGCCAAGGCAGAAGTCTGGTCCCGCAGCGTCCGTATCTCGGAAGTCGAGGACGCCGGGAAGCCTTCGGAAAAGTTGAAACCGCCGGACACCGGATGGGGCTTCCTCTGGCGCCTCCACTCCTACTGGCACCTCGAGGAGCGGGATGGCGGGCTGCTGATGGAATGCCGCGCCATCAGCCTCACGCGCGACGTCCCGGCGGCCCTGGCATGGATCATCAAGCCCATGGTGAGCAGCCTGCCGCGGGAAGCGCTCGCCGGCACGCTCGTCAAAACGAAGGCGGCGGTGGAGCGGCAGGCGAAGACGCGCCCCGCCGCCCGTAAGCTTCATCCAGAAGCTCCACCACGTGCAGCACCCGCTGCCCCTTCCCGTGCAGCGCCACTCCCGCTTTGAGCTGGATGGCGCATCCCACGTTGGCTGTGGTCACGATCTCCGCCCCGGTGGCGTTCACCAGCGCCATCTTCTTCTCCAGGATCGACGCCGCCAGTTCGTCATGCACGATGTTGTAAACGCCGGCGCTGCCGCAACAGAGGTCCGATTGCGGCAGCTCCCGGAACTCTGCGCCCGGAATGGCGGCAATCAGGTTCCGTGGCGCCTGCCGGACCCGCTGCCCGTGCGCCAGATGGCAGGAGTCCTGGTAGGTCACCGCGGCGCGTACGGGATTCTCCGGCGGCCGCAGGCCGATTTCATCCAGAAATTCCGTGATATCGCGAACCTTTGAGACAAAAATTCTTGCCTTTTCGCAAAACTCCGGATCGTTTTCCAGCAGCTCGTGGTATTCCTTGAGCGTCGATCCGCAGCCGGCCGCGTTGGTCACCACCGCGTCGAACCCGCCCTCCAGAACTGCCCGGATGTTCCGCCTGGCCAGCTCCCGCGCTTGCTCCTTCAGCCCCGAGTGCACATGCAGCGCCCCGCAGCACGTCTGATGTTCCGGCACCGCAACCTCGCAGCCGTTCTCCTGAAGCACCCGGACCGTTGCCTCGTTCAGCCTTGCCGAGGTGATGTTCGCCAGGCACCCGGCCAGCAGGGCCACACGCTTCCTTTTCTCCCCTTTTGCCGGAAATACCTTGCCGATTTGTGAAAAAAAGAACGGCACTTCCGCGTCCGGGGCCAGTCTTTCGATGCGGCCCAGTTTCCCGGCCAGCTTCAGCAGCCCGCTGCCGCGGACCAGTTCTTGCAGGCCCGATGCCTGGTACAGGTACAGGAGCGCTCCGGCCGCCTTCAGCCAGCCCCGCGACACGAGCAGCCTCTCGAAGACGAACCGGCGCAGCAGCCGCTCCAGCCACGGCCTCTCCACGCGCGCCTCGATCTCCGCCCGCGCCGCCTCGATCAGCCGCCCGTAGGGCACGCCCGACGGGCATGCGCTCTCGCAGCCCCGGCAGGCCAGGCACAGATCCAGATGCTCCACATAGGATGGCGTGATCTCGGCGGCCCCCGTGGCCACCTGAATCATCTGGTAGATGCGTCCCCGCGGGGAGTCCATCTCCAGCCCCAGCTCGCGGTAGGTCGGGCATGCGTTCAGGCAAAGCCCGCAGTGGACGCATTTGTCGAGATCGGCGCCCTTCGGCGCGTCCGGATGGCGGTCGGGCAGCACCGGCGGGAAAACCGGCGTTTCAAATGCGCCCATACAGCCTCCCGGGATTCAGGACTCCTGCCGGATCGAAAGTGCGCTTCAGCTTCTGCATCCACTGCAACTCCGGGCCGGGATCAGGCCAGTAAGTCATCGCCGGTCCGCTCGACCATTCCAGCAGCCGGCTCCACTGCGCCCGGGACGGCGCCGCCATCCATGCCTCGGCCTCCTCCGCCGTGCCGAAAGCCAGGTAGGAGATCCCGGTTCCAGCGCGGCTCACGCAGGCGCCCGGCGCCGCTTCCATCACCGCCTGCAAGTCCGACAGCCTGTGCCCGACCCGCACCACGAAGGGCTGTGACGGGGCAAACTCTTCGATCGCCTTCCAAAGCTCTGCCTCGGCGTGGCCTTCGAGCCGCACGGCGTCTTTCAGATCCCGGTCATACCGCTCCAGCAACGGCAGCGGGCCGCCGGCGCGGATGAGAAGGCAATAGCCGTCCAGCCCGGCCAGCCGCGCCGCCGCAGGGTTCAGCGCGTCCAGCGCTGCCGGCTGCAACGGGCCGCGCAGCACACCGTCCCGGGCTGCTGCCGCCGCCGCCGCGATGTCGAAACGCAGCACATAGGTGCGCGTGTGTTCTGGGTGCGGCGCCAGCTTGAAGTTCACCACCGTGATCACTGCCAGCGTGCCGAAGCTCCCGATCAACGCTTTGTGGATGTCGAACCCCGCCACGTTCTTCACCACCATGCCTCCGGTCTGCGCCACCACGCCGTCCACCGTCGCATAGTGCATGCCGATCACCATGTCGCGGGCCGCCCCGTACAGCCGCCTCCTCGGGCCGCTGCAATTGGCCGCCACCACGCCGCCCACGGTGGCCTGCCCGGCGCAGGGAGGGTCCAGCGGCGCCATCTGCCGCTGCCTGCCCACCAGTTCGCAGAAATCGCTCCAGCGCATGCCCGCTTCCACGCTCACGGTCAGGTCGCGAGGATCGTACTGCCGTACCCGGCACAGGGCCGTGGTTTCGATCACCACGTCCGCCTCCGCCGACGGGCCTCCCATGCGCCGCTTCGAGCCGGCGCCCCGGATCTCCACGCGCTGCCCCGCCGCCGCCGCAGCGGCCAGCGCTTCCGCCAACTCCCTCTCGCTCTCCGGCCTGACGGCGCGCATCGCTGCTCCGGGCATCAGCCCCCATTCTGCCAGATGAGATTCCGCCGCCGCATGGTTCGATATGATGCCAGCATGGCCTCCCGCAGGAATTTCCTCTCCACGGTGGCGTCCGGCCTTGCCACCAGCCTCGCCGCGCCCGCCTCCGTTCTCGGCGCGGGCAGCCGCATCCGCGCCGGCATCATCGGTCCGGGCTCCCGCGGCCAGGAGTTGATGCGTCATGCGCTCGCCTGCGAGAACGTCGAACTCGTGGCCGCCGCCGACGTCTACACCCGCCGCCTGGAAGAGGCCAAGGCCATCGCCCCCCAGGCGAAGACTTTTTCCGATTACCGTTCGATCCTGGACGATCCGTCCATCGACGCCGTCCTGATTGCCACGCCCCAGCACCTGCACTGCGAGCACTTCGTCGCCGCGCTCGAGGCCGGCAAGCACGTCTATCTCGAGAAGACGATGGCTTTCACCGTCGCCCACGCAAAGAAGATGCGCGAGGCTTTCCGGCGGGCTCCGGGGCGCGTCGTCCAGATCGGACATCAGTCCTGCGCCTCCGGCATGATGGCGGACGCTCTCGCTTTTCTCGCCTCCGAACCCATGGGAAAGATCACTGCCATCCACATGACGATGTACCGCAACACGCCCCATGGCCGCCCCCAGTGGGCGCGGCCCGTCTACCCGGATATGACGCCGGAAAACATCGTCTGGAAGGCGTTCCTGGGCGAGGCGCCCGAACGCCCCTTCGATGCCAACCGCTATATCAACTGGCGCTTCTTCTGGGACTATTCCGGCGGCAACGTCTACGAGAACATGTGCCACCAGGTCGCCTTCTGGTACAAGGCGCTGAATCTCGGCATCCCGCGGCGCGCCACCATGACCGGCGGCGTCTACCTCTGGAAGGATGGCCGCGAAGTGCCGGACACCATGTGCGTCACGCTCGAGCAGCCCGAAGAGATGCTCATCAGCTGGAACTCCGGCTTCGGCAACGACCGCCTCGGCTCCGGCGAGGATGTCCTCGGCGCCGACGGCACCATCCAGAAGGCCAGCCAGATCCGCTACACGCCTCAGCGTGTCAACGTCAAGGACCGCGCAGAGCGGCTTGGCACAAGCCGCGCGCCGCAGCACGCCTTGATGGAGGATTTCTTCCGCTCGATCCGCAACGGCGGCGAGCCCGCCTGCCCCTTCGACCTCGGCTTCCGCGTCTCCATCGCCTGCCGCATGGCTGTGGAGAGCTACCGCCAGCAGCGCAGCATCTCCTGGGATTCCCAGCGCGAAGAACTCGTGTAAGCGGCCCGTGTAGCGCGCCGCGCCGCGACTGTACGATCATCAGGAACGTATGAGTCAGATCCATGCAAAGATCGGCGTCATCGGCGGCAGCGGGCTCTACTCCATGCCCGGCTTCACCGCCCAGCAGGAGGTGAAGCTCGTAACGCCTTTCGGCGATCCTTCAGACGCTTACATCGTCGGCGAACTCGAAGGCAAGCCCGTTGCCTTCCTGGCCCGCCACGGGCGCGGCCACCGCATCAGTCCCTCCGAGCTTAACTTCCGGGCCAACATCCACGGCTTCAAACAGCTCGGCGTCGAATGGATCCTCTCCCTGTCCGCCGTCGGCAGCCTCAAAGAAGAGCACAAGCCGCTGGACTTCGTCATCCCCGATCAGTTCGTCGACCGCACCCGCGGGCGCGTCTCCACCTTCTTCGGCGACGGGCTGGTAGCCCACATCTCTTTTGCCGATCCCGTCTGCTCCGCCCTCATGAAACTGCTGCATGAGGCCTGCCGCGAAGCCGGCGTGCCCTCCAAGCTCGGCGGGACCTACCTCTGCATGGAGGGGCCCGCCTTCTCCACCAAGGCAGAATCGAACCTTTACCGCAGCTGGGGCATGGACGTCATCGGGATGACCAACCTGCAGGAGGCGAAACTCGCCCGCGAAGCCGAGATCTGCTACTCGACTGTTGCCATGGTCACCGACTATGACTGCTGGCACCCCGAACACGACGCCGTCACAGTGGCCGACATCATCCGCAACCTCACCCACAACGCCGAAAACGCCGCCAAGGTCGTCCGCGCCGCCGTCCGCCTGCTGGACATCTCCGCGCCGCGCGCCTGTACCTGCAGCCGCGCCCTGGAGCACGCGCTCATCACCGACAAGAGGGCCGTCCCCCCGGAAACCCTGAAAAAGCTGGAGCTCATCGTTGGCAAGTACTTCGCCCAGTGAGCTGGCCGCGCGAATGCTCCGCGCCTGCCTGGCCGGCGGGCCCTTCCCGGAAGACGACCTCGAAGCCCTCGCCGCAGCCGCTCTCGATCCCCACCCCGGCATCGCCGCGGAAGCCGCCCGCGCCCTCTTCGCGGGTCTTGCCGAGCCTCTTGCAGACCTCTTCGAGCCCCGCCTCTGCGAAGCGTACGCCGCGCTGTTCAGCCGCATCTTCGCGCGCGCTCTCCCGTCCCTTTCCGCTGCCGAGCTCGAAGAGCACTACCGGGAAGCCCGGCTCCCGCGCCGCATCGCCGTCGAGCCAGCCCGCGTCTTCGTCCTCTCGCGCGTGACTCTCGGCGCGGACATCGCTGTCACCTCCGTTCTGCTCGACGCCGCGCGCCAGCGGTTTCCCCGTGCCGACATCGTCTTCGCCGGACCACCCAAAAACCGGGAGCTGTTCGAGCAGGCCCCGCGCCTTCGCTTCATGCCCCTTCCCTACCCGCGCCAGGGAACGCTCGCCGAACGGCTCGCCATTTTCCATCCGCTCCGCGAGGCGCTCTCCGCGCCGGACTCTATTGTGCTCGATCCGGACTCCCGCCTCACGCAACTCGGGCTTCTCCCCGTCTGCAGCCGCGACCGTCACTTTCTCTTCGAGTCCCGCGCGTATGGCGGAGACAGCGGGGCTTCGCTCACCGCTCTGGCGCAGGACTGGGCTCTGCGCGTGCTGGAAGTCGAAGACGCGGTCCCGTGGATGCATCCCCGCTTCAGTTGCGATTTCGGCTCGCAGCCCGTCGTCACGGTCAGCCTGGGCGTTGGCGAGAATCCCGCCAAGCGCGTGGAAGATCCCTTCGAGGAAGAGTTGCTCGTGCTGCTGTCACAACGGAAAGGGCTCGTCATGATCGATGCCGGCGCGCCCGGCAGTGAAGAGGAGCAGCGTGTGCGCCGCGCCGCGGAAGCCGCCCGCGCCCGCGGTGCGCGCATCGGCATTCATGAGGGCTCCTTCGCTTCTTTCGCCGCCATGATCGCGGCCTCGGACTTCTATGCCGGCTATGACTCGGCCGGCCAGCACGCTGCAGCCGCCGCCGGCGTCCCTCAGGTCTGCGTGTTCCGGGGCTACGCCTGCGCGCGCGCCGTCGCGCGGTGGGCGCCCGACGGACCGGCGCCTTCTGCCGCCGTGCTCGGGGAAGGGAAGTCCGCGGCCGAAATCCTCACCGAGGTGCGCCGGGCGCTGGATTGACGCCCCCGGCCGCGTGCCGCTTCTTCACCATCCGCAACTCGTTCATCTGTCCCGGCACGATGCGGTACTGCACGTCGTCCATGATCGTCCGGATCAGCCTCAGCCCCAGCCCGCCGCTGCGCCGCTGCCGGATCAGCTCCTCCACCGGAAGCACAGGCTCCGCCGTCGGGTCGAATCCCCGCCCGCGGTCGATCACCTCGAACGTGATCTCGTTTTCGTCCACCGTCACCCGCACCGTCACCTCGTGCGAAGCCTCGTTTTGATAGGCATGCTCGATCACGTTCGTGCACGCCTCGTCCACCGCCAGAGCCAGCTGCACCGTCTCCGTCTCGCTGAAGCCCGCCTGCTCGCCAATGGCAGAGACGAACTCCCGGATCAGCGCCAGGTTCTCCGTCGACGACGGCACCTGCAGGCAGAACGTGCGCTCGTAGCTTGCCATCGCCTCAGCCCTCTCCATCCCCGGCGTCAAACCGCGCCACCGCGCCTTCCACCGTCGGCTGGATGTCGAACAGCGCCGGGAACCCCAGCACGTCGAAAATCTGGTAGACCTTCGGCTGGATCGCCGCCAGCTTGATGTCCCCGCCCGCCGCGCGCGCCTCGTCGATGAACGTCATGAATACGCCCAGCCCGGCCGACGAGATGTAGTCCAGCTTGCTGCAATCGGCCACCAGCCTGGGCCGGCCCGCGCGCAGTTCCTCTTTCACGGCCGCCTCGAACCGCGGCGCCGTATGCGCGTCGAGATAGCCCCGCAAAGCCAGCACGCGCACATTTCCGTGATCTTCTGTTTCGATCGAAAAACTCCTTGTCACGGCTCCCTCAAACCTCTCCCTGCCCGTCCTGCGCGCCTGCGGCGCCATTGGAGCACCGGAGCGCCAGCAGCGTCCAGTCGTCGTGCAGGTCCTCCTGCCCGCGGAACCGGCGCGCCTCCTCCATGATCGCACTGGCCAGCCTGTGCGGCCCTTCGGCCGCGTGAGCCTGCACCAGCGCCCTCAGCCTCTCCTCGCCGAACTGTTCGCCTTCTTCGTTCATGTCCTCGGTCACGCCGTCCGAGTACATCACCAACGTATCGCCGGCTTGCAGTTCGATCGTTTCCGTCTCGAGGTTGGCTTCGAACGTGGCGGCGCCCGCCAGCCCCAGCCCGATGCCCCGGGGCTTGCGCCACTCGCACTCGCCGGTGGCGGCGCGCCACACGAGCGGCGGATTGTGACCCGCGCGCACGTGCTCGGCCCGGCGCGCACGGGGGTCCAGCATGAGCAGCGACATCGTCGTGAACATCCGTCCCCGCCCCGCGTCGCCCACTGCCTGATTCAGACGCGCGGCCAAAGTCCTGGGCGGCGGCGCGTGATGCGCCGCCGAGGCGAGCATGCCCTTCAGCAGCGTCATGTGAAGCGCCGCGCCCAGTCCCTTGCCGGAAACGTCGGCCACGCACAGCAGCCAGCGCCCGTGCGGGCACGGGAGACAGTCGTAGAGATCTCCGCCCACCTCCCGTGCCGGATGGCACGCGGCGGCCACTTCGAAGCCTTCGATTTGCGGCGGCGCCGCCGGCAGCAGATCCTCTTGCGCCCGCCGCGCCACTTCCAGCTCCGCCCGCAACCTCTCCCGCTGCGAACGCGGCAGCGCCGTGGCCGCCTCCGCCATCTCCGCCTCCATTGCCCGCGTGTCGGCCTCCGGCAGCAGGAAAGAAGCTCCCAGGGCCGCGATGGCGGCCCCCCCGACCAGGGCCAGCATCTGCCAGCCGGCCATCGAAAGCGACGGCGCCGGCAGTTGCGCCAGCCGCACGCCCTGCACCGCGCCGTACATTCCCAGCGGCGCCAGCCACGCTGCCAGCATTCCGCCGTAGCGGTAGGTCAGCCAGTAGCCCGCCGTCATCAGCGCTCCCGTGGCCAGGTTGGCAGGATGCGCGGGGGGAAACGCCCCGCGGTAGGCCGCCGTGATCGCCGTGCCAGCCGCCAGCATTCCCAGCCACGCCGCCCACCCGCGCTTCCACCGCCCTGACAGCCGCGGATAAAGGAACAGCACGGCCAGATATACTTCCCAGCCTGCCGCCAGCCCCTCCAGGGCTTCCAGCGCTGGTACGGGCGCCATCAGCAGGTTTGTCCCTTCCAGGAACCGCACCCGTGGCGTGTCGATGACCGAGGCCACCCAATACGGAACCGCGCCAATCAGCGCCCCCGCCGCCAGCCCCGTCCACGCTTGCGCAGCCGCCTCGCGGTTCTTCCACACGCCCTGCACCAGCAGCGCCGCCGCCGCCCACCGCTTCATCTGCGAGGGCGGCGCCGCGGCACAGGCGGCCGCCAGGATCAGGAACAGCCCGAGCAGTTGCAGCGCCGCGACCGTCACCCCCAGCACAAGGCGGCTGTCCCCGGTCACTCCCTCCTCGAACGAGCGCAGCAGCGCGTCGTTCTGGTAGTTGCCGGAGAGAAACGCCGCCGCCGTGGCGGCCGCCGGAATCCACAAAAAGCCCGCCGCGAACGCGAACGGGTCGGTCCGCTTCTGCAGTGTCACAAACAGCGTCCACACCAGAAGTCCGCCGATCCCCGCCACGCTCACCAGCGGCGCCACGGCCCACGCCGCGCGCAGGCTTCCCGCACCGGGAGGCGGCCCGGCAGCGTCGCGCGTCGCCGCGAACTCATAGCTGCTGTGCACCACCCGGCCGTTGCGCGTCACCACCACGACGCGCGCCACTACGCCTTTCAGCACCGGATCAGGCCATTCCCATGCGCTCCGGCTTCCCTCCAGCGTCCGGACATTCTCGGCCGTGCGCCGGAATTCCATGGCCTCCGCGCCCGCCAGCCGCGCCAGCTCTTCGCCCGCGGCATCGGCCGCCCTCCCGCCGGAGACCGCCAGACGGCGGTCCAGGAACGACAGCGGCCGCCCCGTGGCCGTCATCGTTACCTCCACCGCGTCGCCTGTGCTGTGGAACGCCAGGACACGGATCCGCACCGGAGTGAACGCCCGCGCCACCGTGCTGCCCGGATGCTGCCTGCGGATTCGCGCCAGCGCCGGATCGATCTCGGCGCCGGTCGCAAACCTCCATCCCGCAATCTCCACCCCGTGTTCCCGCGCCCACTCGACCGCCCGCCGGATCGCCTCCTCGCGGCCCAGCTCAGGCTGCCCCTCGCCCAGCGCCACGTCGTGGCGGGGCATCAGCGTCCACAAGGAGATCAAGCCGGCCGCCGCGCAGGCGGCAGCCACCGCGCGTCTCATGCGGCCTCCTCGCGCTCAGCCGCGCTGCTGCACACACACAGCAGCACTGCGGTGAGATCGCCCTGCGCGGATGCGCCCCGGCTCGCGCGCATGGTTTCGACCGTCCTCTCCAGCCAGCTCTGCAACGGCGGCGGCTCGTCCGAAGGCAGGGCGGAAAGCAGGGCTTCGGGCGCGCTCCACTCCTCGCTTCCTACCAGCCCGCACAGACCCTGTGTGCAGATCAGGACCGCGTCGCCCCTGTCCAGCTTCGTCCGGTATACGTCGATGGCGATTCCCGCCGTCCACAGGGGCAGCGCCGGCTCGAACGCAATCTGCTCGCGTCTCCTGACGAAGATCCTCGGCCACGCGCCTGCCCGCGCCAGCTCCAGCGCGCCGCTGCGCGGATCCAGCAGGGCCATGCCCACGCTCAGGGTCGCCGGGCAACGCCGCAACACGCCGCCGAGCTGCTTTTCCATCCGCAAGAGAGCGTCCGCCAGGGACGCGCCCGCCACGTTTTCGTGCAGCAGGAATCCCTTGGCCAAGCCAATGGCCAGCGCCGCAGCCAGCCCGCCGCTGCCGCTGCCCACAACCACGCACAGCCGTCCGTCCGCCCGGCGGTAAAAGTCGTAGAAATCTCCGCTTGCCTCCCGAGCCGCCCGGCACACCGCCGCCAGCACCACGCCCGGCACGTCCGGCGGCGCCGCCGGCAACAACATTCTCTGGGCTTCGTGCGCCGCCGCCAGTTCCGCCTCCATCTCGAGCCTCTCTGCCAGCCGCGCCGCATGCGCGGGCTGCACCTCGGCGTCTCGCAGACGGCGTCCCGCCCAGGCGGCTGCCGCCAGCGGCAACATCAGCACCACCGCCACCACGGAAACCGCATCGAGCCGTTCGCTCCAGTAAGGCACCGCCATCAGAGCGCAGATTTCCAGCAGCAGTTTCAGAGTCGCTGCAGCCATCACGGCCGCCAGGTAATCAAAGGTCAGAAACGCCAGTACCACCGCGCCCGCCAGCGCTCCCGCCTCCACCCAGGCTGCCGGTGTCAGCGCGTCCACCCCCCTCCCTTCGTGCGCCAGAAGCAACGCCACCGCTGCCAGCGCCGCCACGCGCACCGCGGTCCACCTCACGTGCCGGCGCAGGAACACAAGCGGCGCGAGCAGGACGAAGACGCTCAGCGCCACCGCCTCGAGCGGCGTCTCGATATAAAGCACCGCCAGCGGCCATCGCGCCAGCGTGAATCCGATCGCGTTCAGCGCCTGCTCGGTCACCGGCAGATCCAGCGCCGCACGCGCTGCCACCACGGCAAAAAACCACCAGGCCGACCACACCAGCCCCGCCACCACCGCCACGCCGATATTCGACGAGAAGATCCGCCCCGTGAGCGCCGCGTCCAGCGACGTGATCTTGCCGGGCCATCCCTCCCTGAGCTCTCCTTCTCCCGCCCCATACGCCATCCCCAGCACCGCCCCGATCAGCATGGACGACAACGCCAGCACCGCCCAACCGATCGCCGTGGCCACCGCTGTCATCTGCGGGGCGTCGAACCGCACGCCCAGACTGTCCGGGTCGGCCAGCCCCAAGGCAAGCCGGGCTGCCACGAACACCGCCAGCAGCAGCAGGGCTCGGCCGTGCGGCGCCTCCCGTTCCATGCTGCGGCGCGCATAACGGTAGCCGGCATAAACCACGAGAAACACCATCACCAGCAGGCGCAAGGCGTACAGCGTGTCGGCCGCCGCCGAAGGCTTCGAGATCTTCTCCTCCAGAAACGCCGGAGCAAACACGGGCTCCACGCTCCGCCCCACCACCCGGTCGCCCATCACGTCCACCCGGAGCACCAGTTCCACCTGCGGCGCGTTGCGCGGCTCCAGCCTCCATGTGTAGCGCCGCACACCCGCCACCTCGCCATCGGCCGCCACGCTCGTCTCCGGCTCCCGCAGGAACCGCACCGCCATTCCGCCCAGCCATTCCCGGATCTCCCGCTCCGCCGCAGCCCGGGAGACCTCTTCCGCGCCCGGTTCGGCAGGCGCCCTCATGCCCCGCCCGCCGGCGCGGAAATTGGTGACGAATCCCCGCGGGCCCACCTCGGCCCGCACCCACAGCCCCTGAGCCGGCTGCGCCAGCAGCACCTCCGCCACCGCCTCTGGCAGGAAGCGCCGCACGCGGAACTGCTCGCCGATGTCCTGCGCCCGGAAGTAGGCCATCGTGGCAGGGCGGATCTCGAACCGCACGCGCTCCCGCCAGTCCGCCGTCTCGATTCCGTGCGCCCGAGCCGTCTCCCGCGCGATCTCCACCGCACGCTCCCGGTCGATCAGCATCCGGAATCCCGGTTGCCGGAAGTGCTGTCCGTGAATCCAGAATCCCGCCGCCAGCACCAGCGGCGCGCCTGCCAGCAGCACGCCCCACAGCCGCCTCTTCCAGCGCCTGTCCAGGAACGGCTCGAACGGCCGCATCAAGGCGTCAAAGTCGCTCATGTCCCGGTGGCCCTCCGCACCACCATCACTGTGATGTCATCGTACTGCGGCGTCTCCTCCACAAAGCGGCTCACCGCCTCCAGCAGCCCGTCGCAGATCCCCTGCGCCGTCTCGCCTGCCAGCTGGTCCACGCATTGCCTCAGGCGCTCCAGGCCGAACTCCTCCCCGGATGGCGCCTGGGCGTCGGTCACTCCGTCGGAGTAGATCACCAGCACGTCGCCCGGCGCCAGCCGCACTCTCCGAGACTCATACTTTACGCCAGGAAACATGCCCACCGGAAGGCCCGTCGCGTCCAGGAGCTCCATCTGCCCCGTCTGCCGCCTCACAATCGCCTGACATTGCGCGGCGTTGACATACTCGCACTCTCCGCTGCCCGCCTCGCACCGCACCAGCATCAGCGTCGCATAGCGGTTGCCGGGCATCGAGCCGCACAGCAGCCGGTTGGCGCGGTTCACCAGCTCCGTCAGGCTTTGTGGAAACACCAGCAGCGCCCGCAACGTCGCCTGGATCGTCGCCATCAGCAGCGAAGCCGAAATCCCCTTGCCCGCCACGTCCGCCACCACCAGCAACGGCCTCTCCTTGTCCCCCAGCACGTCGTAGTAATCGCCGCCCACCAGCCGCGCCTGCCGGTTCGCCGCCGCCAGCTCCAGCCCCGGCACGCGGGGAAGCTCCTGCGGAAACAGATCGCGCTGAATCGCCGAAGCCAGCTCCAACTCGCGCTCCATCTGCCGGCGGTAGAGCGTGTCCTGGAAGCGCCAGGCATTGTCCAGCGCCACCGATGCCTGCGCCACCAGCGCCGTGCAGAATTCCAGGTCTTCCGGCGAATAATCCTGTCCGGAGCCGGGCGGCCCCAGCGCCACCACGCCGGTGACGCTTTCCCCGCTCCGCAGCGGCAACAGCAGGTACGCGCCCTCGCGCGCCGGCTCGCCGTCCTGCGGCGCCGCACGCCGGATCTGCTCCGCCTGCTCCGCGCTCACATTGCGCAGCAGCTCGAGCGGCTCCTGTCCCGCAGGCCAGGCCAGCAGCGCATGCTGCCGCACCGTCCAGCGCCCGCTGAGCGTCAGCATCAGCAGCCGCCCGATCTCCTCCGGATCGATGCTCGCCGAAAACGCCTGCGCCAGATCCACCAGCGTGTTCAGTTCGTGGATCTTCTCCGCCAGTGCGCGGTTTGCCTCCACGATCTCCTCGTGCGCCTGCGCGTTCTCGATCGTTGCCGACGCCAGCGAGACCAGCGCTTCCAGAAATTCGCGCTCTCCGGCGTCCTGTTCCCAGCCCGGACGCCTCGGCGCCGGCGTGGCCAGCACGCCCACTTCGCGCGCGCCCTCCCCGATCCGAATCCGCAGCGACAGCCCCAGCTCTTCCAGCCGCTCTTCTGTCACCGGATCGCCTTCGGCCACGCCGCGCACCCCGCGCGCCGCAGCCACGCGCCACCCGTCCCCGTCCCGCAGCGCCACCAGCGCCCGCGTCACCAGCAGACGGCCCATCACCGTCCGCATCAGGTGGTTCAGCTGCTCGCGCAGATCCAGAGACGAACCCAGAATCCGCGCTGATTCCAGCAGGCTCTCCAGCCGGCTCGCATCCAGCCGCGAATCTTCCGTCTTTGCCTCCACTCTTTCACCAGAATACCCGGCGCTGGCCGCGCCTCAGCCTGCGAATCGCCGCATGGGACGCCCCCGCGCACCGCAGCGCACGGCGAAAACGCCGCCCGCCCCGGGCTCGCGCTCCAATTGCTCCTGGCTCAGCCCGTCCCGCGCGCTTGTGATGTAAAGCACGCCGAGGTCCTCGCCGCCAAAACAGCAGGACGTCGTCTGCGACGCCGGTACTTCGACCACCTCCAGCAGCTTGCCCTCCGGAGAATAGCACCGCACCGCGCCGCCGCTCCAGAGCGCCACCCAGATGCGCCCTTCCTCATCCAGCGTCATCCCGTCCGGCAGCCCGGCGTCCTCCGGAATCGCCGCTACCGTCCGCCGCCCGGAAATCAGCCCGCCCTCCGGATCGAAATCGAAGACGTCGATCGTCCGCCGGGGGCTGTCGATGTAATACATCCGCGTCCCGTCCGCCGTCCAGTCCATGCCGTTCGAGATTGTCACTCCGTCGAGCACTCTCGTGACCGTCCCGTCCGGATCCAGCCGGTACAATGCGCCTGCGCCCGGACGGAAATCGAAAGCCATCGTGCCCGCCCAGAACCGCCCCGCCGGGTCGCACTTGCCGTCGTTCATCCTGAGATCCGGCGACGCTCCTTCACAGGAAGCAAGCCTGTCCCGCGCGCCGCCGAATGTCTCCGCCAGCGCAAAACCGCTCTGCAGTGCGAACACCAGCCCGCCGTTTTGGCGAAGCGCCGCCGCGCCCACGGGTTCGCAGGTCTCCATGGTCTCCACCCCCTCCGTTCCCGGCTTCCAGCGGTGCACCCGCCCCGCCAGGATGTCCACCCAATACAGCCTCCCCTCGTGCTCGTCCCACACCGGACCCTCGCCCAGCCCGCAGCGCACGTCCAATACAAGTTCGGCCCTCAACGTTTCATTCCTCCTGCCCGGCGTACTTCGCGCTCAACCCGCAATCCACCACGATCTCCGCTCCCGTGACAGCCGAGGCGTCGTCCGACGCAAGAAACACCGCCACCCGCGCCACTTCGCGCGGCTCCGCAATCCGCCCCAGCGGGTGCACGCGCCCCAGCCGCCGCCTCTCTTCCTCCACGTCCCCCTTCCTTGCCAGCCACATCTCCACCGGCGGCGTCCGGGTCCATCCCGGCAGGATCACGTTCACACGGATCCCCGCCGGTCCGTATTCGAGCGCCAGGCTGCGCGTCAGCCCGGCCAGCCCCGCCTTCGCCGCCGCATAGGGAAACATTCCCCGCGCCGTCATCCTCGCATGCAGCGAGCTGATGTTCACAATCACTCCCGAGCCCCGCGCGATCATGCCCGGCAGCGCCGCCCGCGCGCACAGCCACGCCGATTTCAGATTCAGCGCCATCGCTGCGTCCCATTCGGCAGCCGTCATCCGCACCGGATCGAAATACGTATTGCCTCCCGCGTTGTTCACCAGGATCTCCGCCGCTCCTGCCTCCCGCTCCAGCCTCTCGAACGCCCGCGCCACATCCGCCTCCGCCGTTACATCCGCGGGCAAGAACAAAACTTGCAGATCCTGTTCCCGCATCTCCTTTGCCGCCGCCTCGCCCGTTTCCGCATTCCGGTCGAGGACCGCCACCCGCGCCCCCTCCCGCGCCATCTCTTCCGCCACGGCGCGCCCGATGCCCTGCGCCCCGCCGGTCACCACGGCAATTCTTCCGGCCAGCCTGCTCCCTGCCATTGCCTGCGCTCTGCCGCATCATCCTACCCCATCGCGCCGCGGCGTGCGCGGATATACTTTTTCCATGCCCATGAACCGCAGATCGTTCGTCCGCTCCGTGCCCGCCCTCCTCGCCGGCGCGCGCGCCGCCACGCCGGTTCCCAACCCGCCCTATGACCGCGGCAAGCTCCGCCGCGTCGGCGTCATAGGTCCCGGCTGGTACGGCAAATGCGACCTGTTCCGCTTCATTCAGGTGGCCAACGTCGAGGTTGTCAGCCTCTGCGACGTCGATCAGCGCATGCTCGAACAGGCGGCCGGGAGAACCGCCGAACGCCAGCGCTCGAAAAAGAAGCCCCGCCTTTACCGCGACTACCGCGAAATGCTGAAGGAGCGCGACCTCGACATCGTCCTCATCGCCACGCCCGATCACTGGCACGCACTCGCCGCCATTGAAGCCCTCCGCGCCGGCTGCCACCTCTACCTCCAAAAGCCCATCAGCGTCGACGTCGTCGAGGGCCAGGCGATCCTCGCCGCCGCCCGCAAATACAACCGCGTCGTGCAGGTCGGCACCCAGCGCCGCTCCACTCCCCATCTGATCGAGGCCCGCGACGAAATCATCCGCTCCGGCAAGCTCGGCCGCATCGGACACGTCGAGATCTGCTGCTACTACTCCATGCGCTCCCGCGAGAACCCCCCTGATACGCAGCCCCCCGCCTGGCTTGACTACGAGATGTGGGTCGGCCCCGCACCCATGCGCCCCTACAACCCCATGCTCCACCCCGGCCGCTGGCGGCAATTCATGGAGTATTCCAACGGCATCGTCGGCGACATGTGCATCCACATGTACGACATGGTCCGCTGGATGCTCGATCTCGGTTGGCCGAAGTCGGTCTCCTCCTCCGGCGGCATCTACGTCACCAGGGAAGGAAAGGGCAACATCTCCGACACCCAGACCGCCATCTTCCGCCACGACGATCTCGACGTCGTCTGGACGCACCGCACATGGGGCCCGCCCCCCGACCCCAAGTACACCTGGGCGGCGTTCTTCTATGGCGAACACGGCGTCCTGAAGGCCAGTGTCTTCTCCTACGATTTCATCCCCAACAAGGGCGAGCCCGTCCATAAAGACGTGACCTACGAGCTTGAACAGTTCCCCGAAGACAAGACCGAGGAGCGCCTCGAGCGCCACGTGGCCCCCGCCATCCGCTATCACATGATGGATCTGCTCTCCGCCATCGACAACAACCGCCGCCCGGTCGCCGACATCGAACAGGGCCACATCTCCACCGCCTCCTGTATCCTCGCCAACCTCTCGGCGCAAATCGACCGCACCCTGCAGTGGGATGCCGCTGCCGGCACAGTGCGCGGCGACAGCGAGGCCACCCGCCTGCTCGCACGCCCCTATCGTGCCCCGTGGGTCCACCCGGATCCTAAGAGAGTCTGACACTGCGGCGTCGAATCGCGCCGCTTCGCTGCATTGTCACGCAATTGTCATGGAAATGAAATAAGCGCCGTGTATCTGTAACAATAGGGACAACGGCAGATGAAGAAAATCCTTCTCATCGAAGACGATACGGATCTCTTCGCGCTCCTGAAGTACAACCTGGAAAAGGAAGGCTACCTCCTGGTCGGCACGCAAACAGGCCGCGGCGCCGTCGAGCTGGTCCGCCGCGAACGGCCGGATCTGATCCTCCTCGACATCATGCTGCCGGATTCCGATGGCCTCGACATCTGCAAGGCGGTCCGCAGCCGCCCTGAGCTGGCCCACATCCCCATCATCTTCCTCACCGCCCGCGCGTCGGAGACAGACCGCATCCTCGGCCTTGAGCTCGGGGCCAGCGACTACATCGTAAAGCCCTTCTTCGTGCGCGAACTCATCGCCCGGATCAAGATCCAGTTCCGCCAGGCGCAGCCTCCTGCCCGCCCCATTCAAGCCGGCCCGCTGCAGCTCGACCGCGCCTCCTGCCGCGTCACCCTCGACGGCAAGCCCGTCTCGCTCACGGCCACCGAGTTCCGCCTGCTCGAGTTCCTCATGTCGCGCCCCGGCGTCGTCTTCAGCCGCGAACAGCTCCTCGACGCCGTCTGGGGCCACGACCGCGCCGTCACCGACCGCACCGTGGACGTCTACATCCTGCGCCTCCGCCAGAAACTGGAAGGCGAAAGCGCATCCCTCAATTTCATCCGCAGCGTGCGCGGCTTCGGCTATTCCTTCAACGAAAACCCGGTCCAGACCGCCGAGCAGGCTGCCGGCTAGGCCCCGCTCAAGGCAGCTCGAAACTCACAAACCGCAGGCGCCCGTTGCGCTCCACCTGAAAGGCCAACGCTGTGCCGGGTTTCTGCCTTCTCAGGAGCTCGCGCAGCTCGACCGTGCTTCTCACGGGCGAGCGGTTTACCGCATAGATCAGGTCGCCCGCCCGGAATCCCTCGTCGAACACGGCGCTGTCGGCGTGCCGCGCCGCCACCAGCACGCCGCCTGCCTCGCTTCTGGCCGGCGCCAGCTGTTCCCGCAACGCGGGTGTCAGGTCCACAGCGAAGATGCCCAGCTCGGCGATCAGGTTCTCCTCCCGGCTCGCCAGTTCGGCGTATGTGGACGCCTCGTCGTGCCGCTCCGCCACCTGGACCGCCAGCTTCAGCCGTCTCGATCCCCGCAGCACCTCCAGGGCGATCGTCTCTCCCACCGCCGGGCGGTACAGGCTCACGTTGAACTGCCGGGCGTCTTCCAGAAGGCGCCCGTTCATAGCCGCGATCACGTCCGCCACTCGCAGGCCGGCCCGTTCGCCCTCGCCCTCGGGCTCCACGTCGGCGACAACCACGCCCCACCCCTGCGGCAGCTTCCACCCTTCCGCCAGAGCCGGCGTGATCGTCTGCACCGTCACGCCGATTTCTCCGCGGATCACGCGGCCGGTGCGCCGGAGTTGCTCCACCACGTTGGCCACCACGTTGGAGGGCACCGCGAACCCGATCCCCTCGTTGCCCCCCGACTGCGAAAGGATCATCGTGTTGATCCCGACGATGCGGCCCTCGGTGTCCACCAGCGGGCCGCCGGAATTGCCAGGATTGATCGGTGCGTCGGTCTGGATGTAGATCATCGGGTCGTCCGCCCGCAGTTGCCTCGCTGGCGCGCTCACCACGCCCATCGTCACCGTATTGTCCAGCCCCAGCGGGCTGCCGAAGGCGAACACCAGCTGGCCCTGCTCGACGCGGTCCGAATCGGCCAGTTCCAGCGCCGGCAGGCCCTTCTCGGCCACCCGCACCAGCGCCACGTCGGTCTCCAGATCCAGCCCGGCGATCTCGGCGCGCACCGTGCGGGCTCTGCCGCGCGCCGCGCCCTCGCCCGGCGCCGGCGGCAGCGTCACCTGCACCCGCTGCGCTCCCACCACGACGTGCGCGTTGGTCACGATCAGGCCCTCGGAGTCGATGATCACGCCCGAACCCGCGCTCTGCTGCCGCGCCGCCACGCCCGGCTCCTCGCTCTCCTCCGGATCCAGCTGCCGGTAGCCCACCGTGCTCACCTTCACCACGGAGGCATGCACCCGCCGGCTCAATTGCTGGAAGCCTGCGCTCAACTCGCTCAGCCGCACCTGCCCCGTCTGTCCGGCCGCCAGCAGGCACGCCGCCCCGGCTGCCAGAATCCGCGCTGTCCATGTCATGCAATTACCCCCGGTCTGCCTTATTCTAGCCTCAGGCCGTCCTATCTCAACCGTGGAGGTTTTCCCGCCATGAAACGCCGCACATTTCTCACCGCCACCGCGCTCGCGCCGGTGATGCCCGCCGCTGCGCAGACTTCGCTCCCCACGGCCACTCTTGGCAAGACCGGGCTGAAAGTCGCCCGCATCGCCGTCGGCGGCTATCACATGAACGTCCGCGGCGAGCAGGAGGCGCTGCGCATCCTGCGCCGCGCCTTTGATCTCGGCCTCAACTTCTACGACAGCGCCAACGGCTACCACCGCGGCGCGAGCGACGAGATCCTCGGCAAAGCCTTCGCCGGAGCGGACCGCCAGAAGGTCTATCTCATGACGAAGTGCGAGATCTACACCCGCGACGGCGCCATGCGCGTTCTCGAACAGCAGCTCCGCCGCCTCCGCACGGACTACATCGATCTCTGGCAGTGCCACCAGGTCAGCGAGCACTCCGAGGTGGATCGCATCCTCGGCCCGGCAGGCGCGCTCGAGGCGTTCGTCCTCGCCAAGAAGCAGGGCAAGGTGCGCCACATCGGTTTCACCGGACACCGCGACCCCGCCATCCATCTCCGCCTGCTGCAAGCCTCCGGAGAGTGGGAGACCGTGCAGATGCCCATCAACCTGATCGATCCCCACTACCTCAGTTTCCTCCGCCAAGTGCTGCCGGAGGCGCGCCGCTGCGGGCTCGGCG
Source organism: uncultured Arcobacter sp. (assembly GCA_964458495.1). Taxonomy (GTDB): domain Bacteria; phylum Acidobacteriota; class Terriglobia; order Bryobacterales; family Bryobacteraceae; genus JANWVO01. The sequence goes on from CAYWJB010000022.1 coordinate 33,736, forward strand.
TCATCGCCATGAAGTCGAATGCGATGGGCCAGATCTCGGCCCAGAAGGTGGCCGCAATCGATGATTGCCTGCGCTTCGCGTGGAGCCAGGACATCGACACGCTCGTCTCCGGCGTCGAGTCTGTCGATCAACTCGAGCACAACGTCGCCGCGCTGCGCGCGTTCCGGAAAATGTCCCCGCAGGAGATCAGCTCGCTGCTCGACCGCACCGCCAAGGGCAAGACCGGCGCCGGCGTCGAGCAATACAAGCGCCCGCCGCAGGGGGCATGCGTCACAGCGCACCGGGACGGCGAACCGGCCTGATCAGCGCGCGCGCCGGCGCGCCGTCGGCGCCTTCGATCCGCAGCGGCAGGCAGAGCAGCTCGTACTCGCCCGGCTCCACGCCGCGCAGGCGCAGCCCCTCCACGATCCAGACGCCCGCCTTGAGCAGCACGCGGTGCGTCTCCGCGGGGTCTTCGTGAAAGCCGCTCACCGAGAGCGCGTCGATCCCGACCAGCAACGCGCCGGCGCGCGAGAGCTTTACCGCCGCATCCCGCGAAAGAAAGACATAATCCTCGCAAAACACTCCGGCGAACAGGTCCCGCTCGCTGTTCTTTGTGCGGAACAACACGCGCGCGCCCCGCTCGAGATCGTCGGGCACGTCCTCGGGGCCGATCGCCTCGCCCCCGGCAAGCACCACCCGCGCCGGCCCGGCCATAGCCTCCACCGGCATCTCCTCAATCCCCGCCCCCTCGCGCAGGAAGTGCCGTGGCGCGTCCACGTGCGTGCCCGTGTGCGCGCTCATGGCGAGCCGCGTCAGATTGTAGGCATCGCCGCGCTCGAACGACTGCGCGCGTTCCATCCGTGGCGGGTCGTCGTCCGGCCACACGGTCATACCTGTGCGCAGCGGCGTGCTGATGTCGATCCACCCGCTCATCGCCACGGCAACTCGCCCAGCGGGCGCCAGTAGATGTTGCGGAAAGCGACAGGGCCGTGGTCGCCTTGCAGCATGACCGGGTTCTCCGCCGCTTCGGGGATGTCCATGTGGGCGCGCGTCGGCCCCTCCAGTTCCACGTTGTCCTGCACCATCACGCCATTGAACATCACCCGCAGGAAGCGCGCGTTCTCGATCTTCTTCCCGGAAGCGTCGAAACGCGGCGCCCGGAACCAGATGTGGTAGCTCTGCCACTCGCCGGCATTCTTCATCGCATTGACGCGCGGCGGCGAGCCGCCCACAGGGCCGTTGTTGATCCAGCGGTGATAAATCGCCCCGCAATCGCCGGTGGTCAGATCCGCGTATCCGAAGCTGTCCAGGATCTGCACTTCGTACAGCCCGTGCAGGTATACCCCGGAGTTCGATCCCCGCGGGATCATGAACTCGATATACAGCTCGATGTCGCCGAATTTCTTCTCGCTCACCAGATTTTGCGTGCGCCCGTTCTTGCCGTTCAGGATGCGGTCGCCGCCTTCGCCCACAGGGTAGAGCTGCTTGGGGCCGTACCACCGGTCGAAACGGATGCCGCGCACGGCCATCCACTCGTGGGGCCTCGACGGATCTTGTGCACGCCAGCCGGTCAAGTCCTTCCCGTTCAGCAGCGGTTGCCAGCCCGGCTCGGTCAGATAAGGCGCATCCTGGGCCGCGCAGGCGCAGGCCAGCCACAACAACGCAAGAGACCGCATATGCATGCACACATTATTCCACCAGCGCCGCCGGTGCTTGACTGGACCCCTGCCGCTCGATAACTTGGCTGTACCATGCTTCGCCGCCACTTCTTTCTCGGCGCGGCCACCGCCGCTGCTTCTCTGCGTGTGCTGGGCGCCAACGACCGGATTCAGCTCGCCATGATTGGCCTCGGCGGGCGCGGCCGGTGGCTGCTGCAAAACGAGGAGTTCCCCGGCGCCTCCTTCGCCGCGTTCGCCGATTGCTGGCTGCCGCAATGCGAGAAAGCGGCGCAGATCCGGCCCTCTTACGCGCAGGCAAAACAATACCAGGATTACCGCCGCATGCTCGACAGCGAGAAACTCGACGCCGTGTTTGTCGAAACCACCACCCACGCGCGCGTGCTCATCGCCATCCAATGCATGCAGGCGGGCTTCGATGTCTACGCCGAAAAGCCGATGACGCTCACCGTGGAGGAGGGCCGCGTCATGCGCCGCGCCGCCGCCCGCTACAAGCGGATTGTGCAGTGCGGCACCCAGCAGCGCTCCATTCCCATCAACGCCTGGGCCAGCAAGCTGGTCCGCGAAGGCGGCATCGGGCGTGCGAAGGAAGTGATCGCCTGCAACTTCGAGCCGCCCAAGCGCTGGACCCCGAAGCCGGAGATGCCGGTGCCCGAGGGGCTTGATTGGGATCAGTGGTGCAACCAGACCGAACTGAGGCCCTACCACGAGGAACTGCAGCGCCGCTGGGCCTGGTACCGGGATTACGACAACGGCGGCCAGAGCTGGGGCGTCTCCGGCTGGGGCACCCACGCGCTGGACCAGGTGCAGTGCGCCTTGGGAACCGATGACACCGGGCCTGTCGAATTCTCACCTGAGGGCGAAGGCGAGCAGGCGCCCGTCATCATGCGCTACGCCAGCGGCACGCTGCTCAAATGCACCGGGCAGAAGCGCCCGGACCACTCCGACCTCGGCGCCATTTTCGCAGGCGAGAAGGGCACGCTGGAAATCAAACGCGGCACGCTCGTCTGGGATCCGCCCGATCTGATCCGGGACAAGCCTGAAGACACGCCCGAGGGGCCAGGCGAGAACCGCTGGCATATCGAGAACTTCCTGGATTGCGTCCGCACCCGCAGCCAGCCCAATGCGCACCTGGAGGCCGCCCACCGGGCCACCACCATCTGCCACTTGATCTCGATCTGCCGCGAGCGCGGAAAGAAGCTGGAATGGGACCCAAAGGCCGAGCGCGTGCGCAATGACGAACAAGCCAACGCGATGCTTTCAAGGCCGCGCCGCAAGGGCTACGAGCTGCCCAGGCTCTGAAAGTTCAGTCTTGCGGGATCGGGCCGGCCAGCAGCCGCAGCCCGGCGGTCCTGTTGAGGAATCCCCGCGCGTGCATGACCTGCGCCCGCGAATAGATCCCGTAAGAGGGCACCGCGCACCATACCACCGTATTCGGCTTCAGCGGCGCGCGCACCTGAACGCCCAGCCCGGATCCGCTCAGGTTCACAGCCTTGCCTTTCACGTGGTAGCCGCCGTTGCCTTCTTGCCAGAAAATCACCGCCGGCGCATCCACCGCCAGACGGCTCTCGTCCCGCCGATCTTCGCGGTTCATCATGTCTCCATTGGATGGCAGGCAGGCGCGCAGCGCCAGTCCCCTGAAGTACTAGAACAGGCCGATCAAGTACCAGGATCTCCGTGCTTCCGCGGCGGCAGCCCGCACGTATAGACTCGCGCCGCGCCCGCCGCCTCGTCTTCGGTCAGACGGTCCATCGCATCCGCTCCCAGCCGGTAAAGCACCGCCATGCGAGCCTCATACAGAGGCAGCAGCGGGCACCGCAGCAGCACCTGCTCACGCGGATGCTCCGACACCATTCGCACCAGCCCCTCGGTCACCTCCGCGCGCGCCTGGAACTGCGGTCTCTTGTAGAGCCACAGATAGAGAGCATTGTGGAGCAGGAACACCGCCGCCAGCCCCGCTGCTGCCGCCTTCACGCGGCGGAGCCGCTCGAGCGCTATCAGCGCCGCCAGCCCGGTCAGCAGAGCCATTCCACCCGAGGCCAGATAATGGTGCCGGCTCGGGATCCGGGGCATATAGGTGAGAAACGCATACGGCAGCAGGGCAGCCAGATACCAGACAGCCGCCAGCAGCGACGCTCGCCACGCCGCCTGCCGCCTGAACAGGATGAGCGCCGCCACCGCCAGCAGCCCCCACACTCCCAGCCCCCGCGGAACACTGCGCGCCATCGTTGGCACAAAGTGCCAGCCGAATTCGAAGGTTCCGTCGTGGAAATGCTGGTGCTGCCCCTGGCCCGCCCAGGCCAGCCAGAAATAGAGGCCCGTCGAAACGATTCCCGCCGCCAGCGCCCATGCCGCTGCCTTCGCCCGCCCCGGATACAGAAGCGCCGCCGCAGGCAACAGGCAGGCCAGCACAACGCCCGACTCCTTGGACAGCAACGTCAGCAGCCAGCATACGCATGCCGCTGCCAGCCACGCGCTCCGTCCCCTCTCCAGCCAGCGCAGCCACGCCAGCAGGGCACCCAGCACGAAGGCGAACACCAGCGGTTCGTGCATCGAGGCGATCCAGATCACGGCTTCATGCGGGCGCTCATTGGCGGCGAACACGAATGCCGCCGCGCCCGCCACCGGCCAGCCGATCCACCGGCACGCGCCCAGCCCGTACACGAGCCACGCGTTCAGGACGTGCAGCAGCAGGCTGATCCAGTGGAATACTGTGAACGAGAACCCCGCCATCCCCAGCGCAGCCGCCGTCAGCCACAAAGACGTCGACCGGCAACGGAACAACGGGTCCCGGAACAGTTCGCCCCACCCTTGCGGCTGCCCGTAGCGCTCCGCCAGCCGCGTGTGGCCGTAGTCGTCCACCATCGGCGGCAGAGTCACAAACGGCGCGTAGACCAGCATGGCAACGAATGCGAGCGCCGCCAGCGCCTGCCAGTGTTTCCATGCAGGCTGCGCCCCCGCAGGCGGGCAGCCCGCTTCTTGCCGGATCACCCTTCCGGACCTCCCCGTACGAAAATGAGGTGACTGCCAGTATAGCGATCCATGCCCGTTTTCGCCAACAAACAGGCCCTGCGAGCCGATATGAAGCTCGTCCGATGCGTGCCGTCATGGATCACATCTCCGACGAGGATCTCGAGCTCTACTGCCTCGGGCGCGCCACCAACCGGCAGCTGGCGCCGATTGAGGAGCACTTGCTGGCATGCCCCGACTGTGTCGAGCGCGTTCAGGCCATGCTTGCCGCAATCGACACTCTGCGCGAAGCCCTCCGGCGTCTGGAGGAAGACGACAAACGCCGCCCTTGACCCCTCCCGCGGGGCCCGCAAACGGCCGCGGCCAGAACGAGCCGGCAGACCCGCCCGCCCCGTCCTGGTCCGGCCCCGGCAAGCCCCGTCTACCTGATACTCTGTTGGCGGTCATGCTTGCCCGCTGCCTGTTCTTCATCCTCCTGGGTTTCTGCCTGTCTGCCGCCGCCAAGCCCCGGCTCATTGTCCTGACCGATATCTCCAACGAACCCGACGACGAGCAGTCCCTCGTCCGGCTCCTCGTCTACTCCAATGAGTTCGAAATCGAGGGACTCATCGCCACCACCTCCATCCATCTTCGGGACAGAATCCGGCCGGACATCCTCCGCGCCACCATCGAAGCCTACGGCAAGGTGCAGCCGAACCTCCTCCGGCACGCCCCCGGTTTTCCGCCGGCGGAGCGCCTGCTCAGCCTGGTGAAATCCGGCAGCGAGGAGCTCGGCATGCGCGGTGTCGGGAATGGCAAGTCGACCGAGGGCTCGCGCCGGATCATCGAAGTGGTGGACCGCCCCGACCCGCGTCCGGTCTGGATTGCCGTCTGGGGCGGCGCCAACACGCTGGCGCAGGCTCTCTGGGACGTCAAATACACGCGTTCGCCGGAGGAGCTTGCCCGCTTCGTCTCCAAACTCCGCGTCTACACCATCTCGGATCAGGACGACGCCGGCCGCTGGCTCCGCATCACCTTCCCGGATCTCTTCTACATCGTCAGCCCGTCGAGCGTCGACAGCCGCGAATACTACCTCGCCACCTGGACCGGCATCTCCGGAGACCGCTTCTACAGGAACGGCCCGATGGAGGACTTCGGGCTGGTGGACAACCCGTGGCTCGAAGAGAACATCATCCGCAATCACGGGCCGCTCGGCGAGCGCTACCCGCGGCTCGCCTACATCATGGAGGGAGACACGCCTTCCTTCCTGAACCTGATCCGGAACGGTCTCGGCGGCGACGTCGAACCCTCCTTCGGCGGCTGGGGCGGCCGGTACGAGTTGCGGCAGTCGTACGCGGAAACGCGGCCCATCTGGACGAACTCGCGCGACACGGTGAGGACGCGCGACGGGCGCGAGCACACCTCGAACACGGCCACCATCTGGCGCTGGCGCCGCGCCTTCCAGCACGACTTCGCAGCCCGCATGGACTGGTGCGTGCAGCCCCCGGACAAGGCCAACCACAACCCTGTGGCCGTTCTCAACGGGGATCAGACAAAAGAGGTGCTTTATGTTTCGGCCAGCCCCGGCCGGCCCGTGGCCCTCTCCGCCGCCGGCTCATCGGATCCCGACGGCCACGCGCTCCGCGTGCGCTGGTGGATCTATCCGGAAGCCGGCGCCTGGCGCGGCAAGGCGCGGCTGTCGAGCGAGGAAGCGATGGAAACGGAGTTGCGGTGGGAGCCCGGCGCGAAGCCCGGCACGGTGCACGTCATTCTCGAGATCACCGACAACGGCTCGCCCGAGCTTTCCGCCTACCGCCGCGCCGTCGTCAGCATCCCCTGACTGGCGAGCCACTCCCTCACCCGTTCGGTCCACCCGTCCACGGGCTGCCCTTGCCGCCTCATGCCGAACCCGTGCCCCCCGCGCTCGAACACGTGCAGCTCCGACGGGCGTCCCGCCTGCCGCCACATCTGGAACAGCCGCACGCTGTGCGCTGCCGGCACCGTGCGGTCATCTGCCGCATGCACGGCCAACAGCGGCGGCGCGCCCGCCGGTACGGGACGTTCCTCGGGGAAATACGCATAAACAGGCACGGCAAAGGCAGGCCTTGCCCCGGCGTCCTCCGTCAACGCCACGTTCGCCGTGATGTATCCTCCAGCCGAGAATCCCAATATCCCGATCCGCTCCCCGTCCACGCCCCACTCGGCGGCGCGCCGCTTCACCAGCCGCATCGCCTCCAGCGCGTCCGCCACCCCGAACGCCATCGCCTCCTTCCGCCTTGCGTCCTGCATTTCCTTGGGCACGCTTTCGAGGTCGTCCGTGCGCATCACCCTGTACTTCAGCAGGAACGCCGCCACTCCCAGCGAGTTCAGCCACTCGGCCACCTCGGTCCCCTCGTGGTTGAAGGCCAGGATCCGGAAGCCGCCGCCGGGCACGATCACCACGCCCGCGCCCGTCGCGCGCCCGTGCTCGGGAAGGAACACGCTCACCGTCGGCCGCGTCACGTTGGCGATCCGCAGGATGCCGTCCTTCTCGCCCATCGCCGCCGTTTCTTTCCACTCCCATGCCTCGCTGCCCGGCGCCGCCCCCGGATACAACGCCAGCGTTTGCGGCCCCGCCGGCGGCGGGATGACCCCGAACATCAGGAAAACCAGAAACCGCATCTTCCGTTTCAAACGGAAATGGGCCGGCGTGTTGCGCCGGCCCCGTTCCGCGTCCCTCTTACCGGATGCCAAGAATCCTGCGGTTGCGCTCGCTGTCCGTCGCCGCTCCGGCGAAGTCGTCGAACGCCTTCTTCGGGACGTCGATCAGCATGCCGGCGATGAACGGCGCGCCCTCGGCCGCGCCCTGCGCCGCGTCCTTGTAGCAGCACTCCCACTCGAGCACCGCCCAGCCGCTGTAGCCCGCCGCAGTGAGCCGCGTGAACACCTGCTTGAAGTCCACCTGCCCGTCGCCCAGCGACCGGAACCGCCCCGGCCGCTTCTGCCACGGCGCGTAGCCGCCATAGACGCCCGCCTTGGCCGACGGCCGGTACTCGGCGTCCTTCACGTGGAAGGCCTTGATCCTCGGCCCGTACTCGTCGATGAAGCCCACATAATCAAGGCACTGCAGCACGAAGTGCGACGGATCGTAGTTGATCGCCACCCTCGGGTGGCCTCCCATCGCCTCCAGGAACAGGTCGAACGTATAGCCGTCGTGCAGGTCCTCGCCCGGATGCAGCTCGTAGGCGATGTCGACTCCGTGTTCCTCGGCCACGTCGAAGATCGGCTTCCACCGTCTGGCGAGCTCGCGGAATCCCTCCTCCACCAGCCCCGCGGGCCTCTGCGGCCAAGGATAGACGAACGGCCACAGCAGCGCTCCTGAAAACGAAGGCGTCACCGTCAGCCCCAGGTTCCTCGACGCCCGGATCACCAGTTTCATCTGCTCTACCGCCCACTCGGTCCGCGCCTGCGGGTTGCCCCGCACCTCCGGCGCCGCGAAGGCGTCGAACAGCTCGTCGTAGGCCGGATGCACGGCCACCAGCTGCCCTTGCAGGTGGGACGCCAGCTCGGTGATCTCCAGCCCGTTGGTCTGCCCCTTCAAATCGTCGCAATAGCTCCTCGACTCCGCGGCCGTCTTCAGGTCCATCACACGCCCGTCCCACGACGGCAGCTGCACGCCCTTGTAGCCAAGGTCCTTGGCCCACGCCGTGATGTTGGCCAGCGAATTGAACGGAGGTTCGTCCCCCATGAACTGCGCAAGGAAAATGGCGGGTCCTTTGATTTGTGACATATGCACCTCTCCGTGACTATATGACAGATCCGGACGCCGCGGGGGGCGCGCTGCGCCGCCGGTTCAGAACCGCGGCAGGCTTCTCAGAATGCCCATCGTGCTCGCCCCGCGCGCGAACTCGATCGAATGCAGCGGGCTCCACCCCTTGCCGTCCGGCCCCAGCCCCATGGCCCCGATGTAGCGCGCGTTCTCCTGCTTGTCTCCCATCAGGATCACCGCGTAGCCCCGCTCCGGATAGAAAAGGGCCCGGTACTGCAACTCTCCCGAGTTGGGACGCCACCGGTCTTCCGCCGGCGGTCCCAGTTTACGCACCACGGCATGGTAATCGTCTTCCCGGTCGAGCTCCAGATAGCTCTGGTCCCGCGCCACGAAGGTCGGCTTCGTCTCCGGAGTAAGCCGGATCACGGCCCACATCACTGCCAGCAGCGACACGAGCCCCAGAAACGTCCACACGATCATCCTCGTGATTCGCGTGTCGGTCCGCTCCTGGCTGATCCCCAGCACTGCCGCCAGCCCCCGCGGCTCGCTGCCGGCCTCTTCCTTCCGCTCCCCCGGCGGAGGCGGCATCACCGGCGGCGGCATCGCCAGCACAGGTTTCCGCACGGGCCACACCGACCCCATCCGGTACTCCAGTTCCTGTTTCAGGCCCACGATCATCACCGGCTTGTCGGTCTCCGACACGGCCCCGAAAAACCGCCGCGGAATCGCCACTTCAATGTCGGCGGCCGTGTTGCGCACCACCATCTCGCTCCACGTCGCTTCCTTCAGCCGCCACTCGTTGTGCTCCACGCCGTGGATCGGCGGATAGAAGGAAAACGGGCGGTCGAACAGCTCTGCCTGTGGCGGCGCCGGCGGCGTGCTCATGGGTCCATACCCAGCATACCCTCTCGCCGAATTCCCATCACCGCCCCTTTTCTTCGCAGACAAAATGCCGGCGCGGTGACAGAATGGAGGGGAAAGGAGACCGGCCATGTCGATCCGGGACCAGGAAGCACTGGAATATCATTCATCCCCCCCTGCTGGCAAAGTCAGCGTCGTTCCCACCAAGCCCTGCCGCACGCAGCGCGATCTCAGCCTCGCCTACACGCCGGGCGTTGCCGTTCCCTGCCTGGAGATCCACCGCGACCCCTCCCTTGCCTATCATTACACCGCCAAGGGAAACCTCGTCGCCGTAGTCTCCAACGGCACCGCCGTTCTCGGGCTCGGCAATATCGGCGCCCTCGCCGGCAAGCCCGTGATGGAGGGCAAGGGCGTCCTGTTCAAGCGTTTCGCGGACATCGACGTCTTCGACATCGAACTCGACACCGAAGACCCGCGCGAAGTCATCCGCGTCTGCCAGATCCTCGAGCCCACCTTTGGCGGAATCAACCTCGAGGACATCAAGGCGCCCGAATGCTTCGAGATCGAGGAAGAGCTGAAGCGGACCATGAAGATTCCGGTCTTCCACGACGACCAGCACGGCACCGCCATCATCTCCGGCGCCGCTCTGATCAACGCACTCCAGCTCGTCGGCAAGAAAATCGAAGAAGTCAAAATCGTCTTCTCCGGCGCCGGCGCCAGCGCCATCTCTTGCGCCAATCATTACATCCGCCTTGGCGCGAAGCTCGAAAACATTCTCATGTGCGACACCAAGGGCGTCCTCTACGAAGGGCGCACCGAGGGCATGAACAGGTACAAGGCGAAATTCGCGCGCAAGACCGCCGCCCGCACCCTCGCCGACGCCATGGCGGGCGCCGACGTCTTCATCGGTTTGAGCATCGCCAATTGCGTCACTCCCGAGATGCTTCTCTCCATGGCCGACCGCCCCATTGTCTTCGCGCTCGCCAATCCCGACCCCGAGATCCCCTACGACGTCGCCAAAGCCGCCCGGCCCGAGATCATCATGGCCACCGGCCGCAGCGACTTCCCCAATCAGGTCAACAACGTCCTCGGCTTCCCCTTCATCTTCCGCGGCGCCCTCGACGTGCGCGCCACCGCCATCAATGACGAGATGAAGCTGGCCGCCACCCGCGCCCTCGCCGAATTGGCCCGCATGGATGTTCCCGACTCCGTCCGCCGCGCCTATGGCGTCGAGACCCTCGAATTCGGCCCGGAATACATCATCCCCAAGCCCTTCGATCCCCGCGTCCTCACCTACGTAGCGCCCGCCGTTGCCCGCGCCGCAATGGAGTCCGGCGTCGCCCAGCGCCCCGTCGACCTCGACGCCTACCGCGACGAGCTCGAAAAGCGCCTCGGCAAGAGCCAGGAGATCATGCGCATGGTCATCCACAAGGCGCAACGGAGCCCCCGCCGGATCGTCTTCCCCGAAGGCGCGCAGGACAAGATCCTCCGCGCCGCGCAGATTCTTGTCGACGAGGCCATCGCAACTCCCATCCTCATCGGCAACCGCGAGCGCATCCTCACCCGCGCCCGGCAGCTCCACCTCCACCTCGAAAATCACATCGACATCGTCGACCCGGAAACCGATCCGCGCTTCGACGCCTACACGCTCGAGTACCTCCGCCTCCGCCAGCGCAAGGGTGTCACGCACACCGAAGCGCCGATCCTCATGCGCAACCCCACCCGTTTTGCCGCCATGATGGTCCACGCAGGGGACGCCGACGGCCTCATCGCCGGACTCACGCAGCACTATGCCGACACCATCCGTCCCGCCCTCGAGGTCATCCCCAAGAAAGAGGGCATCCAGAAGGTCGCCGGGATGTACATGATGATCACTGCCCGCGGCCAGGTCTACTTCATCGCCGACACCACGGTCAACATCGAGCCCACCGCCGAGGACCTGGCCGAGATCGCCATCATGAGCGCCGACGTCGTCCGCAGCTTCGACGTCGAACCGCGCATTGCCATGCTCTCTTTCTCCACCTTCGGCTCCTCGCGCCACCCCCTCGCCGCCAAGGTCGCCCAGGCCACCGATCTCGTCCGCCAGCGGCGCCCTGACCTCGTGGTCGAAGGCGAAATGATGGCCGACGCCGCCGTCACTCCGGAGATGCTTGGCGACTACCCCTTCTGCCGCCTCACCGGTCCGGCCAACGTTCTGATCGCCCCCAGCCTGGAGGCCGGCAACATCGCCTACAAGCTCCTGTGGCGCGTCGGCGGGTGCGAGGTGATCGGCCCCATCCTGATGGGCTTCGCCCGCCCCGTCCATGTGCTCCAGCGCGGCTGCGAGGTCAACGACATCGTCCACATGGCCGCCCTCGCCGTCGTCGAAGCCCAAGGCCTCGAATCCCGGCAACCGGACGCCGCGCCCGCCGGGACGCGATGACCGCCGCGCTCCTCCCCGGACGGCCCCGGCGGCCTTCCGGGGAAGCGCGCCCTCCGGGTCAATCGATCCCGAGCCGCTCCAGCAGCCTCTCGGCCTCTGCTTCGCCCACTCGCACCGCCGCCCGCATCGCTTCCGGGCCGGGGCGTTCGTCAAACGCCTCGAACAGCGCCATCTTCGCCACAGCGTATCGTTCGTTGTCGGCCAGCGCGCGCCCGTGCCGCAGCGCCCACGCCTCCATCGCCCGCTCGTCCACCGCCACCTCCAGCCCGAACCACGCCTTGCGGTCCGCGCTCACGGTGAACAGATAACGCCGCGAACCGCCCTCTTCGCGGTAGCCCTCAAAGAAATACTCGTACGCATATCCGCTGGCTGCCGAATAGTTCTTTTGCCGTCGCACAGCCGGCAGGCCCCGCACCGGCGGCGGCTCGCGCCTGCCCAGCAGCCTGCCCAGCCAGTTCATTTCGGCAGTCTCCGCGGCAGCGGGTGCAGCTCCACCTTCCTCACCAGGATCTCTGCTCCCTCGCTCTGGATCTGGATCTTGCCCTGCCGGTGGCTCGAATCGAACGCCTGGTTCACCAGCCGCCCGTTCAGGTAGAACGCCAGTTCCCCGTTCCGGGCGATGATTTCACTGCGGTTCCACTCGCCTGCCGGCTTCTCCACGTCCGCGGCGCCGCGGAAGCCAAGCCGGTCTTGCCACTCGATGGCGCGCCCGTACCAGTTGATCCGCCCCTGATCTCGTGTCACCCGCTCTCCGCCCGGCTTCCAGTACAGTTGTCCGTCGGCGCGCTTCTCCACCTCCGCTGTCACCTGCGGGCGTCCCTTGCCGCGAACGAGAATCAGGTCCCCTGTTCCGCCCTCGATGATTTGATATTCGATCGACTCCAGCCATCCGTTGCCCGCCGCGCCGTCTTCGCCGGTGCCATGCAGCAGAATGCCGCTGTCGCGGGCGTTCTGCTCCCGCGGCGGCCAGGTCTTTCCGCCCCATTTCCATTCGACCACCAGACGGTAGTCGGCATACTCGCGTTCGGTCGTCAATCCGCCCCACGCCTCGCCGCTGATCCGGATCACGCCGCCGCGAACCGTGAACACCCCCTTGGGGTCCTCGCGGCCCGTGTCTTTCAGCGACACATAGAAATTTGTCAGGTCGCTCCCGTTGAACAGAACGATCTTCTTCGCCGGCCTCACCGGCTCACCGGCCGTGGCGAGGGCAGGCGCCAACATCCACATGAGGATTGCACGCATCACTACAATCATGGCCGAACAGCAGGCGCTGATCCAACGCGGCATCGAACTGTTCAATCTCGGCCGTTACTACGAATCGCACGAGGAACTGGAGCTTGCCTGGAACCGCGCTCCCCGCAAGGAGCGTTTTTTTCTGCAATCCCTGGTGCACTGCGCCGCTGCCTGGCACCACGCCGTCCGCTGCAACTATGAGGGGGCTGCGCTTCAGGCGCAGCGGGCGTTGCGCAAACTTGCCGGGTATCTTCCCGAACATGACGGCGTCGACACCCGCCGCCTCTCCTCGCTGCTCTGGGAGTGGCTCGACTCCTGGCGGCGCCGCGTTCCGGCGCCGCGGGCTACAATCGGCGTGAGGCGATGAACGTCTGGGCCGCGCTATTCCTGCTTCAGGCCGCGCAAGCGGCGCAGCCTCCCGCGGCGCCTGCCATTGCGCCCCCGGCGTGCGGCGACGCCGAGATCGCCGAGTTCGGCCTGGAATGCACCGTCCGCGACGCCTGCAACCTCTACCTGGATCTCGCGGGCGTCGAACCCGCTGGCGGGCGAGTCTTCCTCTCCGGCAACTTCCACACCGGGGCGGCCACGCTGTGGTCGTTGCTGCTGATGAGCGAGGACGAGGGGCGCACCTGGTCGGAACCCCACCCGCGCCTGCGCGGCGCGACGCTCGATGACATCCAGTTCGTCGATGCCGAGACGGGCTGGGTGGCCGGCCACACCACCGGCGCGCTGCCCCGCGACCCCTTCCTGCTGAAGACCACCGACGGCGGCAAAACATGGCGCCGCATTCCTGTTCTGGAAGAGTCCTCCTACGGCGCCATCGACTCCTTTCGCTTCGACAGCCGCATGCAGGGCGTGCTCTTCCTCCAGCGGCGCGGCGAGCCGCGCCAGCGCTACCAGAAGTGGGAGACCATGACGGGCGGCGACTCCTGGATGCTCCGCGAAGCCGGCCCCAAGCCCTTCCCCCCAATGAAGCCGCGCTCCTCCGGATGGCGCATCCGAACGGACGTCCGGTTGCGCCAGTACGTGCTCGAACGCGATACCGGAAAGGGGTTTTCCGCGGTCACACGGTTCCCTGTGCGCTTCGGCGAATGCCGCTCCACGCCGGAGCCGCAGGAGCCCCCGCCCGCCCCGGAGCCGCCGCAGCCATGAAACAACCGCGCACGGACGCCGTCGAACTCGAGTTCTTCCGGCAACTGCTTGTCTCCATCCCCGAAGAGATGGGCGCCGTATTGCGCCGCACGGCGTTCTCGGTCAACATCAAGGAGCGCCGCGACTATTCCTGCGCTCTTTACGACGCCCGTGGCGACACCATCGCCATGGGCGACCACATGCCGGTCCACCTCGGCGCCATGCCGCTCAGCGTCCGCGCCGTGCTCGACTCGATCCGGCTCCGCCCGGGCGACGTCGCCATCGTCAACGATCCTTTCCGCGGCGGCACCCACCTGCCCGACATCACCGCCGTCGCCGGCGTGTGGACGGGCGCCACTGCGCCCTCCTTTTACGTCGCCGCCCGCGCCCATCACGCCGACGTCGGCGGCATGAGCCCCGGCTCCATGCCGCTGGCCCGCGAAATCTATCAGGAAGGTCTGCGCATCCCGCCCCTGCTGCTCGTTCGCGAAGGGCGGATCGACGAGGGCGTGCTCGGCATGATCCTGGCCAATGTCCGCACTCCGGAAGAGCGCGAAGGCGACCTGCTGGCGCAGTGGATGGCCATGCGCCGCGGCATCCAGCGAGTCGAAGAGGCCGTCAGTGCTTTCGGACTCGAGCGCCTGAACCGCAACATTGCCGCCTTGCGCGCTTATGCGGCCTCCATGATGCGCGCCTGCCTCGCTTCATTGCCCGCCGGTCGCTTCGAATTTGAAGACACGCTCGACGAAGGCCAGAGGATCCGCGCGGCCGTCACCCTCTCGCCGGACCGCGCCGTGATCGACTTCACCGGAACATCTCCCCAAGCCCCTGCGCCCGTCAACGCCAACTACGCCATCACGCTCGCGGCGGTCTTTTACGTGTTTCGCTGCCTGCTTGGTGAGGATGTGCCCGCCAACGCCGGCCTTCTCGATCCCCTGAAGGTCATCGCTCCCGAAGGCACGCTGGTGAACGCATTGCCGCCCGCCGCCATGGCCGCCGGCAACGTGGAGACCTCGCAGCGCATCACGGACGTTCTGCTCGGCGCACTGGCTCAGGCAGCGCCGGCACGCATCCCCGCCGCCTCGCAGGGCACCATGAACAACGTGAGCTTCGGCGGCGCGGGGTTTGCCTGGTATGAGACCATCGCCGGCGGCATGGGCGCTTCTGCGCAAGCGCCGGGCCAGAGCGGCGTGCATACGCACATGACCAACTCCTGGAACACTCCAGTGGAGGCGTTTGAACAGACTTTTCCCGTGCTCGTGCGCTCCTGTCACATCCGCCGCGGCTCCGGAGGCAGGGGACGCCACCGCGGCGGTGACGGTTTGATCCGCGAATTCGAGTTCCGCGCCCCGGCCGAAGTGACGATCCTTTCTGACCGGCGCGTCCACGCGCCTTGGGGCCTGGCCGGCGGCGAACCCGGCAAGCCGGGCCGCAACACTCTCCTACGCCACGGACGCGCCCGCCGTCTCGCGGGCAAAGCGCGCCTGGACGTTTTGCCCGGCGACCGGCTCCGCGTCGAGACTCCCGGCGGCGGCGGCTGGGGCCGGCCCGGCTCTGCATAATGCGGCCCGGAAGTTCTCAGGCCGTGATGCCAGCCGCTTTCCTGGCGGAGATGCGCCAGCGACTCCAACCGCGCGCCGGTTTTCCCGGCCGCTTCCAGAACACCCACGCGAGCCCCGCCGCCACCAGCAGCAGAGTCGCTTCCTCCGGAGTATGCACGACGTCTGCTGTGCCTCCGTAGAGCAGGCCGAGCGCGCCGCTGCCCCGCTGGAACACGTCGAACCGCAGCAGAGCAGGGCCGAAACGGTTCACGGCAAACTCCAGCAGCAACCCTTCGCCCGGTTGGCATCCGATGGGACCGGCCGCGCAGGCGCCATCCTGCCGCCAGTTGGCCGGAGCCAGCAGGAGTCCCGAGGGGTTGTCCACGTCATACAAATACACAGCCGCCGTGTCGTCCGCGAAGACTGTCAGACGCACAAAGTAGGCCGTGTGCGGCAAGAGTTCGAAGAAACTCGCCGTGGCGCCCTTGTTGGCATTCGTGTTGGGCGGGGAAACGGCGCCCGGCCCCGCGCCCGTGTTGGCATAGGAAATCCACTGCCAGGACCCCAGCGACGCCCATGCCGTGTGAGGCTGGATCGCCACGTTGGCGCCCGTCACGCTGTTCCACTCGTTCTCCAGATCCGATCCAAAGGAAACCGTCGCCGCTGGCAGGGCGACCGAAAGGCAAAGACAAGCCGCTATCCTTAACGCAAGTCGCTTCATCGCCGCAGCAGTCCTGTCAGGAAGACAGTGCCCGGCCGCCCCGGTTTCTCTCAGGGAAATGCCTGAATCCGCCTCCTGCGCTTGCTCTATCCGCCGAACGCCCGCCGCGGGTTTTCCACCATCAGCCCTCTGCGGACTTCCGCAGAAAGCTCCGGCAGAAAGTCCGTGTAGATGTAGGTGTAGCCGCGGTACTCGCCACCGCCTGGAATCTCGGCGTGATACCAGCCGGCGTCCTGCGAGACCAGCGTTCGTTCCAGCAGGCCCTGCTTCTCCATGAACCGCACGCACTCGAGGTGCCAATCGCGGCTCTTTGGCCCCACGCCGTCGAACTCCACCCATGCACCGGCGCGCGCCACGCGTTCGTGGAAGGCATGATCCTTCTCGTTCTGCGCATGCACCCACACGAACTTGCTCGCCGGGCACCGGAGCTTGTCCAGAATCTCGAGCTGCGCCTCCGCCGCCTTGCCCCCGCCATTGGTGTGCGAGGCGATCGTCATGCCCGTCTCGATCGACGTCAGAGCCGCCGCCTCCACCAGCCGCCGGTCCAGCTCCTCCAGTGGATGCCCGTTCACCGCCGTCTTGATGAACCGCGGGCGCACGCCGTCCACGCCCCTCTTCCACTCGGCGATAAACCGCCTTGACAGCTGCTGCGCATCCGCCTTCCACGCCCACTCGGGAACGCCGGAGCGGTTCGCCGCCCCGTAAATGCCGGTGTTCGTCCAGATCTCGATCCCCGCCAGGTCCGCCGCCATCTTCATCAGCAGCGGATCCCGCCCCAGGCCTTGCGGCGTGCACTCCAGCAAGCGCACGCACCCGTATCGCTTCAGCTCCTCCAGATGCGGGCGCGCCGCGCGCAGCACCTCGCCGCGGTCATACTTCGACGGGTTCTTCACGCCCCCGAAGTCCACCAGAATGTGTTCGTGCACCAGCACCGAGCCCGGGAGCGCGTGCGCGGACTCCCGCGCCTGCGCCGCCAGGAGGGTCCACAGAAACTCTCGCCGCCGCATCACGGCCTACAACATATAACACTGCGCGCCGGATATGATGGCAGGCATGGCGGAACAGCCCCTCCCGCTCGGCTACAACACCTACTGTCTGCGCGCGCTGTGCTGGAACGACGCGCAGCTGCTCGAGTTCGCCGCCGGACACCGCCTCGACGCCATATTTCTCCAGGACTCTCTCGATCCCCGCGCCATGGAGCCCGCACACTGGATCGAAGTGCGCGAGATGGCCCGCCGCCTCGGGCTCCATCTCGAGACCGGCGGTGGCGGGATCCTGCCCAAACGGGCCGAGGACATCCCGCAGAGCATCGCCACGCTCCGCCGTCACGTCGAGCGCGCAGCCGCCATGGGTTCGCCGTTCGTCCGCTGCGTCCTCGCCGCCGACCGCGCTTCGCTGCCGGGCAGTGTCGAGCAGGGCATGGAGTGGGCGGTGAAGATCCTCCGCGCCGTCCGCCCGGAACTCGCAGGCGCGGGTCTGAAGGCGATCATCGAGATCCACAAGGACCTTCAGGCGTGGGAGCTGCGCGAGGTCGCCGAAGCCGCCGGAACGGATCTGGTCGGCGTCTACCTCGACACGGGCAACCCGGTGTTCGTGCTCGAGCACTCGATGACGACGCTGGAGACATTGGCGCCCTATGTCTGTTCCGCCCACCTGCGCGACTCGGTCATCTATGAGCACCCCCGCGGCGTCGCCGTTCAGTGGGTGCCGCTCGGCGAGGGCGTCATCGACTTTCCCGCCTTCGTCCGACGCCTCGCCGAACTCTGCCCTTCCGTGTACGTCTACAACAAGCCGATCACGGGACGGCCGCCGGCTGTGATCCCGTATCTGGAACAGGACTTCTGGAAAATGTTTCCGCAGGCCCGCGCCGCAGAGCTGGCGAAGTTCCTCGACCTGGCCCGAAAAGGGCGGCCCTACGAGGGCCGCATGGTCGTGGAGGACATCCCCGGCAGACCCGTTCCGGAAGCGTTCCGTGCCGCCATCCAGCACCAGCAGCGGGACCACGTCGAGCGCGGCCTCGAATATGCCAGGAGAGTCCTGAACCTGGGCCGCCGGTGGCGGCAGGCCGCCTGAGGTCATCCGTCAGAACGGCCGCGGCGGGTGTCCTTTCTCCCGGATCCGCATCCGCAACCCTTCCCTCTTCTCCGCCGGAACCAGCGGCGCCCATGTGCGAAGAGGTTCGGGCGTCTCCACGGCGCTCTCCAGCCGGAACCGCAACGTCACCACCTCCTGCGGCAACACTGCGAACCGGTAGCGCGCCGCACGCCCGAGCGGCCTCGCCTCCTCGCCCGCCAGGTTCGTCAGGCGCGCGCCGAGATGCGGCGCGAGACACTCCACCCATGCCATGGCTGCCTCTCCTCGCCACTCCGCCAGCCGCACTTCCAGGTCGCTTCCATCACGCCGGACCGCTTCCACGATGAGGTTTTCCGAAGTGCGCGCCAGCGGCGGCAGCGGGCCGCCCTTTTCGATCACAAGCGGCGGCATGGCGAACTCGCGCGCGCGCCGCGGCGCCTCAATCTCGCGCCAGTCGCCTTCATGCGGAACAATGCCGAACCGCAATTCATGCCTGCCCAGCCCGCGCAGTTCCTCGTTGGGCAGCCCCCGGTAGGTGCTGACGGCGTTCACCAGCCCCAGCGTCAGGCGGTCCGCGGAAAACTCATGCATCGCCAGCCCCGCCTCCACCAGCGTCAGCCCGCCTCCCCCGGCCAGCCGGTAGTCGGACCAGCCGAGCGCCGGCAAAACGGCGGCGCTGTAGCCCAACGGGTTGTGCTCTGCGGCGCGAGCCAGAAAATAGGGCTGCGGCTTGAGCCAGTCCTCGTCCGGCGGGCCATCGCTGAAGCCGTAGGGGATGCCCCGCGTGCGCCGGTCCACCCGTCCCGCGAACGGAAAATCCACCGCCGCGAGCGCGTCGCTGCGCCTCAGATCAAGAGAAATATCAAAATCAATTCTCGGAAAACTCTCGTAAAACCAAATTCGTTTTTCCACGCGAAACTCGGGACAATCCATCGCCGATTCCACCACCACTGCCAGCCGCCCGCGCCATGCGCGCACCGCTGGTTTCACCCCGCACGCCGGCACGGCGCGCCGCTGCCGCTTCGGCGCCATGAAATCCGCTGCCGTTCTGGCGATCCTCTCCGGCGGCTCCTCCAGGTGGACCCGCCCGGATCCGGCGCCCAAAATGGCCTTGCCGCCGGCCGAATGCAGACTCTCTATTTCCCCGGTCGAAAGGTCGATCCTGGCTCTGTAGCGCCGCGTGTGAATCTCGGCCGGCGGCTCGATCCGGGCGGGTTTTTCCGCGGCTTGCGGCGCCCATTGCAGGCGAACCGCCTGCCCCGCGGGAAGCGCCATCCGGCAGCGCGCCACTTCGCGCCTGGACGGATCCTCCATGCACGCGGCGCCCGCTGGCGTCCGCCCCTCGGGTAGCCGCAACTCCGCCGGATCCTCTCTGCGCCAGTTCAAGGAAGAATAGATCGCAGTCTCCCCGCTGCGTGCCTGCAGCGAGGAACGCAGGACGGCCCGCAGCCGCTCCTCCGCGCCCCGGAAGCGGTCCCGCGCGTCCCAATGCTGTTCCGAGCGGAACACTTCGCCCGCTGCCGCGCCCCATATCGTGTTCCTGTCCGCGTTCAGCAGCAGCAGCGTCCACGCCTCGTCCAGGGTCCGCGCAGGGTAGGGAACCGCGCGGTGGAGGCTCGCCGAGGCAGCCGCCAGTTCGGCTGCGTGCAGCAGGCTCTCCGTGCGGCGGAAGGCGTGCTTCACCTCCGGCATCGCACTCCAGAATCCGTTGAAGCAATACGCCGTGTCGCCTTCGTACTCGGGCGCCTGGGCGCCGCGCTTCAGCTCTTCCTGCAAAGCCTTCAGGTAGTCCGACATCGTGCCGAACCGCAAGCCGACATCCGGCTCGCGCCGCCGCCACCGCTCCAGGAACTCCTCCACGCGCGCGCCCAGCGCCGGCGGCAGGCTGTAGTCGCTGGCTCCTGCCAGAAACAGCGCCAGCCGGGGAGAAGGACTGTGCCCGAGCCGCGCCTCGACGGCTCGCCGCACCGCCTCGTGCACTGCCTCATCGCCGGGCTCTGTCGCGCGGAACAGTTCCTGCATTTCCATGTAAGCCTTCGCCGTCACCGCCAGCGCCCGCGTGCCGTCCGGCGCCCTCCACCAGAACACGGTCTTTCCCGCCGGATTGTTCCGTGTGAACACCACCGCCTCCAGCCCCAGTTTTCTGACGATCTGCGGCAGTTGCCGGTGCGCGCCCGTGATGTCGATCGCCCAGCCGAAGCGCGGACGGACGCCGAAGACGCGTTCATGCCAGCGGATTCCCCGCAAGCCCAGTTGCGCCAGCGTCTCGCCGCCCGTGAGCGTGACGTCGGATTCGAGGAAAAAGCCGTTCACGAGCTCGGCTCTTCCCGCCGCCATCATACGCCGCAACGCCGCCTCCCGCGCCGGCTCGAGTTCCAGCAGGCTGACCAGGTTCGGCGCTTCCGACCAGACGAAGCGGTACTCCTTGCTTGCCTCCGCCAGCGCCAGGTGCTCCAGGTAGTTGTTGAGCACGTAGTTCCGTTCTGTGTCGAAGTCCACAAGCCAGCCGCCAATGGTGCCGTGCGTATTGGGCACGATGTAGACCACCTTCTGCTGGCCGTGCGATGGCAAGTGCAGTGCCGCGGCAAGGCATATGGAGAGAAGAACCACTTCCCTGCTCATGGCGGAGACTCTATCCCGGCTGCCCGGCATTCGCAACCCGCGCCTCACGGCTCCACCGGCGGCAGCAAATCCAGCGGCACTTCGCTTCGCTCCACCGGCGAAGACAGCACCAGCGACGTGGACGTCATGCCGAACTGCGTCAGCCGGTCGATCAGCTTCTCCAGGTGCGCCACCGACGCCACGCGCACCTTGAGCAGAAAGGACTCCTCGCCAGTGCACCGGTGGCACTCCTGCACCTCCGGGAGCGCCGCGCACAGCTTCACCAGCCGTCGCGCCGCCGTCTCGGTGCCGGCGAGCCGGATGCGGACGAACGCCAGCACGGCAAGTCCCGCCGCGCGCGGATCGATCCGGGTGGCGTAGCCGCGAATGACGCCGGCGTTCTCCATCCGGCGCACACGTTCCGCCACCGCCGGCGTCGACAGTCCCACGCGCCTGCCCAGTTCGCTGAACGAAAGCCGTGCGTTTCGCTGCAGCTCGCCCAGGATGCGGCGAGAGACTGCGTCCAAACGTTTCACACCAAGAATGGCCATTGCGCCTTCCATTCTTGAACAAATTGCAGCCTTATGCCTTCCGTTCCGGATTCGCGTGCCGGCCGGACGGGATTATGATTCGGTCATGCCACTGGAACGCCGCAGCTGGGCCGAGCCCTTCAAGATCAAGATGGTCGAGCCGCTCCGCATGACTACGCGCGAGCAGCGCGAGCAAGCCCTTGCGGAGGCGGGCTACAACACGTTTCTGCTCAAATCGCGCGATGTCTACATCGACCTGCTCACCGATTCGGGCACATCCGCCATGAGCGACCGCCAGTGGGCGGGGCTCATGTTGGGCGACGAAGCGTACGCGGGCAGCGAGAACTTCTACCACCTCGAGGACGCCGTGCGCCGCTTCTACGGATACCGCCACGTCATTCCCTGCCATCAGGGGCGCGGCGCCGAGCACATCCTTTCGCGCATCCTCATCCGTCCGGGGGACGTGGTCCCGGGCAACATGTATTTCACCACCACGCGCCTCCATCAGGAGCTCGCCGGCGCCTCGTTTACCGATGTCATCATCGCGGAGGCGCACGACCCGGAGAGCGAGCATCCATTCAAGGGTGATGTCGATCTGGAAAAGCTCGAGGACATCCTGAAGAGCCATCCGGGCCGCGTCCCTTACATCAGTGTCGCCGCCACCGTCAACATGGCCGGCGGGCAGCCCATCTCGCTCGCCAACCTGCGCGAGGTCCGGGCTCTGGCGGACCGCTACTCGACGCGTGTGATCCTGGATGCCACGCGCGTCGCCGAAAACGCCTGGTTCATCCAGCAGCGCGAGCCGGGCCAGTCCGGCAAGTCCGTGGCGCAGATCGTCTATGAACTTTGCTCGCTCACCGACGGCTGCACGATGAGCGCCAAGAAGGATCCGCTGGCCAATATCGGCGGCTTTCTGGCGGTCAACGATGACGGCGTGGCCGAGGAGGCGCGCAACATGGTCGTCGTGTACGAGGGCCTGCACACTTACGGCGGCATGGCCGGACGCGACATGGAGGCCGTGGCCATCGGGATCGAAGAGTCCGTCGAGGACGATCACATCCGCGCCCGCGTCGGCCAGGTGCTTTATCTCGGCGAGAAGCTCCGCCGCTGGGGCATTCCCGTCGTCCTCCCCGTCGGCGGCCACGGGGTCTTTCTCGACGCGCGCCGGTTCCTTCCGCACGTGCCGCAGGAGCACTATCCCGCGCAGGCGCTCGCAGCGGCGCTCTACCTCGACAGCGGCGTCCGCGCCATGGAGCGCGGCATCGTCAGCGCCGGACGCGACCCGCAGACGGGCGAGGAGCGCAAGCCGCGGCTCGAGCTGGTCCGCCTGACCATCCCGCGGCGCGTCTACACGCAGGCGCACATGGATGTCACCGCCGAAAGCGTCTACTGCGTTTACGAAGAACGCAGTGGCATCCGCGGCCTCCGCATGACCTTCGAGCCGAGATTCCTGCGCTTCTTCCAGGCGCGCTTCGAGCCGCTCGGCGGAAAGCTGATGTAGCTTCACGCTGAACTTTGCGGCGCCCTCAACCTCCAAGCCAACGTCGGCGCGCGCCTGTTGACCCTTCACGATCTCGCTTGAGGCCCCACTCTTGATAATCTGAACAATGCCTCCCGTTGGCAACAGGTTCGCATTAGGCTTTAGGAGGCAAGACAGAATGAAATGGCTCCCTCAATGCTCGCAGAAAAACAGAGATCGCCTGATTGTCCTGATTTTCCTCCTCTGCGTCGCTACGGCTTACGCTGTGCTGAGGGGACGGGACGGCAAGTATGCCGACTGGATTCGAGTATCAACGGCATGGCGCATCCTCTGGATCCGGGTTGCGATGCTGCCCGAGCCAGCCGAAGCCCTGTTACGCGACTCTGGCATTCTCTCCCCCGTGCTCCAAACAGTTCGTCTTCCTTTTGGCGTCACAATGCAGCTCGACCCGCTTGATTTTGTCGACCGGATTCTTATCGCCCATGGGGCGTGGGAGGAAACCGAGTGGAAGTGGATCGAACAGGCGCTCAAGCCTGGCGATACATTTGTGGACGTTGGTGCTCACCATGGAGCTTACTCTCTACGGGCAGCACTACGCGTCGGGGCAAGTGGGCTAGTCCTGGCAGTGGAGCCGGTTCCCTCCACTGGTGAAAGATTGAAACGCAACATCGCCCTAAACCAACTCCGCAATATCCGTGTGGCTGAGGTTGCCTGCGGTGAGGTGCCAGGTACGATGACCATGTACGTGGCGGGCAGGCGAAATACGGGCATGTCGTCGCTCTCACGGCAAACAGCTCAATACGCCGGATCCGTAGGTTCGGTAATAAAGGTTTCAGTGGAGACTCTCGACAAGCTTGCCGGCGGGTTGGGCGGCGTACGGATCTCCGCCGTCAAGATCGACACCGAAGGCGCCGAAACCTTCGTGCTCCGCGGAGCCTCCGAGACTCTTCGGAGGCACCGCCCGGTTGTTCTCGTTGAAACCATCCCCTCCCAGTTGATCTCGATGGGCTCAAGCTTGGAAGAACTCGAGGCCCTTCTTGTCTCGTATGGCTACGCCAAGGCGCGTGCCACCGATTCCAACGCGCTGTGGGTGCCCGCAGACCAGGTCGGACGCTAGCCGCCATTTCTCACACCTCCCCCAGCAGCCCGCCCGGAGGCGGTCGCA
>CAYWJB010000023.1:0-56777 GCA_964458495.1 uncultured Arcobacter sp.
TGATTCTGAACGACTTAGCCGCCCTTTGGGCGCTCTCGTGACGAACTTGGGCTAGGCCGGATTCGCATCCTCCGCCACTGGAAGCTCGCCGCCGCCGGGCAGGGCGGCGCCGCAAGCCGTTGAATTTTCGACCTTTCAGGGCTTCGTGAAATCCCGGAAATGAAATCGAAGGAATTCCGAAGCTCTCTTCGCGCCTCTTCTCCCACATCCTGTGCCTGGAGGCGAACCCATGTGGACAATGGCGGCTGCCCTCTGGCCCTTGCTCCTGGCGGCGCCACCGGCGCCCGAGCGTGTCGGAGTGTTTCACGCTCCCTCTGTCGTGGTCGCCTACTACCGGTCTGAGCTGTGGCTCGGGCAGTTGCGGCAACGGCGGGAGGAGTTGGAAGCTGCCAAACGCGCAGGCGACCGGCGCAAGGTCGCGGAGCTTGAGCGGTGGGGCCGCGAGGCCCAGACGCTGGCCCACCGCCAGCTCTCCGGCAAAGCGCCGCTCGACAACGTCTGGGAAGCCCTTCAGCCGCTATTGGGCAAGGTTGCCCTTGGCGCAGGAGTCCGCCGGGTGGTGCTCACCGCGCCGCCGGGAGCTGAAACCGTGGATGTCACCCCGCACTTGCTCGACGCCTTGCAGGCGGATGCTGCCACCCGCAAGATAGTGGAGCGACTGCGACGCAAGCCGGGCAAGCCGGGTTCGCTCTGAAAGGAGTTGCAAGTAGCCATGACTCACAAAAACTGGCTGGTCTGGACGCCTCGGGTCTTGTTGATCCTGTTCGCCTGCTTCCTGTCGATCTTCGCGCTCGACGTGTTTGACGAGGGACGGCCCCTGGGCGAAATGTTGCTGGCGTTTGTCATCCACCTCACGCCCACCTGGCTCGTGCTTCTTCTGTTGATCTTCGCCTGGCGGTGGCCGTGGATCGGCGTCGCCGGCTGCTTGCTGCTGGCTGCCGTCTATGCATTCCTGGCGCGGGGACACTTGTCGTGGATTCTGCTTATCAGCGGTCCGTTGCTGGTCATCGCCGCGGTGTTCTACTGGTCTTGGCGGGTGGCCCGGAGCTGAGCCGGGCGGCAGGTCCGGCGCTGGTCATTGGGCAGGTGCGTGGTGGTTCACGGGACCGGAGCCGCGGCCGAGCCCCGGATTCGTGCGGATCGCCTCTGAAATGAACCGCTTGGCGCGGGCTACCGCCTCCTCGAGCGCGGCGCCGCATGCCAGGCAGGCGGTGATCGCCGCCGAGTAAGTGCAGCCGGTGCCGTGCGTGTGCCTCGTATCGAACCGGGGCGAGCGGTACCAGCGCGTCTGGTGCCCGTCGAACAGGAGATCGGCGGCTTCGCCCGCCAAGTGTCCTCCCTTGACCAGCACCGCCGCGCCGCAGAACCCGTGGATGCGCCGGGCGGCGGACTCCATCTCTTCCTCCGTGCGCACTTCACACTCCGCCAGCGCCGCCGCCTCAAACAAGTTCGGCGTCACCAGCGCCGCGTGAGGCAGGAGCCGGTCCCGCAGCGCCTGGCGCGCCTCGCCGGCAACCAGCGGGGCGCCGTGCTTGGAGATCATCACCGGATCAACAACCAGAGGTGCGCCCAGCCGCGGCGCCAGCTCTGCTACCGCCTCGATGATCTCTGCCGAGCCGAGCGCCCCGGTTTTCACCGCTGCCGGGGGGATGTCGGCGAGAACCGCCTCCACCTGGGCCCGCACCAGCCGCGGCTCCAGACATACCACCTCCGACACCGCACAGGTGTTTTGAACCGTGAGTAGCGTCACCGCCGCCTCGCCGTACACCCCGAACTGATGAAACGTCTTCAGATCCGCCTGAATGCCCGCTCCCCCGCTGGGGTCGGAGCCGGCAATGGTCAGCGCAACGGGCTTCACGCCTCCAGTGTCACTCAAACCGGAGCCGCCCGGTGGAAACCGGGCCGGCGGAGTTCACCACCTCCACTTCTACCGAGTCCAGCTCGGTGTGAGTCCCGGAAACCGGGAAGTGCGCCCGCAGAGTGAATGCACTCCCCGAGACGGTCTTATAGTAGTCGGCGAACGCGCTCCGCACGTCGGCGTCAATGCGTCCCGGCGCCGCCACCTGTCCGGATTTCAGATAGAAGGTGAACGAGATCCGCGACGCCGCACGAGGTGTGTCGTACCCGGTCAGCACAACCTCGGCATTGGCCGAGGCGACGGAAGCCCTGACCTGTGTCAACACCACTGGCATGGCAGCGATGCGGACCGTCTCCTCTGCCGCATTCGTGCCGATCGTCACTCGCACCCGCACTACGCCGGCTGTCGTTCCCGTTTGCAGTGTCATCTCCGCAGACTCCGCCGCGCCTTCTGCAAAGCGTACCGTCTGGCTGCGGACGGCGTTTGGCAACAGAACAACCGCCGTGTCGTCGGGAAGCCCGCCGTCGGGAGTGAACGTCAGAGCCAACAGCCCCGCTACCTCGGCCCTGGCCGGTTCGGACAACTTGACCTTGAACTTCACCTGCTTCGCCGCGCCAGTTTCGCTTGTCCATAGAATCGAGGGCTTGGGGGGCGGGAAATCGGTGACAATCACCTCCAACGGAAAGCTGCGGCTTTCCACCTGGAGGATCCCTGCGCTCACGCCGACTTTGTCAGAGACAAATTCAACTATGTACGTAGAATTTTCGTCTCCCGGCGTCAATCGAAAACCATCTCCCGTAACGGTGGCTGGAGCCGCAGGCGTGATTCGGAGCCGGCGGGTGAGCTTCGAGCGCCGCTCGACAGAGCCTAACGCCGCTTTCTCACCCGCCTTGAGCCACTGCCAGCCGCCAGGCGTCTCGATTTCTACACTTGAAGAAGAAGTGCTATTGCCTATTAGCGTGACCCTCAAGTCATTGATGTACAATGTGCTGCTGTACTCGCCGGGGGCTGGCGGCGAGAACCGGATCGAGAAATCCACGAAACCACCCGCCTCCACAGTGCGTGGCGGGAAGAATTGATCAAAGGTTCGGAACGGACTTGGATCAATGGAGAGTCGCGTAATTACTATTAACGTAGATGAGGTATTGCGAATTCGGAACCGCGCCGTGGAAGACTCCCCTGGAGCCGCTGGCGGCATCACGAAGGTGCCACTTACCAGGACCTCCGACGAACCGTCACGGTGAAGCAGTTGAAAAGGAGGAAGTTCCGCCAATGGTATCTGCGTCGAGATCCCGTCCGAATCAACTGCCGTCAGTTCGCCCTCCGTCCGGATCAGGCTCAAACCCGGACCGATCCACTCTTGCCAGCCCGCCTCTGTCTCGCCTCTCTTCTCTATTTGTAGAAAGTGGTTGGGCGCGTCCAACCTCCCCACCTCTCCCGTGGCCTCAAATAGAAACTCGATGGACTCTCCATCTTCGCCTCGCTTCGCAAGGGCCGGTCCTTCGGGAGCCGGACAGGAGGCCCAGGAGCCGCCTGATGGCCAGAAGTGCACGCGGTCGTGGGTCTTGTACCAGAGGACTTCGCCGTCGTAACCTGCGCTCAAGACGCCTTCCGGCACGACGACCGGGGCTTCCCACGCGCCCGGAGTCCCGACGAGCGCCCGCAAGGCGCCTTTGCCGTCGGCGAAGTATCCGCGCACCGGACGTTCCTGCCCGTCGGCGGCCAGCCCGGCCATTGCAAGCAGCAGGGGCAGCACTGTTTTCATTCGCATGGCTACGGCTTCCCGATCGTAATGGTTGGCGTCCCAATGGCCGGCGTGACGACGACGGCTGCCGGCGGCGCGTAGGTTTGCGTGCTGCCGCCACGTCCGCCTGCGGCAGCGAGGCCGGCTGCCGCCCCGGCGCCCACCGCCAGCCACAGCACCCACTTCTTTGACCCCGAGGGCGCCTTGAACGAGGGATTGCCTCGATCCTCGCGGCCGGCGGCGGCGGTGGCGGAAACTTCAACGGGGATCCTTGCCTCTCCGCGCCTTGATCCTTCCGTCGCGGTCACCAGGATCTCCAGCCGCCCAGGGGCAGCCCCCCACCGGATTCCGTAGACGACGGCCTCCCCTTGGGGGCCGCTCAGCGTGGATTCCGTGCGCAAGCCGCTGGCGAAGACCCCGCCCGGTCCTTCCGCGGGCAGGCGGAAGTGGATCGTCGCTCCAGGGACAGGCCTGCCCGAGGCATCCTTGACAACCACCGCAAACCTGCGGGAAGAGAAGGCTTGGGCAGGCACGACGGCACCGCCTCCCTCGGTCACTTCCACTCGTAACGGTTCTTGGCCAAAGGCTACCGTACCGGCCAAGGCGAGGATCCACGCGGCCAGACAGCACCGCACACACAAGTCGGGCATCGATCGACACCTGCCTCTCGAGCGGCGCCGCGGCTAGTGCTGGATCAGGACGGCCGTGATGTTGTCCGGACCACCGGCTGCCCGGGCCGCTTCGATAAGTAAGTGGGCGCGGTGTTCCAAAGATATCGGATGAAGTAGCGTCTCGCGGATTTCTTCTTCGGAGACGACGCCGTGCAGCCCGTCGCTGGACAGCAGAACCAGGCTGCCGGGCGGCACTTCGACGGGGAAGACCTGGACGCGAACCTGAGGCGCCACGCCGAGCGCCATGGTCAGCACATGGCGCATCGGATGCACGCGCAGGTTCTCCTCGCTGATGCCGAGCGGGCGCCCGACTTCGTTCACCCAGGACTGGTCCTGCGTGAGCTGTTCGAGCGTTTCGCCTTGCAGCATCCAGGCCCGGCTGTCTCCGACGTTGGCGACGACGCAGTCACTCCCGGTTTCCAGCAGACACACGAGCGTCGTGCCCATGCCCTTCAGGCGCGGGTCGGCCGTGGCGGCGTCGAGGATTCTCTCGTTGGCGTGTTCGATGGCTCGGACCAGCGTGTCCGCGTCGCGGATCGAGGTCGACTTCAGGAACGAATGCACGCTTTGCACGGCCATCTGCGAGGCGATCTCGCCCGCCTCGGCGCCGCCCATGCCGTCAGCCACGATATAAAGCCCGAGTTCCGGATCCACGAGGAAGGAATCCTCGTTGTTGGTTCGCACGCAGCCGACGTCGCTCAGTCCGAAAGATGAAAGCACGCTTCCCTGAGATTATAGACGCAAACGGGATGCGCCGCAGCGCGGGGCGCGCAGGTGGCGCCCTCACCAGATATACGGATTCCGGCGGTCTTCTTGCGCGCGCCCTGCGCGCGGGCGTCAGAAGGTCACGCGCAGCGCCAGTTGGATGACCCGCCAGCTCTCGCCGTTCTGGTTCGTCGTGGCGGAACTGGCGGTGGACAGCGTGATGCAGCAGGTCTGTCCGAATACGGTGGAGGTGATGGCGGGCGAGCCGACGCTGGCGTCGCGCGGATTGCGGAAGTTCGGATGGTTCAACGCGTTGAAGAACTCCCCGCGGAAGCTCACCTTGATCCGCTCCGTCGCCAGGAACAGCTTGGACACCGACGCATCCAGGTTGTGGAAGCTGGGCCCCTGGAAAATGTTGCGGCCGAGCCCCAACTCGCCAGGCTCGGGGAAGGTAAACGAGCTGGCATCGGGGAACAGCACGGGGCCGATCACGCCGGCCTTGGACTGCAATTGGGCCTTGGGCAGCGACGCGCCTGGCGCCAGGGCGGCGCGCGATTGCGCGGAAGCGTTGTGCGTGAGGGCTCCGGAACGCACCGTAAACGGCTCGCCGGACTGATAGGTGTAGAGCCCGGAGATGCTCCAGCCGCCGAGCAGCAGGTCGAGCGCGCGCCCCGCGTTTCCGAGCCACGTCTTGCCCCGGCCGAACGGCAGTTCGTAGACGCCGGCAATGTTGAGCACGTGGCGCTGGTCGTAATCGGAACGGGCGCGCTCATTGCGGTAGTTGCGCGCGTCGGCGGGCGTGCGGCTGGCGGTGGTGGTGAGTCCGCCGCCGACGCTGGCGGCTACGGGATCGAGCGAGAGATTGTCGATGGACTTGCCCACGGTGTAGGCGGCGTTCAGCAACAGTCCCGCGCGGTCGAAGCGCCGGCGCGCGGCGAACTGGCCGGCATGGTAGTTGGAGTCGCCGCCGTTGTCGACATACATGATCTGCGCGAACTGCTGGTTCATCCGCAGCCGCGCATTCAGCGTGCTCTGTTCGATCCGGTTGCCGAAGCTGCCGGCCGCGTTCTGTGCCAGTTCGCTCTGCGTCGCCGAACTGTTGACAAACGCAGACGTGACCAGACCCTGCTTCACGATCGGCACCTCCTGCGCCCCCGCGCAGGGCGCTCCGCTCGAGAGAGTCCCGTCCGGCCGGCACCCGCCGCCCAGCCTCAGATTGTGCCGCATGGCGAGGAAGGACGGCAGAATCGGCGTGATGTTGATCTGATTGGCATCCCGCGCGCGGTAAAGCCTCGTGCCGCGCCTTCCCACATAGGCCGCGCTGACGACGAACCCGCCCGGCAGTTCGCGCTGGATGTCAAAGTTCCACATATGGACAGTGGGCAACTGCATTCCCTGATCGAAGACCCGCACGGGCGGTGCGTTTGACGACACCTGGGCGGGTGGAGAAAGGAACGAAGACGGCTTCACGCCAGGCGGCGGCAGCTCGCGCGGGAACCCGTCGCCCAGCCGCACGTTGGGAACCGGCGTGCATCCGGGAGTCGTCACCAGCGCGCCGCCGCTGCCGGAAAACTGCGAGCTGCACCGGAACGTCTGGCCAGGCACGGACGTCGCCACCGAAGTCACAATGAAGGAGCCGATCGGATCGAACGCCATGCTGTAGCCGGTGCGGAAGACGGTTCCGCGGAGCCTGTCCGGCGACCAGGCAAGACTGAAGCGCGGCGCTACGGCTCCCAGATTCTTGTTCTGGTACCAGCGCTTTGCCGGCACAAAGGTGACTGGTCCGTCGCGGCCGTCGATCATGCGGTCCGGCACGTAGACGCGCCCGCCGGCTTCGGTCGGCGGCAGGTTGATCTCCCACCGCGCGCCGTAGTTCACGGTGAGGTTCGGCCGCAGCTTCCATTCATCCTGCGCGTAGAAGTTGTACTGTTTGAGCCTCTGCCCCTGCGCCCACAGCGTCACGCTCTTCTCGCCCGTCTGAAAGGGCAGGAAGGCGTCGCTCTTGAGGTCCCCAAGAAAGACCTGCGTCAACCCGGCGGGGATGCCCAGAAGGTCATTGATCATGCCTTGCAGCCGGTTCAGGTCCGCGGCCGCGATGCCGGGCCGCGTGGGCGTCGCCACAGCGGGCAGGCTGAAGCCCGTGGGCGGGCGCGTCGTCCGCGACAACGAAATCGCCGGCACCAGGCTCGTGCCGCCCACGTCGCCGCGCTGGTCGTTGTGCCGGTAAAAGCGCAGGTTCGCCCCGAACCGGTAGACATGGCGCCCCGTGATGAAGCTCAGGTTTTCGACGATCTGCGGCGTCGTCACCGCGCGGTAGGTGCGCGGATTCGCGGTGTAGTCCACCGTCGAGTTGTTGAACGTGAACCGCGGCTGGTTCGGGAAGTCCGGATTCGCCTCGCCCTGCGTGAACAGAAACTCGAACCGCGCCAGCCCCAGCGTCAACTCATTGACGACGCGCGGCGACAGGACGCTGCGCAGCCCGATGGCCAAGTTCTTCGCCGGGCGGAACACCTCGCCGCGCGGAGGGAATCCCGGCAGCACCACCGGGCGGCTGTTCAGCGGATCGCCGCCCAGCGTCTCCTGCCTTGCGCCCAGGTACCGCACGAAGAGCGAATGCTGCGAGCTCAACTGGTGATCCACGCGAATCATGTAGTGCGGCCCCCGGATGCGGAAAGGCGAGTTCCACACATAGCTGCCCACGTTCAGCCCGTCGCCTGCGGAATAGGCATTCGGCGCGGGGTAGCGTCCCAGCACGGACTTCACCAGCGCGTCCGCGCCGCGCCCGAGTGGATCAGCCGCAAATACGTTGAAAGAAGCCACGCAGTTGGTGTCGCCCGCTCCCTGGCAGTCCCGCACTCCCTGAGCATACTTGCCCGTCGCCGGGTCCACCAGCAGCGGCGTGTTCTGCCGGATCTGCTGGCCGTTGATCACCAGCGGATTGGCGGGATCGGCCACCCAGTACTTGAAGACGCCGTTCAACGCCGTGGGGGCGTACAGGCTCACCGTGCCGAACGTCTTGTCGATCGGGTCGGCAAAATTCACCTTCTGCCCCTGCCAGTTGGCGAAGAAGAACGTGCGGTTCTTCCGGATGGGCCCCCCGAACTCGAAGCCGTACTGGTTCAGCTGGATCACCGGCTTCGCCGTGCCCTGCGCCTTGGCGAAGAACTCATGGGCGTTGAGCGCCGTGTTGCGGAAGTACTCGAACAGCGTCCCGTGAAACTCATTCGTGCCGGAGCGGGTGGCGATGGAAACGTTGGCGCCCGAGTTGCGGCCCTCCTCGGGCGTCGGATTCAGCGTCGTCACCTTGAACTCCTGCACGTTGTCCGGGTTCAGGCGGAAGACGTTGTTGGTCGGGTTCGAGTAGGACGATTCGTTGGCCTCGATGCCGTCGATGGTGACGTTGTTCGCCGTCGGCCGCGCTCCGTTCACTGTCACCGTGTTTCCCGAGCGCTGCGTCACGCCGCGCTCGTACATCAGCAGCGTGAGCGGATTGCGGCCGTTCAGCGGCAGGTTGACGATGGCGCGCTGCTCGACCACGTTCCCAAGCGTGGCGCTGGAGGTCTGCAGCATCTCCGCGCTGGCGCTCACCACCACGCTTTCGGTGGGCGCGCCCACTTCCAGCGTCACGTCCAGCGTCAGCGGCGTGTTCACCTGCAGCACGACGCCGCCGCGCACCGCCGTGCGGAAGCCCGGCGCCTCCACCTTCAGCGTGTACACGCCCACCGGCACCGATGGGAACGAATACAGCCCTGCGTCGGTGGTCTCCTGGCGCTCGCTGACGCCCGTGGCGTCGTTGGTGAGCGTGACAGCGGCGCGCGGCACCACTGCGCCGCTCGCATCGAGCACCGTTCCGGAAATGCGCGACGTCGAGGTCTGAGCCCACACTGACGCCGCGCAAACCCATGCCGTCAAAAAAAACTGCGCATACCGCTTCATGACGAGCCCCTTTCCGGTCTATCCCCGCTTTTCAGGCGAGTATGCCGAAAGGTTTTACCACAGGCCCGTCGTGCGGTCAAGCTGCGCCGGCACGGCGCCCGGCGAAGCGGCAATCCCGCTGTGCCGGTTTAGTCCGCGGCGTCCGGCTTGCGGAAGATGGCGATTGCTTCGATCTCCACCAGCAGCTCCGGCCGGCAGAGGATCGCCTGGATCCCCGTCGAGGCGGGCAGCGGATCGAGACCCTGTTCCTGGTAAAAACGCGTGCGCTCCTCGTTGAACGCCTCGTAGTCGCGCTCGATGTCGCGCAGGTAGCAGGTCGTGCGCACGATGTCCTTCCAGCTCGCGCCCTCGCTTTCCAGCAACCCGGTGATGTTGTGGAAGGTGCGGCGAACCTGGGCGCGGAAATCGCCGATGTGAACGGAGCGCCCGTGCTCGTCGATCGACGCGGTGCCGCTGATCAGCAGCACCACGATGTTGCCGAACTCCAGCCGCAGTCCGCGAGAGAAAGAGCTGGGCTTCGAGTAGCAATAGGCCTCGTTGAGCACCCTCGGGTTCGAGATGGCCTTCTTCTCGATAGACGCGGCCTTCATGACTTCGGCCAGGGCTTCTTCCAGCCTCATGATGGAGAGACCTCCTTTAGGAGTACCGATGAAATCGATCGCCTGCCGTTGGGCGCGAAACGGCCTGCAAGTTGCTCGCGCACGGCAGAACGGTTGGGCCCCGCTGACTGTATGCATTCTAGCAGCAGGGCGGTGGATTCGTAGGCAAGCTGCGTAAAGATATCGCTGGCAGCCTGAAAACGTGAGGCGGCAGCCTGAAGCAGCGCCGGGCGCAGAGCGCCCAGCTCCGGCGCCAGCACGGGCCGCTCCAGCCGCCGGCGGCAGGAACGGTCCCATGCCGCGGGGCCGCAAATCACTCTGGCGCTGCGCGGGAGCCGCGCCACCACGGCCCAGAGCCATGCGGGCGGCGCCAGCGCCACAACGGTTTCGTGCGACGGCTCGGGCGGCAAGTTCGGCGGCTGGAAGTCATGGCGCTCGGCAGGCTGCGCGAGCCTTGTGAGGACCCGCGCCAGCTGGCGCGAGCCGTGGTCGGTGGCAGCCAGCAGCGTGTAACGCGCCCCTCCCAACCCTTTCTGGATCGCACGGGAGATGAGCGAATCGCCGGGCGCCCAGGAGAAGATCCACGGCACGAAGGCGGCGTTGGCAGTCTCATCGGTGGAAACCGGGTCCACCAGCGGGAACAGCGCCTTGGCCGCCACCTGTTCGGCCAGGTGGGTGGTGGCGCTGTCGATTCCGCCGATCACCGCCACCGCGCGGTCTTCCATGGCCAGCTTCACCACCGCGGACGCGCCGGCGCGCCACGGATCGTCCGACCAGCGCGAGAACAGCCGGAACGGCTTCGCTCCCGCCCCGAGCCGCGCGTTGGCGTGCTCGACGGCGAGCTGCACGCCGATGTACACGGCGCCGCCGGCCTCGTGCCGCGCATCATCCGGACCGAAGAACCCCACCGGAAGGAATGGCAGCGCAGCCGGATCCTGCGCAGGCACTTCGCCCGGCTGCAGCACCGCGCCTCTCCTGTCGAGATAAGGCGCCGCCGCTTGCGCTGCCAAAAAGTGCCTCCGCGTGATCATCGACTTATTTCGTCTCCGCCTGTGTCAGCAGTTCGCGCGCGGTGCGCTCCCGCGGCGGCACATACCCGCGCGGAATCTGCATCTGCTCCCGCGAGTAATACCGCCATCGCCCGTTTTCAAACTTCGCCAGGTATACTTCGCCCGCGTCGTCCAGGGCGGCCGAAAACGGAATCTCGCCGGTGACGCCGGGCCACGGCTTGACGCGCGTCGCCAGGATGTCGCGCATCTTGGCACGGTTCAGCCCCGCCACCTGGATGGCCCAGATCAGCATGTTCATTCCGTCGTATGCGTGCGCCGCGTAGGTCTCCGGCTCGTCGTTGAACCGCTTCAGAAACCGTTCGCGGAATGCAGCGTACCGCGGGTTTTCCGCCTCCGGATTCCACGGATAGCCCGCAATCACGCCCTCGGCGTGGCTCCCGGCGTACTTCAGGAACTCCTTTGACACCGCCCGGTCCGACGCGAGGAACGGCTGGTTCATCCCGCGTTCGCGCAACTGGCGCAGGATGATGCCCGCCTCCCGCGCGTCCCCCCAATGCACGATCACGTCGGGCTTGGCCTCGGCGACGCGGTCGATTTGCAGCGAGTAGTCCTCCTGCCCGAGCCTGTAGGCCATCTCGAGCACGACGGGACGGCCGAGCCGCCTCGCGGAGTCCCGGATCTCGCGCACGCCGAAGCGTCCGTAACGGTTCGACGACCGGATGATGGCGATGCGCTTGTAATCCATCTTGCGGATCATGTAGTCGACCATCAGATAGCCCATCTGACGGTCGTCGCCGATGCACCGCATCGTCCAGGGTATGTTGGTTTCGATGTAGGTGGGGTCCGTGTCGCCGGTGTTCATGACCACGATCTCACCCTTGAGGGCGACGCGGATGGCGATGTGGGAGTTGGCCGAGTCGATGGTGCCCAGGATGGCCCAAACGGGGTTCTTGTACAGGAAGTTGGCGATCTCGTTGCCGCTGGAGCCCCACAGCCCGTTGTCGTTGGTCACCACCAGCTCGAACGGGATCTTGCGGCGCAGGTAGCCGCCCCGCGCGTTGGCCTCCTCGATGGCCAGCCGCGCCCCCTGCAGCATCTTGATCCCCATCGGCTCCTCGTGGCTCGCGCCGCCAGTGGCCACACTGACCGTGCTCATAATCGGCCCGATGAAGCCGATCTTCACCGTCTTCACGTCTTCGGGCTCGGGAATCGCGCGCCCCGGCCCGTTGTATTGCATCTGCTCGAGAAAATGTTCCTTGTAGGGCTTGATCTTCCCGAACGGCTCGTAATCCACGGGCGTGTTCGCATACGTCGTGTCCCGCTTGAGCCGGATGTCGGGTACTTCGTACGGTCCCACGGAGCTGATCCGCCTCAGCACCTCCAGCGTATGGTCGTCCACCTCCACGCCTGCGGGCACCACCGGCTCGTTCGCCGCCTTCTTCGGGACGTCCGCCGCGAACAGCGCCGCCCCTGCCAACAGCGCCAGGAACCGCTTCATTCCTCTTCCCTCCTGTTCTCCGCCAGCATGCGCCCCCGCTCGCGCAGCCCCGGATAATAGCCCTCGCCAATGCCCCACGCCAGGCCCTTGGCGGTGCCAATGAACACGTCATTGCCGTCGACGTCAATCGAAATGATGAAATTGTGCGGCAGGTTCAGCCCCATCTCGACGGTTTCGAGCACGGTCTTGTCGCGCGTCACCACCGCCTTGCCGGTGTCCGACTTCGGGTCGCGCGTGTAGGCCACCCAGGTGTTGGTCTCGGCGTCCATGATCGCTCCCAGTCCCTTGTCGCTTGCGAACCACGCCTCGCGCCCGCTGCGGGCGCGCAGGTTGTTGTTGAAATCCGAGGGCAGGCCCGAATCCATGTTGTAAAACGCCCGCCAGTTGCGCCCGTCATACCGGCACACGCCGAAGTACGACGACACCCACAGCACGTTGTCCACGTAGTTGGCGCCGGTGGTGATGACGTGCACGATGCCATCGTCGCGGTACAGGTCGATCTCCATCTCGCCATCCGGATCCAGGTAATCTTTCCAGCGGTTGGCCTTCACGTCGTACTCGAGAACCCCGGAGCCCCAGACGGCAAGGTGCACCTTGCCATCGCGGTAGTGCACCCCGTAGTTCCAGATCTCCTCCATCGGCGCGTTCTTCTCGGTGAAGATCGTCCATTCGCCCGTCACCGTGTTGAACCGCGACGCGCCCGCCGTGGTCGCCGCCCAGATGTTGTCGTTCTCCACCGCCACGCCGTACACCACATCGTTCACCAGTCCCGAATTCAGCTGGTGCCAGTGGTCGAACCGCCCGCCGCTCAGCCGCGCCAGCCCGCCTCCGAACAGCGCCAGCCACACGTCGCCCGTCTTCGGGTTCACGTCGATCCCGGTGACGGCGCGCCACGGCAGTCCGTCCTTCTCCGTCCACGTCTTCACCACCTTCGCCGTCTTCTTGTCGATCAGCGCCAGCCCGTTCTCCGTCCCCACCCAGACGCGGTTGCCGTCGCTTTTCACCGCGAAAATGTGATCGTCCGGCAGACCGTCCTTCACCGTGAACTGCTTCCACTTCGTGTACACGAAGGGCAGCTTCTCAGCGCCCTGCCCGGCGGCCAGGGCGGATGCCATCAGCACGATAGCGAGACAAATGACAGCGTGTTTCATAGCGTTTTCAGGAACTCGATCAGATCGTTCAGCTGGTCCTTGGTCATGTCGTTCGTGTACCCGTGCTTGTCGTACGGGTTGAACACGGTCCAGATCTCTTCCAGCGTCTTCGCCATGCCGTTGTGCAGGTATGGCGCCGAATCGTAGATGTTATTCAGGTGCGGCACGTCGAACAGCCCGGTGCGGTCCAGCGCCTGCCGCGTGCCCACGTCGAACCGCCGGCGGTTTGTGTAATACGGGGGCGGGTGGCAGAACACGCACCGCCCTTCCGGCGGAATCACCCGGCCGTCGTTGGTCATCGTGCGCTCGAAGATCTCCTTGCCCCGCCGCTGCGCCGGCGTGTAGCGGGTCCCCGGCGTGTGATAGCGGTTCGGCGGGCGCCGGATCGTCGTGATGTAGTAATCGACGTCTGACAGTTCCTCCGGAGAAAACGGGAGCCCGCGCGTGAAAAACACCGACAGCCTCGCCCCGCACTGCCGCTTCAGCGACGGGTTCGTGCCTTCCCACTTGAACGGCGCCGTGTCGCCGATGCCCCGAAGCGTGCGGTTGTCGACGGGTGACACGCCGATGCCGTCCGCTTCGATGTCATACGTGATCCCGTCCACGTGCCCGTCCGGATGACACGAGTGGCAGGAGAACTGCCGCCGAAACGTGATCCGCGCATTGTGAAACAGCTTCTCCCCGCGCCTCTGTTTCGTGATCTCCTTCGGTCCGCCCAGGTCGATCTTCCCCGCCGGTTCCAGCCTCGTCAGGTCGATCACCCCGATCGAATCCTCCAGGCAGTTGGCCACCCACGCGCGCTTGCCGTCCCGGGAAATGGCCAGCCCGCGCGGGCTGTCTCCCGCCGGAATCGTCTTGATCACGAACTCGGCGGCTTTGCCCAGATGGTTCGGCAGCACGCGCTGCCGCTCTTCCGCGGTCGCGGTTTCGATGACGTGCAGCATCTTCTCGACATCGAGCACCGCGACACGGTTCGTACCCGAACTGGTGACCAGCGCGTGGCGCCCGTCCGGCGTGATCTTGACGTCCGTGGCATCGGCAAACCCCACTCCCGGCTGATCCAGCAGCAGCTGATCCACGCGCCCGTCGGCCCAGATCACCGCAATCCCGTTCGTGATGGTCCAGCCCTGCAGCAGCCGCGTCATGGGCACCAGGTGCTTGGTGCGGTTCATCGTCGCCAGCGCGAACTGCCCGCCCGGGTGCCAGTCGATCCCCATCGTCAGGTTCGTGCCCTCCGCCAGCCACCGCTCCTCCACCCGCGCGCTCGCCGCATCGATCACGGTCACTTCGCTGGCCAAGGGCCGCCGGAAGCCGGTCATGTCGGAGTAAATGCTGGTCACCAGGATCTTGCCGCCATCCGGGCTCAGCGCCAGATCCCAGGGCCCGCGCCCCGCCACCAGCTTCTTCTCGAAGGCGAGCGTCCGGGCGTCGTAAACGTGGATGTCTTCCGAAGACGTGTTGAGCACCAGCACGTGCGCATCGCCGGGTGTCACCAGCACGCCGTGCGGTTCATCGCCCGCCGGAAGGACCTTCTCGATGCGCCGGGCCGCCGCATCCACCACTGCCACGGAGTCCGCCTCGCGGTTTGTCACGAACGCGCGCCGCCCGTCGCCCGTGAATGCCACGCCCGCCGGCGCCGCTCCGGTCCTGATTTCCGCAGCCACGCGGCCGGTCCGCGTGTCCACCACCGCCACCGCATCGCCCGCTTCCAGCGTCACCCACAACTCGTCGGCGCCCGGACGCAGGGCCAGCCGCAGCGGGTTCTTGTACTTCACCTCGGCCGCCCGCGGCGGCAGCTTCGTCGGATGCGCGATCTTCTTCCACGCCTCGGCGGCGTCGAACGCCTTCCCGTGCGCCGGATTGTGACACCCGTTGCAGTCTTCCAGCGATCCCTTCTTCAGTCCCGCCGCGCGCGCCGCCGCCGGATCGCGCATCGTGGCGTCATTCGCATACTTCTTGCCCGCGCCGTGGCACGCCTCGCAGCCCACGCCCTCGTCCGCCTGCGCGCCTGCGCTGTGACACTTCAGGCACGCCTCGCTCTGCTGCGGATCCCCGCCTACGCCCATCTCCCGGGCCAGATCCGCCGCCCGCGGCGTCGACAACACCGCCCACGCCTGCGCATGCCGGCTGCGACGCCACACGTCGAACTGATGCCCGTGCATCTCGCCCTTGTGGCACTCGCCGCACGCCGCCGATCCCGTGTAACCGCCCGCCTCGCGCTCCTTCAGCCCGCCCATCTTCGAGGGCTTCGGCAACGGATGCGCGATCTGCTTCCATGCCTCGTCAATATTCACCGCCGGGTTCGGCAGCACGGCGATGTGCGAGCCCTTCTCCATGTGGCACACCAGGCAATCGTCCTTCGTGGACATCTTCAGCCCGGCAGCCATCGCCGCCTTCCGGTCGCGCATCACCGCTTCCGTGGCATACTCGCTCCCGGGCCCGTGGCAGCCTTCGCATTGCAGCCCGTCTTCGGAACGGAACGTCTCCTTGTCCACGTCGCGCTCATCGGCGCCGAAAGCGGTGGAGTGGCATCCCAGGCAGATGGCCGCTTCCCACGGCGCCTCTCGCAAGCCGCTGATCTTTGCGATCACCCACGACTCGGGCTTCGACAGCGCCGCATACGCCTGTGCATGCTTCGAAAGCAGCCACTTGCTGTACTGATGGCCCATGCCCGGGCCGTCGTGGCACTGCGCGCACACCCGTGCTCCCACATACACGGGCTTGGCCGGCGCGCCCCGGGAGATGAAGACGAGCGGCGCCAGCGCGGCGGCAATCAAAACGAGAGCGAGCCTCTTCACTTCGCTTTCCTCCGCACCTCCGCCTTGTGGCGGAGCGTGAGCACCTGATTGGCCTTCACATTGGCGAACTTCTCCACTGCGCCGTCCGGCCAGCGGATCTCCACATCGCACGTCTCCGCCCCGCCCAGCCCGAAGTGCAGCCGCGAGTCGTTCTGCCCAAGATAACCGCGCACCGGGTTCACGTCCTCCACCATGCGCAACCCGTTCGCGGTCACAGTCACGCGCGCCCCGACCGCCGTGCGCGAGCCGGTGGGGAAGTCCAGCCGCGCGTCCACCATCAGCCACGGCCGCGCGTTGCCCCCGTCGTTGCGCAGCAGCACCGGCGCATCATTCAGATTCACCACCAGCAGATCCACGTCTCCGTCGTTGTCAATGTCGGCCCACGCCGCCCCGCGGCCCACGCGCTTCGTGTTGAAGTAGGCGCCGGCCTCGCGCGAGACGTCCTCAAACGTCCCGTCGTGCTTGTTCCGCGTCAGGCTGTCTTCCTGCACGTACTCGTGGTGCGCGTGCCCGTGCACCGTGAACAGGTCCAGCCACCCGTCGTGGTCCCAGTCAAACAGCACCGATCCCCAGCCCGCATACTGGCCCAGCAGCGGCGACAGCCCGGCGGCGTCGTTGAGGTTCTCGAAATACTTCTTCTTCGCGTTGTAAACGAACAGCGACACGTACTGCAGGTTCGGCACGAAAAGATCCAGCCACCCGTCGCGGTTCACATCGCCATAAAACGGCCCCATCGACGCCACGCCCTGCCCGTGCTCGCTGAACGCCAGCTCGTACTCCAGCCCGCTTTCGGCGAATTTCCCGCCGCCCAGGTTCACATGGAAGTAGTTCTCCATCGCGTCGTTCGACGTGAACACGTCCATGCGCCCGTCGTTGTTGAAGTCCGCCGCCGTCACCGACATCGCCCGCCCGCCCGGCTTCCACATGCCGGCCTCTTTCGTCACGTCGGTGAACGTCCCGTCGCCGTTGTTGCGGTACAGGATGCTCGGCAGCCCCTGATAGCTCAGCGGCCCCGGATAGCCTTGCGCCGGGTAATAGTCGCGGAACTTGCCGTCGTCATACAGCAGATAGTTCGCGACGTACACATCCAGATACCCGTCGCCGTCGGCGTCGAACCACACCGCGTGCAGCGACCAGCGCGCATCGTCCAGCCCCGAATCCTTCGACACATCGGTGAACGTCCCGTCCCCGTTGTTCCGGTACAAAATGTTAGGCCCGTAGTTCAGCACGTACAGATCCACGTCGCCGTCGTTGTCGTAGTCGGCCGCAGAACAGCCCGAGCCGTAAATCTTGCTGCCCGCGCCCGCCTTCTCCGTCACGTCCTCGAACCGCCCGGCGCCGAGGTTCCGGTACAGCCTGGCCGAAAGCTTCCCGCGCAGGTCGCGTCCGTCGTTGTCGCTGACGCCTTTGGTCCACACGCCCGTCACGAAGTAGATGTCCTGCCGCCCGTCGTTGTCGAAGTCGAAGAAGCACGCCCCCGAGCCCGTGCCCTCGACGATGTTGTCCAGCTTGTGATCGCCGATGCTGTGCCGGAACGTGATTCCCGCCTCCGCCGTGATGTCGGTGAACACCGGGCCCCGCCCCGGCGCGAACGCAAATGCTGCCAGCCCCAGTGCTCCCGCCGCGATCACGATCACCCGCTTCATCTCGATCCTCCGTTGCTCAGAATCACCGGCGCCGTGAGCTTCACCGGCTTCTTGATCACCGCCTTCACCTCGCGGTTCTCCGGCGTCAGCTCCGGATCCTCATGGCAGCCGATGCAGCCCCGGTTCTCCTTCGGCCTTGCATAGATCCACGAAGAGGACCGCACCGCCTGCCCGGCCCCGTTCACCAGCTCAAGCTTCAATGGCATGTTCGGCGGCACCTCCAGATGGAACGACCCGTCGTCCTCGATCCTCAGATCCCCGATCTTCACTTCCTGCGCCGGCCTCCCCGTATACACCCGCAGCCGCCACCCCGCCGCCGGCCGGATCCGCGCCGGATCGTCGGTGGTGAACACGCTCAGGCAGTACAGGCGGCTCCAGCCCGCGTCCTCGATTACCACCGATCCCCGCCCGTCCGGCTCCGGGCGCGCCAGCACGGCTTTCGCCTGCCGCGCGTCCGCTCCATCTTTCACATAAACAGGAACTTTTGTTTTATTGCCCGGATGGAACCGGTACACCCCCGCCGGGCTCTTTTCATCCGGTTGCCAGGCCACCAGCAGCCGCCCCCCGGGCAGCCCCGAGGGCGTCGCAAAGATCCCGTCCGCCTTTGAGGTCAGCAGCCGCTTCGTCTTCAGCGGGCGTGCCAGGTCCACCGCCGCCAGCATGCCGCCCTCGACGAACACCAGCCGCCCGTCCAGCGTCGCCGCCGGCTCCCGCAGCTGCCCGCCCGGCAGAAACAGGGAATAGTCCGTGCCGTCCAGGTTCGCAGCCATCAACTGCGTCCGCCCGCCCTGCCGCGACGCGAACACCATCATCCCGTCGGGCATCATCGCCGGCGTCGACTCCTCCCACGGCGTGAACGTGATCCGCTGCCGCAGCGTGCCGTCGAACTTCACCGTGTACAGCGCCCCGCCCGAGACAAACACCGCCTGCGGCCACGGGTCGGGAATGTCCAGGCTGAAAATCTGCGATTGATACGCCGGCTGCCGGCAGTCCGCCGCCATCCGCGTCAGCTGCTTCACCGCGCCCGTCGCCAGCGCCATCTCGTAGATCTGCCACGGCTCCCCGGCTGTCTTCTTGCCGGCGAACAGAATCCGCTTCGCATCCCACGAAACGTCCGGGTCCGCCGCCGCATGAAATCCCTGGCTCAACACCCGCGCCCCGCCTCCCGGCGAGACCAGCACCAGCCGCGGCTGCCCCCCAGTGGGCGTCTCCGTCAAT
The DNA here is from genome assembly GCA_964458495.1 of uncultured Arcobacter sp. GTDB lineage: Bacteria > Acidobacteriota > Terriglobia > Bryobacterales > Bryobacteraceae > JANWVO01. Next base: position 18,835 of record CAYWJB010000023.1, read on the forward strand.
ACGACGGGGTAGCCGCCGCCGGCAGACCGCGCGGCCTGCCCGTACAGGCCCGCCGCCAGCAGAACAACCAGCGGCAAACAAGACCCGATTGTCCCCTTTGCATTCCGCACTGTCTCGTAGTCTAGGCAGAATCCCCGCCGATTCCAATACGCGCGAAATGTTACTGTGATCAGACTAGAAAAATCTGCAGGGCGCCCGCCGTCTCAGTACGCCCCGCACTCCATCAGCGCGCGCACTTCTCCCGGATCCGATGTTTTGCCCAGGATCAGCGACAGCCGGATCCGCGCCTTCGCCGCATTCAGCGTCCCCGCAAACAACACGCCGCGCTGCCGCAGGTCGTGCCCGCTTCCCTCGTAGCCGTAGATGTCCAGCACCCGCCCGTGCGCGCACCGCGTGGCGATCACGACGGGAACGCCTGCGTCGATGGCGCGCTGGATGGCGGGCACGGCTTGCGGGGTGACGTTTCCCCTTCCGGTGCCCTCCACCACGATGCCCCGCGCACCGCTCTCCCGCGCATAGTCGATGAAGCGCCCGTCCGCCCCCGCGCACATCGTCACCAGGTCCACCCGCGGCTCCAGCCTCGGTCCGTCGATCACCACCCGGTCCACCAGCCGCCGCCCGAAGATGACACGGTCCACGTCCACCAGCCCCAAAGGCCCGAACACCGGGCTTTGAAACGTCTCCAGTTGCTGTGTGTCGGTCTTGGTCGCCTCGCTCGCGGCGTGAATCATCTGGTTCAGCACCACAAAGACGCCCTGACTGCGCGCCTGCGGGCTCAGCACCGTCCGGATCGCCGCCGACAAATTCGCCGGCCCGTCGAACCCCGGCTCGCTCACCGTCCGCATCGCCCCCACCACGGCCAAGGGCTTCGGCGACGTGTGCCGCAGGTCCAGCAGGTAGGCCGTTTCCTCCAGCGTGTCCGTGCCGTGGGTGACCACCGCTCCCGCGATATCGTCCCGCGCAAGCTCGCGGCGCAGGATCCCGCTCACCTCCCACATCCGCTCCAGCGTCATGTGCGGACCCGGATACTGCCCGTATTCGAGCACTTCCAGCTCCGCCAGTCGCTGCAGGGCCGGATCATGCTCCAGCAACTCGCGCGCCCCCAGCGCCGGCACCGCCGCCCCCACCGCCGGGTCGTACCTCATTCCGATCGTCCCGCCCGTGAACACCACAAGCACGCGCGACATGGCACTTCCGATTGTCGCGCCTCCGCCTTCCCTCCGGGCGTGAGATTTCACCCCGCACCCGGCCACTATCCTGTCGGTGACCGGCTCCGCCCACGCCGTCGATTCCTCCCCTCCAACGGTGCTCGCGCGTCTGGCGCGCGCTGTTTGCCCCGCCTGCGGCTCCCCCCGCGCCGCCCGCTCGCGCCGCCGGACCTTCGCCGATCACTTCTTGGGCGCCCTCGGGCTCCGCCCCTTCCGCTGCCTTGCCTGCCGCTGGCGCTTCCACGCCTGGCCCTCCCTGCGGCTCCTGGCGGCGCCTCTGCGTCCACCCGGCAACAGCCCGGCCCCATCAGCCCGATAAAAAATATCGATTTGTATTCATTCCCCGCCCGCAGCATAATTCTCTTAAGTCTGGAACACGCCCCGCCTGAGCGGTACTCCGTGATTTAGTCCCGCATCCTCCAGACCCATGCTCGCCGGGCAAGCAGTGTCAGCCCTGACGGCGAGTCCGACCCCACTGTCAATCGAGAGGTGAATCCCGATGCGGTACTCGTGTGCCTTCACGCTCCTGGTGTCTCTGTGCGCGCTCGCACAGACGCCTGCCCCCGAAACGGCGCCCGCTCCGGCGCAGCTGCCTGACACATTCTCTTTCAAACGCCTTCAGTTCAGCGGCTACGTCGACTCGTTCTACGACCTGAACTACAACCACCCACCCTCCCGCCTCTCCCAGCTCCAGGCATTCAACTTCACCGCGGACAAGTGGAGTCTCGCCAGCGCCACCGCCAGCATCTCCACTGCGCCCGCGCCCGTCGGCTTTCGCGTCGACGTCGGCATGGGGCGCGTCTACGACGCCTTCTGGCTCAGCGAAACCTCCCACGACGGCTGGACCCGCCACCTGCTGAATGCCTATGTCAGCGTCAAGCCCGCCTCCTGGAAGGGCGTCCAGCTCGATTTCGGCAAGTTCGTCACCAGCGCCGGCGCCGAACTCACCGAAAGCCACCTCAACTGGAACTACTCCCGCAGCCTCCTGTTCGCCTTCGGTCCCTATTACCACACCGGCTTGCGCGCCACCGTCCCCGTCGGCGAGCGGTGGACCGTCGGCGGCGCCGTCGTCACCGGGTGGAACACCGTCCGCGACAACAACACCGGCAAGACCGTCGGCTTCACAAGCACCGGCAACTTTGGCAAGATCTCCATCTCGAACACTTACTACGCCGGTCCAGAAAACACTGGCGTCAACCGCGGCTGGAGGAACTTCTACGATTCCGTCGTCTCCGTCAATCCCTCCTCCCGCGTCTCGATGTACTTCAACTTCGACATCGGCAACAACCGCTTCCCCGCCGCCCCTTCCTCCACCTTCTGGGGGACCGCCGGCGCGGCCCGCATCCGGCTCTCGCGCAACTTCGCCCTCGCCCCCCGGCTCGAATACTACAGCGACCGCGACGGCTTCTGGACCGGCTCGCCCAACGCCTTCCGCGAATTCACCCTCACCGCCGAATCGAAGCTGAACGACAACCTCATCTCCCGCATCGAGTTCCGCAAGGACTGGTCCCGCGAGCCCTTCTTCACCCGCGGTCCTTCCGCCTGGATGGCCAATCATCAAACCATGCTCGTGGCCGGGGTCATGATCGTCCTCAACCCGCGCCTGCTCGACTTCACGCCCGGTTCAGGCAAGTAGCCCGCGTGCGCCTGTGCGCAAACCGGCATGGATGGCTCGCCCCGCCCCCTTGCGCCCAGGGACTCCGGCGGCGGGCAGGCGCTCCGGTGCGCCGCCCGCCGTCTACTCCAGCCGCTTGTGGAACCGCTGTGCGCTCAGCAGTACGATCACCAGCCCCATCCCCGCCAGCGCCGCCAGCTGCGGCCATAACTCCCCAACCCCGCTCCCCTTCAGAAACACCCCCCGTACGATCTCCATGAAGTACCGCAGCGGATTCAGGTACGTCAGCCACTGCACCGGCTCCGGCATGTTCCGGATCGGAAACGCGAACCCGCTCAGCGTGAACGCCGGCTGAAAGAAGAAAAACGAGGCCATCATCGCCTGTTGCTGCGTGTGGCTGATCGTGCTCAGGAACAGCCCCACGCCCAGCGTCGACAGAATGAACAGCGCCCCCGCCCCAAGGAGCAGCAGAAAGCTCCCCTCCAGCGGAATCCGGAACACCGCCAGCGCCGCCCCTGTCAGCAACAACAGATCGAACATCCCCGCCAGCGCGAACGGAATCGTCTTGCCCAGCATCAGTTCCAGCGGCCGCACCGGCGTCACCATCAGCTGCTCCATCGTCCCCATCTCTTTCTCCCGCACGATGCTCAGCGCCGTCAGCATCAGCGTCACCAGCGTCAGCACATTCACGATCACGCCCGGCACAAAGTAATTCCGGCTCCTCAGCTCCGGGTTGAACCACACCCGCCGCTCCGCCTCCACCCCCGGAATCCGCACGAGCACCGGCCCCTCCCGCGTCCGGTCCACCAGCCTCTCCCGCTGCTGCCGCTCCAGCAGTCCCCGGTTGAACCCCGCCACCACCCCCGTCGCGTGGCTCAACACGATCGCCGCCGTGTTGGAATTCGATCCATCCAGCAACAGCTGCACCTGCCCTTGCCGGTGCGCTGCCACGTCGGCGCTGAAGCCGGGCGCCACCCGCACCACCGCCTGCGCCTCTCCTCGGTCCAGCAGCCCTTGCGCCCCCCGTTCAAAGTCCGCGCGCGCCACCACCTCGAACTCGTGCGACGCTTCGAACGCATGGTATAGCTCCCGGCTCGCCGGTCCCCCATCCAGGTCCATCCAGCCCAGCTTCACCCGCTCCACGTCCAGGTTCACCGCATAGCCGAAAAGAATCGTCTGCAACAGCGGCGGCACGATCAGCACCACCCGCATCCTCGGCTCCCGCAACGCCTGCCGGAACTCTTTTCTTACGATCCCCAGAATCCGCTCCCGCATCTCACGCCACCTTCTGCCGCAGCTTGCGGCTCGCCACCGCGAACACGACCGCCGCATACAGCAGCAGAAACGCCGCCGGCGCCCACAGCGCCTCCAGCCCCACGCCCTTCAGGAAGATCCCCTGCAGGATCGTCACAAAATAGCGCGCCGGCACGATCCTCGTCACCTGCTGCACCACCCACGGCATGTTCTCGATCGCGAACACGAACCCGCTCAGCAGGAAGGCCGGCAGAAAGCTCGAGATCAGCGCCGCCTGATACGCCAGCAGCTGCGTCTTTGCCACCGTGGAGATAAAGATCCCCCAGCACAGCGCGCCGAACAGAAACAGCGCGCTCGTCCCCGCCAGCAGCAGGTAGCTCCCCCGCATCGGCACGCCGAACACGCCCACCCCCGCCACCAGCGCGATCACCGTGTCCGCCACCCCCAGCACGAAATAGGCGCCCAGCTTGCCCAGCAGCAGCTCCCGCGGGCGCAACGGCGTCGCCAGCAGCTGCTCCATCGTCCCGTTCTCCCACTCCCGCGCGATCGTCAGCGACGTCAGCATCGCCGCAATCAGCATCAGGATCACCGCGATCAGCCCCGGCACAATGAAGTTCTTCGACTGCATCGCGTTGTTGAACAGCACCCGCGCCCGCAAGTCCGCCGGCGGCTTGAGCTCCCCCGCCCCGCGCCTCTCCAGCCACTCATTGCGCAATTCCATCGAGTACGCCATCACCAGCCCGTCTGCATAACCCGCGGCAATCGACGCCGTGTTGGAATCGCTTCCGTCCACCAGCACCTGCACCCCGGCCATCTCGCCCGCCGCCATCGCCCGCGCGTAGCCCCGCGGAATCACCACAGCCAGCAACGCCTTCCCCCGGTTCAACTGCCGCTCCACCTCCGGATAGCCCGCCCGGACGCCCGTCACCGCGAAAAACTTTGAACCCCGGAACCGCTCCGCCAGCTCGCGGCTCTCCGCCGTCCCGTCCTGGTCGTAGATCACCGTCGGGATCCGGTCCACGTCCAGCGTCAGCGCATAGCCGAACAGCAAAAGCAGCAGCAGCGGCACCGCCAGCGCCATCGTCAGGCTCCGCCAGTCCCGCACCACGTGCAGCAGCTCTTTCCGGAACACCGCCTTCAGCCGCCGCAGGCTCATCTCCGCCGCGCCTCCTCCCGCTCGATGCACGCCGCAAACACCTCTTCCATCGACGCCCCCTCCCGGCACTGCGCCCGCAGCTCCTCCGGCGAGCCCAGCGCCACCACCCGCCCCCGGTGCATCAGCGCCAGCCTCCCGCAATACTCCGCCTCGTCCATGTAGTGCGTCGACACAAGCACCGTCGATCCGCCCTCCGCCATCTCGTAGATCAGGTCCCAGAACTTCCGCCTCGCCACCGGGTCCACCCCCGAAGTCGGCTCGTCCAGAAACAACACCCTCGGCTCGTGCAGCACCGCGCAGCCGAGCGCCAGCCGCTGCTTCCAGCCCCCGGCCAGCTCCCGTGTCATCCTCCCCCGCTCCTCTTCCAGCCCTGCCATCCGCAGCGCGTACTGCTTCCTCTCCTCCCTTCTGTCCGCCGGCACTCCATACACCATGCTGAAGAACTCCAGGTTCTCCTCCACCGTCAGGTCGTCGTAGAGCGAAAACTTCTGCGACATGTACCCGATCGACTGCTTCACCCGTTCCGGCTCCGCCGCCACGTCGTGGCCGTTCACGCGCGCCTGCCCCGAAGTCGGCTCGAGCAGCCCGCACAGAATCCGGATCGTCGTCGTCTTGCCCGCCCCGTTGGGCCCCAGGAATCCGAACACCTCCCCGCGGCGGATCTCCAGCGTCACCCCGTCGACGGCCGCAAAGCTGCCGAACCGCTTCACCAGCTCCTGCGTCTCCACCGCCGCCTCAGCCTGCATGCCTCGCCTCCTTCTTCCGGATCAGCGCCAGAAACGCGTCCTCCAGCGCCGGTTCGATCCGCTCCAGCCTCACCCCCGTGGCCGCAGACACGGCCTCCGCGTCCGCGCCGTCCTCGAGGTACACATGCAGCGCCGCCCCGGCAGGCTCGGCCGCCAGCACGCCCGGCGCCCCATGAAGCCGCCGCCTCGCCTCGGCGCGGCCCGGTCCCGCCGCCCGAAAACAAAACGGCGCCACCCTGTTCCGGATCTCCGCAGGCGTCCCGGCCTCTTCCAGGCGCCCCGCATACATCAGCCCCACCCGCCCGCAACGGTCCGCCTCATCGAGGTACGCCGTCGTCACCAGCACCGCCATGCCCTCCCGCGCCAGCCCCTCCAGGATCTTCCAGAACTCCCGCCGCGACAGCGGGTCCACCCCGCAGGTCGGCTCGTCCAGCAGCAGCGCCCGCGGGCGGTGCAGCAGCGTGCAGATCAGCGCCAGCTTCTGCTTCATCCCCCCGCTCAGCTGCCCGGTGCGCCGCTTCCGGAACTCGGCCATCCCCGTCATCTCCAGAAGCCCGCCGGCCAGCCTCCCGCGCTCCTCCGGCGCCGTCCCGAACAGCTCCCCGTAAAACTCGATGTTCTCCTCCACCGTCAGGTCGTGATACAGCCCGAACCTCTGGGCCATGTAACCCGTCACGTCCTTCACCGCGTCCGGCTCGCGCGCCACGTCGTGCCCGCAGATCTCCACCCGTCCCTCGTCGGCGTCCAACAGCCCCGCCGCCAGCCGCATCACGGTCGTCTTGCCAGCCCCGTCCGGCCCCACCAGCCCGAAGATCTCGCCCGCGCGCACCTCGAACGACACGCCGCGCACCGCCTCCACCGCCCCGAATCGCCGCCGGAGATTCTCCACCCGGATCATCGCCCGCTACTCCAGCCGCAGCACCGCATCCGCAGGCATGTTCAGCTTCAGCTCCAGCCGCGGGTTCTCCAAACCAATCTTGATCCGGTACACCAGCTTCTGCCGCTCCTCCTCCGTCTGGATCTGCTTCGGCGTGAACTCCGCCTCGGACGCAATGAACGTCACCCGCCCCCCATACTTCTTTCCCGGATAAGAGTCCGTCGTCACCTCTGCCGCCATGCCCGGCTTCACCCGCCCCAGATGCCGCTCTCCGATGTAGCCCCGCAGCCACGGCTTCGCCATGTCGCCCACCGTCAACACCGCTGCGCCCCCGGCCAGCACCTCCCCGCGCTCCGCATTCTTGCTCAGCACGACTCCCGCCACCGGCGACCTCAGCACCCGCTCGCTCAGCTGCACGTCGATCACCGCCAGTTGCGCCCGCGCCCGCTCCGCCTCCGCCGCGCGCATCGCCAGCTCCTTCCGCCTCCGCTCCAGCTCCAGCACGCCCGCCTCGGCCAGCCGCAGCGCCGCCCGCGCCCGTTCCACCCCTGCCGCCTGCTGCTCCACCTGCTCCTTCCGCGGTCCTTCCTCCACCAGCGACGCCTGCTCCCGCGCCCGCCCGAGCGCCGCCGCGACTGCCTCGTGCCGCGTCCGGAACTGCTCGAACTGCGCCGTCGAAATGTCCTCGTTCTTGTAAAGCACCTGCGCCCGCTCCCAGTCCCTCCGTGCCAGCGCGTACTGCGCCTCGGCTTCTCTCAGCGCCGCCCGCGCCGCCTCGATCTCCTGCCGCCGGCTCCCCGTGCGCAGCTCCTCCAGCCTTCGCTCCGCCGCCTCCAGTTCCGCCCGCCGCAGCGCCCTCTCCTGCTCCAGCGCCTTCTCCTGATATGCGAGCGCCGCCCGCGTCTGTTCCACCGCCCTCTCCGCCGCCAGCGCCGCCGCCGCCTCGCGCTCCCGCGCCCGCTCCAGCTCCGCCGTGTCCTGCCGCGCCACCACCTGCCCCGCCTGCACCATGTCGCCCTCGTCCGCCAGCAGCTCCTCCAGCCGCCCCGGCAGCTTGAACGAGAGCTGCACCTCGGTCAGCTCGATGTTCCCGCTCAGCCGCAGCTCGCTCTCCATCTCCCGCTCCCGCGACGCCCGCCACACAAGCACCGCGGCGATCACCACAACCGCCGCCAGCACAGGAATCAGCTTTTTCTTCATCGCGACTCTCCGCTTCAATCCAGCATCAGATCCAGGTTGCCCACCGCCGCTCCCAGGTCGATCCGCGCCGCCCGCTGACGGAACGTCGCCCCCACCGCCGCCTCCCGCGCCCGCGCCAGCCGCGCCTGCGCTTCGGTCACCTCCAGCGGTGTCGCCACCCCCGCCGCCACCCGCCGCTCCGCCTGCTCCAGTTCCCGCTCCGCCTGCCTTTGCGCCGCCAGCGCCGCCGCTGCCTGCGCCTCCGCCGACTTCACCGCCTCCAGCGCCAGCCGGATCTCCAGCTCCACCTCCCGCGCCGCGTCCCGCGTCCGGATCTCTTCCGCGCGCCGCTGCGACTCCGCCTCCGCCCGCCGCGCGTCCCTCCTGCCCCCGTCCCACAGCGGCACCGCCACTTGCACCCCCACGCTCCGCGTCGGCAGGTACGTGCTCCCGGTCCTCCCGATCACGCCGTAATCGCCAAACGCCCGCGCCGCGGGCAGCCGCTCCCACCTCGCCGCCGCCGCGCTGAGCCGCGCCGCCCTCTCCCTCTCCGCCTGTGCCCTCAGCTCCGGGCGCAGCTCCCGCGCCGCCTCCATCGCCCTCTCCGCCGCCGGCGCCTCCCACGGCGCGTACGCCAGCCGGTCTCTCAGCTCCAGATCCACCCCGAACTCCGCGTTCACCGCGCGCAACAGCCCCAGCCGCGCCGCCGCCCTCTCCTCCTCCGCCGCCGCCAGCCGCTGCTTCTCCTGCTCGAGCACCGCCGCCGCCCGCGTCACCTCAATCCCCGTCCCCGTGCCCGCCTCCTTCTGCGACTGCGCCAGTTTCAGGATCCGCTCCGCCAGCGCCACGTTCGCCCGCGCCGCCTCCAGCGCAGCTTCCGCCCGCACTGCGTTCAGATACGCCTTGGCCGCCGCCGCCTTCGCCTTCAGCTCCGCCTCCTCGCTCTCCATCGCCGCCGCCCGCGCCTGCCTCTTCGCCGCCTGCCACCGCCGGATCGCCCCCACGTCGAACACGCTCTGCGTCCCCGACACCCGCGCATCCTGCACGTCGATCGGTCCAACAAAGACAGGGAACGCAATCCCCGGCGCCGCCGGAAACTGGATCCCGAACGACGCCAGGTTGTTCGTGAAACTCCGGAACGTGTAGCTGCCGTCGACATTCGGCAGCAACGCCCCCAGCGCCTGCCGCTTCCGCGCCTCCGCCGCCCGCGCCGCCTCCCGCGCCAGTTCCGCCCGCGCCGCCCCGCCCGGAGCTGCCGCCATCTCCACCGCTTCCCGCAGGCCCAGAGAGAGCTTTCTGTCTCCCTGCGCCTGTGCCAGCGCGCATGCCAGCAACACGGCCCACAACCGCTTCATCGCTTCCTCCCCTTCCCCCGCTTCTTGTCTTTCTTGATCCGCTCCCGCGCCTGCCCAACCCCGGCCTCCAGGGCCCGCCACCCCGCCGCAATGAACTCCACCATCCGCTCCACCACCTGCTCCGGCGGCGCCGCCCCCGCGCCCGCCACCTTCCTCAGAACGTCGCCCATCAGCACATACTGCGACAACACTCCCGCGCTGAACACCAGCCCCCACAGCAAGTCCTGCCGCTTCACCCCCGGCAGCGCCCGCTCCAGCGCCCCGATGAACCTCGCTGCCACCGCCCCGAACGCCACAGGCAGAATCTTCTCCGCCCACCCCCCGGGCTCCCCCACCGCCCGCGCCATCAGCCGCCCCAGGATTTCTTTCTCCCCCTCCTCGCCGCCCGCCTGCACCACCGGCTCTGCAAACGCCCGCGCCACCTCCTCCAGCCGCGGCGGATCGCTCTTCGCCTCCGCTTCCTCAAGCATCTCCAGCCGCCGCCGGTTCACCGGCTCCAGCCGCCGCAAGACCACCGCCAGAAACAGCTCGTCCTTCGAGCCGAAGTGGTAGTTCACCGCCGCCAGGTTCACCCCCGCCTCCGCCGTGATCTGCCGGTGCGACGTCCCGGCAAAGCCATGCTCGGCAAACAGCCGCTCGGCGGCATCCAGGATCCGCTCCCGCGTCGCCTGCGACCGCCCTCCGCGCGCCTCCGTGCCGCCCTCCGGCGGCATCGGCCCCGTGTCTGGATCGGGCCACGGCGGCATCGAATCATACGCTGTTTCAATCATGCGTTCGTATCAATCATACGTTCGTTTGAATTTCGCGTCAAGACAAATCAAACCCGTGTGCGCAAATTGCTTTCTGTCTAAGGGGCCGGCGCCCAGCCCGGCATCACATACGCATAGGCCGTCACCAGCAGCCCGATCAGCGACGCCAGCGCCACGCTGTGCCGCAGCGTGAACCGGAACAGCCGGCTCTCTTCCCCCGCGGCCATCCCCGTCGCCGCCGCCGCCACCGCGATCGATTGCAGCGAGATCATCTTCCCCATCACCCCGCCCGACGAGTTCGACGCCGCCATCAGCACCGGGTTCAAATCCAGGCTCCGCGCCGTCACCACCTGAAGATTGCCGAACAGCGCGTTCGCGCTCGTGTCGCTCCCGGTGAGGAACACGCCCAGCCACCCCAGCAGCGCGCTGAAGAACGGGAACGCCGCCCCCGTCGCCGCAAACGCCAGCCCGAGCGTCGCCGTCGCCCCGGAATAGTTCATCAGAAACGCCAGCCCGAGCACGCTCGCCACCGTCAGCACCGGCTTCGCCAGTTGCGAGGCTGTGTCCCGCAGCACCTTTCCGAGCAGCCCGAGTGGCGCCCGCAGCACCGCCGCCGCCAGCAGGCACGCCAGCAGGCACGCCGTTCCCGCCGCGCTCAGCCACTGCAACGCATACCGCGCCGCATACGGCGCCGGCTGCGCCGCCACCGGCGGCATCTGTGTCACCGCGTTGTGCAGCCACGGCCATTTCACCGCCACCGTGTACGAATTCAGCACGGCTTTGATGTCCGCCCGCCCCCACGCAAGCACGCACACCACCAGCAGGATGTACGGCGACCACGCCTTCAGCACCGCCCGCGCCCCGTGCCGGGGCCGCAGCGCCGCTTCCGCCTCCGCCCCGTCAAACACAAACTCGTTGCGCGGCCGCACCAGCCGCGCCGCAGCCAGACACGCGCCGATCGCCGCCAGCGAGCTCAGAATGTCGGTCAGCTCCGGGCCGATGTAGTTCGACGCATAGAACTGCATCGCCGCAAACGCCACCCCGCAGCCCAGCGCCGCCGGCAGCACGCCGCTGAGCGCGCGCCACCCTCCCATCACCAGCACCAGATACGCCGGCACGATCACCGACACCGGCGCGCAAATCCGCCCCACCGCCGCGCTCAGCTTCTCCACCGGCAAGCCCGTGATCCCGGCCAGCGTGATCACCGGAATCCCGATCGAGCCGAACGCCACCGGCGCCGTGTTCGCCAGCAGGCAGATCCCTGCCGCATAGAACGGCGAAAAGCCCAGCCCGGTGAGCATCGCCGCCGCCACCGCCACCGGCGCGCCGAAGCCCGCGGCGCCTTCCACGAAGGCGCCGAACGCGAATGCGATCAGCAGCGCCTGCAAACGCCGGTCCGGCGTCACCGAGCCGATCGAGTCCTTGATGATCTCGAACTGCCCCGTCTCCACGCTCAGCCGGTAAAGAAAGATCGCCCAGAAGATAATCCAGCAGATCGGAAACAGCCCGAACGCCGCCCCGAACGCCGCCGCCGCCAGCGCCATCTTCACCGGCATGCCGTAGACGGCCAGCGCCACCGCCGCTGCCGCCCCCAGCCCGCTTAAGGCCGCCGCCCACGCCGCCGTGCGCCGCACGCCCAGCAGATACAGCAGCACAAACAGCGGCAGCGCCGCCGCCAGCGCCGACCAGCCCGCGCTCCCCAACAACGGCGCGTAGTTCTGTGTCCACATGGACGGCTATTCTATCGAGCCGCGCCCCCCGCGTGCGGCACGCGGCGCGCCAGATAACGCAGCCACAGCCGCTCCTGCCCCTCGCCGTCGAACGTCTCCCGCCAGTAGCGGACGAATTCCGACTCCAGCTTCCGCGCCCTCCTCTCGAGCGCCTGCATCACCCGCTGCGCCTCGGGATCAAATGACGCCGCCGCCTCCAGCAGCCGCGCCGCCACCGCGCAGTCCTGCCGCCGCCCCAGAATCCCCTGAATCTCCCGCACCTGCCCCAGCCGCCGCTCGAACACCGGGCCGTAAAATCCGCTGAAAATCTCCAGCGTGTAGCGGAAGCGCTTGGCGGCCAGCCGGAACGCGTGCAATTGCGCCGCCGCGGCGGGCTTCTCCACCGCCTTCCGCCCGGCGGCGAAAAACTCCTCCGCCATCCGCGGCAGCAGCGCCCGCCCGTGCGCCGGCGCGTCCTCCTCCACTTCGCGCAGCGCGTCGAGCCGTCCAAGCCAGTCCAGTGGCGCGCCCTGCGAGCGCAGCAGATACAGCTGGCCCAGGAAGCCCAGCGCCGCCCGCTCCCGGTCGCTCCGCATCTTTTCCAGCAACGGATGATCCTTCCGCAGCCCCAGCCGCTCGAGCAGATCGCTGTCGACGTCCAGGTCGCGAACCTGCGCCGCAGCGTCCAGCGCGGGCTTGAGCGCCTTGCGCATCCGCTTCGCCTCTTTGCCCGGCAGCAGCCCGCCGAACACGCGAAGCGCCTGCGAGAGCCGCCGCACCGCCACGCGGAAGTCGTGCACCTCGTCCTCGCCGCACTTCTTCAGCGCCAGGCCGGTCTGCGCCTCCACCCGCTCGATCCGCTCCCGCAGCGCCGCCCGCGCGTGTTCTGTCAGCGTCATCGCCGCCGCGCTGTGGCCTGCAACTGTTTGCCGTACACCTCGCGGAACAGCGGCGCCGCCCGCTCGATGGCCCACAGCTCGAGGCCCAGGTCCTTTTCCGATTTCAGGATAAGCCCCAGTCCGCCGTCGTTGAGCTGGCATTCGATCGACTCGACCCGCTGGTCGCGGCTGCGGTCGAGCGCATCGGCGATCCTCAGCAGCGGGCACAGCATCTCCACCGCCCGCTGCTCCTCCGGCGGCAGCGCCAGAAAATCGGCGTGCCGCGCCGACGGCGGCGCCTTGCGGTGGTAGCGGCACAGCATCGCCACCAGATGGCGCTCCTCGTCGGTGAAGCCGCCCAGATCGGCGTTGCTCACGATGTACTGCGAATGCTTGTGGTGGGCCATGTCGTTGATGGCGTGACCCGTGTCTCGCAGGTACGCCGCCGCCTTCAGCAGCCGCCCCGTCTCCGGCGGCAGCCGGTGCCAAGGCGTGAGCGCCGTGAACAGCTCGCGCGCGAATGCGGCCACCTTGCGCGCGTGCTTCAAATCCACGCCGAACCGCCGCGCGTACTCTTCCACCATGCGCCGCTGCTCGGCATCGAGCCGCACGCGTTCGGCGCCGGCCTCGCGGTCGGCAAGGTCCCGCAGAATGCCGTCGCGCACGCCCGCCGCGCAGTAGTAGAGCTGCCGCGCGCCGAACATCTCCAGCACGTCGAGCATCACCGCCACGCCCGGCACGATGATCTCCGCACGCCGCGGCCCGATGCCCGTCACGCGCCTGCGCGCCTCGACGTCCATCGCAGAAAGCTGCCGGTACAGCCGCCGCAACTGCGCCGCCGTCACCCGCCGCCGGTCGGCTTCCTGCCTCCTTTCGCGCGGAATGCGGTTCGCCGCGCACACGATGGCCGACGCCGACGCCGACGTGCCGATCACGCGGTCGAACGCGGCGTGCACGATCTTGAGCCCCACCGCGTGCAGCTTTTCCGCGATGAACTCCTGCATCTGCCGGAGCTCTTCCTCGAGCGGCGGGTCGTGGTGCAGGAACGCCTCCTCCAGGCGCACCGCGCCGAGAGGCCGCGACAGCGCCGCGCGGAGGCGGCCGTTTTCGGCGTCGATCACCTCGGCGCTGCCGCCGCCGATATCGAGGATCAGGATCCGCTTCTGCGGGTGCGGCCAGCGCGTCTCCACGCCCAGATGGATCAGCCGCGCCTCTTCGAGCCCCGAGATCCTCTCCACCGGCTCGCCGAGCACGTCCGAGGCGCGCTCGAGAAACTCGTCGCCGTTGGAGGCGTCGCGCACCGCCGCCGTCGCCACCGCGCGCACCGCCAGCACGCCCAGCCGCGAGTAGATCTGCTTCATGCGCGCCAGCACGGCCAGCACGCTGCGCGCCGCGGCCTCGTCGATGGCCCCCGAGCGGAACACGCTCTCGCCCAGCCGCGTCACCTGCCGGTCTTCTGCCAGCACTTCGAAGCGGCCGTTGCGGCTGACGTCGGCCGCCATCATGCGGACCGAGTTGCTGCCGATGTCGATAGCTGCGTAGCGGGGCATGCACTCTCGCCTGCGGTTCGACTAGGCTTCTGATTATGACCTACCTTCGCGCCACGCTGGGAATGGCTCTCCTGCCGGTGCTCGCCGCCGCGCAGCCGCCGCAGGCGCAAGCGGCGCTCGATGCCGTCGAGCGGCTTTCACCGCCCTTCAAGCAGCTCTCGCGCCAGATCTGGGAGAACCCCGAGCTCGGCTGGCAGGAACAGCGCAGCGTGGCGCTGCTGCGCGCGCAGCTGGAAAAGGCCGGCTTCCGCACGCGCGGCTTCGACTCGATGCCCACGGCGTTCGTGGCCGAGTGGGGCGACGGCAAGCCGGTGATCGGCATCCTCGGCGAATATGATGCTCTGCCTGGCCTTTCGCAGGAGGACGTGCCGGAGCGCCAGCCCCGCGTGGCCGGCGCGCCCGGCCACGGCTGCGGCCACAACCTCTTCGGCACGGCTTCGGCGCTCGCCGCCGTAGCGGTGAAGGAGCGCATGCAGGCTCTGGGGCTGAAGGGCACGGTGCGCTTCTATGGCACCCCCGCCGAAGAAGGCGGCGGAGGCAAGATCTTCCTGATCCGCGCCGGCGCGTTCCGGGACGCCGACGTCGTGCTCGCCTGGCATCCCGGCGACTTCAACGCCGCCGACGACAACCCGTACCTGGCCAACATCAGCGCGCGGGTCCGGTTCCGCGGCACGCCCGCGCACGCCGCCGGCGCGCCGGAAGCCGGACGCAGCGCGCTCGACGGGCTCGAGATCATGACCCACGCCGTCAACCTGCTGCGCGAGCACGTCCCGCAGGAGACGCGCATGCACTACATCGTTACCAGCGGCGGCGCGGCGGCCAACATCGTGCCCGAATTCGCCGAGTTGTCGGTCATCGTGCGCCATCCCGACCTGTCAGAGCTCGGCCGCATCTGGGAGCGCGTCAAACTGTGCGCCGACGCCGGCGCGCTGGCTTCGGGCACGAAGGCGGAGATCGAGATCACCTCCGCCTACGCCAACTTTGTCCGCAACCCCGTGCTGCGGGATTTGCTCGACCGCAGCCTGCGCCTCGCCGGCGGCGTGCGCTATACGGACGAAGAGCTGGCGTTCATCGACAGGATCCGCGCCACGCTGGGCGCGCGCCAGCTGCCGCCGCTTGAGCGCGCCGCCGAGGTGCTGCCGCCGAAGACGTCGCTGTCGTCGGTTTCCACCGATGTGGGCGATGTGAGCTGGGTCGTGCCGGTCGGGCACTTCACCGCCGCCACCATGCCGCCGGGCGTGCCGTTGCACACGTGGCAGTCGACAGCGTGCGCAGGCACGGAAATCGGACGCAAGGGGATGATGACGGCGGCGAAGACGCTGGCGCTCGCCACGCTCGAACTGCTGGGTTCGCCGCAGTTGGTCGGGCAGGCGCGCGCGGCATTCGAGGAAAACATGCGAGGGCGCGCCTACCGGTCGCTGCTGCCGGAAGACCGCAAGCCCGGGCAGACGGGGCACTGAGCAACGGTCCGCGACGTTGTACAGCGGGTGTTGAACCGCTCGCTCTCGCGGTCTTCGGCCGCTTCGCTCGCGGCTCTGACAGCGCGGCTTGCGCGGCTGACTGCGGGGACATGCGCTTTCAGAGCCGCGAACGGCGGCCGTCGTTCGCCAGAACGACGGCCAGAGTGAGCGGTCACACAAACGGAGCCGGTCCGGCCAGGGCCGCCGGATGGCCGGGGCGCTGGCGGGTCGACGGGCAGCGCCGCAGGGGGGGTGAACCGCTCGCTCTCGCGGCCTCCGGCCGCTTCGCTCGCGGCTCTGACAGCGCCGCTTCGCTCGCGGCGCTGACAGCGGGTGAAGCGCCTTCAGAGCGTGACGAGGTTCGACTCCATGCGTTTGAGCTGGCCGCAGGCGGCGAAGATGTCGAGCCCGCGCGGCTTGCGCAGGAAGCAGGGGATGGAACGCCGCACAATGCTCTGGAAAGCTGCGACGCGCTCCGGCGCGGGCGTCTCGTAGGGGATGCCGGGGCCGGGGTTCAGCGCAATCAGGTTCACCTTGCAGCGCAGGGGCGCGAGCAGCCGCACGACGCGTCGGGCGTCGGCATCGGAATCGTTGACGCCTTTCAACAGGACGTATTCAAACGTCAGCCGCTCCCACGGGCGCAGCGGATAGGCGCGGCAGGCTTCGATCAGATCCGCGAGGTGATATTTGCGCGTGATGGGCATCAGCTCGCGTCGCTGCTCTTCGGTGGAGGCGTTGAGCGAGATGGCGAGCTTCGGGCGCGGCTCGGCGCGCGCGAATTCGGCGATGCGCGGCACGATGCCGGATGTGGACACAGTGATGCGGCGCGGGCTGATCGCAAGCCCCCCGGGATCGCACAGCAGCCGGACGGCTTTCAGCACGGCGGCGAGGTTCAGCAGCGGCTCGCCCTGGCCCATCATGACGATGTTGATGCGCTTCTCGCGCGCCCACAGGTTGTTGTCATCGGCGAGATGCAGCACCTGGCCGGCGATTTCGCCGGCGGTGAGATTGCGCTCGAGGCCCATCAGCGCCGTGAGGCAGAAGCGGCAGTCGACGGGGCATCCGACCTGCGTGGAGATGCAGAGCGTGTCGCGCGCCTCTTCGGGCATGAACACGGCCTCGACGGTCTTGCCGTCGGCCAGCCGCAGCAGATAGCGGCGCGTGCCGTCGCGGCTGTCGTAGCGCGCGGCGCGTTCGGGCCATCCGGGGGTGCATTCCTCGGCCAGCCGCTGCCGCAGGGCCGCGGGCAGTTCCGTGATCTGGTCGAAGGACGAGACGCGGCGGCGGTAGAGGGCGTCGTAGAGCTGTCGGGCGCGCCAGGCGGGCTCGCCTGCGGGAAGCGCGGCCCGCAGTTCGTCGGCGTCGAGACCCAGCAGCGGCATCATGGCGAAGCCCCTGATTCGAGTCTATCGGAGCCAGTCGAGCCAGAGCGCGCCGGCGGCGATGGAGAGCACGGTGACGGGAGCGCCCACCTTGAAGTGATCGAAGAACCGGATGCGGACTTCCGGGCGGGCGCGCTCGACGACGATCAGGTTCGCCACCGAGCCGACCAGCGTGAAGTTGCCCGCCAGAGTGGAACTCATGGCGAGGGTGAGCCAGCTGAGCACGGGGTCGGCGAGCCGGACGATCAACGGCTTGAAGAGCAGCACGGCGGGAACGTTGCTGACGAGGTTGGAGGCGGCGGCGGAGAAGAAGCTGAGCACGAGGGGGCGGTCGAGCGGCGTGCCCCCGGCGAAGTCAAGCAAGCCGCGCTCGAGGGCGGTGGTTTCAAAGCCGCGGACGACGATGAACAGCCCGGCGAACATGGCCAGCAGGGGCCAGTCGATGTCGTGGTAGACCTTTTCGGGCTTGACGCGGCGCGTGACGAGCAGCACGGCGCCGGCGACGATGGCGGTCTGGGCGACGGGCCAGCCGCGGAAGAAGAAGAACACCATGCCGGCGCTCACCGCGAGCGCCTTCCACAGCATGGGGCGGTTGACGCGGATGCGGCCGGGATCGATCTTTTCGAAGCGCCCGGAGGCGAATTCCTCCCGGTAAACGGCGACGACAACGAGCCACGTGAGGACAAGAGAAACGGCGGCGACCGGAGAGAGCGCGGCAGCGAAGCGCGGGTACGGAATGCCGGACAGCGCGCCGATCATCATGTTCTGCGGGTTGCCGGTGATGGTGGCGACGCTGCCGGCGTTGGAGGCGAGCGCGACAGCGAGCAGGTAAGGAACCGGATTGCGCCGGAGCGAGAGCGTGACCTGCGCCACCAGGGGAGTGAGGACGATGCACATGGTGTCGTTGACGAACAGCGCCGAGAGGACGCCCGAGACGGCGACGATGCCGGCGAGCAGCATCTTCGGGCTGTGGGCGTGGCAGACGACGCGCGCGGCGACGAGGCGGAAGAAGCCCGACAAGTGCAGGTTGGCGACGACGATCATCATGCCGAGCAGCAGCACGATGGTGGTCCAGTCGACGGCGCGGAGGGCCTCGTCGAAGCGGAGCACGCCGGCGGCGACCATGAGTGTGGCGCCGACAATGGCGGCGCCGGCGCGGTCGATGCGCAAGCCGGGGAAGCGGCCGATGGCGAGAACCAGGTAGGTGGCGGCGAAGATGAGGGTGGCGGCCACTCGATTTCCATTATGGCGGGCGTGGGGCCGGATGCGAGAATGGTGGCAAAGGGCCTGAGAAAGAACACACAGTCATGCGGTTTTCGTGTCCGGAAAGGACGATCGACGTTTCCCGCCTGTCGAACGGCATCACGGTGATCACCGAGCGTGTGGATTCGGTGCGCAGCGTGGCGGCGGGCATCTGGCTGGAAGCCGGATCGCGCCATGAGGCGCCGAAGGAGAGCGGCATCTCGCACTTCATCGAGCACATGCTGTTTCAGGGCACAGAGACGCGGAGCGCCGAGGATCTGGCGCGGCAGATGGACGCGCTCGGCGGGATGACGGACGCCTACACGGGGCGGGAGCTGGTGAACTTCAGTTTCAAGGTGCTGGACGAGAACCTGGAGGAGGCGATGGAGATCCACGCGGATCTGGTGCTGCATCCGAGGTTCGACGAGGCGGCGATCGAGAAGGAGAAGGGCGTCATTCTCGAAGAGCTGAAAATGGAGACCGACAATCCGGAGGCGCACGTGACGGACGTCTTCGTGAGGCAGTTCTGGCGGCGGCATCCGCTGGGGCAGCCGATCCTGGGGACGAAGAAGACGATCCGTTCGTTCACGCAGGCGCAGCTGCGCGGATTTCACGAGCGCTACTACCGTCCGGAAAACCTGACTCTGGCGGCGGCGGGGCGCGTGGAGCATGAACGGTTCGTGGAGTTGTCCGAGCGGCTGTTCGGGCGTCTGCCGAGCGGGGGCAGGAAGCCGGAGGCGAAGCCGCCGGTGGCGGCGGCGCCGGTGATCCTGAAGAGCCGGCGGAGCCTGCAGCAGGTGCATGTATGCCTGGGCGCGCCCTGCGTGGCGGCGCGCGACGAAAGGAGCTATGCGGCGTTGATGTTGAACGTGATCCTTGGGGGGACGATCAGCTCGCGGCTGTTTCAGAACATTCGGGAAAGGCAGGGGCTGGCGTATTCGATCTTCTCCGATCTGGTGCAGTACGAGGATTCGGGGTGGCTGGGCGTGTATGCGGGCACCTCGGCGGAGTCCGCGAGCCGGCTGCTGCGCGGCGTCCTGGACGAGATGCGGCGGCTCAGGGAGGAGCCGGTGCCGGAGGAGGAGATGCGGCTGGCGAAGCAGACGGTAAAGTGCGCGACGCTTCTGGCGCTGGATTCGATGAGTGCGCGCATGTCGAACGTGACGCGGACGTGGCTGACCTACGGGCGGTTTTTCGGGATGGACGAAGTGGTGGAGGCGGTGGAGCGGGTGACGGCGGAAGAGGTGCAGGCGCTGGCGCAGGAGTCGTTCGCTCCGGGGCGGGTGGGGCTGGCGATGCTGGGGAGGGTGGAGGAAGCGAAGGTGTCGGCGGCCGATTTAGAGTGTTAAATAATGGTGCCGCGCGCCTTACGCGTCCTGCTGTGCCTGCTCGCCGTCGCGGCGGCGGGGGCGGCGGATTTCGGCGCGCTGAGGCCGCAAGGCTACGTGAGCGACTTTGCGGGAGTGCTGACGCGGGACGCGGCGGCGGAGCTGAACGACTACTGCGCGAGGGTGGAGCAGGCGACAGGCGTGCAGATGGCGCTGGTGGTGCTGCCGTCGCTCGAGGGCGAGCCGGTGGAGGAGGTGGCGAACCTGCTGTTCCGCAAGTGGGGCGTGGGGCAAAGACAAAAGAATGACGGATTGTTGTTGCTGATTTCGGTGCGCGACCGGCGGACGCGGCTGGAAGTGGGCTACGGGCTGGAGGAGGCGATCCCGGACGGATACGCCGGCTGGGTGCTGCGCGAGATGCGCCCGCACCTGCGGGCGGGCGACTACCGGGGAGCGCTGCTGGCGGCGGCGGAGACGCTGGCGGCAAGGATCGCGGAAGCCCGGGGCGTGAAGCTCGATGGAGCGGCGCCGCGCCGTGTGCCGGCGCAGGGAGAAGAGGCGCCATGGTGGCTGCTGGCGGCGGCGGGCGTGGGCGGGCTGATGCTGCTGGCGGCGATGTCGCGGGCGAGGCGGCTGGCGAGGCGGCGGTATTTCGACGACGCGCCGGCGGCGTGGTTCCTGCCCGTCTTCTGGCAGGACGCGGGGTTCCCCACGCGCTCGAGCGGCGGCTTTGGAGGGTTCGACTCGAGCGACAGCTTCGGCGGATTCGGAGGCGGCGACAGCGGCGGCGGAGGGGCGTCGAGCGACTGGTAGGGAGCAGGCATGACACAGGAGATGCTGGAGAAGCTGCTGAACGAGCTCGCCGGGCGAATGGAGAAGGCTTACGGCAGCGGGCTGAAGGCGATTCTGCTCTATGGCTCGGCGGCTGCCGGAGACTGGCACGAGGGCTATTCGGATGTGAACGTGCTGGCGGTGCTGGACAAGGTGGGCGCCGGGGAGCTGGAGAAGGCGGAGAAGATTTTTCATTGGTGGAGGGGGCAGGGCAACCCGTCACCGCTGCTGATGTCGGAGCAGGAGGTACGCACGTCGACCGACTGCTTCCCGATCGAGTTTCACGACATGGCGGAGCGGCGCAGGGTGGTGTACGGGGAGGACGTGGTGGCGGGGCTCGAAATCGACGACCGTTACTACCGCGCGCAGGTGGAGCACGAGTTGCGGGCGAAGCTGCTGCGGCTGCGGCAGAAGGCGGGCGGAGTGCTGAAGGACGGGCGGCTGCTGTTGCGGCTGATGCTCGATTCGGTGTCGACGTTCGTGGTGCTGGGACGGCATGCACTGCGGCTGAAGCAGGGCTCGGCGCCGTGGCGGAAGCACGAGGTGGTGCGGGCGCTGCGGGAGGCGTTCGGGATTTCCGGCGAGGCGATGGAGCGGCTGCTGCGGCTGCGGGAGGGCGAGGCGAAGGCGCGCCCGGCGGAGGCGCAGGCGCTGTTTGCGAAGTACCTGGAAGAGATCGGACAGCTGGCGGAGGCGGTGGACCGGATGGAGGAAGGAGCAGAAACAAGATGAAGGCAGTGGCATGGATCCTCGGAATCCTGCTCGTGGCAGGGCTAATGGTTGGCGGCAAGGCGGCGAGCGTGAACAATGAGCTGGTGGCGCAGCGCGAAGCCGTGACGGCGGCCTGGGCGCAGGTGGATGTGGCCTTGCAGCGCAGAGCGGACCTGATCCCGAACCTGGTGGAGACGGTGAAGGGCTTTGCGGCGCAGGAAAGAGCCGTGCTGGAAGAGGTGGCGCAGGCGCGGGCGGCGCTGCTGGCTGCGCGCACGCCGGGCGAGAAGATCGCCGCCAACCAGGGGCTGGACACGGCGATCGGGCGGCTGCTGATGGTGGTGGAGAATTACCCGCAGCTGAAGTCGAGCGAGAACTTCCTGCGGTTGCAGGACGAGCTGGCGGGCAGCGAGAACCGCATTGCGGTGGAGCGGCGGAAGTACAACGAAGCGGTGCAGCGGTACAACACGACGCTGGGGCTGTTTCCGAACAATCTGTTCGCGGGGCTGCTGGGCTTCCAGCGCTCGGACGAGTATTTCCGCACCGAGCCGGGCGCGCGGACAGCGCCGAAAGTGAAATTCTGAAGAGACGAGCCAGGGAGGCAGGCGATGAGCATTCCGCAATTTCCGAACTACATCAACGGCGCGTGGGTGGAAGGAGAGTGGTTCGAGAACCGCAACCCGGCGCGGACGGACGAGGTGGTGGGGCGATTCGTGAACGGGACGGCGGCGGACATGGCGCGCGCTGCGGAGGCGGCGGCGGAGGCGCTGCCCGGGTGGGCGTCGATGCCGGCGCCGGGGCGGGGCGCGCTGCTGTTCAAGGCGGCGGAGCTGCTGGAGCGGCGTTTTGAGGAGATCAGCGCGGAGATGACGCGCGAGGAGGGCAAGACGCTGCCCGAGGCGAAGGGCGAGGTGAGGCGGTCGATCCACATTTTCCGGTATTTCGCCGGGGAGGGGTCGCGGCTTGGGGGCATCGTGGCGCCGAGCGAGCGGGAGCGGGTGCATATGTTCGCGGTGCGGAAGCCAGTGGGGGTGTGCGGGCTGGTGACGCCGTGGAATTTTCCGAGCGCGATTCCGGCCTGGAAGCTGGCGCCGGCGCTGATCTGCGGCAACACGGTGGTGCTGAAGCCGGCATCGGCGGCGCCGCTGAGCGCGTGGCGGATTGTGGAAGCGTGCCATGAAGCGGGGATCCCGAAGGGGGTGGTGAACTTCGTGGCGGGCCCGGGCCGGGCGCTGGGCGAGGCGCTGATGGAAGCGCCGGCGCTGAAGGCGATCAGCTTCACGGGTTCCTGCGGCGTGGGGGCGTGGCTGCACGAGCGGGCGTCGAGGAGAAAGCTGCGGATTCAACTCGAGATGGGCGGGAAGAACCCGACGATCGTGCTGGCGGATGCCAACTTCGACCTGGCGGTGGAGAACGTGGTGAACGGGGCGTTCTTCTCGACCGGGCAGAAATGCACGGCGACGTCGCGGGCAATCGTCGAGGAAGCGATCTACGACCGGTTCGTGGAGGCGCTGGTGGAGCGGACGAAGAAGCTGAAGGTGGGCGACGGCATGCAGCCGGGCGTGGATATGGGCCCTTGCGTGGATGAAGGGCAGATGAACACGGTGCTCGGCTACATCGAAATCGGGAAGCAGGAGTGCGGGGAGCCGCTGTGCGGCGGGCACAGGCTGACGGGAGGGGAATACGACCGCGGGTGGTTTGTGGCGCCGACCGTCTTTGCGGGCGTGACGCAGGAGATGCGGATTGCGCGGGAGGAGATCTTCGGGCCGGTGCTGGCGGTGATGAAGGCGCGGGACCTGAGACACGCGCTGGAGATCGCGAATGCGAGCGAGTTCGGGCTGTCGGCGTCGCTGCAGACGACGAACATGACGAGGATGTTCGAGTACATCTATGGCATCGAGGCGGGTCTGGTGACGGTGAACCTGCCGAGCGCGGGCGTGGAGTACCAGCTGCCGTTCGGGGGGACGAAGGATTCGAGTTTCGGGCCGAAGGAGCAGGGGCCGGCGGCGCTCGAGTTTTACTCCGACTACAAGACCGTGTATGTGAAATACTGAGTGGGATCTGCGGAAAGTAGGCGCGATGAAGATTGGACAGGTGTATTGGGAGGGGCGGCTGACGGCGGCGGTGTTTCGCGATGGCGAGGCGCATCCCGTGCCGGGCTACACGGTAGCGGAGCTGATCGAAAGCGCCCCGCGGAAAAAGCTGAGGTTCGCGCAGATGGCGGCGGAATATGCGGCCAAGGGCGGGGAGTATGTGGAGCCGGCTCTTCCGGTGCTGCCGCGCGAAGTGTGGGCGTGCGGGTGCACCTACGAGATGAGCGCGGCGTTCCGCGACGCCGAGCACGGGACACGCGAGGGCTTCTACCGGCACGTATACGAGGCGCCGAGGCCTGAGATTTTCTTCAAGGGCACGGCGCGGGTGTGCGTGGGGCCGGGCGGGAAGATCGGGATCCGGAGCGATTCGAAGTTCACGGCGCCGGAGCCGGAGCTGGCCGTGCTGCTGGGCCACGGGGGCGAAGTGCTGGGCTACACGCTGGCCAATGACGTATCGGCGTGGGACATCGAGCGCGAGAACCCGCTGTACCTGCCGCAGTCGAAGGTGTACGCGGGCTGCTGCGCGCTGGGGCCGTGGTGGGCGACGCCGGACGAGCTGGCCAATCCCTACGCGCTGGAGATGACGTGCAAGGTGAGGCGCGGCGAGGCGGTGATCTTCGAAGGAAGCGTGTCGACGTCGAAGCTGAACCGGCGGATCGAGACGCTGGTGGAGTATCTGCTGCGGTCGAATCCGGTCCCGGCGGGGAGCGTGTTGCTGACCGGGACGGGGATCATTGCGCCGCAGGAGGCGGCGCTGCAGGCAGGGGACGTGGTGCGGATCGAAGTGCCGGAGATCGGCGTGCTGGAAAACGAAGCGGTGGTTGTGTAGCTATTCTGCGGGGGATTCGGATTCCAGCGATTCGAGCTGATCGGCCAGATCGCTGAAGCGGCGGAGCGCGCGGATGGAGGCGCCGGAAGAGAAGCCGGCGCGGCGGAGGCGGCGGTAGACGGCGGCGAGTTTGGCGGGCTCGGCGAGGAGGGCGGGGAGATCCTGGTTGCGGTATTTGCGCTCGAGCCAGGAGCGTACGAGCGAGTCCTCGTCGAGGTTCTGATAGGCCTGGCGGACGGCCTGTTCGGCGACTTTGGGGGCGACCTTGCGGCGGGCGAGCTCGGCGAGCACGCGGCTGCGGCCGAACTGGCCGGAGGCGGCGCGAGAGGAAGAGAAGGATTCGGCGAAGCGGCGGTCATCGAGGGCGCCGTATTCCTTGAGCTGGGCGACGATGCGTTCGACGGAGGCGGGATCGGCGGCGCGGGGGCGAAGGCGCTGCTTGAGCTGGGCGACGGAGAGGGAGCGGGCGGCGAGGAGGCGGAGGGCGTAGTCGCGAAGCTCGGCTTCCTGGAGGGGGGCGGGTTTTTTTCGCATTGCCTGATCTGATTGTGAGTGGAGTACACTGGAGGCAGCAAGGAGCCGGTTATGGAAAGAGACAACAAATTCAGCTATTTCTTTCTGGGCCTCGGCATCGGCGTGGCCGTGGGCATCCTGTTCGCTCCGAAGTCCGGCGCGGAGACGCGCGAGCTATTGAAGGAGAAGGCGGAGGAAGGCAAGGAGTACGTGAAGCGGCGCAGCGTGGAGCTGAAGGAGAGCGCCGTGGAGGCATTCGAGAAGAGCAAGGAAGCCGTGGCGCGGCAAAAGGAGCAGCTGGCGGCGGCGGTGGAAGCGGGGAAGGCTGCCTACCGGGAAAAGATGCAGACGGCGCAGGCGGGCGCGGGTCCGGCTGACGACGTGGCGCAGGGGATCTAGGCGAGGCCGGGATGCAATCGGAGGCTGCCCTGGTATTGCTGGCGATCGCGGTGGCGGTGTCGAGCCTGTCGCTGCTGGTGCAGGCGATCGCTTCGTGGCGGGTGTATCGGTCCGTGAAGAAGTTGCAAGAGGATGTGAGCCCGCTGATTCCGAAGGCGAAAGCGGCGCTGGAGCAGGCGGAGACGACGCTGAAGCAGGCGGCGGCGGAGCTGCACGAGTCGGCCGAACGGGCGAAAGGGCTGATGGTGGCTGTGCAGGAGCAGGTGGAGGGGATCGACCGGGCGAGGCAGGAGCTGGCGGCGCAGTGGCGGGTGCAAAGCGAGCGGCTGGACCTGGTGCTGGAAGACATTTTCGGGCGGGTGCAGGAAGTGGTGGGGGTGGTGCACGGGACGGTGATGCGCCCGGTGCGGGAAGTGAGCGGGATGGTGGCGGGCGTGAAGGCGGCGCTGCAGACGCTGCTGCTGGCGCGGCGTCCGACGGTGGACCGGGCGACGCACGACGAAGAGCTGTTCATTTAGGCGAAAAGCACGCCTGGGGAAAGGGCTTTCGGGCGTTGTTGAATTGTGTGTCGACGTCCGGAGTGCGCGCCGATATGGGGGGTGATGAGCGGGAATGCGTTGACGGAGCTGCTGTCGGCGCCGCCTGCGGGAGCGGGGCATGGGCGCGGGGCGCGGCTGCGGGAGGTGTTTGACCAGCGGGACGGGCTCTTGCTGGCGATCGGGGCGGAGTTGTTGCGCGAGGCGAAGGACCAGCCGGGCACGCGGCAGATGATCGCGCAACTGATGGGGCGGGGATTGCTGGGGTTGGTCTACGGGGCGCTGGCGAAGGACGATCCCGGAGCCGCCGGGCAACTGACCCACATCGCGAGCCGCATGGACGGCAGCGTGGAGCGGATCCTCAAACGGCCGCAAGCGCGGGCAGGCGTCGAACTCGGAGACGAGGAAGCGGGGCTGCTGGCGGACTGGCTGCGGGTATTGGCCGGCGCGGCGGGCCGGTTACTCGACAGCGGGGATGCGCGGGCCCGGGCCCGGATGGCGCTGGCGTGGGGCAAGATCGCGCAAATCGAGCGAATGGGCGAGCAGTGGCTGGAGGATCCCGACGCGCGGGTGCGGGCCAACGCGGTGGAATCGCTGTGGGGCAGGGCCGATGCCGAGGCGGTGGAGATCTTCCGGCGGAAGCTGGAGGACGCGCACCAGCGGGTGGCGGCGAATGCAGCCGTTGGACTGTACCTGGCGGGGGAGAGCGAGGCAGTGAAGGCGTTGTGGAGGATGGCGACGGAGGGCGATGCGGCGCGGAAAGCGGCGGCGGTGTGGGCGATGGGGCGGGCGGGCGACGCGCGGTTTCTGCCGCTGCTGGCCCGGATGCGGCGGATGCAGCCGGCGCCGGTGCTGGTGATGCGGAATCTGGCGGCGGCGAAGGAGCGGATCCTGCACGTGGAAGAGGCGCCGCGGGCGCGATTGAGCGTAGAGGCGGCTGTGGTGGCGGGGCGATTTGCAGGTGGATGTCAGGGTCTCGCGCGAGGACGGGACGCCGGTGCGGGAGTTGCGGCCGGTGGATTTTTGCCTGGAAGTGAATGGAGAGGTGGCGTGGGACTACCGGGTGCGGCGCAGACCGCCGCAGGAAGGTGTAGCGGTGTGGCTGGTGGCGCCGGCCGACTCACACGCGGATGTGGAGCTTCAGGCAAAACGGATCGAGACGGAGGCAGGGCCGTGGGGCGGCCGGATAGAGGGGGCCGCAGGCTACTCGGCGCGAGGCAGTGCAGAGGGGCGGAAAGTGGGCGAGGTGTTGGGACTCGGCGTGGCGGGCGTGGAGGGCGGGGGTGATCTGGCGAGGAGCCTGGAGGGCTGGCAGGAGATGATGCGGTCGTGCGTCCGGCGGCTGTCAGCAGGGGCGGGGGAGAAGCATGTCGTGGTTGTGACCGAGAGGGAGCCGCCCGGCTGGATGGAGGAGGGGCTCGAGCATGCCGCGGCGATCTGCAAAGCGGCGGGGGTGAGGCTGGACGTTTTGCGGGAGCCGGGCGCGCCCGCCGGACCGGCCGAAGAGGTGGCGCGGGCGGGCGGAGGCGCAGTGCAGACGGTGCGGCGCGGGAACGCCGGAGAGGCGCTGGGGAGACTGGCCGAGAGGTGGCAGGACGGGTGGCGGCTGGAGGCGGCGGGTGCGGACCTGCAAGGACTGCAGAAGCTGCGCGTGACCGTGCGGACGGGGTTGTATTCCGGCGAGGCGGAGCTGCAGCGGGCGGGCGGGTGAACGGCGGGCAGGGCGAGCCGCAGAGGTCCGTGAGCGGGCATACACTGGAAGCGTGAAGCACTGGCTGCTGGCGTGGTTGTGGGCGGCGCTGGGGAGCGCGGGCGCGGCGGGGCAAACGGCTGCGGCGATCGGGGAGCAGTTGCGGCGGCTGGAGCTGGATCCGGAGAGTTGCTACCGGGTGCGGGACCTGGAGCTGATCCGGGAGGACATCCGGATTTTCCTGAATGACGGGGTTTTGATCTTCTCGCAGCCGCTGGAGGGGCGGCGTGTTCTGGCCATGTTTCGTGCGACGGAGCCTGCCGATGACGCAGAGGTGCTCATCCGCCCGCCGGACCGCGGGGAGCGGGCGTCGCTGGCGCGGGCGACGGGATCGCCGAACCTGAACGAGCATTTCCAGACGGCGGTGTTCGTGTTCGGGGACGGAGGCGCGGAAGATCTGCTGAAGGAGATCGAGGCGGGGCGCGGCAGGTCGGCGAGGGAGGAGGGGCTCCTGCTGGCCGGCCGGCACACGGAAACGGCGAGGAATTTTGTGCAGAGTTTCCAGGTGCGGCTGGTGCTGGATTTGTTGACAAAAGAGAAGGGGAACGGGTTGTTTTATGCCGCCGTTTCCAGCGCAAGCAGGGGCAATTTCGACATTTTGCACGACCCGGTGTTGCCCGAGCAGGTGATCGTGGGGGAGGTATCGGGAGCCACGGGGAGCTTCCGCGTGTGGACGAGTTTTCCGGGCAGGAGCCGGCGCGGGCAGAGCATCGCGAGGGAGGACGCGGTGGTGGAGGACTACCGGATCGAGGCGGCGGTCGGGGAGGACCTGCGGCTGGAGACGAGAGTGGAGGCGGAGTTGAAGCCTCAGCGCCGGGTCCAGGGGGCGCTGCTGTTTGAGCTGGCGCCGGAGATGGTTGTGAAGACGGCGCGGCTGGACGGGCGGGAGGCGGAGGTATACCGGCGGGAATCGATGAGGTCGAGTCTGATCGGAGGGCTGGTGAACGATCCGTTTGTGCTGGTGCTGCCGGAGCCGCTGGAGGCGGGCAGCCGGCACCGGCTGGAGTTCGAGCTGGCGGGAAACGTGGTCAGGAAGGCGGGCAACGGGGTTTTCTTTGTGGGGGCGAGAACAAACTGGTATCCGAGCCGCGGGTATCATTTCACCCGGTTCGACATGACGTTTCGGGTACCGCGGGCGCTGCGGGTGGCGGCGACGGGGGACGAATCGGAGGAGCGCGTGGAAGGCGAGACGCGGGTTGCGCGGTTTCGGACTTCGGCTCCGGTGCGCCTGGCAGGGTTCAATATCGGGAACTTCGAGGAAGCGGAGGCGGAGGCGAAGGGGCTGCGGGTGAAGGTGTACGCGAACCGCACGGTGGAGCCGGCGCTGCTGCCGCCTCCGAGGCAGATCATTCTGGCGCCGGGGACGGCGCCGCGGATGCCAGGGCGGCAGCCCTCGCAGGTGATGACGGTGACGCCGGCGCCGCCGAACCCGCAGGCGCGGATGAAGGAGCTGGCGGCGGAGACGGCGGCGGCCATGGAGTGGATGGCGGCGCAATTCGGGCCGCCGGCGCTGCCGGTGGTGAGGGTGTCGCCGATTCCGGGGAATTTCGGCCAGGGATTTCCCGGGCTGGTGTATCTGTCCACGATCGCATACTTGCCGGAGAAAGACAGGCCGGCTGTGGTGCAAACGTCGAAATTGAACGTGTTTTATTCGGAAATTCTGCTGGCGCACGAGGCGGCGCACCAGTGGTGGGGGAACCTGGTGACGTCGGCGGACTACCGGGACGAGTGGCTGCAGGAGGCGCTGGCGAACTACACGGCGCTGATGCTGGTGGAGCGGCGGCGCGGGGCGCGGGCGCTGGAGGGGATCCTGGAGGAGTACCGGGCGGAGCTTTTGCGGGAGATGGGGGAGCCGAAGCAAAGAGTGGAGTCGGCGGGGCCGATCACGTGGGGGGCGCGGCTGCGCGGGGCGGACGGGGTGGATGCATGGCGGGTGATCACCTACTGCAAGGGGTCCTGGATCCTGCACATGCTGCGCCGGCGGCTGGGCGACACGGCGTTTCTGGCGATGCTGGCGGAGCTGCGGAAGCGGCATGAGTACAAGACGGTGACGACGGAGGAGTTCCGGGCGCTGGCAGCGAAATACCCGGCGAAGGACGATCCGGACAGGACGCTGGAAGGGTTCTTCGACACCTGGGTTTACGGGACGGGGGTGCCGGTGCTGGAGACGTCGGTGCGGACCCGGGGGAAGGCGCCGGCGGTGGAAGTGGTGGTGAGCGTGAAACAGAGCGGAGTGGCGGAAGACTTCGTGGCAGAGATCCCCGTGGCGGTGACGCCGGCCAAGGGGGGCAAGCCGCTGGTGAGATGGATCCGGACGGGGGACGAACAGGCGGCGGCGTCGTTCCGCCTGAACGCGCCGCCGGCGCGGGTGGAGGTGGCGCCGGGCGCGGGCGTGCTGGCAGTGCGAAAGTGAGAATCCGGGCCGGAAATATGCAAGAGAATTTTGGCTGACTTGCGGGGAAATCGACCACAGAAATCCTTGAGTTTGTCTGCCACGAATGTGAAAAACGCCGCCGGGGAGCAGCAGATGCGGGACACTCTGCACAAGCTGGAGCAGGACATCCACGCTTGCGAGCGTTGCGCGCGGCTGCGGGCGTGGTGCGCGGAGGTGGCGCGCGTGAAGCGGCGCATGTATGCGGAAGAGGAGTACTGGGGCAAGCCGGTGGCGGGGTTCGGCGACGCCGAGGCGCGGGTGTACATTCTTGGGCTGGCGCCGGGCGCGCACGGGGCGAACCGCACCGGGCGGGTGTTCACGGGCGACCGTTCGGGCGAATGGCTGTACCGGGCTCTGTGGGAGACGGGGTTCGCCAGCCAGGCGGCGAGCGTGCGCCGGGGAGACGGGCTGGAGTTGCGGGGCGCCTGGATCGGGGCAAGCGTGCGGTGCGCGCCGCCGGGCAACAAGCCGCTGCCGGAGGAGCTTGCAGCGTGCCGCGAATATGTGGAGAGGGAGATGCGGCTGCTGCGGCGGGTGAGAGTGGCTGTGGCGCTGGGGCGGGTGGCGCACGAGACGCTGCTGCCGGTGCTGGGGCTGAAGAGGGGCGGCTTCCGGTTCGGGCACGGGGCGGAGCACGCCGCCGGGGGGATCGCGCTGATCGATTCCTATCACCCGAGCCAGCAGAACACGCAGACGGGGAAGCTGACGAGGGAGATGCTGCGGGCGGTGTTCGAGAGAGCGAGGAGGCTGGCGGAATGAAACGGATTCTGGTGTTTTTGTTTGTTCTGTCCGCGCTGGCGCGCGGGCAGGCGGGCGGATTTGCGGAGGAGTGCCGGCGCGCGGCGGCGCCCGTGTGGGAGAAGACGCTGGAGCACCGGTTCCTGAGAGAGCTGGCGGCGGGGACGCTGGCGAAGGAGAAGTTCCGGTTTTATCTCGAGCAGGATCTGCTGTACTTGCGGGAGTTTTCGAGGCTGCTGCTGGAGCTGGCGGCGAAGGCGCCGGAAGGAGGGGCGGCGCAGACGCTGGCGCGGCACGCGGAGGAGGCGATCCGGGAGGAAGCGGCGTTGCATGCGTCGATCCTGGGTCTGCGCAAGGAGGAGAGAGAAGGCGGGGATGTGCGGTTCGGGCTGACGCCGACGAACGTGGCGTATGTGAACCATCTGAAGGCGAGCGTGGGGCGGGGAGGATTCCTGGAGGGGATGGCGGCGGTGCTGCCGTGCTACTGGGTTTACCTGGAGGCGGGGAAAAGGCTGGGGCAAAAGGGATCGCCGGTGGAGGAATACCGGCAGTGGATCCGGCAGTATTCCGGGGCGGAATACGAGCGCAGCGTGAAGGAAGCGCTGGCGATTTTCGAGGGGGCGGCGAGGCGGGCCGGACAACGGGAGAGGGAGGCGGCGCGGGCGGCGTTCGAGCGGAGCGCGCGCTACGAGTGGATGTTCTGGGAGATGGCGTGGCGGATGGAGCGGTGGGCGCCGGAGGAGTGAAACGAGGAGGCGGGAGTCCTAAAATGGAGGCGTGGCCCGGGGCTGGGAGAGCAAGTCGGTTGAGTCGCAGATGGAGGATGCGGCGGCGCGGCGGCAGCGGCACAAGGCTGCGCCGGAGAAGGAGCGGGGTGCGCCGCAGGGGGTGCGGCGGCGGGCGCTGGAGCTGGACCTGGCGCGGGTGAAGGCGGAGCTGGCCGAGTGCCGGAACGAACGGTTCCGGGCGCAACTGGAGGCGGAGTTGCGCTACCTGGAAGGGCAGCTGGGCAAGCAGGAAGGCTGACGCTGGCGGGGCGCGCCAGAGGGGCGGGGGGATTCAGTATGCTGGCAGGGAAATGCGCGCGGCGCTGGAATCGTATTTTCAATTCCGGGAATTGGGGACGAACTGGCGAACGGAAGCGCTGGCCGGGGCGACGACGTTCGTCACGATGGCGTACATCATTTTCGTGAACCCGTCCATTCTGGGGGAGGCGGGGATGCCGGCGGAGGCGGTGACGGCGGC
Organism: uncultured Arcobacter sp.; assembly: GCA_964458495.1. GTDB lineage: Bacteria > Acidobacteriota > Terriglobia > Bryobacterales > Bryobacteraceae > JANWVO01. The sequence continues at coordinate 50,602 of CAYWJB010000023.1, forward strand.
GACGTGTCTGGCGTCGGCGATCGGTTGTTTTCTGATGGGCGGGCTGGCGCGGTATCCGATCGCGCTGGCGCCGGGGATGGGGCTGAACGCGTATTTCACCTACACGGTGTGCCTGGGGCACGGGGTGCCGTGGCAGACGGCGCTGGGAGCGGTATTCGTGAGCGGGCTGATTTTTCTGGCGCTGATCGCGGCGGGCATCCGGCAGCTGATCGTGGAGTCGATTCCGCGGGAGCTGTACAGCGCGGTGGCGGTGGGGATCGGGCTGTTCATCGCGATGATCGGGATGAGGAACGCGGGGCTGATTCAGGCGAGTCCGGCGACGATGGTGACGCTGGGGAACCTGCGCGACGGGAAGACTCTGCTGGCGCTGGGCGGGCTGCTGCTGATCTGCGCGCTGCTGGTGCGCGGGGTGAAGGGGGCGATGCTGGCCGGGATCCTGGCGACGGCGGGCGCGGGGGCGGCGCTGGGGTACTTCGAGTGGGCGCCGGGGGAGTATTCGGCGAAGGCGCTGGGGGCGACGTGGCTGAAGATGGACGTGCGCGGGGCGCTGGATCTGGGGCTGCTGGAGATCGTGTTTGTGTTCCTGTTTGTGGACGTGTTCGACAACGTGGGGACGCTGGTGGCGGTGGGAACGAGGGCGGGGCTGATCGGGGAGGACGGGCGGATCCCAAGGGTGAACCGGATCCTGGCGTCGGCGGCGGGGGCATCGGCGGCGGGGGCGGCGTGCGGGACGTCGACGGTGGTGAGCTACATCGAGAGCGCGGCGGGGGTGGTGGCGGGAGGCAGGAGCGGGGTGACGGCGATCGTGTGCGGGCTGCTGTTTCTGGCGGCGCTGGCGGTGGCGCCGCTGTTCGGGGCGGTGCCGGGGCAGGCGACGGCGCCGGCGCTGATCGTGGTGGGGGCGCTGATGCTGGTGCATACGGAGGAGATCGAATGGCAGAAGCCGGCGAGCTCGATACCGGCGTTCCTGACGCTGGCGGCGATCCCGCTGACGTTCAGCATCGCCAACGGGCTGGCGCTGGGCTTCACGGCGCATACGCTGCTGCGGGTGCTGGCGGGGGAGTGGCGGAAGGTGCACTGGCTGGTGTACGTGCTGACGGGGCTGTTCCTGCTGCGGTTCTTCTATCTGGGGCAGGGTTGAGGAGCGAGGATGGAGCGAAGAACATTTCTGGCTGGATTTGTTTCTTTTGGCGCGGCGGCGCAGCGCAGAGGGCCGCTGGTGGCGCAGGGGGCGGTGGACGGAGAGCTGGGGCCGCTGCTCGAGGCGCTGGGGCGCAGCGCGCGGGAGAAGCGGATCGGCGGCTGGAGTTTCTGGAGAGGGCGAATCGGGAGGCAGGAGGTGATCGTGAGCCGGACGGGGGTGGGGCCGGTCAACGCGGCGGCGGCGACGGCGGTGGCGGTGCAGGAGTTCCGCCCGTGGGCGGTGATCAATCAGGGCACGGCGGGCGGGCACAACCGGGCGTTGAGGCTGTGGGACATCGTGCTGGGGGAGAAGACGACGGACTATGCGGCGCACGAGGCGCCGCACGGCGACGCCGGGGCGGGCGTGGACACGAAGGCGTGGAAGCCGAAGCCGCACGTGATCCGGGGGGCGGACGGCGAGCGTCGAACGTATGCGAGCTTCCCGGGAGACGCGGAGCTGCTGGAGGCGGCGGAACGGGTGAAGAACCCGCGGGGCAGGGTGCTGCGGGGCAACATCGGATCGGCGTTTCAGTACAACCGGCAACTGGACCACATCGACTGGCTGCACCGGACGTACGGGACGGACACGGAGGACATGGAGAGCGCGTACGCGCACGGCGTGTGCGTGGGGCTTGGGGTGCGGTTTCTGGCGGTGCGGATGGTGTCCGACACGGAGTGGGAGCACCCGGCGTTTGAGAGGATCGCCGGGCGGTACTGCGCGGAGTTCGTGGCGGAGATGATCCGGCTGCTGTAGCTATTCGAAGGCGACGACTTCGTAATCGGCGACGCCGGGGAGAGTGCATTCGACGATGCGCTCTTTCTGAGTGAAGGGCAGGGGGCGTTCGGCGCGGAGGGCGGTGACGCGGCGGACGCGGGCGTCGCGGGGGAGTTCGAAGCGGATGCGCTGGGCTCCGATGGGGGAGTGGCGGAGATAGACGCCGCGGTGGGCGTTGGGATTGTTGTAGTTGAGGATGTGGAGGGCGAAGCCGGCTTCGGTCTCCCAAGCGAAGAGTTCGACGAGTCCTTCGCCCTCGACGCGCACGGGGCGGCGGCCGCGGAGCGCCCATTCGATGGTGTTGAGCATGAGGCGGAGCGGATCGGGATGGAAGCAGCGCCAGAAGGTGCGTCCGACGTCGCCGGCGAACCAGGCGCAGCGGGAGCCGCCCTCTTCGCGCAGGGCGAGGGCCGCTTCTTCCGTGCGGGGCGTTTCCGTGAAGACGGCTTCCGTGGGGTAGGCGGGATAGGGGGGAACCACGGAGAGGATGGGCGGTGAAGAGGAGCGGGCGGGGACGCGCCACTCGGCGCCGGCGAGCCAGCGGGTGTTTTCGAAACCGCGCAGGATTTCGTGGCGAGGGTCTTCGATGCGGGCGTAGAAGGAGTTGTAGAAGCCGCGGACGCCGGCGGGGGCGCCCGTTTTCCGGATGCCGAAGAGGGAGGCGAGGGGGAAGTCGGGGCGCGGGGCGCCGCGCTCGTCATAGAGGCCGGTTTCGAAGTCGGCGACGACGGCGCCGCCGCGGGCGGCGAAGTCCCGGATGCGGCGGCACTGAACATCCGAAAGCAAAGCGGCGTTCGGAAGGATGAGGAGGCTGAATGGGCGGAGCGTTTCGGGCGAGAGGTCGTCCTCGTGGACGAATGCGAAGGCGTGACGGCCTTCGAGGAGGGCGGCGTACCAGCCCTGGAGGTGATCGCCGGCATCGTCTCCGGCGGGGCTGCGGTAGAAGGTCTGGGTGCGCTGGGGCAGCAGGAGGGCGATGTTGGCGATGGGGCGGCGGTTGTAGAAGTGCGGGTTGTGGCGGGCGTGCCAGGTGAGGAAGCGGCGGCCGGTCTCCTGCCAGCGGCGGTCTTCGCCGAGCCCGGTTTGCGCGCCCAGCCAGTGGTACCAGACGGCCATGCCGCTGGCGGCCGATTGCGCCATCCAGATCTCCGCCTCGGCGGGGCTCTTGGCGGCGTTGCGCCAGAGGGGGGAGCCGGTGGACCAGCCGCCGGTGACGTTGGTAATGGTGCGGCCCTTCATGACGGACCAGGCGACGCGGCCCTGCTGGGCGGCGCCCCAGACGGGGGCGGGGCTGGTGCGCCCCTGGTTGTCAGCGTTGAACCAGAAGCAGTGAGGGGCGAGGCGGTGGAGATCGACGCCGGTGCGGAAGCCGCCGCCGAGGTTGCCGAAGAAGAGGTTGTCCGGGCTTTTTTCTTTGGCGATTTTGTCGTAGAGGGTCCAGAGTTCGATGACGCGAGCCATGAAGCGGTCGCGGAACTCCGGCGTGCCGCGCGGGGGGAGGCGGCGGCAGGCGTCGCACCAGCATTCCGGGAGGTTCCAGTTGGGCCAGCCGTTGGCGTAGAAGGCGTCGATGTCGTAGCGGGCGATGAGTTCGCGGAGGACGGCGGGGGTCTGCTCATCGAAGTAGGAGGAGAACATGCAGGTCTCGTACAGGCCCGGGGTGCCGCTGAAGGGGGGCACGGGGCGGCCCAGACGGTCGCGGACGAACCATTCGGGATGGGCGGCGAGAGCGTCTTCCCACTGGAGATCCGGGCTCAGGCGGCCGATGACGCGGATGCCCCGCTGTTTTGCGGCGCGCACGCATTCACCGAAGAGGTCGCGGGTGCCGAGCCAGCGGCTGCGCTTGTGGAAGGGCACGGCGGTCGGGTAGAAGGCGATCATGCCGGTGACGTTGATCTGGACGGCGTCGACGCGGCAGGAAGCCCAGTAGCCGGCCCAGGCTTCGACGTCGGCTTCCGCGGCGTCCTTTTCGCTGAAGTTGACCTGACCGACGCGGCGGACCCGCTGATGCCAGACTGCAGATGACTGAGAAGGGAGGGCGGCCCCAGGGACGGCCGCGAGGAAGGACCGGCGGGAGAGATTGAACATAGGCGTCTGGACTGCCGCCCCTATTCTGATTCGGGGAGACGGCGGCTGTCCAGAGCCGTTGGCGGCGGAGTTTGGACCTGAAAGAGCGAAGCCGCCGTCTCAGCCCGAAGGGGCGATGACGGCGGCTTTGCCCGTGAGGCCGGATCTGCCGGCGCGTTGGAGTGCCAGCCTACTGCTGCTTGCGGAAGCGGCGCGAAAGAAGGCCGAGGCCGATGAGCCCGCCGCCGATGAGGGCGGAGGTCGCGGGTTCGGGGATCTCCGGCGGGGGTTGAGGGGTGGATTCGGAGATCAGGAAGAACTCCTCGCGCCCGTCGTTCACCAAAGGCATGGTGACCTTGAAGTACACGGAGTCAGTCGACTGATAGCCGGCCAGGCTAAAGCCTTGAAGCAGGTAATCGGCATAGCCGTTGCCGTTGCCGCCGCCTGTGGTCGGCGGAACAGGAGTCGGACTTGCAGGCGAGTAGTCTGCAACGAGGTTGCCATTGACATACATCCCGAAGAAGCCAAGCGTTTGAGTGACGTTGGTCTGGTTGACGTCGACGCCAATCATGAACGATGTTGAGCCGACGATGCCGGTGATCTGGCTGACCGTGTAGGTGGGCGACGAAATGTTGGTGTAGTCGGATGCGTTTGAGGGAAACGTTGTGAAAGTCCAACCGGCGGGACTCTGACAAGACGGATCGCCGATGACGCAGGGGTTGTTGGTGGTCTGCTGGTAGTAAGGCGCGCTGGTCACCGCAACGAGCGTGAGCGGGGTGGCGGAGGCCAAAGCGGCGACTGCCAGCAGCAGGACGGACAGGGTAAATGTTCTCACTAGCTCCTCCTGAATTGGTTTCGTTTCCGTTTGAAAAGCTCCCCCGGGAAAGAAGCCCCTCAAAGTCCCTTTCAGGGTAACCGATATTCTTGACAAAGTCGATGATTTACAAGGCAGCAATTCGTGCGATTTGTACTGGACATTTCGACAGAAAAAGAGCCGGCCTGTTTTAGTACTTGTGTGTGTCAAGGGGGGCGGCGGGGATTGGGTCCTCGGGCGACCGGGGCTTCTGCTGATCATGCAAGTTATTTATGGATAAAGGCTTACACTGTCGCACGTGGCTGGCGCCCGGCCTCTGGAGAGTACCAGTACGAGGCCGGGGCTGCGGCAATGCGACCCGATTTCGCGATGGAATGACTAGATCCAAGTACCATTGAACGCCAATTCATCGGGAGCCAAATTATGAAGGTATGAGAGCGAGAGGAAGAGTATCCATTTTTGCGGGAGCCTTGCGCGTTCTTGGCTGGCTCGCCGTGGTTGGTGTCATTTCAGCGTCCGGCGCCCTGGCGACGCCGGTTTATAACACGCTTGTAGGTTCCTCGAATTGGAGCGGTACGCGGAGCATCGGCAGCGGGCTGGCGGGGACAGGCGTGTGGGGGCAGTCTTCGGACGGTTTCAGCATCTCCTGGGAGATTACGGAGACGACTCCGGGTACCCTCCATTATCAGTACACTTTTACCTGGCCGGATGGGGCTCCGTCCCACGTGATCTTCGAACTCAGCCAGGGTTGCGCGAGTGCGGCAGCCGGGTGCGTGTGGGGGTTCTTGTTTGATGAGCAGAATCCGGAGAAAATCGACTGGGGAACCTTCGAGCCTGACGACCAGGGGCAGTCGAACCCCAATCTGCCGGCTGCCATCTACGGCGTGAAGGTGGACCGGCCGGAAACGGCTGGCGGCTGGGTACTGGAGTTTTACTCCAACCGGTTGCCGGTGTGGGGGAACTTCTATTCCAAAGATGGGGTCGCAGGCGGGCTCGGAACGAACACTGTCTGGAACCTCGGGCTTGAAACCGCCAATGCGGGGTCGGAGAACATTTTGTACTTCATTGCGCGCCCCGACACAGAGGCTCCCATGCCGGAGATCCCCGAACCGGGAACCATGGTGCTTTTGGGGGCAGGTCTCCTGGCGCTTGGGTTGATCCGGCGCAGGGGTTGACGCTGGCATTCTGAACTGTTTTCGACGGGAACGCGGGCCGGAGTGATCCGGCCCGCGTTTTGCGTTTGGGGGGGTACGGGACTGGCGTGGGGAGTGGGGGAGTGAGGCCCTGCGCTGGCGCGCAGGGGAATTGGGTTGGGGCGGGGTGATGGGGGGGTGGGGG
>CAYWJB010000024.1:0-56742 GCA_964458495.1 uncultured Arcobacter sp.
CGCGAGGGCGGGCGCACGGTCGGCGCCGGCACGGTGACCGAGATTCTCGAATAGCCTGCCAGCGGGGCGCGGCCAAGGCCGCGCCCCGGCAGAAACAGGATTTACGATGCTCACCAAGCGAATTCGAATCAGGCTCAAGGCTTATGACCACCGGCTGCTCGATCAGAGCACGTCGGAGATCGTGGAGACGGCCAAACGCGCCGGGGCGCGGGTGGCGGGTCCGATCCCGCTGCCCACGCAGCGGTCGGTCTACACGGTGAACCGCTCGCCGCACGTCGACAAGAAGTCGCGCGAGCAGTTCGAGATCCGCACGCACAAGCGGCTGATCGACATTCTGGATCCCACGCAGGACACCGTGGACGCCCTGAGCCAGCTCGATCTCCCCGCCGGCGTCGACGTGGAGATCAAGGCGTACCACAAGGGAGCGAACTGAGCCGGCACGCCGCGAGGCAACGCTCCAGGACGCCGCCCGGCGCAGGGCCGGGGGCGGGATGAGTAGTGAAGGGATTGAGGGATATGAGCCCAGGAATCATCGGCAAGAAGATTGGGATGACCCAGGTGTTCCGGCCCGACGGCCAGGTCGTGCCCGTGACCCTGCTGAAAGCGGGTCCGTGCGTCGTCGTGCAGCGCAAGACGCCCGCGCGCGACGGCTATGACGCCGTGCAGCTTGCCCTGATCGAGAAGAGCCGCAAGCCGAACAAGCCGGCGGCGGGACATCTGAAGAAAGCGGGGCTGGAAGGCGGCGTGCGTTTCCTGCGCGAGTTCCGGCTGAAGGGCAGTGCGGACCTGAAGCCGGGCGACCGCGTTCTGGTGGACCAGTTCAAGCCGAACGAGAAGGTGGATGTGACCGGGATCAGCAAGGGGCGCGGGTTCGCCGGCGTCGTGCGGCGGCATGGCTTCGGCGGCGGCGACGCTACCCACGGCTCCATGTTCCACCGCGCTCCCGGCTCCATCGGCGCCTCCAGCTATCCATCGCGGGTCTTCCCCGGCACGCGCATGGGCGGCCAGATGGGCAACGCCCAGGTGACGGTGCGCAACCTCGAGGTGATCGACGTCGATCCCGAGGATCACGTGTTGATGGTGAAGGGCGCGGTGCCTGGCCCCAACGGCGGCTATGTGATCGTCCGCCGCGCGAAGAGGTAAGACTGCCATGGCAAAGGTTGACGTCTTCGACTTGAAAAACAACAAGGTGGGCGAGGTGGAACTGGCCGACGCGGTCTTCAACGCGCCGGTCAACGAGCACCTGCTCTACGAGAGCGTCCGCCATTACCTGGCCGGGCAGCGCCGCGGAACGGCCAAGACCAAGGTGCGCCGGGAAGTGGCCGGATCGGGCAAGAAACTGTGGAGGCAGAAGGGCACCGGGCGCGCCCGCATGGGCAGCATCCGCTCTCCGCTGTGGAGGCACGGCGGCACCACCCACGGCCCTGTGCCGCGCGACTATTCTTACCGGCTGAACCGCAAGATGGTGCTCGGCGCGCTGCGCTCGGCGCTGACCGCCAAACTGCGCGACGGGGAGCTGAAGGTGGTCGCGGGATGGACTCTGTCCGACCACAAGACGCGCACCATGGCCGAAGCGCTCCGCAACCTGCAGGCGGACCGCACAGTGCTCGTGGTGGAGACGAAAGACCCGAACCGCAATCTGGAGCTCGGCAGCCGGAACCTGCCGGGGGTCAAGCTGGTGGCGACGCCCGAGGTGACCACCTACGACCTGCTGGCTCACAAGACCGTTTTGATCAGCGAGGCAGCCGCGAAGAAGCTGTCGGAGGCGCTGGCGCAATGAACCTCTACGACGTAATCCTACGCCCCATCATCACGGAAAAGGCCGTGGGCAAGAAGGAAGGCGAGCGGACGCTTTGCTTCCAGGTGAAGATGGACGCCACCAAGACCGACATCCGCAACGCCGTCGAGAAGCTGTTCAAGGTGAAAGTGGCCGATGTGCGCACCGCGACCTTCGAGGGCAAGCTGCGTCGCCGGGGCCGCTACGCCGGCTACACGGCGGACTGGAAAAAAGCCTACGTGCGGCTGAAGCCGGGCGAGAAGATGCCCGAGTTCGCGGAGCTGTAAGGGAGAGCCGAGATGCCGACCAAATCCTTCAAGCCGGTGACGCCGTCGAGGCGGTTCATGACCGTCGTCCAGCGCGACGAGATCACCAAGGACCGCCCGGAGAAGGGCCTCGCCGAGGGCAAGACGCGCTCGGGCGGGCGCAACAACAAGGGCCAGATCACCATCCGGTTCCGCGGCGGCGGGCACAAGCGCCTGTACCGGATCATCGACTTCCGGCGCGACAAGACGGGCGTGCCCGCGCGCGTGGCCGCCATCGAGTATGATCCCAACCGCTCGGCGCGGATCGCCCTGTTGCATTACGCCGACGGCGAGAAGCGCTACATTCTCGCGCCCGTGGGCTTGGCCGTGGGCCAGAGCGTGGTGAGCGGGCCCGAGGCTGACATCCGCCCGGGCAACGCGCTGCCGCTCGAGAACATCCCCGCCGGCACGACGATCCACAACATCGAACTGCGTCCGGGCAAGGGCGGCCAGATGGTGCGCTCGGCCGGCGCGAGCGCGCAACTGGTGTCGAAGGAAGGCGACATGGCGCTGGTGAAGCTGCCCAGCGGCGAGGTCCGCCGGGTACCGGTGAAGTGCTACGCCACGGTGGGGCAGGTGGGCAACCTGGATCACGAGAACGAATCGCTCGGCAAGGCGGGCCGCACCCGCTGGCTGGGCCGCCGGCCGCACAACCGCGGCGTCTCGATGAACCCCGTCGACCACCCGCACGGCGGCGGCGAGGGCCGCACCTCGGGCGGCCGCCATCCGGTGACGCCGTGGGGCCAGCCCACGCGCGGATACAAGACCCGGAACAACAAGAGGACCGACCGCTTCATCGTCACGCCGCGGTCGAAGGGCAAGTAACGGGAAAGAGGCAGAGGCACGATGAGCCGTTCACTGAAAAAAGGGCCGTTCACCGACAACCATCTCGTTGAGAAAGTCGCGCAGCTGAATGCGAAGAACGAGAAGAAGGTGATCCGCACGTGGTCCCGCCGCTCGACGATCCTTCCGGAGTTCGTCGGGCACACGCTGGCGGTTCACAACGGCAAGAAGTTCATCCCCGTTTACATCACGGAGAACATGGTGGGCCACAAGCTGGGCGAGTTCTCGCCCACGCGCACGTTCAAGGGGCACGCCAACAAGGCGGACAAGTCGGGCAAGAGCTGAGTGCGGGCTGTCCGAGGCTAGCGAAAGGAACAGGGAAGATGATCGCGAAAGCGGAAGCGAGAATGGTGAGGACGTCGCCGCAGAAGGCGCGGCTCGTCGTTGACCTGATCCGCGGCCAGAAGGCGGGCGACGCCATCACGATCCTGCGCGCGACCAACAAGCGCATGGCGCCGGTGGTCGAAAAGGTGTTGCGGTCGGCCATCGCCAACGCCGAGAACCGCGACAGCGAGGTCGACGTCGACGAGCTGTACGTCGTGGAGGCCTACGTCAACGAGGGCCCGCGCATGAAGAGGATCCGGCCTGCGCCTATGGGGCGGGCCTACCGGTACCAGCGGCGCTTGTCGCACATCGTCGTCAAGGTCGCCCCGAAGGGCGCGGCCGGCGAGCAGGCGGAGAACGAATAGCATGGGTCAGAAAGTCCACCCTTACGGATTCCGGCTCGGAGTCACCAAGAACTGGCGCTCGCGCTGGTTCGCCACGCAGGACTACGCCAGGCTCCTGCACGAGGACCTCGAGCTCAAGGAGATGCTGCGCGAGCGGCTGAAGGCCGCCGGCGTGAGCGCGGTTGAGGTCGAGCGCCCCGGCGGCAGCAAGCTGCGTATCACGATCCACACCTCGCGGCCGGGCATCATCATCGGGCGCAAGGGGGCCGAGATCGAGAAGCTGAAGCAGGAGCTGGCCCAGCAGACCAAGCGCGAAGTCTTCATTGATATCCAGGAAGTGCACAAGCCGGAGATGGACGCTCAGCTGGTGGCCGAGTCGATCGCGCTCCAGCTGGAGAAGCGGATCGCCTTCCGGCGCGCCATGCGCAAGGCGGTCGAGAGCGCCCAGCGTTTCGGCTGCAAAGGAATCAAGGTGCGCGTTTCCGGGCGCCTGAACGGCGCCGAGATCGCGCGCAGCGAGTGGTATCTGCAAGGGCAGCTGCCGCTGCACACGCTGCGCGCCGACATCGATTACGGCTTCGCCGAGGCCTACACGACCTACGGCGTGATCGGGATCAAGGTTTGGGTGTACAAGGGCGAGGTGCCCACTGACGGCTTCACGCGCCGCAGCCGCAGCGACGAGCCGCGGCGGAATCCGCGTCCGGAGCGGCGCGAGCGCCGCGAGCCGCGCGCCGAGCGGGCTGCGCAGGTGGCGCCGCCGCCTCCGCCGTCTTTTGTTGCTGAGCCGCCTCCGCCTCCCCCGGCGGCCGAGGAGCCGGCCGGGGGCCAGTGAGCCGCGCCGCAGGAGATCCAGTCAGGGAGAAATTTGACCCATGTTGATGCCGAAGAAAGTCAAATACCGCAAGCAGCAGCGCGGGCGCCGCAGGGGCAAGGCCTGGCGCGGCTCCACCATCGCCTTCGGCGAATTCGGCCTGAAGGCGCTGGGCCCGGCCTGGGTCAGCGGCCGGCAGATCGAGGCGGCCCGTATCGCCATGACCCGCTTTGTGAAGCGCGGCGGCAAGATCTGGATCCGGCTGTTTCCTGACAAGCCCATCACCAAGAAGCCTGCTGAAACGCGAATGGGGAAGGGCAAGGGCGCGCCGGAGGACTGGGTGTGCGTCGTGCGCCCCGGCAAGATTCTGTTCGAAATGGAAGGCGTGCCGCAGGAGACGGCCGCCGAGGCGATGCGCCTGGCGGCGATGAAGCTGCCCGTGCGCACCAAGTTTGTCGTCCGGCAGGAGACCGACGTCTGAGCCGGCGAGGATCGGATTGCAACCATGAAGGCCGACAAGATTCGCGAGATGGATCAGAAGGAGCTGGACGTGAAGCTCCATGAAATCGACGAGCAGATGTTCCATCTGCGCCTCCAGATGTCGCTGGGACAGATGGACGGGCTCAAGAAGTACCGGGAGCTGCGCAAGGACAAGGCGCGCATCCTCACCGTCCGGCGCGAGCGGGAACTGAAAGCAGCGGAGGCGAAGTAATCCCATGGCGGACACACCCGTGAAGCGCAGAAACGAGAAGGTGGGCGAGGTCGTTTCGACCAAAATGGCCAAGACGATCGTCGTCGAGGTGACGCGCCGCGTGCCGCATCCCCTTTACAAGAGGATCGTGACCCGGCGCAAGAAGTTCTACGCGCACGACGAGGCGGGCGCCGCCCGGATGGGCGACGTCGTGCGGATCGTCGAGAGCCGCCCGCTCAGCAAACTGAAGCGGTGGACGCTGGCGGAGGTGGTTCGCCGCGCGGCCGATGTCGGCGTGGCGCCGCTCGCCGACGGGCAATAGCAGCCGGACGCAGGTAGTACAAGCGAAGGACGAGGACACTGCCATGATCGGAATGAGAACGATGCTCGAGGTCGCCGACAACAGCGGCGCCCGGAAGCTGATGTGCATCCTGCCCCGCGGGGGCGACAAGGGGCTGCAGGCGGGCCTGGGGGACATCGTCACGGCCAGTGTGAAAGAGGCCGCGCCGGACTCGAACATCAAGAAGGGCAAGGTGGTCAAGTGCGTCATCGTGCGGATGCGCAAGGAAACCCGGCGCAAGGACGGCACCTACATCCGCTTCGATTCCAACGCCGCCGTGCTGGTCAACGACCTCGGCGAGCCGATCGGCACGCGCGTGTTCGGCCCCGTGGCCCGCGAGCTTCGCGACAAGAGATTCATGAAAATCGTATCGCTCGCCCCGGAGGTGATCTGACATGGCCGGCCGTCTCGCCAACAAGCACAACGAAGCGAAGAAGCCCCTGCGGATCCGCATCCGCAAGAACGACGTGGTGAAGGTGATCTCGGGGCGCGACAAGGGCAAGGTGGGCCGCGTGCTTGAGGTCAACCGCGACACCGGGCGCATCCTGGTGGAGGGCGTGATGATGGTGAAGAAGCACGTCCGTCCCAACCCGGCCCGCGGCATCAAGGGGGGCATCGCCGAGCGCGAGAGCCCCATCCACGTCTCCAACGTGATGATCGTCACCAGCGACGGCAAGACGTCGCGCATCGGAACCCGCACGGAGACCGTTGGCGGCAAGGCCCGCCGCGTGCGCGTGGCCGTGAAGACCGGCGAGATCCTCGACAAGAAGTGAAGAGCGTCGAGGAAACGCAGGAGAGGAACAGGCAATGAAGGCGAGACTCAGGGAGCACTACCAGAAGACGGTGATTCCGGCGTTGATGAAGGAGTTCGGCTACAAGAACGTCATGTCGGTGCCGAAGCTCGACAAGATCACCGTCAACATCGGCCTCGGCGAGGCCACGCAGAATCCCAAGCTGATGGACGGCGCCGTGCAGGAACTGGCGCAGATCACGGGCCAGAAGCCGGTGGTCACCAAGGCGCGCAAGTCGGTGGCCGCGTTCAAGCTGCGCGAGGGGATGTCCATCGGCTGCATGGTGACTCTCCGGGGCGACCGGATGTACGAGTTCCTCGACCGGCTGATGAACGTCGCGCTGCCGCGCGTGCGCGACTTCCGCGGCCTGAGCACCCGCAGCTTCGACGGCCGCGGCAACTACACGCTCGGCATGCGGGACCAGTTCGTTTTCCCCGAGATCTCCTACGAGAAGGTGGAGAAGGTGAAGGGCATGAACATCTGCATTACGACGACGGCGAAGACCGACGCCGAGGCCCTGGCGCTGCTGAAGCAGCTCGGCATGCCGTTCCGTCAGAACTGAGCGGAAGGGAACAGAGGAAGAGGCATCGACTCGACATGGCCACGACAGCAAAGATCGCCCGGGACCTGAGGCTGCAGGAGAAGATCCAGAAGGACCGCGGCAAAGGGAAGAAGACGCCGAAGATCGCCGTCCGGCACCGCAACCGTTGCAAGCGCTGCGGGCGGCCGCGCGGCTTCCTGCGCAAGTTCCAGCTGTGCCGCATCTGCTTCCGCCAGCTCGCTCTCGCCGGCGAGATTCCCGGCGTGACCAAGGCCAGCTGGTAGGGGTTGGCTTGCAACCGGCGCAGCAGCGCGGCCCGCAGCCGCGTCTGAGCACGCCGAAACCGAGGGTAATCGACAGGATTTCGAGGAAGAGTTTCTGATATGGTTTCCGATCCCATCGCCGACATGCTCACGCGCATCCGCAACGGGCTGAAGGCCAAGTTTCCCAAGGTCGACGTGCCGGCCTCGAAGCTGAAGCTGGAGATCGCCCGCATCCTGAAGGACGAGGGCTACATTCTCAACTACAAGATCGTCGACGAGGGCAGCCACAAGGCGATCCGCGTCTACCTGAAGTATCAGGACAGCGGCGGGCCCGTGATCTCGAACCTCGAGCGCGTCTCGCGGCCCGGCTGCCGCGTCTACGTCGGCAGCCGCGAGATCCCCAAGGTGCTCGGCGGCCTGGGCATCAGCATTTTGACCACCCCGAAAGGGGTGATGACCGGCAAGGAGGCGCGTCGGCAGAATGTCGGCGGCGAGCTCCTGTGCCGGGTCTACTGAGGCAATTCGAATTCAGGTCTGGAAATCCACAGGTTTCCTGGAAAGCGGACTGGAGTCAACAATGTCGAGAGTTGGAAAGAAGCCGATCCCGCTGCCGCCCGCGGTGAAGGTGCAGATCGGCGACGAGATGGTGGTCGAAGGGCCCAAGGGCAAGCTGGCCGTGCCCGTGCCGAAGGGCATCCGGATCGAGAAGAACGACGGCACGCTGGAAGTGAAACGCGACGGCGACGAGTATGCCGCGCTGCACGGGCTGACCCGCGCGCTGGCAGCCAACGCCGTCACCGGCGTCAGCCAGGGCTTCACGCGCGAACTGGATATCGTCGGCATCGGCTACCGCGCCGAGCTGAAGGGCAACGTGATCGTGTTCAGCCTGGGCTATTCGCACCCGATCGAATTCCTTCTTCCGCCGGGCGTCGACTGCAAGATTGACAAGAACACGCACATCGTCCTCAGCGGCATCGACAAGCAGCTGCTCGGGCAGGTGGCGGCCAACATCCGCAGCCTGCGTCCGCCGGAGCCTTACAAGCAGAAGGGCATCCGCTACACGGGCGAGGCGCTGCGCAAGAAGGTCGGCAAGACCGGCGCCGGCGGCAAATAAGCGGGGTGTGAGGGAGACAGTATGAAGCGCGCAATCGACAAAGACGCACGCCGTCGGCGGATCCACGTCCGCATCCGGCAGAGAGTGAAGGGCACGCCGGAGCGGCCGCGGCTGGCGGTATTCCGCAGCCTGAAGCACATTTACGCGCAGATCATCGACGACCGTGCCGGCCGCACCCTCGTGTCGGCCTCGAGCAACGAGAAGGGCGCGTCGTCGAGCGGCGGCAACCTCGCCGGCGCCCGCGAGATCGGGCGGCTCGTCGCCGAGCGCGCCCGCGAAAAAGGAGTCACCCGCGTGGTCTTCGACCGCGGCGGCTACCTCTACCACGGCCGAATCAAGGCCTTGGCCGAGGCGGCGCGGGAAGCGGGGCTGGAGTTCTGACATGACACCGAATCGTGTGAAACGGATCGACCCGAAGACGCTCAACCTCAAAGAGCAGGTGGTGAGCATCAACCGCGTCACCAAGGTGGTGAAGGGCGGCAAGAACCTCAGCTTCTCGGCGCTCGTGGTGGTCGGCGACGCCGAGCAGAAGGTGGTCGGCTACGGCAAGGGCAAGGCCAAGGAAGTGCCCGCGGCCATCAAGAAGGCCATCGAGGCGGCCAAGAAGAACCTGCGTCAGGTGAACACGCTCGGCGCCACCATCCCGCATCTCGCCCTCGGCCGCTTCGGCTCCGGCGCGGTGCTGCTGAAGCCGGCGCCGGAAGGGACCGGCGTCATCGCCGGCGGCCCGGTGCGCGCCGTCATCGAGGCCGCGGGCATCCGCAACGTCCTCACCAAGTCTCTCGGCACCACCAACCCCCACAACGTCGTCAAGGCGACCATCAACGCGCTCGACCAGCTCCGCAGCAAGGCGGAGGTGGCCGCCCTGCGCGGCATCCAGGCGGAGAACCTGTAATATGGCAGAGGCGACAGTCAAGATCCGGCTCAAGGGAAGCCCCATCGGCGCCCACCCCAACCACAAGAAGATTGTCCGCGCGCTTGGCCTGCGCAAGCTGAACCAGGTGGTCGAGAAGCCCGACACGCCGGGCTTCCGCGGCATGGTGGCCAAGGCGCCTCACCTTCTGGAGATCGTCGCAGAAGGAGCGGCGGAAAGGAAACAGTGATGGACCTCAGCAGCCTGAAGCCTCCCAAGGGACAAGTCAAGCAGCAGCGCCGCGTGGGGCGCGGCATGGGCTCCGGCCGCGGCAAGTATTCCGGCCGCGGCGCCAAGGGCCAGAAGTCGATCAGCGGCTACGGCCATATGCGCGGCTTCGAGGGCGGCCAGATGCCGCTGCACCGCCGGCTGCCCAAGCGCGGTTTCTCCAACGAGCCCTTCCGCAAGCACTTCGCCGTGATCAACGTCGGCAGGCTCGAAAAGCTCGAGGGCGACACGTTCACGCCGGAATCGCTGGCAGCCGCCGGCGTCATCAAGAAGCTCGGCGACGGGCTCAAGGTGCTTGGGCACGGCGAGCTGACGCGAAAGATCTCCGTTACCGCCCACCTGTTCTCCGAGTCGGCGCTGAAGAAGATCCAGGCTGCCGGCGGCACGGCCACGGCGCTCGAATCGCCGCAGCGCGGCCCGAAGAAAGAAGAGAAGAAGTAGCAGCCAGCCGCCCCGGCGCGCCGCGCGGGGCGGGGAAGAGACGATCGAGCCATGCAGAAATTCTTCGAAGCTCTGGCCAATGTGTTCCGGATCCCGGACCTGCGGCAGCGCGTGCTGTTCACCCTCGGACTGCTGGCCGTCTACCGCCTGGGCGCCGCCATCCCCATCCCCGGCGTGGACGCCATCCGGTTTGAGGAGTTCTTCCGCCGCAACCAGGGCACGCTGTTCGGGTTCCTGGACCTGTTTTCGGGAGGACAGTTCCGGCGGCTGACGATTTTCGCTCTGGGCATCATGCCCTACATCACCGCGTCGATCGTGCTCCAGTTGCTCACCGTTGTCGTGCCGACTCTCGAAAAGCTCCAGAAAGAGGGTGAACTCGGCAGGCGCAAGATCACGCAGTGGACGCGCTACCTGACGGTCGGGCTGTCGCTGATGCAGTCCATGTTCATTGCCACGGCGCTCCAGCGCCAGGGCGACTTCGTGCTGAACCCGGGCTTCGGCTTTATCGCCCTGACCATGCTCACGCTGACCACCGGCACCGCGTTCATCATGTGGCTGGGCGAGCAGATCACCGAGCGCGGCGTCGGCAACGGCATGTCGCTGATCATCTTCGCCGGCATCGTGGCCGGGCTGCCGGCGGCGATCGGCAACATCTACCAAAACACGTTTGTTACCAACGTCTGGAATCCGCTCCAGCTCATCATCATTCTGGCCATCATGGTTTTCGTGGTGGCTTTCATCGTGTTGGTCGAGCGCGGCGAGCGGCGCATTCCGGTGCAGTACGCCAAGCGCGTGGTGGGACGCCGCATGATGGGCGGGCAGTCGACGCACATGCCCCTCAAAGTCAACGCCGGCGGCGTGATCCCCATCATCTTCGCCTCGTCGCTGCTGGCCTTCCCGCTGACGCTCCAGGGCATTCCGTTCATCGCCAACAGCAAGTGGCTGTCGGGCTTCTTCGGCTCCATCCGGAGCGGCGAGCCGCTTTACGTGCTGCTGTTCATCGTGCTGATCATCTTCTTCTCGTTCTTCTACGTCAGCATCATCTTCAACCCCAACGAGGCTGCCGACAACATGCGCAAGTACGGCGGCTTCATCCCGGGCATCCGGCCGGGGCGCAACACTGCCGAGTACATCAACCGGATTCTGACGAGGATCACCGTGGTGGGCGGTCTGTATCTGGCCGTGCTGGCGCTGATTCCCGAAATCATGATTGGCGGCCTGAAGCTTCAGCACCTTCCGCCGGCGGCGCTTGGAAACTGGATCGACGCCAACTTCCCGCGGTGGCTGCTTGACGGGCTGGGCGTCACGTTCTACTTCGGCGGAACTTCGCTGCTGATCGTGGTCGGCGTCGCCATGGACACGGTGAACCAGGTGGAGGCGCAGTTGATCATGCGTCACTACGACGGATTCACGCCCCGTGCCGGCAGGATTCGCGGCAGGCGCAGTTCGTTCTAAGGTTTTTCCTGGCAGCAGGAGGCTGGTCCTCCCTGTTAGAGGATCGCGGCCGCGCCGCCCCGGCGGGGTGAGCCGCCGGTGGTTCCCAGATGGAAGAAGCGGAAATTCAGTTGGCTTCCCGCGGGGCAGGACAGGCGCCCACGGCGATTATCCTGTTCGGCCCGCCGGGATCGGGCAAAGGCACGCAGGCCAAGTTCCTCCGGGCTGCGGCAGGCATTCCTCACATATCGACCGGCGACATGCTGCGGGAGCGGATTGCCTCGGGAGACGAACTCGGATTGCGGGTCAAAGACCTGATGCAGGCCGGCCGGCTGGTTCCGGATGAAGCCGTCAACCAGCTGGTTGCCGACCGGATCGCGCAGCCCGATTGCCGCAAGGGGTTTATTCTGGACGGCTACCCGAGGACGCTGCCCCAGGCGGCCGAGCTGGACCGTTTGCTGGCCGCGAGGGGGTACCGGCATTTGGTAATTCACTTGAAGGTGGATTACACTAAAGTTATCGCGCGGATTGCGGGCCGTCGAGTCTGCCCGGTGTGCGGGACTCTGTACAGCCTGACCTCGAACCCACCCCGCCAGCCTGAAGTATGCGATCTGGACGGGGCGCGCCTCGTGATCCGCGACGATGACCGCGAGTCGGTGATCCGCGAGCGGCTGGAAGCATACGAGCAGCTGACACGCCCGCTGCTGGAGTTTTACCGGGCCCGTGGCGGCGAATTGTATGAAGTGAATGGCAGCGACGGGAGTCCGGAGGAGATCTTTGAAAGAATCCGGGGTTTGCTGAAACTGCAATGATCATCCGCAAGAGCCCGGCCGAACTGGAAAAGATGCGGAAAGCGGGATTGCTGGTGCATCAGATCCTGATGCGGCTGAAGGAGATGGTGAAGCCGGGCGTCACCACGCTCGACCTGGAGGTCGAGGCGGAGCGGATGATGAAGGAGGCTGGAGCAAAGCCGGCCTTCAAGGGTTATTACGTGCCGGCAGCAGGCGGACGGTATCCGTTCGTCCTGTGCACGTCGGTGAACGAGGAAGTGGTGCACGGCATGCCATCGGCGAAGCGGGTGTTGAAGGAAGGCGACATCGTCTCCATTGACACCGGCGTGGCCGTGGACGGCTACTACGGCGACTCGGCCATCACAGTGCCGGTAGGCAGGGTCAGCGAACCGGTGGAGCGCCTGCTCCGGGTGACCGAAGAGAGCCTGGAGCTGGCCATCGGGCAGATGAAGGCGGGCAACCGCCTGTTTGATGTGTGCGGCGCCATCGAGAGGCATGTGACGCAGAATGGCTTCTCGGTGGTGCGCGAATTTGTAGGCCATGGCATCGGGGCCTCGCTCCACGAAGAGCCGCAGGTGCCCAACTATGTGGACCGCAGGAACGAGAATCCGCGGCTGAAGGAAGGAATGGTGCTGGCGATTGAGCCGATGGTGAACGCCGGGCGGCCGGAGACGAAAGTTCTCGACGATCGCTGGACGGCAGTGACCCGCGACGGCAGTCACGCTGCCCATTTCGAGCACACCGTGGCGGTCACCTCCAATGGCCCCTGGGTGTTGACACGGCCGTGAAGGAAGAGACGGAGGGCGGGCGGCCCGTCCAGGCCGCCGCCGGTGAAGTGATCGAGATTCTGCCGGCCCTGACCTACCGGGTCGAGCTGGCAGACCGCCGCGTGGTGATCGCCCATCTGGCGCCCGCGGTGAAGAGAGGTTTTGAGCGGCTGCGGCTGCGGGATCGCGTGGAAGTGGAACTGGCCGCTTCCGACCCTGGCCGGGGCCGCGTGGTCAGGGTTTTGCCACGCTCCTGAACGGGGCGGGAGCAAAAGGATTCGGATCGAGAGGATTGTCATGAAAGTCCGGGCATCGGTAAAGAAAATCTGCGACAAGTGCAAGATCATCCACCGCCATGGCGTGGTGCGCGTGATTTGCAGCAATCCGAAACACAAGCAGCGGCAGGGTTAGCAGGGAGGCAAGAGCTATGGCACGAATTGCAGGCGTGGATCTTCCGGCCCGGAAGCGGGCCGAGATCGGCTTGACCTACATTTACGGCGTCGGGCGCAGCCGGGCGCAGTCGATCCTGTACCGGGCGGGCATCGACTTCAACAAAAAGATCGCCGAGCTGAGCGAGGAAGAGGTGGCGCGCCTCCGTCAGATCATCGAAGAGGAGGGCGCCGTCGAGGGCGACCTGCGCAAGGAGATCTCGATGAGCATCAAGCGGCTCATCGAAATGGGCTCCTACCGCGGCCTGCGCCACCGCCGCGGCCTTCCGGTCCGCGGCCAGCGCACCCACACCAACGCGCGCACGCGCAAGGGGCCGCGCCGCGGCACCGTCGCCAACAAGAAGAAGGCCGGCAAGTAAGAACCCGAGGGAGCAAAAGCGACTCACATGGCGAAGCAGCAGAGCAAGGCTGGCAAGAAAAAGTCCTTCAAGAAGAAAGAAAAGAAGAACGTGCCGATGGGCATCTGCCACATCCAGGCCACGTTCAACAACACGATCGTCACCTTCACCGACCCCGCGGGCAACACCGTGGCCTGGTCCAGCGCCGGCTCTCTTGGTTTCCGCGGCTCCCGCAAGGGCACGCCGTTTGCCGCGCAGCAGGCGTCGATCACCGCCGCCAACAAGGCCAAGGAAGCGGGCATGCGCCAGGTGGAAGTCCGGGTCGCAGGTCCGGGTTCGGGCCGCGAGTCCGCCATCCGCGGCCTGTCGACCGCCGGCATCGAAGTGAAGGCGATCCGCGACGTTACGCCCATTCCCCACAACGGGTGCCGCCCGCCCAAGCGGCGGCGCGTCTGAGGCGCGGCGTCCCCGCCGTTTTGGGGCGAGGCTGCGCCTTCCCGGCTGCCCGCCCCTGGTTGATGTTCCGCCGGACGCGAAGCGTCCGGGCGCGGCTTCCGGCCGCGAGTGGCAAAAGCAGGAAGAAAGCAGCCCGTTTGGGCCGCCGTAAACTGCACCTCGGTTCAGAGAGAACGAAGGAGGTACATTGGCTCGATACATTGGTCCGGTCTGCCGCCAGTGCAGACGCGAAGGCATGAAGCTCTTTCTCAAGGGTGCGCGCTGCCACACGGAGAAGTGCGCCATTGAGAAGCGGAATTTCCCCCCGGGACAGCACGGCAAGGATCGCCGTCCCAAGATCATCGGCTACGGCCTGCAATTGCGCGAGAAGCAGAAGGCGAAGCGGTATTACGGGCTGAACGAAGTCCAGTTCCGCAACCTGTTTGAGAAGGCTTCGCGCATGAAGGGCGTCACCGGCGACACTCTGTTGAACCTGCTCGAGCGGCGCCTTGACAACGCCGTATACCGTGCCGGCTTCGGCGCGTCGCGCGCCATGGCGCGGCAGTTGGTCCGCCACGGCCATATCGCTGTCAACGGCCGCAAGGTCAACATCCCTTCCTACCTGCTGCGGCCGGGCGACGTAATCGAGGTGCGCGAGAAGAGCAGGAACAACGGCGCCATCCTCGGTTCCCTGGAGGCCACGGCCCACCTGCCGGCCCCGAACTGGATCGAGGTGGACCGCGACGGCCTGAAGGCGAAGATCCTGTCGCAGCCCGCCCGCGAGGATCTGGTGCAGATCAAGCTCGAAGAGCAGATGATCGTCGAGCTCTATTCGAAGTAAGAGGAGCGTGCTGATGTTCAAGAATTTCCAGAAACCCAAGCGGCTGGTCGCCAACACCGAGACCCTCACCGACAGGTACGGGATGTTCACCGCCCAGCCCTACGAGCGCGGTTTCGGGACCACCATCGGCAATGCGCTGCGGCGCATCCTGCTCAGCTCCATCGAGGGCGCGGCCATCACGGCTGTGCGCATCGAGGGCGTCGAGCACGAATTCAGCCCCATCCCCGGCGTGGTCGAGGACGCCACCGACATCATCCTGAACCTCAAGCAAGTCCCGTTCAAGATGATGGACGAGGGGGTGAAGACGCTCACGCTCCGCGCCGACCAGGCGGGCGAGGTGACGTCGGCCATGATCGAAACCGGCCCCGATGTCGAGGTTCTCGACCGCAACGTCCACATCGCCACCGTCTCCGCCGGCGGCTCGCTCCAGATCGAAATGCGGCTGAAGAAGGGCCGCGGCTACGTCTCCCGCGACCGCAATTTCGACGAGGACCTGCCGCTCCGCTACATCCCCATCGATAGCGTCCACTCGCCTGTCCGCAAGGTGAAGTACACGGTCGAGGCGGCCCGCCTCGGCCAGATGACCGATTTCGACAAGCTGATCCTCGAGGTCTGGACCAACGGCGCGGTAAGCCCGCAGGACGCCATCGGCATGGCCGCCAAGCTGCTGAAGGACCACATGGCCATCTTCATCAACTTCGAGGAAACCCCCGAAGCCGCCGAAGAGGCCGTCGAGCGGCCCGTCGGCGCCCTCTACGAGATCCTCAACCGCTCGGTTGAGGAGCTCGAACTCAGCGTGCGTTCCTACAACTGCCTGAAGAACGCCAATATCCAGACCATCGGCGACCTGGTCCAGAAGACCGAGGCCGAGATGCTGCGTACCAAGAACTTCGGCCGCAAGTCCCTGAACGAGATCAAGGAGATCCTCCAGGAGCTCGGACTCTCCTTCGGCATGCGGATCGACTCGCAGGGCAGGCTCCTCGATCCGTCGGGCAATCCGATCGTCCCCGGAGGGGCGGAGCCGCAGGAGTTGAGCGAATAACAGGAGCCAGCCTTGCCGGCGGCGCGGCGCGCCGCCGCGGCTGCCACAAGGGAAACAGGAATCATGAGGCACAAACGAGCAGGATTCAAGCTGAAGCGCGACATGAGCGCGCGCCGCGCATTGCTGCGCAACCTCGTCACCAGCGTCATCGAGAGCGAAGGCGAGCGCATCATCACCACCGTCCCGAAAGCGAAGGCCGCCAAGCCGCTCCTCGACAAGATGATCACCCTCGGCAAGCAGGACACGCTCCATGCCCGCCGCCAGGCGGCGCGCTTCCTGCTGACGCCGTCTTCGGTAAAAAAGCTCTTCGACAAGATCGCCCCGCGCTTTGCCCAGCGCGCCGGCGGCTACTCCCAGATCATCCGCGTGGGCTGGCGCAAGGGCGATGGCGCCGAACTCGCCGTCCTCCAGCTTACCGGCGCCCAGTTGATCAAGCGCGCCGAAGAGAGGGCCCGCCGGCGCGAAGAGCGCCTGAAAGCCATGCGGGAAGGGCGCGAAGAGGAAGAGTCCGGAAACTGAGACTCGCCCCCCTCCGGCAGCTGCGGGCGGGCCGTCCCTCCGGGGCGCCCGCCCGCCTTCATTTCCGGCCCAGCCGCATCTCCATGAGACACGCCTCCCCTTCAGCAGCCCCGCGCGCCACATTGCTGGCCGCGCTTTGCTGTGTGGCGGCGGCCGCCTCCACTCCGGATACGCTCCTCATCCTTCCCTTCTCCAACCTCTCAGGCGACAAGCGAATGGATTGGGCCGGCGACGCCATCAGCGAGGTTCTCCAGGAGTACCTTGCCGCCGAAGGCCTCAGCGTTGTGTCCTCGGAACTCCGCGATCAGGCGATGGAAGAGATGGGACTGCTGCGCTACGCACCCATCACCCGCGCCACCGCCATGGAAGCGGCCGCCGCGGCCAGCGCCTCGCTGGTGCTCTACGGGTCCTTCGATCTCAGGCCCGGAGGGGCCGCGCAGGGAGGCGGGGTTGTGGTTCGCATCGATGCCCACCTGATCGATGCGCGGCGTCTGTCCCGCCGCGGCGCCTACTTGCTGGAGCAGCCGCTGGAGCGTCTCTCCGCCGCCCAGGCCTCGCTCGCCTGGCAGGTGCTCCGCGCACTTCGTCCGGAGGTGCTGGTCTCCGAAGAACAGTTCCGGGCCGCCCGGCCGGCGCTTCCTGCCGCGGCCCTGGAGAATTACGCGCTCGGTTTACGTGCAGCAAACCCGGAAATTCAGCACAAATTTCTCGCCGCTGCGGCCCGGATTGCTCCGGATTTTTCTCTCGCGAACTACCAGCTGGGCTGGCTGAATTTCTTCGTGTTTCGGAACGATTCCGGAGCCGCTTCGTGGTTCGGGAGGGTCCCGGAGCAGAGCCCGCACCACCGCCCCTCCCTGTTCTACCTCGGCATCTGCCGCTACCGGACAGGGGAGTTGGAGGCCGCCGCGGCGGCCCTGCGGAAGCTCGCGGCCATCGCTCCCCTCCCGGAGGTCCTCAACAACCTCGGGGCTGTGCTGTTGCGAATGAACGACCCCGCCGCCGCGGAAACGCTCGCCGCCGCGGCGGAAGCGAATCCGTCCGACCCGGACATCTCCTTCAATCTCGGCTACGCCCTCTGGCGCGCCAGCCGCTTCGACGAGGCCGCGGATGCACTGCGCCGCAGCCTCCAGGCGAAGGAGGACTCCACCGCCACGCTGCTGCTCGGCCGCTGCCTCCAGCGGCAGGGGCCGCGGCCCGGAGAGCTGAGGCTGGAAGGGCGGGAGCGGATCAAGACGGAGTACCGCGAGGAGGCATGGCTCGCTCTTCGAGCGCTGGTCGAAAAACCGTGACGCCCCGGGGCTGGATGAAAATTCCTTGAGAAGAAAGCGCTGCGCCTCCGCCCGCTGCGCCCGTAAGATGGAAAGAGAATTGACCCCCGTTCTGATCCTGCTCATTGGACTTTCCCTGGCGGCCGGCGCCCAGGATGCCGTCTCCAGAAACAGTTCCTCTGCCGCCGCCGCTGCGCCCGCCCGCCCGCCTGTTCCGGCGGCCAAGCTCGGCTCCGGTAGGCTGGGCGCCTCGGCCCAGCGCAACGAAAACGTCATCGTCTATTTCATCGACACCAACGCCATCAAGGAGGCCAACATCCGGCTGGGCTCGCGCCCCACGGCTGGCAGCCGGTTTTCGCCCGAATCGGACTACTTCGCCACCGAACACGGCCAGCCGCCCACCGAGCCTTTGCCGCTGCGCCCCTCCTCTCCGCTCTCCGGCTGGCACGGCGAGGCCGGCTTCCAGCATCAGAACAGCGTTTCCAACGCCCGGACGTTCTTCCAGGTCGGCCCGGTGCAGCCGTCGCACCGCAATTTCTACAGCGGCCGCCTCACAGGCTCCTTGCCGCGGCTGGGGGCGCTTACCGCTCTGTATTCCCAGCGCGACATCCGCGGCATGGTCAACGGGAACGTGCTGGTGCCGCTGCCGGAAGAGCGCACCCCGCTTGCCACGGATCCGGCGGTCCGCGCCATCGTGCAACGCTTCCTTGACGCCTATCCCAAGGCTGCGCCGAACCGGCCCGATTTCGATCCGCGCGCGCTCAACACGAATTCGCCGCAGCGAATCGATGCCCTGACCGGCACCCTTCGCCTCGACCGCAACCTCGGCGCGCGCGACCAGCTCTTTCTCTCCCACTCCGTCGACCGCCAGCGCATCCTCGCCTTTCAATTCGTTGCCGGACAGAATCCCGACACGTCGATCCATTCCCACCGCGCCCGCCTGACGTGGCGCCGCGCGCTTTCACCCGTGCAGGAGTGGTCTCTGGCCGCAGCCTTTCACCGCAACCGGACCGACCTTCTGCCCGAGCCGAACGCCGTGGGCCCGCGTGTGCGCTTCGGTTACGCCATCGAAGAGCTGGGCCCCGACTCCTACTTCCCCATCGAGCGCGCCACCAACTCGTTCCGCTACGGCGGCGTCTGGAGGAAGGTCGCCGCAGGGGGGCGCCACCAATTCACCGCCGGCGGAGATCTGCTCCGGTTCCAGCTCAACGGGCGCGAGACTTACAACGGGCGCGGCTATTTCCAGTTCGGCGCCACTGCCGGGCGCACTTCCATTGACAATCTGCGCCTCGGGCTGCCGCTGCTTTATGAGGCCGCGCTGGGCCAGATCCACCGCGGCTACCGCAACTGGACGGCGCACCTGTTTTTCGCAGACCAATGGAAGGCCCACCCGCGGCTCACCCTCTCCTTCGGCCTGCGCTACATGGCCGATTCGCGGCCGGTGGAAGTCCACGGCTACGAAACCATCCCCTACGGCACAGACGCGAACAACCTGAGCCCGCAGCTTGGCCTCGCCTTTCAGGCCGGCCGCGGCTGGCTCCTGCGCGCCGCCTACACAACCGCGTTCTCGCAGATCCCGCCAGTCACTTACCAGCAGATCCGCCTGAACCCGCCCCATGTGCTCTACGTCATGGTGGCCGAGCCCGATCTGGCCGACCCGCTCCGCGGTGTCGACCTGCGCCCCGACGCGCGCTACTCCCCCACATGGCTCAGCCCGGATCTGTGCACGCCATACTCGCACCTCTACTCGCTTTCGCTCGAACGCCGGCTCGCCGCGGCCTCCCTGCTGCGCCTGAACTACATCGGGAGCCGCACCGTCAAGCTGCTGAACGCCTACACGATGAACCGCTCGGAGCCCGTGCCGGGCCTGCCGCTCTCAACCGGCAATCTCGACGACCGCCGCCCCGATCCGCGCTACTATGACACGCGCACTATCGTCAACGGCGGCCTCGCCTGGTTCGACGCCGCGCAGGCGCAATACGACCTCCCGCTCTGGCGCGGGCTCCTCGTCTCGGCGGTGTACACGTTCTCCAAGGCCATCGACCAGGGGCCGGACTTCGCCACCACCGCCGCCGCCCGCGACATCATCTCCATGCGGTCGCAGTGGCAGTACGACTCTTTCGGCGACAAGAAAGGCCTCTCCAACTTCGATTCGACGCACAGCCTGCTCTGGAACTACTCCTGGGAAGTTCCCGTGCGCCGCGCCGCTCCCGGCTGGTTGCGCGCCGCCGCCGGCGGATGGCAGATCTCGGGCTCCCATATGTGGAAGAAGGGCACGCCGCTGACGCTCTACGTCGGAAGCGATGCGCCGGGCTTCGGCAACGTCGACGGCGGCCCCGGGGACCGCCCGAACATCGTCGATCCGTCGATCCTCGGAAAGACCATCGGCCATCCCGACACGGCGCCCCTGATCCTGGCGCGCAGCCGCTTCTCCTACATCAAGCCCGGGCAGCGCGCCGGTTCGCTCGGCCGCGGCACCTTCCGCAAGGCGCCCATCTGGAACTGGAACGCCGCGGTCTCCCGCCGCTTCGGCCTCCCCGGCGAGCGCCTGCTCGAGTGGCGCGCCGAAGCCTACAACCTGTCCAACACGCCGCAGTTCGACGAGCCGCAGCGCAACCTCTCCTCGCCCGCCTTCGGCAAGATCACCAACACGCTGAACGACGGCCGCGTTTTCCAGTTCGGTCTGCGCTTCGGCTTCTGACCAATGCGGCGCGCCCCGGCAGCACGATGTTTGCTTGACTTGGCCGCGGGCGATGGCATACCTTGACAGTTTCGCGGCAGCGCGCAGGCCAGAGATGCCCAACGCCGAGAGCACGCCGGAGATCCTCCACGATCAGCACCTCGAATCGACGCTGGCCAGCGTGGACGCGAGCGAGGAGATCGCCAAGAGTGTCGCCCTCCGGCTCGGCTTCGACGAGGAGGCCGTCTACCACATCGGCTACGCGGTGCGCGAGGCGGTGGTGAACGCGGTCGTCCACGGCAACCTTTACAGCGCCAACAAGCGCGTCCATTTGATGATGGAACGCACAGGGCAGTGGCTTCAGGTCGCCGTGGAAGATGAGGGGCAGGGCTTCGAAGAGGCCGGCCAGGCGGATCCCCTGGCCGAGGAGAACCTGCTCAGCCAGTCCGGCCGCGGCATCCTCATCATTCGTGCGTTCATGGACGAGGTGGCTATCGGGCGGGCGTCCGGCGGCGGCACGCGAATTGTCATGAGGAAGTCGTTGCCCGCCGCCGTATGACTCGGGTATTCTAGGTTCGGTCTTCAATAGGCAGGAGGTATTTCCAGTGAGTCTCAACTTGACAACCCGCCAGGTCGGCGATGTGACCGTCGTCGACGCCGCCGGACGCATCACGCTGGGCGAGGGCTCATCGGCGTTCCGTGACACCATCAAGAGCCTGGTCAACCAGGGACAGAAGAAGATCCTGGTCAACCTCGGCGAGGTGACCTACATCGACAGCTCCGGCATCGGCGAGCTGGTCAGCGGCTACACCACCGTCTCCAACGCCGGCGGGAAGCTCAAGCTGCTCAATCTCACCAAACGGGTCCACGACCTGCTGCAGATCACGAAGCTGTATACCGTCTTCGAGGTTTTCGACGACGAGGCCAAGGCCCTCGCCAGCTTCTGAGCCCTCGCGCCGGAGACGCCGGCAGGATGCTCCCGCGCAGCCAGAAATCGCTCGTTGTCGCTGAACAGCCAGGCCTGCTCCGCGATGGAGTGGTTTCCCTGTGCTCCGCTTCCGGCAAGTTTCGCGTGCTCGCCGCCACTGATTGCGGCGAGCAGGCCTGGAAGCTCGTGGAGAGCCTCCGCCCGGACGCGCTGCTCATCGACCTCCAGATCCCCCGCCTCGATGCCCTCGAGGTCGCCCGCCGCCTGTCGGGCCTGGCCCCCTGGCCGGATCCGCCTGCCACGCGCTGCGTGATCCTGGCCAGCCGCTCGGACCGCAAGACCGTGCTTGAGGCCCTGCGGGCCGGCGCACAGGGCTACCTCCTCCGCTCCAGCAGCGGCGAGCACCTGCTCGATTGCCTGGAGCGGGTGATCGACGGCGGCATCTACGTCTCGCCGGGCGTCGATCTTCAGAGCCTGTTCCCCGCCGACCGCCGCGGCGCGCCCGACGATCCTCTCGACCGCCTCAGCCCGCGTGAATTCCAGGTCTTCACACTTCTGGTCGAGGGCGTCCGCCCCAAGGAGATCGCCGCGCGTCTGGGCGTCAGCCCGAAGACGGTGGATACCCACCGCGTGCAGTTGATGCGCAAGCTCGGCATCCACGATGTGCCAGGCCTGGTGAAATACGCCGTCCAGCGGGGCATCGTCCGGGTCTCGGGCGCTTCCTCCGGCGGCCTCTAGCGCCTGCCCGCGCCGGGCCTCCGCAACGGAACTGCTTACCCGCTGTTGCTATCCTGAGAAAAGGTGTCGTCTCCTCTCCACGTCCATCTGGAACAGTACGAGGGTCCCCTCGATCTGCTGCTCGATCTCATCCGCCGGCAGCAGATCAACATTTACGACATCCCCATCGCGCGCATCACGCAGCAGTATCTCGAGTACATGCAGCGCGCCGCCGACCTCGACATCGAGCTCAGCGCCGACTTCGTCTACATGGCGGCCACGCTCATCCACATCAAGTCGCGCATGCTGCTGCCGCGCGATCCGGAACTGGAGAAGATCGACCCGCAGGAAGACCCTCGCCGCGAGCTGGTCGAGCGGCTGCTCGAATACGAGCGCTACAAATCCGCCGCCGCCATGCTCAAGGAAAAGCGCATGATCGAGGAGGCCATCTGGACCAACCCGCAGATCCAGAACTTCCTCCCCGAAGACGAGCAACCGGGGCTTGCCGTCACGCTCTTCGATCTGGTCAAAACGTTCGAGCAGGTGCTGGAGCGGGCCAAGAGCCGCCCGGCGTACGAGGTGACGCGCGAGGATGTGAGCGTGCCGGACATGATGCTCTTCCTGCAGCGCGCCCTGGCCGAAGCGCCGGCCTCGAGGAGCATCCCGCTGGTGCCGCTGTTCGAGCGGCAGCGCTCCCGCCGCGCCATGATCTGCCTGTTTCTCGCGGTGCTCGAGATGGTGAAGTTGCAGGCCATCCGCCTCACGCAGAAGGAGAGCTTCGGCGAGATCGAGATCCGCCGCGACCGCGGCTTCGACGAGCTTCAGATCACTCCCGACGCCGTGCTGAAAATCGAAGAAGAGTACAACGCATAAGCATGGAAGAGCAACTCCGAGAGGCTGCCGCCGAGCAGCCCGAGCCGAACGAAAACGTGCGCCCGGACGCCGGGTCCGGCGGCGCACCTGCCGGGTCCGCCGAAGGCGCGCCTGTGCCGCAGTCCAGCGATGCCGCCGCTGCCCAGCCGGGCGAAGTGACCGCTGAAGAGCTGCTCGGATCGGACCAGCAGCCCGCCCTTCCTGCCGACGCCGAACGCGCGCAGCTCAAGGCCGTGCTGGAGGCCATCGTCTATGTGCTCCATGAGCCGATGCCGGCTGCGCAGATCGCGCAGGCGCTCGGCCGCCCTGTCGAAGACGTCGAGCCGCTGCTGCGCGAACTCGCCGAAGAGACCAGCCGGCCCGACCGCGGCATCTTTATCCGGGAGGTGGCCGGCGGCTACCAGATGGCCACCAAGCCGGAGCACCATGAGGTGATCCGCAACTTCGTCCGCAATCTCAAGCAGCCCCTCAAACTCTCGCAGGCAGCTCTGGAAACCCTCGCCGTCATCGCCTACAAGCAGCCCATTACCATGCCCGAGATCCTCGAGATCCGAGGGGTGCAGGGCGCCGGCGTCATCAAGACCCTCATCGACCGCAAGCTGGTCACCACGGCCGGCCGCAAGAACGTGATCGGACGGCCCATCCTGTACAAGACCACCCGGGAGTTTCTGACGCAGTTCGGGCTCAAGGACCTGAGCGAGCTGCCGAGCCTGAAGGAGTTCGAGGAGATCCGCCGGCAATCGCTGGCCGACGAGGAGTTCGAAGCTGCCGCCGGCGAACCGCCGCCGGCCGCAGAGGGACAGGCGCCGGAGGCTGCGCCTCCACCCGTCTCCGAGGGCCAGGCGGAGCGGCAAGCCGAAGCCTCCACCGCGCCCCGGCACGAAGAGCCTGCCGAGCCAGAGGCCGCTCCCGCCGTGGCCGGCCCCGCTTCGCCGGAGTTGCGGGACTCCGCGGCAGAGCCTCCGCCCGCAGCGGACGAGAAGAATGGCTGAAGAGCGCCTGCAGAAAATCCTTGCGCGCGCCGGCATCGCCAGCCGGCGCAAGGCCGAAGAGCTGATCGTCGAGGGCCGGGTCTCGGTCAACGGCGAAACCGTGGCCGAGCTTGGCGCCAAGGCGGATCCGGAGAAGGACCAGATCCGAGTGGACGGCTCCCTTGTGCGGCTTCCCCGGCGCCTGGTCTACATCGCCATGAACAAGCCCCGCGAGGTCGTCACCACGCTGAGCGACCCTCAGGGCCGCACGACGGTGAAGCACCTCCTCAAGGGCCTGCGCGAGCGCGTCTTCCCCGTGGGCCGCCTCGACTATCACAGCGAAGGGCTGCTGTTGTTGACCAACGACGGGGAGCTGGCCAACCGCATTCTCTCCCCTTCGGGCCATGTCGAGAAGGTCTATCACGTGAAGGTCAACGGACGGCTGGGCGAGGAGCAACTCGCGCAGTTCCGCTCCGGCATCAGCCTGCACGGCAGGCGCACCGCGCCGGCGCGAATCCGGCTCCTCAAGGACGCCGTCAACCCCTGGTACGAGGTGCGGCTTACCGAGGGCCGCCAGCAGCAGATCCGCCTGATGTTCAGGAATCTCGGGCGCCTTGTCGAGAAGCTGCGCCGCGTGCAGATCGGGCCGCTCGCGCTCGGCAGCCTGCCGTCCGGCGCGTGGCGCATGCTGGATGAAAACGAAGTGCGGCGCCTGCGCCGCGCCGCGGGCCTCGAGCCCGGCGCGCCGGCGGCGGCGCGAAAAGCCGGGAAGTGAGGCCGCGCCCCGTGGACGTGGAATTCGAGATCCTGAAATCCTGCCGCACGCTGGCCGTCGTCGGCCTTTCGTCCAACCCGCACCGCGCCAGCCACGGCGTTTCGCGCTATCTCCAGCGTGAAGGCTACCGCATCATTCCCGTGAATCCGAACGAGACGGAAGTGCTCGGCGAGAGGGCCTGGCCAAGTCTCATGGACGTGCCGGAGCCGTTCGACTGCGTGGTCGTGTTCCGCCGCCCGGAGCATGTCCCGGAGATCGTCGAACAGGCCATCCGGAAGGGGGCGCGCGCCGTGTGGATGCAGCAGGGCATCACGCACCCGCAGGCCGCCGCCCGTGCGCGCAAGGCCGGCCTGCTGGTGGCCGAAGACCGCTGCATGATGGTCGAGCATCTGCGCCTTCGGGCGGCCTCCGGAATGCCCTGAACCGGGTGGTTTTCCGGCCGGGATTCTCTCCCGCCGCGGTGCGCAAGGCCTCAGCCTCACTGCGATATAATGCGCGCGGAGTTTTCCTCTATGCCGCTGACTTCCGCCCAGACTGATGCCGCGCTCCGCGCCCTCGATTCCTTCGCCATCGAACTGCCCTCCTGGGGCTTCGCCAACACCGGCACCCGCTTCGGCAAGTTCATCCAGTTGAGCGCCGCCACCACCACGGCGGAAAAGATCGCCGATGCCGCTGCCGTGCACCGTTTCACGGGCTGCTGCCCCTCCGTCGCCGTGCACGTACTCTGGGATTTTCCGGGCGGCGTCGCCGACGTGCCGGCTGTCGTGGACATCGCGCGCAAGGAAGGTGTCCGCATCGGCGCCATCAACCCCAACGTCTTCCAGGACCAGTGCTACAAGTACGGGTCGTTCGGCAACCCGGATCCGGAGGTCCGCAAGGCGGCGCTTCAGCACATCCTCGACTCGATCGAGATCCAGAAGGCGACAGGCTCGCGCGACCTCTCGCTGTGGTTCGCTGACGGCATCTCCTATCCGGGTTCCGGTTCCATCCGCGCCCGCCGCCAGTGGTTCATCGACGGGCTGAAGACTGTGCACGAGGCCCTCTCCGGCGATCAGCGGATGCTGGTCGAGTACAAGCCTTTCGAGCCTGCCTTCTACGCCACCGACATCGCCGACTGGGGCATGTCGTACATTTACTCGAAGCACGCCGGGCCGCGAGCCAAAGTGCTGGTCGACACGGGCCACCACTACCAGGCGCAGAACATCGAACAGATCGTCGCCTGGCTGCTGGCCGAGGACATGCTCGGGGGCTTCCACTTCAACGACCGCCGGTACGCCGACGACGACCTGACGCTCGGCTGCATCGACCCCTATCAGGTCTTCCGTATCTTCCACGAGATCTGCTACTTCGAATGGGAGACCGGGCGGCGCGCCGACATCGCCTACATGGTCGACCAATCGCACAACCTCAAGAACAAGATCGAGGAGACCATCCAGACGGCCAACAACGCCCAGGAGCTTTACGTCAAAGCCGCCATCGTCGACCACGCCCGGCTCCGCGATCACCAGTTGAAGTGCAATCTTGTTGACGCCGAGGAGTGCCTGCGCGAGGCCTTCTTCGCCGACGTGCGCCCGGTCATCGCCGAATGGCGCAAGGCAAAGGGCCTGCCCGCCGATCCGCTCGAGGCTTTCCGCCAGAGCGGCTACACGGCGCAAGCCGAAAAGGAGCGCGCGGAACGCAACCGCGGCGCCGTCGCCAGCTACGCCTGATCCGGCAAGCGGGGCGAAGGCGTCTCCCCCGCCACAGGCAGGACGCCGATCCGCCCGGGAATCCATGGCTGCGCCAGCGGCCCGGATCGCAAACGCCGCTGCGCGTGCAGAGTGCAGAGTCGAGATGACTCTGTGCGCCTCCCCCGGATGCCTTCTCAAACCCGCTGATTCATCCCGCCATGAGGCTTGCCGCCGCCGAAACCGCTGGCGCGAGCAGATTCATGGGCAAGGCGCTCCGCGCCGGCGAACTCCTCCCCGCGCCCGGCCTCCCCTCGGAGCAGCGCGCAAGCTCAGGCGCCGGCTGAGGCCGGCTTCGCAGCACGGAAGACCTTCCGCAAGCCCGCCAGCGCCCGGTCGGCCTCCTTCTCGGTGAGGATGTAGGGCGGCAGCATGCGGATCACGGTGTCGTGTGTGACGTTGAACAGCAGGCCCTGCTCCATGCCCGCCTGCACCAGGTGTTTGCAGGGGAAATCCAGTTCCACGCCGATCATCAGGCCGGCCCCCCGCACCTCGCGGATGAACGGGAATTCGCGATGCAATCCTTGCAAGCCGGAGAAGAAGTGGGCGCTGACACGGCGCATCTGCGGCAGCAATTCTTCAAGAATCGCGTAGAATTCCAGGGCCACCCGGCAGGCCAGCGCGCCGCCGCCGAACGTCGTCCCGTGCATTCCGGGCCCGATCGAAGCGGCCGCTTTTTCGGTGCAGGCCACCGCTCCCAGGGGCAGGCCGGCCGCGATCGGCTTGGCGAGGGTGACGATATCGGGCATCACCGGCGGCTCGTGGAGCTGGTAAGCGTGATATGTGCCCGGCCTCCCGATGCCGCACTGGATCTCGTCGAACACGAGCAGCGCGTCGTGGCGGTCGGCCAGCTGCCGGAGCCGCCGCAGCCACCCGGCTGACATGGGATAGATGCCGCCCTCGCCCTGGATCGGCTCGGCGAAGATGGCTGCGGTGCGAGGGCCTGCGGCTTGCTCGAGCGCCGCGTCGTCGCAGGGGCTCAGGATGCGCGCTCCCGGCAGCAGCGGCTCGAACGGCTCCCGGTATTTGGGTTGCCCCGTGATGGAAAGGGCGCCCATGGTGCGCCCGTGGAAGCTGTTTTCAAAGGCGATGAGTTCGATCTTTTCCGGATAGATTTTCCTTCCCCGGGCCCGCGCCATTTTGATGGCGGCCTCGATGGCTTCCGTTCCGGAATTGCAGAAAAATACGCGCTGCATTCCGCTGGTGTCACAGATTTTTTTCGCCAGCGGGCCCTGGTATTCGTGATAATACAGATTGCTCGAGTGGATCAGCAGGGAGGCCTGCTCCCGGATCACGCGCACGATGCGCGGATGCGCATGGCCCAGGGCGTTGACGCCGATGCCCGTGATCAGGTCGAGATAGCGGCGGCCATCGAGGTCGTACAGCCAGCAGCCGCGGCCCCGCTTCAGCGCCAGCGGGTATCGGGCGTAATTCTGCAAGAGGTATGTGCGTTCCAGTTCCATCACCCGCTGCGCGGGCGGCACTTCGGGATGCATATCCACCATGTTACGAAAACAGGCGCCTGCGCCATTTCCGCCTGCGCTGCGCTCACCTCACCTCGAACGCGTCCAGATCCAGGGCGCAGGATGCGGGCGAGCCCGGGGCGATTCCCAGAATCAGCGTGTGCGCGCCTGCCTGCCCGGCTTCGAACCAGGGGCTCCACTGCTGCCATCGCGTCTGCTGGCTGCGCTGGTCGAACCCGCCTGCATCCTTTCCGTCCAGCAGCACCCTTGCGCGGCAGCGGTTGAACGCCGCAGTGTACATCAGCCGCGCCGCCGTTCCCTCGAACCGCAGCACTGCTTGCGCATCGCGCATGAAAGAGTAAACCAGAGTGCCCCGGTAGGTCTGCGGGAATTGCAGGTCCCGGATCCAGGCGCCCTGGAATCTCAGCGAGGGGGATGTCTCGTCGTGAACGCCCGGGGCAGCCGCCGGGGGCTCGCCCATGCGGCAACCTCCCCCGTTCCACCTGCGCAACTCGACATCGCCGAATTCCAGCACCCGCTCCATGCAGTCGTCCAGGAGTTGCCGCTCATGCACGCTCTGCGGCGCCCGCCTGCCGCCCGGGCGCGAAGCGATCACGAATTCGACTTCCAGTTCGCGCAGCAGGCGCTCTACGGCCTCGGCGTCGCGCGCCTCCCGAAGCTGCTTCCAGAACCACGGGCTGTGCCAGCTGGCTGTGTAAGCGCGCCCGCGATAATCGCCGATCGCGTTGCCGTCAAACCACGCCGCTTTCGCGCCGGGCGCATTGCGGTTCAACCACTCCACCAGCTTCCGCTCCGGGCTGTATTCCCGCCAATAGACATCGCGCGCCGGCTCCAGCCAGGCCGGAACGAAGAACTCGCGGTGGTAGTGGCCCGCCGCCGGCAAGAGGACAAGATGCAGCGCCATTACCACCGCCAGCGCCGCCCCGGCCGTAAACGATGCCACGCGTCCCGCCCGCACAGGCTCCCCCAGCGCTTCCGCCGCCGCCAGAGCCGCCAGAGGCAGCACCGGATACAGGTAGCGCAAGTTCGATTGGCCTGCGTAGCTCAGCAAGCCTCCCCCAAGCGCCGACGCCAACAAGACGGTCCGCGCCTTCGGCCACGAAGGCCGCCATGCAGCCACGCACACCGGCAGCAGCGCGAGCAGCAGGAATCCGGCGGCGCCATCGAATCCTTCTATGAACCGCCGCGAATGGAATGTCAGGTCGTACAGCGTCGTCCAGCCGAGGGGTGTTTCGAAACGCGTGTCGCGGAAGTTTGCCGCCTCATACCACGGGGAACGGAACACTTTATTGAAAAAAGGGAACAACGGATTGCCGGTCCTCAGCCAGGCGTTCACGTAAGGGAACACGCCCGCGGGCGCGGCCCACAGCAGCGCCTGCGCGGCCGCCAGCCAGCCGGTGGCCCAGGCAGCTCCGGCCAGCAGCGGAACCACGAACGCCAGCGCCCCGAACTTCGTCGCCGCCGCCATCCCGAGCAGCAGCCCGAACGCCATCCGCGCCCGTCCACCCGCCAGGCCGGATCCAGCCAGCACCACCGCCGCTGCTGTCAGCCACAGCGCCGTGGCATTCTCCACAAACAGCGAGCCGGTGACATGTTGCACCAGCGACGTTGACAGAAAGGCCCCGGTGAGCAGCGCCGCCGGCCAGGGCGGCAGGGCCCGCCCCGCGCCGGCGCCCACGATCCGCGCCAGCAGAGCCAGCAGCAACAGGTTCATCAGGCGCGCACCCGCCTCGCCGCCCAGCTGCCATCCGATGGTCCAAACCCAGTCGCCGCCCATAGGCATCAGCGCCCAGGCGAACTCCGCCGGGTCGAACGGCCAGTGATGCGCCTGCGCCATCCGCGCCGGGATCACCAGGTGCATGGCCAGACCGTCGGCGCTGACATCCGGCTTCAGCACCATCAGCCAGTGGGCGAACAACGGGAACAGCCCGGCGCACCACGCGGCTGCCGCAGCCGCCTCTGACGGCCCCTCCAGCCGCAGCCCGGGCCGCCATCCCTTGCGCCACGCCGCCGCCATTGCCACTGCCGGCAGCAGCCAGTAAGTCCATGCGAAGTGCACCGGCAGTGCGGCTGACCACATGACGAGAGACGCCCAGACCGCCAGCCCCAGTGTGATTTGCAGTGCCTCGGCCGGCTCCCCGGCTTCCCGCCACAACAGCCATCCTGCCGCCCACGTTCCGGCCGCAGCCCACGCGACGCCGAAGGCCGCAGCCGGGCCTGCCGCGAACGCAGTGAACGCACCCGCCCCGGCCGCCAACCAGGCCAGCGCCTGCCGGGGCCGCCAGAAGACCAGCGCACCCGCCGTCGCGGCGTAAATGGCTGCAAAAGCAAGGAACCTTTGCCATCCCTGGGCAGTCCAGAGCGGTTGAGAGGCCAATCCGCGAGCCGCCGCCCCGGCCACGCAGGATACGGCCAGCGCCGCCAGCAGCACAGGCAGCCCCGCTCTCTTCCACATCAGTTCTATTTTGGACTGCGGGCGCGCCCTCGCAGCGAGAGTCGAGAACCGCCGGCCCCGATTGCGCGTCCGCCCCGCCTCAACTGTTCAGGTGCCGGTTCAGGCGCTCGATCGCCTCGTCGATCTCCTCCGGGCTCTTGTAGCCGATGGTCATCGAGTCCACCGTGCCGAGCTTCGCCACGAAGCGGATGGACGCGTCGCGCTGCTCGGGCGTCTTGAACGCTCCCTCGCCGATGATCTTCATCCCGATCACGCCCGTGCCTTGTTGTCTGACGGCGGCGA
Organism: uncultured Arcobacter sp.; assembly: GCA_964458495.1. Lineage (GTDB taxonomy): Bacteria > Acidobacteriota > Terriglobia > Bryobacterales > Bryobacteraceae > JANWVO01. The sequence continues at coordinate 30,503 of CAYWJB010000024.1, forward strand.
TCCGCTCCACGACTTCGTTCACGTCGCCGGTTCCGTACTCGGTCCCTTCCAGATTGTCCATGCGGGTTCCGTCGTGGTTCACGCGCAGCAGCGCAACGTCGAGCCACGGATTGCCGGGGAACCGGCGCAGCGGGAGCAAGCCGTGGCAGGAGGCGCCGTGAGCCAGCAGCGCCTTCTTCACCTTCGCCTCCGACATGGCGTCCCGCAGCCTCTCCAGGTCTTCCGGCCAGCTGGGGCGCCGCACGCAGTGGATCAGCAGAATGTCCAGGTATTCGGTTTGCAGCTCCTTCCGGAAGCGGTCGAAAGTCGCCCCGAAATTGCCCGCGTCCGACAGCCGGATCTTCGTCATCAGCCGGTAGGAATCGCGTGGAAGCCCCTTCAGCGCCACGCCCAGCATGTCCGGCATCTCGCGGTAGGCATCCGCCGTCTCGAAGAACCGGATCCCCCGGTCGTAGGCGTGACGGACCAGCCTGGTGAACGCCTCCTGCCCAAGCTCCCGCTGCACCCTGCCGCCGAAGGTGCCGGTGCCAAACGCAAGCCGCGTAACCTTCACGCCGGACTTGCCGAGCTCCACCCAGTCGGTGGCGGACCGCTTCGCCGGTGCGCCCTGCGCCGGGAGCACTGCTCCTGCTGCCAGCGAACCAATGCTTTTCAGGAAGTCTCTGCGGTTCGGAACCCACGCCATCGCTTCGTTCTCCTTTTCGTCCAGTTACGGGAACCATATCACAACCTTGGCCTTACGGAAAGGGGCGGCCGCACACTGGGCCCCCTCCTCCACCCAATCTCACCCCCCGCCCGCAGGCGATCCGACCCGGGGACGCTGGGGAAAACTGAGTCGCCAGCCCCTTCTGCGAGATCATATAGGAGTGGCCGGCATAACCTTTCGGCCACGCCCGTCGTCATAGCTAACTGAGACGAGCCCTCAGGCCACGAGGGGCGGCACCTGTTTCAACGGACCGAGGAGTCGCGTATGCAGCCGCAAGTGAACCCCAATCCGCTCACGCAGCCGGCAGGAGCGCCGGAGCAGGCGCGCAGTCCTGTCTCGCGCCGGCGCCGCGGCAGTCCCTGGCTCGTGCTCATCGTGTTTGCCGTGGTGGCTGTCCTCGGATGGCTCGCCTGGAGGCAATGGAACCCTGCCGCGAGGTCTGGCGCGAAGGCCACCGCCGGTGTGCGCACCGCTGCCGTGGTTCAGGGCACGCTTCAGAAGACGATCCGTCTTGCCGGGACGACCACGGCGGAGAAATACGTCAGTCTCATCGCACCGCAATTGCGCGGCGGGCGAGGCGGCGGCGTCAGCGTGAATGTCTCCCGCGGCGGCGGGGGAATGATCGTGACCATCGACGTCAGCGGCGGAGGTGGCGGTGGCGGCGGTGGCGGCGGAGGCAGCCGGTCCAGTAGCGCATCGTCCTCGTCCGCCGGCACGGCCAGCGCAGCCTCTGTGAGTGGCATGGCAAGTGGAATGAGCAGCGGGTCCACCGGAATTTCCTCCGGTTTCCGCGGCGCCACCAACCGCTTTGGCTCGTCCTCGACAAGCTCCTCGTCGCGCACGTCATCTTCCTCCTCGGCAGCTTCCTCCAGTTCCTCTTCCAGCGCTTCCTCGGCGTCTTCGACGTCGGGCAGTGGCGGCGATGGTGGCGGCGGCGGTGGCGGCGGCGACCGCCTCAGCGGGGGCATGAGCGACTTCATGCAGGTCATCCAGTCCATGACCCAGCCCGGGTCGCTCGTGAAGAAGGGCGACATCGTGGCGGAGTTCGACACACAGTTCCAGCTGCTGCGCCTCGACGACTACAAGGCCACCGTCGAGCAGAGCGAACGCACCCTCCGCTCGCTCGATGCCCAGATCGATGTGGCGCGAAAGTCCTATCAGCAGACGCTCGAGCAGGCCCGTGCCGCAGTGGAGAAGGCCAAGCTCGACATCAAGACCATTCCGGTCCGCTCTGTCATCGACTCCGAGATCTTGCGGCTCAGCCTCGAGCAGGCCGAGGCCAACCTTCGCATGGTAGAGGCGGCCATCCCGCAGACCGAGATCAGCCTTCGCAGCCAGCGCCGCCAGGCGGAGCTCGATCTTCAGCAAGCGAAGCTCGAATTGGAACGCGCAGAGCGCAACGTCGAGCGGATGCTCATTCGCGCCCCCATGGATGGCATGTTCGTCACCGAGACGACGCGCCGGGGCAGCGAATTCGGCCAGATTCAGGCTGGCGACCAGGTCTTCCCCGGCCAGATGTTTGGCCGCATCGTGGATCCCTCTTCCATGCTGGTCTCGGCCACGGTCAATCAGGCCGACGTCGAGTCCCTGCGCATCGGCGCAAGGGCTCGACTCAAGTTCGACGCCTTCCCGGAGATCGAGCTGCCAGGCCACGTCGTCGGCATCGGCGCCATGAGCCAGCCGGGGCGGGCCCGCGCCGAATATGTCCGGGAAGTCCCGGTCATGATCAAGATCGACAGGATGGATCCGCGTGTGATCCCGGATCTGAGCGTCAGCGCCGACATCGTCATCGAACAGGCCGAGGACGCGTTGCTGGTGCCACGCGAGTCCGTCTTCCGTGAGCCGGACAACGAGACGAGGTTCGTCTTCGTCAAGCGGGGCGATGGTTTTGAAAAGCGCCCTGTCGAGATCCGGCTGGCCAATTTCGTGCAGGCCGCTGTGGCCTCCGGGCTGAAAAAGGGCGAGATCGTCGCTGTGGAGCGACCGCCGTTGCGGCAGGAGAGCGCGCAAGCCGCGCCCAGTGTCATTCTCTGGGGGAGTCTGCCCGCGCTGTTTGCCCGCCGGCGCCTGTTCCCCTGGCAGGAGTAAGGAAAGGAATGTCGAAGGAAGTCAAATCGAAACGCCTCGGCCAGAAGAACGGCAAAGGCCGTATCATTGGCACCATCGCCTTGCTGGTGATCCTCGCGGGCGGCGGCTACGCAGCCTACTATTACGCAGCCGCCAAGCCGGTGGAGGTTCCCACGGTCGCCGTTCGCAAAGGCGAGTTCACGCTCACCGTGCGAGCGCGAGGCGAGATCCGCGCCGTCCGGTCCACGATCCTCATGGCGCCGCAGGTGCCGAACCCCAAGATCGTCCGTTTGGCTGAGTCTGGCAAGCCCATCAAGAAGGGTGATGTCGTCGTCGAGTTCGACACCGCGCAATACGAAAACTACTACTTGAACTTCGTCACCAGCGCCCGCACGGTCGAAAGCGAGATCGTGCAGACGAAGGCCAGCCACAAGATCACCGACGAAGCCGACGCCATGAACCTCATGACCAGTGAGTACGACGTCGAGCGCGCCGAGCTGGAAGCTTCCAAAGCCGAGATCCTTTCCGAGATCGAAGGCGCCAAAACGCGGATCGATGTCGGACTGTCGAAAGGTGCGCTCCAGCAGGTCAAGGCCACTGTCAAGAGCCACGACGTCACCCAGCGCGCCGAACTCGAGCGGCTGGATTCGCGGAAGAACAAGACACAGCGCGACATGGACCGGGTCAAGAAATATCTCTCGATGATGGTGATCCGCGCCCCCGCTGACGGCATTCTCAACGTATTGCCGAATTTCCGCGCCCAAGGCAACTGGGGTTCCACGCCGCCGCCGTTCAAGGAGGGAGACAACGCGTGGACCGGCGCTCCCATCGCCGAAATCCCCGATCTCGGCGAGATGCGCATCGAGCTGAAATTCGAGGAAGTCGACCGTGGCAAGATCCAGCTTGGACAGACAGTAAAGGTGCGTGTCGATGCCATCCAGGACAAGGAGTTCGACGCGACGCTGGACTGGATCAGCCCCATCGCCTCCCTGAACTTCCGGGGCTTCGGCTCGGCCAACGAGAAGCAGTTCCCGGCGCGCGCCACGCTGAAGCAGACCGACCCCCGTCTCCGTCCCGGCATGAGCGCCACGGGCGTGGTCCTGCTGGAGAGCCAGCCCGACGTCCTGCTGATCCCGGCCAAGGCGAGCTTTATGCAAGGCGGCAGGCCGCACGTCTGGATCCAGAAGGGTACGGGCGCCTGGGAAGCGCGGCCCATCGAGGTCGGCAAGCGAAACGACAACGACATCGTGGTCCTCAAGGGGCTGCGCGTGGGAGAGCGCATCGCGCTCGAAAACCCCGCCGAAGTCGCCAAACGGGCCAAGAAGCTATAGCGAGAATCCACGCAGCCGGTGCAGTCGCCGTTCGAGAGGCTCCCGGCGCGGCAAGAGACAGAAGAGCATGAAAAAGGCTGTTTACAGAATCCTGCTGGTGGTCGCTGTGCTCGGCGCGGGCTACGGCATCTACCGGTTTATCGAGGGGCTGCCCTCGCGCCAGGAGACGGTGCCCACCACCCGTGTCCGCCGCGGCGACGTCGTCGTCCGCAGCTTCGCACGCGGCGAGCTGCGCGCCGTGCGTTCCGCCACGCTCACCGCTCCCAACCTTTTTGGCACGGTGCAGGTCACGAGGCTCGCCCCCATGGGCGCCTTCGCCCGCGAGAAGGACCTCATCGTCGAATTCGACGACTCCGAGGTTCTGTCCCGCCTTGAGCAGCGCGAGCTCGAACTCGAACAGGTGGACGAGCAGATCAAGAAGGCCCAGGCCGACCTCGCCATCCGCAACAACCAGGACCAGGTCGACCTGCTCCGGGCGCGCTATTCCGTGCGCCGGGCCGAGCTCGAAGTGAAGAAGAACCCCCTGTTGCCCGCCATCGATCAGAAGAAGAACCTGCTGAACCTCGAAGAGGCCCAACGCCGGTTGCGGCAGCTGGAAAGCGACATCAAGTCCAAACAGGAGCAGGCGCTGGCCGAACTGAATGTCCTCCGCGAGCGGCGCAACCGCAACCTGCTCGACATCAACCGCGAAAAGCAGCGCCTTCTCCAGGTGAAGCTCCTCAGCCCCATCAGCGGGCTGGTCGCCATCAAGCAGAACCGCGCCGGCTTCTCCGGCATGTTCGGCACGCAGATTCCCGACATCCGCGAAGGCGACCAGGTGCAGCCCGGGATGCCCGTGGCCGAGATCCTCGATCTCTCCGAGCTGGAAGTCATCGCCCGCATCGGCGAGCTGGACCGCGCCAACCTGCACGAGGGCCAGGACGTGCTCATCCGGCTCGACGCTCTCGCCGGCAAAGTCTTCCACGGCAAGATCAAGTCCATGAGCGGCACCGCCAGCGCCAACATTTTCAGCTCCGATCCCGGAAAGAAGTTCGACGTGCTGTTCTCTATCGACATGCGCCAGCTGCTGACAGAGCTCGGCGCCAAGCCCGAGCAGATCGCCCGCATCCTGGCCACCGCCGAAGAGAACCGCAAGAAGCCCATTGCCCAGCCAACGTTTTCAATGTTTGGCGGGATGCCGGATCTGTCCGCCTTGGCGGCCGGCGGCGGCATGCCGGGCATGGGCGGGAGCGGGGCCTCCATTTCGCTGCCCTTCGCGGGCGGCCAGATGCAGGGAGCCGACGGTGCCAACCAGGGCATGGCCGGCGGTCAGGACCAGGCGCAGGGACAGCGCCGCATGATGATGATGGGCGGCGCCGGCGGCGGCATGATGTTCGGCGGCGCCAATCTCACGCCGGACCAGCAGAAGAAGATGCAGGAGATCATGAAGAAAGTCCTCGGCGGCAAAAGCCTGATGGAATTGTCGCCCGAGGAGCGGCGCTCGATGTTTGAAAAGCTGCGCGAAGAGGCGAAGAAGGCCGGCATCGAGATGCCGCAGCGCGGCCAGCGCCGCGAAGGCGGCGAAGGCCAGCCCGGCGCGCCGGGCGGCGCTGCTCCGCAGAACGGCGCCGTGCAGGCTGCAGCGGCCGGCGAGCGTGGCGGCCGCAACGGCGGCGGAATGCCTGCACCCACAGGGCCTTACTCGCAGAAGGATCTCGAAAACGCCAAGCTTCCGCCTCCGCCCGAGGCCAGCGAAAACATGGAGATCCTGCTCCGCCCGGGGCTTTTGGCCGACGTGGAGATCATCGTGGAGAAGGTCTCCAACGCCATCTATGTGCCCAATCAGAGCATCTTCGAGAAAGACGGCAAGCCTGTCGTTTACGTGAAGGTGAAGGACCGCTTCGAGCCGCGCCAGATCCAGATCGCCAAGCGCTCGGAGACTGTCTCCATCCTCTCTTCCGGACTTCTGCCTGGCGAGACCATCGCGCTTCAGGATCCCACGATCTCGCCTGAAGAGCGGAAGAAGAAACAGGAACAGAAGAAATCCGGTGGCGGCGCCGCCGCCGTGATGCCCATGGGGACGAAGGGGGGACAGTAAGCCGTGGTCGCGCTCCTCGAAGCCTATCTGCCCGAAATCTACATGGGGCTTTCCAGCCTCCTGGTGCACAAGCTCCGCACGCTGTTGACCATGCTCGGCATGATCTTCGGCGTTGGCGCCGTGGTCGCCATGCTCGCCATCACCGCGGGCGTCGAGAAGGAGATGCTCTCCTACATCGATCTTCTCGGCGTCAACAACATCATCATCGAGGCCAAGGAGGCCACCGACCGCACCGAACTTCAGGCCCGCCGCCAGGTCAGCCCGGGGATGACCTTCCGCGACTACCGCGCCATTCTCGAAAACACCCAGGGCATCGACAAGGCCACCCCGCGCAAGCGCTTCAAGCCCACCAAGGTCCTGCCGAAGACCTCCGCCGAGCCGCCCATGCTCATTGGCGTCGAGCCGTCCTACATGGACATCCAGAGCATCCGTCTGGTCGAGGGCCGCTTCTTCACCGATGAGGAAAACGCCACCGCCGCGCCCGTCTGCGTGCTGGGCGAATCGGCCAAGGTCAACCTGCTCGGCTTCGAGCCGGCGGTCGGCAAGTTTGTCAAGATCAACGACGTCTGGCTTCAGGTCATTGGCGTGATGGCGCAGCAGGCCGGCGGCGACACCGACGTCGAGGGCGTCGAGATTCTCTCCCGCAACAACCTTGTCGTGAGCCCCCTGCGCACCGTCATGTTCCGTTTCGAGGACCAGAACAGCTTTCTCAAGGACGAGATCGACGGGATCTATCTCAAGGTAAAGCCTGGCGTCGATTCCATCGAAACGGCCGCGGTCATCAATGCCATCCTCGCCGCCACCCACAAGGACGCCGGCGACTACAGCGTCACCGTGCCCGCCGGACTGCTTGAACAGAAGAAGCGCACCAGCGACATCTTCAAGGTGGTCATGATCTGCATCGCCGGCATCAGCCTGCTGGTCGGCGGCATCGGCATCATGAACATCATGCTCGCCACCGTGCTCGAACGCACCCGCGAGATCGGCATCCGCCGCGCCATCGGGGCGCGGCAGTCGGATATCGTCCGCCAGTTCCTCACCGAGGCCGTCATGATCTCCATGATCGGCGGCTTCCTCGGCATTCTCTTCGGCGTCACTCTGGCTCAGATCATCGCCGCCGCCGCCGGCTGGTCCACGGTTGTGACGTTCACCTCCATCGCCGTGGCCTTCGGCGTCTCCGTCGGCATCGGGTTGCTGTTCGGCATTTACCCGGCCGTTCAGGCCGCCAAACTCGACCCGATCGAAGCCATCCGTTATGAGTAGTTGCCAAAATCTTCAGGTCAAATCCATGCGCAGTCTTGCCGTTTTCCTCATCACCGCTCTTGTTGTGCCTGCGCAACAGGCGCCCGCTCCACTCTCCGTCCAGGCCTCCCAGGGGCCGGTCCAGCAGCCCGGCGCGCCCGCGCAGCCTGCCCCGTCGACAACCGCGCAACCTCCCGTCGGCGCCGGGGCCGAGGCCCGCATGAACTTCGCCGTCGAGGACGCTTCCGCCCCGTGGGTCGGCTCCGGCGCCTGGATGCGGCGCGTCTTCTCTCCCGGGGACACGCGGGTCACCATCCAGCCTCCGGTTCGCCTGAAGGACTACGTCGTCGACGGGAAGCTTGTGCTTTCCCTGAAGAGCTACCTGGATCTCGTCCTTGCCAATAACACCGACATCGCCATCCAGCGGCTCTCCATCGAGGTGCCGAAGAACGCCATCCAGCGCGCCTTCGCCATCTTCGATCCGCTGCTGACGTCCAACTTCAACGCCACGCGCGCCAACACTCCCGCCACCAACCAGCTCCAGGGCGCCGACGTCGTCAGCCAGCTCAACCAGCCGCTGAACACCCGTTTCCAGCAGCTGCTGCCCACCTCCACCACCGTCTTCACCCAGCTCAACTGGTCCAAGCTCTCCACCAACGACCAGTTCGCCATTTATAATCCCGCCTACACGACCACCTGGCAGATGGGCTTCACCCAGCCCCTGTGGCGCGGCCGCGGGCCCTACATCACCAAGCTGCCCATTACCGTCGCCCGCGCCTCCCGCCGCCAGCAGGAGTTCAACGTCCGCGACGCCTTGCTCCGGCTCCTTGTCAGTGCAGAACAGGCTTACTGGGACGTCATCAGCGCTCGCGAGAGCCTCAAGGTGAACCAGCAGGCCCTGAAGCTCGCCGAAGCCGCTCTGGAGCGCACAAACCGTGAGATCGAACTGGGCGCCACCAGCGAACTGGAGCGCTTCCAGCCCGAACAGAACGCCGCCACCGCGCGCATCAACGTCACCCGCACGGAGTATCTGCTCCGTCAGTTCGAAGATGCCTTGCGCCGCCAGATCGGCGCCGATCTCGATCCCGACGTCCGCGACCTGCCCATCGAACTCACCGAAGACGTGACGCGGCCGCCCGATCCCGAGCAGTACGACCGCGAGGGGCTGGTGAAGCTCGCCCTCGAAAACCGTCCCGACCTCAAGGCGCAGCGCACCGCGCTTGACATCAACGACCTGCAGATCCGGAACGCGCTGAACTCGATCAAGCCCGTCCTGAACCTGACCGGCTCGTATCAGACCTTCGGCCGCGGCGGCCCCGGATTTGTCCGCTCCGGAGGCGTTCCCACTTTCGTTCCGGGCGGCCCTGCCGACGCCTGGAGCATGATGTTCGGCTTCAATTACAATACCTTTGCTTTCGGCCTTCAGCTCCAGCTGCCGCTGCGCGATCGCTCCGCCTCGGCCAACCTTGCGGATGCCGTCGTCAACAAGAAGCTTGCGGCGCTCCGCGAGCGCTCGCTCGAGCAGCAGATCCGCCAGGAAGTGCTCAACGCCATCACCAACGTGGAAAGCAGCCGCGAAGGCGTGCGCCTGGCGCAGATCGCCGTCGACTACGCCCAGAAGCGCGTCGAGGCGGACCAGAAGCGGTACGACCTGGGCGTCATCAACATCTTCTTCCTGCTCTCGGCCCAGAACGATCTGGCCAACGCCCAGTCGAACCTCGTCAACCAGACCGTCAATTACAAGCGCAACCTCCTCACCCTCCAGCAGCGGCTGGGCACGTTGCTGGACGACCGTGGCATCGTGATCGACTGACCTGCCCGAACCCCTAAGATAGAGAGGCGGGCCCGCGCGGGCCCGCCTTCTTCACATGGGCCGCATTCACGTCCTCAGCGACCAGGTTGCCAACAAGATCGCCGCTGGCGAGGTGGTAGAGCGGCCTGCATCCGTTGTCAAGGAGTTGCTCGAAAACTCCCTCGATGCCGGCGCCGGCTCGATCCGCGTGGAAGCGGAGGGAGGCGGTCGCCGCTTCATTCGCGTCGCCGACGATGGCTGCGGCATGCTGTGCGACGACGCCTTGCTGGCCCTTGAGCGCCACGCCACGTCCAAGATCTCGCGCGTCGAGGAACTGGAATCCGTCGCCACGCTTGGCTTCCGCGGCGAGGCGCTGCCATCCATCGCCTCCGTTTCGCGCATGGTCATCGAGACCCGCGCCGCCGAGGAGCCCTCCGGCGCGCGCGTCGAAGTCGCCGGCGGCCGAATCCTCTCCGTCGGCGAGTGCGTCCGCCCGCCGGGCACTGCCATCACCGTCCGCGACCTGTTCTTCAACGTGCCCGCGCGCCGCAAGTTCCTCCGCAGCGAACAGACGGAACTCGCCCACATCGCCTCGCTCGTCACTCACTACTCTCTGGCTCATCCCTCGAAGAGCTTCGAGCTCTTCCACGAAGGCCGGAAATTGCTGGACGCCACGCCCGTGCTCACCCCCGCCGAGCGCGTCTTCCAGGTCTTCGGCGGCGAGACGCTGGAAGAACTCATCGAACTTGAGCCGCGCGCCGCGCTCGAAGGGCGGCTCACGCTCTCCGGCTTCATCTCGCGCCCGCAGGTGCAGAAGTCGAACCGCAACTCGATCTTCCTTTTCATAAACCGCCGCCTCATCCGGGACCGCCTGCTGCTCCACGCCATTTCCGCCGCCTATGCCAACCTGATGCCGCCCTCGGCCTTCCCTTTCGCGCTTCTGTTTCTCGACTGCGACCCGGCGGAGGTCGACGTCAACGTCCATCCCTCCAAGACGGAGGTGCGCTTCCGCTCCTCCAGCGCCATCCACGACTGCGTGCGCGACACTCTGCGGGAGGCTCTTGTGGCCAGCCGTCCCGCGCCCGCCGCGCCCCTTCCCTCCACACCCTCGCCTTTCCCCGCGCCCCAGCCCGGCGCACGGTTGCCCTTCAGCGAGTTCACGCAAGCTCTGGAGGACTTCCGCTATGCGGGCATCCGCCCGGATGCGCCCCGCTCCGTGCTGCCCGGCATCGAGCTTGCGCCTCCGCCCGCCCCGGAGCCGAGGCTCGATCTGCAGCCACCGCCGGTGCCTCCCGAGGACGAGCGCCCGGCGCCGCCCGTCCGGGAATCCGCTGATCTGCCGCGGCTCCGCGTCCCGGATACCCACACCGTCATCCCGGAAGGGCTTGCGCTCGACGTGCCGTCGTCGATGGCGTCCCTTGACGACGTGCGCATCCTCGGCCAGCTCCACAACAGCTTCATCATCGCCGCCGGTCCCGACGGTTTGTGGATCATCGACCAGCACGTCGCCCACGAGCGCATCCTGTTCGAGCAGTTCCTCGACCGGCTCTCCCGCGGGCGCGCCGAGCAGCAACGTCTCCTGTTGCCTCTCGTCCTCACCCTGACTCCCGCCCAAGAGGCTGACTACCAGCGGATTGCATCGGAACTCGAGCGCGCGGGCTTCGAATCCGAGCCCTTCGGCCAGCGCACCATCGCCGTCAAGGCGGTGCCTGCGGACCTGCCGCCCGCGGCCATCGAACAAGTCTTCTTCGAGATCCTGGAGATCGCCGAAGCCGAGATGCGCCGCGCCACGCCGGAGGACTTCCGCTGCGCCTTGGCTGCATCGCTCGCCTGCCGCGCCGCCATCAAAATCAACACCCGGCTGGAGCCGGAGAAGATGGAGTGGCTGGTGCGCCAGCTGGCCCGCACTCGCTACCCCATGAGCTGCCCGCACGGGCGCCCCGTCGCCCTCCGCTACTCCAATCGCGACATCCTCCGCAGTTTTCACCGAATCTAGCGGGCAGGCTGCGGACGCGCAGTTCCGGCCGGCGCGCCGCGCCCCGTGGCTTCAAGGGCGCGCGATTCCGCATTCTTCCCCGAATCCGCGCGGCCGTGCGCCGGGTCTATACTGGTAGTGGCGGGTTTGGTTTCGATCCTCGAATGAGGGAAACGGGCCTGCCCGGCGCCCCTGTCGCGCGGAGCTTGCATTGTTTGCAGCGTCTGCCCGCCAGAGGCGGCGAGGAAGAACAAGCTTTGCGGCCCGCACCTGCGCCGCACTGTCCAGCCTGCCAGGCTGCGCATTCCGGAATGAAAGCGCCCCTCGGCCGGCGCCCGTGACAGCGCGAGCGGCCGGCGCGGCGGCCGAGGAGGCGCGCGGCGCGCCCCCGAACGGGGCAAGCGCCGCCGGAAGAGGCACTGGCAGGGGGACGCCCGATGACGGCGCTGCCCGCGCTGCGATGCGCCGGCAGCCATGGCCCGGCCCGGGATCCGGACCGGCAGGCTGTCCCTGCCCGAAACATTTTGTTAGGATTTTGTACAACCCCATGCAGGACAAACTGAACATCGCCGTGTTCATCGACTACGACAACACGGAAATCGGAGTGAAAAGCACGCTGCGGCGCGATTTCGACGTGGCGCTGGTGCTCAACGCGCTCAAGGAGCGCGGCGACCTCGTGGCCAAGTTCGCCTACGCCAACTGGAGCCGCCAGGAGGCCGCCACGCGCCAGATGGCCGAAAACGCGGTGCAGATGGTGCAGCGCATCCCGTCGCCCCGCGGCGACAAGAACGGCGCCGACATCAACCTGGCGCTCGATGCGCTGGAGATGGCCTTCACGCACGATCACGTGAACGCCTTCGCCATCGTGAGCGGCGACTCGGACTTCATCCCGCTCGTGAACAAGCTGAAGGAATACGGCAAGACCGTGTTCGTCATCGGCGGCCGCGCCTTCACCTCTACCATCCTCCAGCAGAACTGCCACGAGTTCATCAGCTTCGAATCGCTGCTGAATGTGGCGCCGGAGGAAGTGCAGCCGCTTCCGGAGCCGCAGCCGCGCGAAAGCTGGCGCGAGCGCCGCGAAAAACGCATGAAGGAGCGCGAGGAGCGGCGCAAGGAACGCGAGGCGCACCGGCAGCAGGAGCAGCAGAACCGCCCGCAGGCGCTCGATCTGGCGCTCGCCATGCCCCTGGTGGAGCGCGCGCTGCAAGTGCTCGAGCGCCGCAACGTGCAGCCGCAACTGGGGCTGCTGAAGTCCACCATGCTGCAACTGGATTCCACCTTCAGCGAGAGCGCCTACGGCGCGCGGAGCTTCTCCGACTTCGTCGAGAAGCTCAAGAAGGCGGATCTCGTCCGCGTAAAGGGCTCCGGCGGCCGCTACTTCATCGAGCGCAGGCACCGGCTTCCGGAAAAGGCTCTGCCGCGGCCGGATGAGGCGCTCACTCTGCTGCGCGATGTGCTCGAAATCCACCGCCTCGAGTTCGAGGAAAACAGCCAGAGCTCGGAGGACCTGCTGGCATGGATGAAAGAGGAATCCCCCGATTTCGATCCGGCCAATTACGGCTTCCAGAGCTTCTCCGAGTTCCTGAATTTCGCCCAGGACAAGACCGTCGTGCGGCTGGAGCCGCGCGAGGAGGGCGGCCTGAGGGTGAACCTCGGCGCCGAGTTCTACCCGCCGGCGCCGCCGGAGCAGGAGAAGAAGGAAGAAGAAGAGTACAGCGAACTGGACTTCGTGCAGCCGATCGTAGCCGGACAGCCCACCGCCACCGGCGAGATCCCGCTGCCGGAAGAGCCGCCGAAGCCGAAGAAGCGCGTCACGCGCAAGAAGGCAGCCGACAGCGGCAGCGGCGAGAAAGTCCGCCGCACGCGCCGCAAGAAAACTTCATAGGATGTCTGCATGGCATCCATCGAGCGCATCTTTCCGCCCGATTCGCCGGCGCCGCGCGGGCCTTATTCCCCCGCCGTGGTCGCCGGCGATTTCATCTACGTTTCCGGCCAGGGGCCCGTCGACCCGGCCACCAACCAGCTCTCCTACGGGGACATTCAGCACGAGACCCGGCTGACATTAAGCAACGTGATGCGGATTCTCACCGCCGCGGGCGCCTCGGCCAGCGACGTCGTCAAGTGCAACGTGTACTTGCGCGACGGCAACGATTTCGCTGCCATGAACGAGGTCTACCGCGAATTCTTCGGCGATCAGCGCCCGGCGCGCACCACCGTGGCCGTCGCTTTCGCCGACCCGCTGATGAAAGTCGAAATCGACTGCATCGCGTTCAAGCCTTAGTGAGACGCGCCCCGGCGTGACACCGGCGCCGGCGCAGCCCGTGCTTTCTGCGACGCCTGAGATTCCGCAGCGTCGCCACTATCACCGCAGGCATTGCTCCCAACAGGTTCGCTTGCGATCAGGCAGATCTGCAGCACAGCGTCCCGCTACGGGAAGAACGGCGCTTTCGGCGAAGTCCACTCCATGGAGACGTCCGCCGGCACGCGACTGCCGTGGACCGACGCCACAAGTGTGAAGAGCGAAGCGGCCTGGAAGGATGCAGGTCCGTTGGCGGCGTGAGATGCGCCTTCTCCGTCTTCAGGCTGCCCCAGGCTTCGATTGACTGGCGGTCAGCCGGCGTTTGTAAAGCAACCACAGAGCCGCCAGGGCCGCGACAGCGGCCGGCGGCCACCACCAGGTGCGCGGAATCCCGGCTTCCACCGCGCGCAGCAGAAGTTCGGATTCCAGCGCAGCCAGCGATGCGTTGTCCTCCTCGCTGAGGATCTCGACCTGGAGAAGTTCGCCCCCCGCCGGAAGAACCACAGTGCGCAGCACGCTGCGGCGGCCGTCCGGCTCGACAAAATGCTCCACCCACTCGGCCCGCCGCCGCGCCGTGCCGGCCGGGGCGCGGCTGACGATGGCGAACCAGCGCAGGTCGTCCGGACCCGCGACCGCGAGTTCGCGCCCCTCCACCCGATTGCCGGAGGCCTCGAGAAAGCGGCGCATTTCGGCGCCCTGGACCGCCACCATGTTGTCCGGCAGCCGCAGCACGACCTCGCCGTCCAGCAGCAGGCGCAGCGGTCCGCGCCGCCACTCGATGCGCGGAAAATCCTGCGGACTTGGGGCGCCTTGCATCGATCTGCATTCATTTTCGCCGCTGCCGGCGCCGCCGGGAAGGGCCGCCTTTCGCTTTGTCTGCTACCATAACCACCGATGCATCCTGCACAGCCTCAACCCGCCGTCCGGATTGAAAACGCTCCCGACTACCGCGAGAATTACTCCAACAGCGTGCAGCTCCGCATGAGCCTCTGGGACTTCCTGCTGACTTTCGGGCTGATGCGGCAGACCGGGCCGGAATCGGTCGTGATTCAGAATTTTCAGGGCATCTACCTCAGCCCGCAGCAAGCCAAGGCCCTCTTGAATGTCCTGCTGACCAACGTCCAGCAGTACGAAGCGGCATTCGGCGAGATCCGCTTGGAGCCGCAAACCGGCGCCGGTCCCGTCCAATAGCGAGGGGGACAGCCTGATCTGGCGGTTTCGCGCATTCCGGGCGTGTTCTCGCCCGGCGTGACGGGCAGCTTCCCGGCGCTGAAAAGCATCCGTTCTGGAACTGCAATTGGCCGGATTGCAATAAGTTGCGCCTTTGCTGCCGTAAGAGAGCCGTCGATCCCCTCGTCCGCTTCCCGTAAGTCTGCCGGGAGGGTATTCTCTTGGGCTGTGAAGCCGGGCTGGAAGCAACCGTGGTGCCTATCTGCCAGAAAATCATTCATTTGCAGGCGCTGCTGGGGAAGCAGGATTGAATGAGGGAAAGCTCTGAACTTGCCATATCAGGCTGTCCCCCTCGGAGAGTCAGCGGATGACCTGGAAGAGGTTGCAGTAATCGTCGGTCCAGGGGCGCATCCACTCCGCCTTCTCAAGAGGCTGGCCGCCCTTCTGGTACGGCTCTCGGGCAAACACCCCGGCGTGGTTCGCCATCAGGACCCACGTCGTCCCGAAGCACCGCCCGTCGTCGCTGTCCTCGGTCTCCACGAGCAGAGCCGCTTTGCCCAGCAGCGCGGCTTCCCGCTCCAGCACGGGCTTCAGATCCACGTAGCGGTTCGAGATGTGAACCGCCAGCACGCCGTCGGCCTTCAGGTGGCGGAAGTAGAGGAGTATGGCCTCTTTCGTGAGCAGATGCACAGGGATGGAGTCGCTGCTGAAGGCGTCCATCACCAGCAGGTCGTAGTTCTGCGGCGGCTCGCGCTCCATCGAAAGGCGCCCGTCGCCCAGAGCGATCTCCACCGCGCCCTCCGCGTTCTCCAGATACCAGAAATAATTCTTGGCGATCCGCGGCACTTCCGGATTCAATTCATAAAACCGGTAGACGTCGCCAAAGCGCGAATAGGCGGCAATCGTTCCCGCCCCCAGGCCCAGAATGCCGACCCGCTGAAAACCGCCCTGCGGCCGCGAAGCCATCCACAATCCGAGCCCTGTGTCCTCGCAATAATAGGTGGCGATCTCGCGCCGGCGCGCCGGGTGCGTGTACTGCTCGCCATGATTGATGGCGCCGTGAACCAGCGTGCGGTAGCCCTCCCAATCGTAAATGCCGTTATACTGCCGCACCCGCAATTCCCCGTAAAAATTCCTGTTCACTGCCAGTGCGCCGACAGTCATCTGGCGCATCTCACGTCCGAGAAAGCCCCACAGCACGGCCACGCCGGTCATCAGCAGGATGGAAGGCCAGCCGAGCAAGTCCTTGCGGAACGGCCATTCGGGGTCGAGGTACAGCACCAGCGCGGCCAGAAGGCCGCATAGCCCAATCGCGATGGGCAGTTCATACAAGGCGTTGAACACCGCGGGCGCCAGCACGGCGACGAACAGGCCGCCCAGCGCTCCGCCCACCGACACCATCAAATAAAAGCCCGTCAGGTGCCGCGGGTCCGGCTTGAGCCTCGCCAGTTCGCCATGGCAAACCATGCAGGTGACGAAGAAGCACAGCGCGTAGCCCGCCAGCAGCCAGGTCAGGCGAGGGCGCGCCTCCGGGCCGAGTTGCACCAGCCACACCAAAGCCGCCAGAGCAATAGGCAGCAAGGCGAGGAAAACGCGGCGCACATACCACCGGGGCGCGTCGAAGGCGAGGATGAACGTGAGCAGGTAAAGAGCCAGCGGCAGCACCCACAGGAAGGGGATGGGCGCGAGATCCGTCGTCATGTGCGTGGTCAACGCCAGCAGCAGCATCGACGGGCCGGTGGCGAGCGCCGCCCACAGCAGATGCATCTGCAACGGCGGCGGCGCACCTGAATCTCCCGCCACCTCGATCTCCGGGTCACTGCCCGCCCGCAGGCTCTTCCATCCCGTCAACGCGCACAGCACGCCGAAAAGCGCGAAGCCCCCGCTCCATGCCCACGCCTGATGCTTCAGCGTCAGCGCCGGCTCCACCAGCGACGGATATGTCAGCAGGGCCAGCATCGATCCAAGATTGGACAGCGCATACAGCCGGTACGGGCTGCGCCCCGGATAAGCGCGGGCAAACCAGGCTTGCACGAGCGGCGCCGTCGTGGAGAGCAGAAAATAAGGCAGGCCGACAGTGACTGCCAGAAGCGCGAGGATGCGCGCCACGGGCAGCGCCGGCGTGGCCGGCTTCCACTTCGCATCGGGCAGGATCGGCAGCACGGCAAGCGCCGCAGCCAGCAGCAGCACATGCAGCAGCCACTGCCGTCGCGGCGCCAGCCGCCTCACCACGCCGTGCGTGTAACCGTAGCCGCCCAGCAACGCGGCCTGGAAAAACAGCAGGCACGTGGCCCAGACCGCAGCTGTCCCGCCGAACCACGGCAGGATCATTCGCGCAATCATCGGCTGCACCTGGAACAGCAGAAAAGCGCTGAGAAAAACGGTAAGGGCGTACAACCACATGCCGGACTCTGATTTTACGGGATTCCGCCCGGCGGTGCCGGAGTGCGCCGCCCCGGAGTAGAATGGGCAATTCGCCACGGCCGGCTTCCGGCCTGCCGCGGCATGAGGGAAGGAGCAGACCAGATGAGGATCACACGCCGGACCGCCGCCCGCGCGGCGGCGCTCACCGCGCTGAGCTACTCGCGCGTGGCCGGCGCCAACAGCCGTATCGGGCTGGGCGTCATCGGAACGGGCGGCCGCGGCATCCACGTGATGACGAAATTCCAGCAGTTCGACGATTGCGAGGTGCGCGCCCTGTGCGACGTCTACGCCCGGAGGCTGGACGAGGCGCAGGCGAAGGCGCCGGGGACGAAGACCTTCTCCAGGCACGAGGAACTGCTCGCGCTGAAAGAAGTGGATGCCGTGCTCATCGGCACTCCGGATCACTGGCACGCGCAGATCGCCATCGACGCGATGAATGCCGGCAAGGATGTGTACGTCGAGAAGCCTCTCTGCCGCACGCGTGAGGAGGCGCCGCTGATGGTGAAGGCGGCGCGCGTGAATGAGAGAGTCTGCCAGGTGGGTTTGCAACAGCGCTCCGGGCCCATCTATCTGGAGCCGCTGGATCAATACGTGCGCTCTGGAGCGTTGGGGCGCATCACGCATATCGACGCGGTGTGGAACAGCGGGCCGCCGCGGCCTTTGCGGCGCGAGCCCGCCGAAAAGCCCTCGAACCTCGATTGGGCGCGCTTTCTGGGGCCGGTGAAGTACAGGGAGTGGGACCCGGCGCAGTACTGGAATTTCCGTGCTTTTCTCGACTACAACGGCGGGAAAATGACGGACTTCGGCCACCACTGGATGGATGTGGTCCATATGTACATGGGCGAGCGCGCGCCCCGGTCCGTGGTCTTCGTCGGCGGGATCTTCCAAGATTTCGGCGACGGCCGGACGGCGCCGGACACCTGCAACGCGCTGTTCGAGTACGACGGCTTCAGCGTGCTGTTCCAGTCGAACGCCTATGGCATCCCGGGCGAGTATGGAATCACCGTTCACGGCGAGCGGGGACGGCTTTTCGTCCACCGCAACAAATATGTCTTCACGCCCGCAGGCAAGGGAGAGAAGCCGCAGGTGAAGGAGATCCCCGGCGACATCACAGTGGATCACGTGCGCAACTTCCTGGACTGCTGCAAGTCGAGGAAGCGTCCGAGCGGCGACGTGGGGCTGGCGGCGGTCTCCATTCTGCCGCCGCTGCTCGCCGTGCAGAGTTACCTTGAGAAGCGCCGCATCCGGTTCGATCCGGACCGCTTGGAGGTGCTTCCGCTGTAGCGGCGCACGGTTGAGCCCCCGCAGCCTCCTCCGCTATCATCGGTGTAGGCTGGAATAAAGGAGTTCCCCGGATGGGTCCGCTAGGCTGGCAAGAGACCCTCGTCATCTTCGTGTTGGTGCTGCTGCTGTTCGGGCCCAAGAAGCTTCCCGAGGTGGGACGCAATATCGCCAAGGCGATCAACGAGTTCCGCCGGGCTTCCAACGAGCTGCGCGACACGTGGCAGCGGGAGATGACGAACCTCGAGCGGGAAACGGCCGAAATCAAGAAAGAGGCCGATTCGCTCGCCCAGGCGACGAGCGATTACAACTACTCGAGCAACTACGACTACAACTACGACTCGTCTTACGACTACGGCTCCTATGGATACCCCGAGTCGTATGACACGCCTTCCACCACGGATGCCAATCCGGTAAGCGATTCCGCAACCCAGGACGCTGACAAGGCCGGCGCCGGAGCCGAGGCCACCGCTGCTGCCGGGGAGATTTCGCCCCCGGTGGAAGCGGCCCCGCCCGCCGAACCCGCTCCGCCGCAGGAGACGGCCAGCGGAGAACCGGCGGTCCGTTGAGCTGCCGGCGGCAGTCAGCGACACAACACGGGAAACGCGCTAACAGATGCCCGAAGATACTGACGCGCAGCAGCCGCGCCCGGAGAGTTCTCCGGAGCACGAAGGCCGCAGTGTGCCCGAATCCGCCGCCCCGGACTCCGCCGGAGAAGCCGTGGCGGAAAGCTTGCCCGTCGCGGCGCCTCCCGCCCCGCCTCCCGCCCCGCCCGAGCCTCCCGCCAAGACAGAGCCGGAGGACGAGGAGGAAGAGTTGCTGCGCATGAGCTTCCTTGAGCACCTCGAAGAGCTCCGCATACGCATCATCAGGGCGCTGATGGGACTGGGCATCGCCTTCGTCGCCTGCATCGTCTTCACCAACAAGCTCTGGGACGCGGTGCGCGGACCGGCGGTGTCCGCCCTCACGCAACTTGGCTATCCGCCCGAACTGGCGCAGCTGACGCCCACCGAGGCGTTCACGATCATCTGGATCAAGTTGCCGATCCTTGCCGGGCTGTTCCTCGCCTCGCCCTGGATCGTTTATCAGGCGTGGGCGTTCATCTCGCCGGGGCTTTACCGGCGCGAGCGGCGGCTTGCTGTGCCCTTTATCTTCTGCACCGCCGGGCTGTTCATCCTCGGCGGGCTGTTCGCCTACTTCGTGGCGTTTCGCTTCGGGCTGGTGTTCCTGCTTGGCATCGGCAGCAACCTGGGCGTGCGCCCCTACATTTCGCTCACCGAGTACTTCGACCTGTTCGTCAACGTGATCCTGGGCGTGGCTCTGGTGTTCGAGCTGCCGGTGCTGATCTTCTTCCTCACCCTGCTGCGGATCGCGTCGCCGCGCTTCCTGCTGCGGCACTCTCGCTACGCCATCCTGGTGATCGTCATCCTGGCGGCGATCATCACGCCAACGCCCGACGCCATCAACCTGACGATCTTCGCCGCCCCGATGATTCTGCTCTACTTCGTCGGCGTGTTCGCCAGCTACTTGCTGGTCCTGCATCGCGAAGGACAGCAGTTCCCGTGGCGCAAAATCGCCTGGACTGTGCTGGCTCTGGCGGCAATGACGGCGGCGACGGCGCTGGTTTTCGTCCTGCGGTTCGGCTACCACTGGGTGTGGAAGTGGCCTTTCCTCGTCAAGTAGACTATTGGCTTGGCTTCCCCCATGAAAAATGCGGATCCTGAGAGCCGCTCCCCGCTGCCAGATCCCGCGCATGCCGGCGACACGCTGGCGCGGCGCGCCTACCGCCTGGTGCGGGAGCGCATCCTGAAGGGCGTCTATCCGCCCGGCGCGGCTCTCTCGCGCCGCCGCCTCGCCAACGAACTCGGCATGAGTCTGCTGCCGGTGGCGGAAGCTCTCCAAAGGCTGGTGAACGAAGGGCTGCTGGAAAGCCGCCCGCGGGTGGGCACGCGCGTGCGCCAGCCCGACCGCGACGAGATCCGCGACCGCTACACGCTGCGCGAGGCGCTGGAAAGCCAGTCCGCGCGCCTGTTCGCCGAGCGCGCGACAAAGGTGCAACGGGCGGAGATCCTGCGCATGGCGAAGAAACTCGACGACTACTACGCCGGCTGGGAGCGGCTCCAGGCGGACAGCGAATACCGTCTGTCAGTGCGGCGGTACCACCTGCGATTCCACCTCCGGATCGCCGAGATCGGCGGCAGCCCGCTGCTCAGGCAGGCGATCGAGCGCGAGCAGGACCTGCTGTTCAGCTGGCTCTCCGACACGGCGGCGCAGGTGCATCCGCTGCCGCCGCGCTACCACTCGCAGCTCGCCGAAGAGCTGTGTTCCGGCGATCCGCTTCGCGCCGACGCCGCCATCCGCGCGCACATCCACTATGCGCTCGACGAACTGCTCAAGCTCGCCTTCACTCCCAACGGCGGGCGCTGGCGCATGACGCCGCGCTCCTCCCCGTGATTCTTCCCGGCCCGAATCCCCGCCCCGCCTGTGTTACCATGCCGCTCATACATTGACTGGAGCGGCGCGTTCAGGATTGTGCATGCCCCGCCCGGGCCGGCCGCCTTTGACACGCGCCGGAGCATGCCGTCTGCGGTATCGGAGGAGCAGCGATGCAGGGTGAATTCGAGCTGGCCATCCACAGGCCCGACGGCACCACGGCCGTCGAGAGGCTGTCAGGTGCCGCCGTCCGCGTGGGCCGGTCACCAGACAACCACATCTGCTTCCCGGACGAACTCGACCTCTCCCGGCAGCACCTCGTCTTCGAACCGGCCGCGGGCGGCTGGCAGGTGCGCGATCTCGGCAGCAAGAACGGCACCCGCCTGAATGGCGTGCCCATCCAGGGTGCGGTGGCCCTGCGGCCGGGCGACCAGGTGCGCGCCGGGCGCGTGACCTTCGTGTTGCACGCCGCCGCGCGCGGCGAGTTCCCCTCCCATCCCCTTCAGCAGGAAGGCGCCGCCAGCACGGCCACCATCGCCGTCCGGCTCGACCACCTGATCCCGGCTTCCGCGGGCGAGCGCCGCGAGGAAGCCGAATTGCCGTTGCGTTCGGCCGGCCACTTGCAGGCGTTGCTGCACGCGGGCGTTGAACTCTCCGGCAGACTGTCGCTTGCCGAGATGCTGCCGCTCATCCTCGACCTCGCGGCGAAGGCCGTGGGCGCGGCGCGCGGCGTCCTGCTGCTCGAAGAGAACGGAGAACTGGCGCCGCGCGCCGTGCTGGGCAAGCCGTTCCAGATCAGCCGAACCGCGCAGGAGCGCGTGTTCCGGGGCAGGGAAAGCCTTCTGATCCGCGACGCCCGCCAGGAACAGAACCTCCGGATGCAGGCCAGCATCATCTCGCAGGGCGTGCGCAGCCTTCTGGCAGTGCCCTTGCAAACCAAGGAGAAGGTAATCGGCCTGCTCTATCTCGATTCGGCCAGCGCCGCGCGCGCCTTCACGCGCGAGGACCTGAACCTGATCACAGTGATGGCCAACATCGCCGCCGTGCGCATCGAGATCGCGCGGCTGGCCGAGATCGAAGAGCGCGAGCGCCGCGTTTCGCTCGAGATGGAACAGGCGGCGGAGATCCAGCGGGGGCTGTTGCCCTCGGGCTCGCCCTGCTGGAGTGGCCTCGAAGTGGCGGCGTTCAACCAGTCCTGCTATTACGCCGGCGGCGACTACTACGACTTCTTCGAACGCCCGGGCGGCAAGCGGATGCTTGCCGTGGGCGACGTTGCGGGCAAGGGAATGCCGGCGGCGCTGCTGATGGCCAGCCTTCAGGCGCGCCTGCAGGTGCTTGCGGAGGGCGAGCCAGATCTGGCGCAGCTGATGGGCCGCCTGAACCGGAGCACGGCGGACCATTGCCCCGGCAACCGCTTCGTCACGCTGTTCCTGTGCGAAATCGATCCGTCCAGCGGAGAGATGGCCTACGTCAATGCCGGGCATAACCCGCCGCTCGTGTTGCGCAAGAACGGAGGGGCGGAGGTGTTACAGGGAGGCGGGCTGATTCTCGGCGTGCTTCGCCAGGCGTCTTACGAGCAAATGCAGGCAAGACTGGAAGAAGGCGACGTCCTCGTTCTGTTCAGCGACGGGGTGACCGAAGCGGAGAACCCGGCCACAGGCGAGCAGTTCGGCGAGGAGAACCTGCTGGAGGCGCTGGCGCCTGCGGCTGCCGCTGCACCGGAGGAGATGATCGCGCGGGTGCGCGAGGCGGTGGCCATGTTTGCCGGTTCGGTCTCCGGCTCGGACGACTTCACGCTGGTGGTGGCCAGAAAGACAGCCGCGGGCTGAACCGCCCGCGGCCTCCTCTTCGAGCTGCGGCCCGAGGCTCGCGATCAGCTGACGTCGATCGTGCCGCCGCGCGTGTCCCGCTTGGGCGTAGGCCAGCTGTAGGAATAGTCGAAACTGCCCTTGGCGCCGCTGTTCACGGTGTACTGCTGCGTGGTGGCTCTGGCAGCCAGAGGCGCCGGCGAGTTCTGCGGCGAAACGCAGGTGGGCAGCGTGAACACGGTCAGTTCGGCCGAGTAGTCGTTGGTCCAGGTGATTTTGTCGCCCGGATTGCAGTCCAGCGTGGCAGGATCAGGGTTGCCGCTGCTGTCGATGCGGATGTTGTAGCTGGCCATGCAGGCCTCCTTCCAGATCGGGACCCCGGCTTCCATTCGCGCGGCCGGGCATCCCGAAGGAGGACTGGCTCAGCGCCCCTCGTGGCGTTCAGTATAGCCTTCCAGTGCCCGCGGCGGAGGCCGCACGCGCACTTGTTTACCGAAATGAAGACGGCAGGCGGGCGCGGCGCTCAGAAGCTCCGGCGAAGCCGTGCCTCTGCCAGCAGCGAGGCCAGCTCGGGGTTGCGCTCCAGTCTTTGCCGCGGATAGCCAAGCCGGACCGACTGCCGGGCAAGTTCGAGCGCGCGCCCCCGTTCGCCCAACAGTTCGTGGACTTCCGCCGCTGCGGCGTGAATCTCCGGCCCTTTCGGTGCGAGTTGGAGCGCAGTGGCGAGCCTCTGGCGGGCGAGCGCGGCGTTTGAGGACTTGGCGTAATAAAGGGCCAGATCGCTGTGCAGAAATGCGTCTCTCGGGCTCTGCTTTCTCTTCTCTTCGGCAAGCTCGATGGCGCGGGTGAAGGCGGCGCCAGCCTCCCTCTCGTGGCCGGGCATCCAGGAGTACACAAAGGCGAGGTTGCCCCACGTCATCGAATCGCGATCCTGGATCGCCAGCGATTTCCGGTAGGCGGAAACGGCTTCCTCATACCGCTTCGCACGCGAGTACGCCGTTCCCAGATTCGTCCATGCCATGGCTTCGGGCTTCAGTTCCACGAGCCGCCTGTAGATCGTGATGGCCTCGGCGATCCGCCCGGTTTCCGACAGCGCCGATCCCAGATTCACCAGCGCCGAAGTGTGATCCGGGGCGAGCCGGATGATTTCCTGCCACTCCCGGATGGCTTCTTCATAGCGGCTCTGCCGGAAAAGGAAATTGCCGTAAGCGTCGTGCGCGGCCAGATCGTCGGGCTCGAACTCAAGCGCCCGGCGGAACGCCTTCTCGGCATCCTCCAGCCGGCCCAGCCGCTCATATTGCCGGGCGACGGCCTGGTGGGCCTCGGCATCATTCGGATCCAGGCGCAGGGCGCGGTCGAAGGCGGCCATGGCCAGGTCGCCGTTGCCGAGCATGGCCTGCACGCGCCCTTCCGCCACCTGCACCGGCGCGAGGTCAGCATTGAGGCGCACGGCCTCGGCGGCATGGCGCGCTGCATTCTCCAGCGCCGCCTTGTCGCGGCTCAGGGCGTAGCGGATGCGCCAGACTTCCGCGAGCCGCGCATGACCGAGGGCAAACGACGGGTCGGACCGCAGGCACTGTTCCAGCAGCCGCGCGGCCTCGTCGAGATTGCCTGCCTGATCCCACCGCTTCATACGGCGGACCGCTTCCAGGTAGTCGCCCGAAGCGGTGGTGAAAAACGGCGTGGAGCCGCCCGCAGCGGCGGCGGGCGGCCGGCCTCTCCGCCACAGCCAGGCGGCGGGAGCCAGAAGAGCCAGCGCGAGGGCCGCGGCTACCCAGGCGCGCCGCCGCGTCCAGCGGCGCGGAGCGCCCGTTTCTGCCGGCCCGGTCTGTGGCGCAGCGCTCGCGGGAAGCGCTTCTCCAGCCGATCGCAGAGCCTCCAGAAATTCTGCTGCCGACGTGAATCTCGCGGCTGCATCCTTGGCCAGCGCGCGCTGGAGCACAGGCCGCAACGGCGCCGGCACGCGATCCAGTGACCGCGGGGGGTCGTGGACGACGCGGTAAAGCGTGGCGGGGATCGACGGCGCCTCGAACGGCCGCTCGCCGGTGAGCATCTCATACAGCACCACTCCGAGCGCCCAGAGATCCGTGCGGTGGTCTACGTCTCCGCCCAGGGCCTGTTCGGGCGACATGTAGGCTGGCGTTCCCATCTGCGTGCCCTCGCGCGTGAGCGGCGCAGCGCCTTGCACATGGGCGAGCCCGAAGTCGACGATCTTGATCACGCCCTGCCGCGTCAGCACGATGTTCGAGGGCTTGATGTCGCGGTGGATGATGCCATGCGAGTGCGCTTCCCGCAGGCCCTCGGCCACCTGCGTCGCAATCTTCACCGCCTGCCCCTGCGACAGCGGCTGCGCCGACTTCGCCAGCAGCCCGGCGAGGCTGTCGCCTTCGTAATACGCCATCACGAGGAAACGCCGCCCCGAGCCGTCTTCCTCGATTCCGTGGATGGTGCCGATGTTGACGTGATCCAGGGCGGAGGCGGCGCGCGCTTCGCGCAGGAAGCGCGCCTCCGCGTTGGGGGCATCCGAAGACGGCGGCAGGAACTTGAGCGCTACCGTGCGGCCGAGTTCGACATCAACCGCCTTGTACACCACGCCCATCCCGCCTTCGCCGACCCGGCCGGTGATGCGGTACCGGGAGCCGCCAATGGGCGCAAGTCCCTCCCCTCGGGCCGTTTCGATCCGCGTCGTATCATCTGGATGCATGGCCGGTCCATCGGCGGGCGAATGAATGCGGATCGATGGCCAAGGCGGTCAGGTGCCTCTTAGTATAAGCCCCGTGGAGGGGCGCGTCCAGTGAAATGCCGTGCGCCCGGAGACGGTGGCGCCTCACTTCCGGAAATACCAGAGCCAGAAATACTGGCTGCCGGCCCCGTGGCGGTAGCGCGGTTCAAAGCCGCAGCGCTCGGCCATCTCTGCGGCCTGCTCGTCGGTGAATGGCACGCCGAGCCAGGTGTCGTCCGGGTCCGTTTCCACCTTCGGGTCGCCCTGAACCTGAAACTTGAACAACGCCCCCGGACGCAGCAAGCGGTGCACGTCGCGGACGTAGCTCTCGATGACCTCGCGGCTGGGAATGTGCTGGAACACGATGCTCGAGAACGCGAAGTCGTACGGGCCGGGCGGCAGGACGCTCAGGTCCATGCCGTTGTTCTGGTAGACATGCGCGTTGGGCAGGCCGGCCAGCGCCTCTCGCGCCAGCGCCACCATCTCGCCGCTGACATCGACGGCGTGTACCTCCCCGAACAGTTCCGCCAGGGCGCGCGTCACGCGGCCCGCGCCGCAGCCGATTTCGATCACCTTCATCTGCTTCGGGTCCTTGCCCTGGCAGATGTTGATCATGTCGGTGAGGATCTCCTCGCGCACCGTGCGGCGCCCGGATTCGAAGAACTCCTCGTCGGTCCAGTCCGTGCGTTCCGTGTTCACATAGAACCGGGCGTTCTCACGGGCGCGCTCGTCCCAGTCCTGGCGCATCTTGTCCAGCGTTCGTTCCAATTCGTGGGGCTCCATTTCGGCGTGTCTCCATTCATTGTAGCCCCCGTGGCGCGGGCGGCCCGGAGTGCTATAAACTGAAGAAGACGAACCGTGGGCGGCTAGCTCAGTTGGGAGAGCACCGCGTTCGCAACGCGGGGGTCGTGGG
>CAYWJB010000025.1:0-13866 GCA_964458495.1 uncultured Arcobacter sp.
TTTATGCCAGAGTCCACGGCTTCCCGCCAACCCCTGTGTGAGAAATGGCGGCTAGGGAGCATCTCCCGGTCCTCACCGCCGAGGAACTCCGCCACCTGGAGCGGGAGAACCTCGTTCGCGCGTTGGAGGCCTGCTCATGGCGCATCTCCGGGCCCTCGGGCGCGGCGTGCATGCTGGGCGTCGCCCCCTCCACGCTCGCCTCCCGGGTCAAGGCGCTCGGCATCGAGCGCCGCCGGTAAGCTCTTTCGCGTTTCTTGTCGCGAGTTTTCGCGAATTCACGGAATTTCGCCGGAGCATGAAGCGGCCCGTTTTTGGGCATCTTCCATGTATTCCATGACTTGCCAGCCCTCGCGCGTCTGGCAATCCGGATGCCTTGTTCAAGGGCGGAGCCGGTCACCGGCTCCGGACAAATCCAGACAGAGGAGCGATAGGAAATGCAAACGATGACGAAAGCGCAACACGTTCTCAATGGCGTCAACACGGATGACCTCATGAAGACCATCCATGCCGTCCGCGAACAGCCCGAGCTGGCAAGGTTCAGGTTCAGGGCATCCAACACATGGTTGGGAGGCGGTCACAACCGCTCCACCGCGGCCGGGTTCTATGGCACGATGCAGGAGATTGAGCACGCCACCCACTTCCAGATGGAGGCCGGCGAGCCTCCCGTGCTGCTCGGCAACGATGAGGGCGCAAACCCCGTGGAGCACCTCCTCCACGCACTCGCCGCCTGCGTGACCACTTCGATGGTGTATCACGCGGCGGCCCGCGGCATTCGCATTCGGAGTGTGGAATCCAGGATTGAAGGGGACCTCGACCTGCGTGGCTTTCTCGGCATCGATCACACTGTGCGCAACGGCTACCAGTGCATCCGCATGTACATGAAGATCGGGACCGATGCCGGGCAGGAGGAGTGGAGCGAGCTTGTCGGCCTCGGCCCCGCCTTCTCTCCCGTCTTCGATTCGGTCATGCACGGGGTGCCGGTCGAGATCCACGCCGAACGCGCCTGAGCCGAACCTGAGCGCGGAGGAGTCTGCTGCCGCTTTGCCGCAGGCTCCTTCGCGCCTCTCATGCTCCGGTGCATGGATACGAGCAAGACCTGGCGCGGCGAGTCTCCGGACTGCTAATTCCCCTGCAGATTCACCGTGACCGAAAACGCCCCGCGCAGGTCGCCCGCCTGGTATCCGGTGGCCCGGTCCCGCGGGTAGCGGTCGTTCAGCACCTGCCGCACCTCTTCGGCCATCGATTCCCGCCCGCCGTGGCACCCCAGGCACATCGCCTGCACCACGATGGGCCTCAGGTAGCGCGCATAACGCCGCCCGCCCTCCTCCACCACCTCGTACACCTCATCGGGCGGCGTGCCCGGCTTGTACGTCTTCTCCCACTCCCGCAGTTTCGCCGACTCCCACTCGTCCGGCTGATCCTTGGGGTTCCGCGCCCGCAGGCTCACGCGGCGGATCTCCAGTCCCTGCTCGCGCCCGAATTCTGCGGTCACCTCCTGCGCCAGCTCCGAGCAGGCGCGCGCCGCCCCCGCGTAGCCGCCCTGCTTGAGCTCCTCCCCGAGCAGCTCCATCAGCACGCGGCCCAGCCCGGCGGCGGCCTGCGACGCGCGCTCCCTCGCATCCGGCGCCTGCGCCGCCGAAGCGGCCAAAAACAAAAATAACCAGATTTGTTTCCGCATGGCTCAGTCGGAAAGCGACGGCTTCGGCGTCTTCGCTGTCGAGGGCGGCAGTGCAGGCGGCTTGGCCAGATCCGCGGGGATGTCTCCCGTCAAGGTCTTCAGCCACGCCACGATCGACTGCACGTCGGCCGCGCTCAGGCTCTTGCCCAGTTCGTACTCGGCCATCTTCTGCACCGCCTCCTCCAGCGTCTTCACCGATCCGTCGTGGAAGTACGGCCACGTCTTCTCCACGTTGCGCAATCCGGGCACCTTGAAGAAGAAACGGTCCTCCGCCCGGCCCGTCACCTTCGCCCGCCCCTCGTCCTTCAGCCCCGGATAAGGCTTCGTCACACTCAACTTCTGGAACATCGTTCCCCCCGCGCAAGTGCCCATGTGGCAGGTCGCGCACCCGGCGTCGGCGAACTTCAGGAATCCTTCCTTTTCAGCCTCATTCAGAGCCGTCTTGTCTCCCTGCAGGAACCGGTCCCACCTCGACGGCGTCATGAGCTTGCGCTCGAAAGCGCCGATGGCCCGCGCCATGTTGTCATAGCTGACCGGATCCCTTTCCCCGGGAAATGCCTTCCGGAACATCTCCACGTACTGCGGGATCGACTTCAATGTCGCGATCACCGTCTTCTCGTCCGGCATCGCCATCTCCACCGGGTTCATCACTGGTCCCTTGGCTTGTTCCTCGACGTCCGCCGCCCGCCCGTCCCAGAACTGCACGAAATGCACCGCGGCGTTGTAAACCGTCGGCGAGTTGCGGTCGCCGCGCTGCCCGCGGTGCCCTTCGCTTGTGGGCTCGTTGTCCACGCCATATTTGTCCAGCATGTGGCAGCTGTTGCAGGAAAACTTGTGGCTCTTGCTCAGGCGGTTCTCAAAATACAACATCCGCCCCAGCTCCACTTTTTCCGGCGTGATCGGGTTTTTCGGATTTTCCACCGCTTGCGGCAGCGGCTTGAATGCCCGCAGCTTCGCCGGCGGGATGTCCACCGCCAGAACGGCTCCGGCGCAGAGAACAAAAACGGCTACCACACCCCAGCGTTTCATCCCGGAATCTCCTTCGCCTTTCATCATGAGCGAACCGGCCGCCGCCGATCAAGGGTTTCCGGTGCGCAACTCCTGCACTCCTCCCCCGCTGCCCGCTACATTGAAATCATGCCCGAGCTGCCCATCTACCAGGTGGATGCCTTCGCCAGCCGCGTCTTCGAGGGCAACCCTGCCGCTGTGGTTCCCCTCGAAGACCTCCTGCCGGACGATGTCATGCAGTCCATCGCCGCAGAGAACAACCTCGCCGAAACCGCCTTCTTCATCCGCAGCGGCGGCGAATACAAGCTCCGCTGGTTCACTCCCGCCACCGAAGTCGACCTCTGCGGGCACGCCACCCTCGCCTCGGCGTTCGTCGTCTTCGAGTTCCTCGAGCCGGACCGCCCCAGCGTCGTCTTCGACACCTGCAGCGGGCCGCTGACGGTCGAGCGGCGCGGCAACCTCCTCGTGATGGACTTCCCCTCCCGCCCGCCGGAACCGGTCGAGCCCTGCCCGGGGCTCGTCGGTGCGCTCGGCGGATCGCCGCAGGAAATCCTGGCTTCGCGCGATTATATGGTGGTTTACGCCTCCGAGGAGGAGGTACGGGCTTTGCGTCCGGATTTCCACCGCCTCGCCGAAGCCGACCGCTTCGCCGTCATCGTCACCGCGCCCGCTCGCAGCGGAAACTACGATTTCGTCTCCCGCTTCTTCGCGCCCGCCGCAGGCGTGCCCGAGGACCCGGTCACTGGCAGCGCCCACTGCACCTTGATCCCGTATTGGGCGCGCCGTCTCGGCAAGCAGCGGCTGCGTGCGCGCCAGGTTTCGAGCCGCGGCGGGGAACTTGAATGCGCTCTGAAAGGCAACCGCGTCGAAATCGCAGGCAGCGCCGTGCTCTACCTCAAGGGAACGATCCGCATCTGAAGGCTCACTTCGCAGCCGTCGCCAGCCGGAACAACACGCGCAGCGTATCGGCCACTTGCGGCTTGTAGATGTCCGTGTGCCCCAGGATCACGCGGTCGGCGTTCAGGTTGATCACGGGGTAGTGCAGGAAGCGCTCGAGTGATGTCGTGTCGCCCAGGTTCAACCCGATGCACTCCTCCGCGCCCAGCCCGCGCGCCCCGTTGGCGCCCAGACCGCCGTAGGGATCGTTCGGCCCGCCAATGCCGGAGGCATTCTGCTTCTTCAGCAGGGAAGCCACCGGATACGCCATTCCTACCGCCTTGTCGTGAACCGAATGGGTGACGGCGATGGGGCCGCGCACCATGCGCTCCGCCACCACCGGGCGGTAAAGCCCCTGCGGGCCGAACGCGAATTGCGAGAAGGCGCCCTGCAGCAGAAGCATGCTCTCGATCCACGCTCCGCCCTCCCCGCGTCCCAGCGTCATGGCGGCGGCTGTCACCAGCCGGGCGCCGAAAGAATGCGCGGCAAGATGCACAGCCGTCCCCGGCGACACCTGCCGCACCGTCCGCACCAACGGCGCCACGCCGCCGGCCCCAACCTCCGCGGCGCGCTCCTTCATCACGTAGTACGAAGTCGCCTCGATTCCCGCCTTCACCGCGCCCGCGGAATTCCGCCTCAGCGGATGCGACGGCCACGCGAGGCCGCACACCGCCACCGGACGCACCGCCTCGGCGAACCATGCAAACATCCGCCCGCTCGCCTCCGTGTCGTTCAACCACCCGTGCGCCGCCATCAGCAGCGCCTCCGGCTTCTCCCTCTGCACGAAGGCCAGCAGCGCGTCGCGCTGGGCCGCCTTCAGCAGCCGCCCCGACCTGTCAAAATCCACTCTGAAATACGTCATTCTCATCTCCCTGTCTCTGTGATCGGAATGGCCGTGTTTATCGTGCCTGAAGCGCCCGGAATAAATTCACCATTCCGCGTCCCTGAAAAGTCCTCGCGCGCCGGAGATCGGTGGCCGTCTCCAGAAAA
Organism: uncultured Arcobacter sp.; assembly: GCA_964458495.1. Taxonomy (GTDB): domain Bacteria; phylum Acidobacteriota; class Terriglobia; order Bryobacterales; family Bryobacteraceae; genus JANWVO01. The sequence continues at coordinate 4,613 of CAYWJB010000025.1, forward strand.
ACCTCCTTCACGTCCAGCGGGCGGCCGATGAATTCCGGCCGGACCGAAAGAAACGCAGCCGCCGCTCCCGATACGTGCGGCGCAGCCATCGAAGTGCCGGAGTCCTCTACGTACGCTACGCGCCAGTCCGCGCCGCCCGGTGCCTTCGAGGGCGCCGCGCAGCTCACGATCCGCTCTCCTGGCGCCACAAGGTCCGGCTTCATCCGCCCGTCCCCCGTGGGGCCCTTCGAGGAAAAATACGAAACCCCGTATGTGTGCGGCCGCTCCCGGTGCGTGGATCCCACAGTGATGGCCAGCTCGGCGTTCCCCGGATCGTTGATCGTCAAGTCCAGGCACCCCGGCGTGGTTCCCGTGTGCATGGAATTCTGCCACCCGTAACCGGAATTTCCCGCCGCCACAACCACGCAAACGCCAGAATGAACCAGCCGGTCAATTTCCTGGCACAGAGGCGATGCGCCGCAGGCAAACCACTCCGGGTCGAACTCATACCCGAGGGAAAGATTCACTCCGTGAACCAGAATGCGACGCCCGTATCCGTTCAATTGCTGGACATAATCGAGCGCCGCCAGAATGTCGGAAACCTCCCCGCAGCCGTCCGCGCCCAGCACCTTGAGCGACAGGATCTTCGCCTCCGGCGCCACGCCGCGCACCGCGCCCGCGTCCGCCCCTTCGGGAACCTGCGCGCCCGCGGGCGCAGCGCCGGCCACAATCCCCGCCACGTGCGTCCCGTGCCCGAACTCGTCGGTCAGCGGCGAATCGCCTCCCGTGAAATCCCGGTGGCTGATCCCCTCCGGCAAAGCAAGGTTCGAATACGGTTCGAAATGCGCGTGCTGGGCCACACCGGAGTCCGCGACGGCCCATACAATGCCTCGCCCCGTCGCCTGAAACCCCGCCATCGCCGCGTCCGCCTGAATCGCCCGCAGCGAAAGCGCCCGCACGGAATGGTTCAGCCAGATGCGGTACAGCACCTCCCGCGCCCTGTCTGCCAGACCCAGAATCTCCGCCTTGGTCAAGCGCGCCCGGAACAGCCCGCGGCTCTCTGCGCCGATCGCCTCCGCCGCGGGAACCAGTTTCCGGAGGTCCTCCGCCCGCGCCCCGTGCCGCAGTTCCAGCAGGACGCTGAAGGGATCCGGCGAACCGGCCCCTCCCAGCCGGTCCATCAGCGCAAGGTCGATCAGGGTGGGCTGCAGACGGGCGGGATCAAACGGGAGCGGGCGTCGTGGCACGGCAGTGGACCTCCGTGCCAGACCCTCCCCCGCACCCGCCGGCACTCCAGCCCGCCGCGGCGCAACCCGCTCAGAATCCGGCTTCTATTTTTCGCCATCCGCTGTCACGCCTGCTTCAGCGCTCTTCCTCCCACTCGAAATACGACCCGTAGCCCGCCCCCAGGTTCCGTGCCAGCCACAGCCGGTACTCCCGCGACGCCGTCCTTTTCACGCCGCGCCCGGGCGGCTCGGCGGTGTTGGTCAGCACCATCACCGTCCACCGGCCCTCGATCGCCTTCGCGCACACGATCTCGTCGCGGTAGTCGCCCCACAGATCGGCCGTCATCAGCACCCGGCACCCCCCGGCCACGGGCGGCGGCGACGCGGGCTCAAAGCCCTTGCCGTCAAACCGCACCACCTGCGTCCCGTCGCCCGAGATCAGCTCTCGCACCTTGCGCCCCAGCCAGTTCACGGGTCGCCATGCGCCGGGGACAGGGCGCATCAATTCCCGCCCGTCGCTGGCCATCAGCAGCGTGTCTTTCATCTCGTGTCCGTCGGTGTTTGCCATCAGCTCGTAACCCGGCGATCCCTCCCAGATGTCCGCCGCCCAGCCTGTGTGCCCGTGCGTCCACCGCGCATCGTCCTCGCGGTTCCGCTTCCAGTGGAGCCGCCCCGTCTTCGCGTCCGCCACATACACCCCAGCATGCGTCGTGCTTTCCACCACGTAGTACACCTGCCGTTCCGTCCGCCCCAGAATGCGCTTGATGGCCACGATGTCCGGATGCAGCCGGTAGAGGCTCCACCTCAGCGTGCCGTCGGGATTCAGCACGGTCGTCCCGTCGAACACCTCGTCGCGCCCGTCGCCGTCCACGTCGGCAATGTCGATGTGATGCGATCCGGAGCCCGACGTCGCGCCCGTACTCTCGAACTTCCACAGCAGATTCAGCTCCGCGTCCCAGGCGTGGAACAGCTCGTTCTCGTACAGGCCCGTCTGCGTGATCAGGCTCGGCCGCTTCCCGTCCAGATACGCCACGGCCATGTGAATCCGCGTCGAAGTTCCCGCCTTGTCGCTGAACATCTCCGGCCACGGCGTGCGCCGCAGCGTGCGTCCCGTCATGCCGTCGAGCACAGCCAGCCACGCGCGCCCCTCCTCTTCGATCCGCGCCGCCACTTCCGCGCGCCCGTCGCCGTCCAGGTCGTAGACCAGAAACGGCGCGTTGTTGGCGTTTCCGAAGCAGAGATCGAAGCGGATCATCGGCCGCCGCCAGAGCTGCTTGCCGTAACTCGTGAAAGCCTCCAGCTCCGCCGGAAGCCCGGGATCCGGCCGGTTTTCCTGGATCAGGTTGTCGAGCCGGAAAACCGCGTCCGGCAGGCCGTCGCCGTTCAGGTCCCCGAACACCGGAGCCGCCTGCCCCTGCCGGATGCCCGGCTGGAACAGCGCCACTGCGGGCAGCCCGCCGGCTTCGGGCGCTTCCGCCCCCCATTCCGAAGGCGCTCCCTCGCGCCCGTCCTCGCCGGCGGCGCGCACGCGGTAGTATACGCGCCCGGGCGGCGGCGCCGCGTCCAGAAACCACGTGCGCTCTCGCAGTGGCTCGCGCGTCAGCCGCTCCCCGGCCATGTCCCGCCTCCGCGACCGGTAGACGTGAAAGCCCGCCAGCCCCTCGCCCGGCAACAGCTGCCAGGAAACAGAAATTCCCTTTTCTGTTTTGACCACTGCCAGCCGCCGCAACGTCCTCCGGAAGTGCGGCGCCCCTTGCGGCTCCCGCACCAGCCGGAAACCCAGATCCGGATGCCGGATCCCCGCCCCGCCCGCGCCCCCGCGCACCCCGATGCGCAAATAGGCCGCCGAACGCGCCCACGAACCGCCCATCACCGTCGACTCCTTCTCGTGCGGCTCCTGCAGACGGAAAATCCACCGCTGCGTCGCCGGATCGTGATCCGTGTGCACCATCTGCCACACGTTGCCCGCCATGTCAAACAGACCCCACGGATTCGGCGCGTACGAGCGCACCGGCTTCAGGTGCTCGCGCCACCCCGGAAACGGCCTGTCGCCGCGCTCGTCGAAATTCGCCCTCCCCTCGGGCGGCTCGCTGCCCCACGGGTACACAGCCCCGCTTTGCCCGGCGCGCGCCGCGTATTCGAACTCCGCCGGCGTCGGCAGACGGTAGATCCGCCCCTCCCGCGCCGTCCGCCACGCGAGGTACTTCTCCACGTCATACCGGTTGACGTAGATCACCGGGTGGTTCTCGAATCCCCGCGGGGGCTTCCCGTTCTCCCAGTGTTGCGGCGCCGCGTGGCCGGTTGCCGCCACGAACTCCGCCCATTCGGCGTTGGTCGCCGGCGCATCGGCCATCTCGAAGTCCAATACGCTGCCGTCGCCGCGGATCAGGACAAACCTCTCGGCGGCGCAGGCGGATGAGCAGAAAAGCAGGGCGCAGAGCGCGAGTCGCACGGCAAGCCTCCTTGCAGAGTTCTTCGCGCCAATCATACTCCCGCCGCGTTCCCGTGCCTCACCCGCCGCTCTCGCGCCCCTCGCGAGCCCGCGGATCACGCTTTCGCCGTTCTGGCCGGCCGCGAAAAGGTGGACGGCACCGCCACGCCGGTCATGCTTCGAAAGCGCACCGCCCGCCCTCCCGTAAGAAGCGGCCGGAAGCGGTAGCGCAGCAGGGCGGCGCGCACCGCCTCCACCAGCAACGGGTGGCCGCTCACCAGATCCGCTGCGGCCACACGCCCTTCTTCGTCCACCAGAATGCTGAAGCGCACCACCCCGCGAACGCCCGCCCGCCGCGCGGCATGAGGCCAGGCTGCGGGCTCGCGATGCACGATCCGCTGCTCCGCCAGGCCCGGCGCCATCACTACGGCCTCATCCACGCGCCCGCCCGCCGCCAACATCAACAGCGCCAGCAGCCACGTCATCGCTCTTCCACCCGTTTGGACACCGGCTTGCACAACAGGGTTCCCTTCACTCCCTCCCGGCGCTATAGTAGAGCCGCGAACCTCGAGAGGAGGCAGGCCATGCGCGTGCTGGCACGGATCCTTTCCGCAGCGTTTCTCCTGGGCGCCCTTTGCGCCGCCCAGCCGGCCAACCTCAGCGGCAACTGGCAACTCAACGTCGGCCGCTCGAAATGGGGCAACGTGAACAAGCCGGTCTCGGTTGTCCTGACCATCGAACACCAGGAGCCGAGTCTCAACTACCACGGCTCCGTCCTCTATGCCAACGAAGACCAGCGGGATTTCGGCTTCTCGGGCGCCATCGATGGCAAGCCCTACGCCATGTCGCGCTCCTTCGGCGAGGGCGAGATCGTCATCGTCCGCATCAACGACCGCACCATCGAATCGACCTTCCGCACTGCGGATGGCAACTACGTCGAAACCGCCCGGACCACCGTATCCCGCGACGGGCGCACGCTCGAACGCCAGCTCAGGCTCGTCAGCCCCGAAGGCACAAAAAAGTGGACGGAGATCTACGAGCGGCGCTGATTACTTCCGGCTGTAAAACGATCTCAGCCGCAGCGCCCCGCCCGGCTTCAGCACCGCCTCTTCCGTCCAGTGAATGAGCGTGACGCCCGCCGGCGTCTTCGCCGTCCACTGCGCCCCTGCCCGCGCCGCCCCATCCGACGAAGCGAAGAATCGCGCCCGTTGCAGCAGCCATCCCGTCTGCGCCGGGGCAGGGAAGTCCAGCACCAGCCGCCCCGCCGGCTCCTGCTCCGGATCGATCAGCCGCCGCTCCCCGGTCTTTCCGTCTGCGCCCGAGTATTCGAGCGCTTCCGCGTCGATGTCCTCCGCCGCCGCCTCCGCCCGGTGCTGGATCGCCGCCGCAAGATCCTCCCCGGTGGGGTTCTGCAGGATCGTCTCCAGAGTCAAACCCCGCCCGGTGAGTCCGATTCGGGTTCTCGCCTGCAGCCCGTTTTCCAGCGCCGCCGACAAAAGCAACTGCCCCTCGCCCGCCCGCTCCGCGCGCCACCGCGCCGGCCACGCCGGCGCGCGGCGGTGTGCATGAACCGTCGCGAAAATGCCTCCTGTGTCCGGATGCCTCAGATCGCTCAAGGAAGCACGGCGCAGCATCTCCCTTCCTGCCACCTTGTCGAAGAACCGCACAATGCGCCCGTTCAGCTCCGGCACTGCCGCCGCTGCCCACACGCGGTTCTCCAGGCTCTCCACCGCGTATTCGCGCAGCTCCGCGTAGTGGCGCTCGTCAAACTCCATGGGGCGGCCCTCATGCAGGCTGCGGATGCCATGCTGCTTTGCCTGTTCCAGCAACTCCCGCGCCTGCCGCTGCAACCCGGCCAGATCCGCGGGCGCGTAGCGCGCCCCGCGCACCTCGTATTCGGCTGCCTGCAACAGCGCCAGATACTCCAGCGAGAGCCGGTCCTTTCGCACCCGCCGCTTCACTTCCTCCGTCTCCGCCGCCTTCTCCGCTTCGCCAAACAGCCGGAAGCCCTCCCGCAGCAGCGCGTCCGAGTAGTCCGGCACGTTGAAGATCCACAGATGCTGTCCGCGGCCGGCGGGCGCGGGGCGCACCTCCGCGTGCAGCAATTCGAGGTACTTTCGCATCCATGGCGCGGCGCGCCCGTAGACGCCCTCCAGAAACTCGCCCGCCAGCTGCCAGACATCGCGCGCCGGGTCCCAGAGCAGCTTCGCCAGCACCCAGGACTTCAGCCACGCCATCTCCCCGCCGCCTCCCTCCGCGTACGCCCCCTGCAAAAACAGCCCCTTCACGCCTGTCTTCCGGTACAGGGGAATGTCCGCGCCCAGCTCGTCCAGGTCGGGGAAGGGAAGCAGATAATGCGTGAAATTCGTGTTGTAGTGCCAGATATAAAGCTGGTCCGTAATCTTCGCCCAAGCTCGCAAATTCCGGTAAAAATACGCGCTCCGCGGGCACTGCGCAATCGAATGGGCCGTGCAGATTCCGATCGGGCACAGCCGCACGCGCACGTTCGGCGCCGGGCGGACCCGCAGCGGCGGCGCCTCCGTGTACCAGTACGCCAGCGTGTCGATCAGCTTGTCCGGGTGCTTCTTCCCGATCCGCTCCGCCAGCGCGTTCACAAACCGCAGCACCGGTCCGCTGTGGGCCCCGCCCTCCTCCTCTTCCACGCGCCTGCAGCGGTCGCACTCGCACCATCCCTCCCAGTCGTTCTGCGAAACGGAGAAGATTCTCGCTTCCGGATGCTCCGCGATCCAGCGCTCGACTGTCTCCGTGGCGATCCGCAGCACCTCGCCGTTGGTCAGGCACAGCTGCCCGCCCCCGGCGCGTCTCTTTCCATCCACCAGGGAAAAATACTCCGGGTGCCCGGCAAAATACTTCTCCGGAGGTACGAGCTGATAAAAAGAATGAACGAACGGATAATAGCCGGTTTTCCCGCCCGTCGAGGCGTCCAGGTCCGCGTGGTTTCCATTCACGCGGTTCCGCGCCGCCCAGTCGCGCTGGAAGGCCTCCCGGAAAAACGGCTCCCGGTACTCAAAGGCCGGCGCCTGCCGCACCTTCAGCCCGCCAATCGAAATGGTCCGCAGCCGCGGGATCTTTGCGACATCCGCGGTGAACCACCGGCAGCCCAGCCGATCCAGGAACTCGTACACGCCGTACATCGTCCCGCGCTCGCCGCCGCCCGCGATCACCAGGTGCCTGCCGCGAGCCTCGATCACGAACTCCTCCGCGCCCAACCCCTCCACCCGCAGGTCCGGCGCCGCGCGCCGCAACGCGCGGCTCCGCCCAATGAGCACCAGCGGTCCGCGCACCGCTCGCGAGTCGTCCTGAACCGTCAACTCCGCGCCGCTCATCTCCCGCACAAAGCGCCGGAGCTCCTCTGCTGCGCGGCGCTCGGCGGGCGGAGCCGAGGCCGAAATCACAATGGTGTGGCGCGTCTTCCCGTCGCGCACAAGCTCTGCGCCGCCTGCCGCGGCAAAGGCCAGCCACAGGATCGCAGCCCTCCTCATTGCCTCAGCCTTCCCCGCAACTGATAGAGCCACAGGAGCGCCCGGTTCATCAGCTCCTCTCCGGCGCCCACCGCCGCCGGCGCCACCGGCGGGTCGGCCCCGTAGCCTCCCTCGGCCGCCGCTTCGATCGTCGGAAAATACTGGTGATATCCGTTGGAATATCCGAAGAAAAACAGCGTCTGCAGACTCGCCCGTTCCCGCAGCCGCACCGCATGGCTCGAAAAGAACTCGCCCGACGCCGCCACCATGCCCGTCTCGTCGCCGAGCATCACCGCCATCAGCCGCGGCCTCACCCCCTGTGCATATTCGTCCTGGTAATTCCTGACGAGTTCGGGGAAAAACGCCTTTTCATACAGCGCCGCCACCAGCGGATTTTGCAAGTCCACCCGGGGCCGGAACACAAGCCGCTCCTCCCGCGCCCGCATCTCCAGCTTCGCCCGCGCTGTCGGCGCGAGCCCGCGCGCCAGCCTCGCCGCCTCGCGCCCCAATGCCGCCCCGTAGGCGCGGTAGTCCATGCCCCCTCGCTCTGTTCTCAGGTCGCCTGCCGCCCCCTGAAGAAAAATCGCCGCCGCGCCCGTCTCTTCGCGCACCGCCTCCTTCAGCGCGCCCGCGTAGTCGGCCGAAAATTTCAGCAGCGAAGGCGGCAGCGTCGTCGGGTGCGCCGCCCAGTTCACCAGCACAGCCAGCGGCGTCCCGTCGTCCCTGTCGATCCGCAGCACCGCTAGCTCCGGATCGACGGGCTTCGGCTCCAGCTTCGTGTGGCGGTTCGCATTTCTCCCCGCCAGCGCCATCGAGCCTGCCGCCATCCTCGCCGGCGCCAGCCGCGAGTTGGCCTCCAACACCGCCTCCGCCACCGCGTCCTCCAGTTGCCGGTAGTAGCGCAGCGCCGCGTCGAACCTCCCGCGACCCTTGCCCTCCTCGTCGGTCAGCTCAAGCACCGGTCCGTGATGCGTGTGCGAGCCGCCGAGAATCGACCACCGGATCCCCGCCTCCTTCAGAATGCGCTCCCGGATCCGCTCCAGCGAACGCTCGCCGGGGCTCCGCCCCAGATCCAGCCCCACGATCGCCAGCTCCTCCCCGCCCGCCGAGATTACCAGCGCGTCGGCGTACAGCGGGTCGAGCACGCCCTCGCTCAGCGCGTCGTGCCGGTCCCCGTAGCCCCACATCGGGACGGGCTCGCGCGGCGTGATGTCGCGCCGCGCCGTGCCGGCCAGAAACGCCTGCCCGGCCGCCCACTGCCAAAACAAAACCAGCAGGATTTGTGCTTTCCTCGCTCTACGCATGGAACTCCAGAATATCGCCGTCCTCCACGACGTGATCGCGGCTCACCGGCAGCCCCTCTTCAAGACGGTCGCGCCTGTAAAGCCGTGCCAGCTTCAGGTGCTCGGCGAAGTCCTTGTGCACGTGCCGCGCCGCGTCCAGCACCGTGGCGCCGCGCTTCAGCACATAAGGCGCCGTCAGGTCCGGCTTTTTGCCCGGCGCCTTCGTGTATACCCGCACCACGCCCAGCAGGTCGAAGCACCGCCGCGCAAACTCCTGCAGCCCTTCGCCCGTCGCGGCGCTCACGGGCAGGCACGCGTACCTGCCCGCGTAAAGCTCTGCCAGAACGTCGAAGTTGTCCCGCCCGCCCGGCTGGTCCACCTTGTTCACTGCCATCAGCTGCGGGCGCGCCAGCTTCCACTGCTCCAGCTGGCTTTCGAGGAACTCGATCTCCGACAGGTCGTCCGGATCGTCGGCCGCCACCACCAGCACCGTGCGGTCGGCGCGCCGCAGCACCTGCGCCACCCACGGCTCCACCCACTCCGGCGCCAGCGGCGGCAGATCCACCAGCTGGATCTGCACGTCCTCGAACTGCGCCATGCCCGGAACCGGCGAGTGCGTCGTGAATGGATAAGGTGCCACCTCCGGCTCCGCGTGCGTCATGGCTCGCAGCAGGCTGGACTTGCCCGAATTCGGCGGCCCCAGCAGCGCCACCTGTCCGATGCCCTCCTTTTCGATCAGGTAGAACGGCGCCGCCCGCGCCGGCCCCTTTTTCTGGTTCTCCTTCCTCAGCTGCGACAGCTTGCGCCGGATGTCGGCTTGCAGTTTCTCCGTCCCCTTGTGCTTGGGCAGCAC
>CAYWJB010000025.1:13966-54339 GCA_964458495.1 uncultured Arcobacter sp.
CCGCGCAAACTCTCTATGCCCCTGCCGATTCCCCTGAGCGCAAGCTCAGGGCCTCGCTCCGCAACTCCCGCTTGCCTTACACGCCCCCGCGAGAAACCAGCTTGTGCTTGCGCCGGATGTCGGCTTGCAGTTTCTCCGTCCCCTTGTGCTTGGGCAGCACCGCGTACATCTTTTCCAGCGCCGCGATGCGCTCCGGCACGCCCTCCGCCCGGCGGAACTCCTCCTCCGCCGCCAGGTAGTCCGGTCCGAGGTTGGCGGGCATACAGCCTCCGCGCTACGAATCTATCACCGCACTGAAGCCGTTGCGCGATCCGCGCAAACTCTCTATGCCCCTGCCGATTCCCCTGAGCGCAAGCTCAGGGCCTCCCTCCGCAACTCCCGCTTGCCTTCCACGCCCCCGCGAGAAAACAGCTTGTGCTTGCGCCGGGGCCGCGCTTCGGGCGCGGCCCCGGTCCGGGAATCACCGGAACAGCTGCGGCGCGAACTCGTTCAGGTACAGCCGCCAGTTCTTCCACACGTGCCCGCCTTCGCCCTCCACGGCCACCGGCTGGAAGCCGTACTTGCGGAACAGCTCCACCGTCGCGCGGTGCGTCTCGATCAGGAAGTCCTCCTTGCCGCAGGCCAGCCAGAACAGCTTCAGCCCCTGCCGCGCCTTGGCGTTCTCCAGCGCCGCCTTGTTCCTTTCCTCCCAGCTCGGACCCTGCGGCGGCGGCATGTTCGGCCGCGGCACGATGCCGAAGATGCCGGAGCTGTACACGCCCACATAGCCGAACTTCTCCAGGTTCGGGATGGCAATGTTCAGCGTCTGCATCCCGCCCATCGACAGCCCGGCGAGCGCGCGGTTCCGCCGCCCTTCCAGCACGCGGTAGCGCGACTCCACGGTCGGCAGAATATCCTGCAGAAACTCGTCCACGAACTCGTCCGCCATCGCAGCGCCCGGCGCGCGCGGCGCCCGGCTTGTATGGCCCGCGGGCATGACCACGATCATCGGCTTCGCCTTGCCCGCCGCCATCAGGTTGTCCAGAATAAAGCCCGCGCGCCCCACCGTGCTCCACGAGTTGTCCGAATCGCTCGCTCCGTGCAGCAAATAAAACACCGGATAGCGAACACTGCTCCTCTCATAGCCGGGCGGCGTGTAAACGTGCATCCGGCGGAACCGCTTCAACACCTTCGACCAGTAGGTCACCTGCGCCACTGCCCCATGCGGCACGTCCTTCGTGTCCATGAAGTCTGCCCCCGGCACATGGATCAGGCTCCACGAATTGTTGTTCGATTCGCTCGTGAGTGGATTGCGCGGATCCATCACCGGCACTCCATCCACGTTGAAGTGATAGCGGTACGCGCCCGGCTCCACCGGCCCCAACACCACCTCCCACACGTCCCCCTCGCCCTTCGCCATCGGCGTGCCCTTCATGTTGCCGGGGATGTCCGTGCCGATCAGCCGCACCTCCTGCGCCTTGGGCGCCCGCAGGCGGAAGGCCACCCGGCCATCGGAAAGAACCTCGGGTGACGTCACCGGCGGCGGACCGCCCGGCGCCGGCTGCGCCGCCAGCGGCAGAGCAAGTGCGAGACAAAGCGGAATCAATCGCAACTTCATTGGACTGTTCAACCTCCACGCCCGGAGCCGGCCATTCTGAAACCTTGGCGCACCGCGCCCGCGCGGCCCCGGATCAACGAGGAGGGCGTCGCCCGCCGGGCCCAAGGTTTCCCTCCGCCGCGAAAAATCAGCGGGCGGCATCGCGGCGCGGTTCGCTATCATCAGTAGCGTCCCGCCCGGGGACGACCCATGCGCCTCATCTGGCTCCCGATCCTGGCCGCCGCGTTCTGCCTGCCGGCCTGCAAACGCGCACCAGTGCATGCGCGCGTCGATGCCGCCATCGGCCCTCTGCTGCCTGCCGACAGCGCCGCCCTGGCGGGGCTCCGCCTCGACCGGTTGCGCGGTTCGCCCTTCTGGCAGCGCTTCGTCGAGCCGCGCAGCATCGCCGCGCTCCGGCTGTTCGAAGAGCGGACCGGGCTCGACCCGCGCCGCGACCTGTGGGAAGTCGTCTGGGCATGGCGCGGCGGCTCGAGCGTCGTCTTCCTGCGCGGCAAGTTCGGCGGGCTGTTCGGACTCGAGCCACGCTTCGACGCGCCGGGCGTGCAGCGGCGCAGCTACAAGGGCCACTACGTCTTCGAGCGTGACGGGCTCGCCGTGCTCTTTGTGCAGTCCGGCGTCGCCATCGCCGGGCGCGCGCGCGATCTGGAGGCTGTCATCGATGCGCGCGACCGCGCCGATGGCAGTCCCCCGCAGGCGCTGCTCAACCGCGTGTCGAGCCTCCCCGCCTGCGACTTCTGGCTGGTCGCGCAAGGCGGAGCAGCCCTGCGCGATGCCGCCGGAACCGCGCTGCCCCTGCGCGCCGGTCCTGTTTTCGACTCCCTCCGCACGGCGCAGCTTCACGCTGCGCTCTCCAATGCGGTGGCTGCCGAGGCTGCCGCTGAATTTCAGGACGAACCCAACGCGCGTCAGGTGCGCGATGGCTTGACCGCCGCGCTCGAACTGCTGAAACTGCGCCCCCCCGAGCCGCGCCAGGCGTGGTCCGAGGCGGCGCAATCCACCGCCATCCGCCACGAAGGCAGCGCCGTGCGGCTGTCTCTTCAGTTCCCGCTCGACACTCTGGCGGCGCTCCTTGAGCCCCTCACCGCTTCGGCGCCGGAATCGCCTCGCCCAGATTCATCGAGCCCCCGCCCTCGCTGACGTAATTGCGGTTCCACGAGGGAATCTCCACCACCACCTCGCCGTCTTTGACGAAGTGCGCCTGGCACCCAAGCCGGCTTCCCAGCTGCAAGTCGGCTGCCATGTCCAGCCTGTCGGCTTCGTCGTCTTCCATCTCGCTCAGGCACTCCGCCCCCTGCTTCACCACCACATGGCAGGTCGTGCAGGCGCAATTGCCCCCGCAGGCGTGCTCCAGGTGGAAGCCGAAGTTCATCGCAACGTCGAGGAACGACAACGGCTTGCCATGCTCGTGGTAAGGGAGCTTGTCGAGCTCGAATTCGAAGGTCTGGTTCGCGGGCAGAAACGTAACCTTGGCCACGTCTCGATTCTACCATAAAGCGGACCAAAAGGGTCTTGGTTTGCTCCAGCCCCCCGTCCGGACACGCTAAACTGAAGCTTACCGCCTTCCTTTTCAAGAGGTTTCACTAGAGTGTTCCATCTCGTAGAAAGCCAGATCCGCGATGCCTTCGTGTCCTTCATCCGGGAGCGGTACGGCGTGGACGTGCCCGTGGTGGTCGAGCAGCCCCGGCAGGCATCCTTCGGCGAATACGCTCTGCCTGCTGCCTTTGCGCTCGCCCGCGTGCTGAAGCAGCCGCCGCGCGCGATCGCCGGGGAGTTGGTGGCGTCGGCGCCCAAGCTGCCCGGCATCTCGAGCCTCGAGATCGCCGGCGGCGGCTACATCAACCTCCGTCTCGATCGCGGCTGGTATGCGCGCGCGCTGCTGGAAGGCAGGCAGGATGCGGCGCCCGGCGGCGGGGCAGGCGGCAAGGTGATCGTCGAGCACACCAACATCAATCCGAACAAGGCGGCGCACATCGGGCATCTGCGCAACGCCGTTCTCGGCGACACGTTCGTCCGCATGCAGCGCGCCGCCGGGCGGCTGGTCGAGGTGCAGAATTACATCGACAATACGGGGGTCCAGGTCGCCGATGTGGTTGTGGGCTTCCACTACCTCGAGAAAAAGTCCCCTGATGAAGTCAAAGCGCTGATCCGGCAGCCGAAATTCGACTATTATTGCTGGGATCTTTACGCGCGGGTTTCTCAGTATTACACGGAAAATCCGCAGGCCCTCGAATGGCGCCGGGACACGCTTCACGCCATCGAGCACGGCGAGGGCGTACTGGCCGAGACAGGTCATCTGGTCGCCGACGCCATTGTCGAATGCCACCTCGACACGATGTGGCGGCTCGGCATCGCCTACGACGTCCTGCCGCGCGAAAGCGAGATCCTCCACCTGAAATTCTGGGCGAAGGCCTTCGAGCAACTGAAGGAGCGCGGGGCGATTTATTACGCAACCGAAGGGAAAAACAAGGGCTGCTGGGTGATGGCCGCCTCGCATTTCCGGGATAAGCCGGAAGAGGAGGCGGACACGGCCGACGACGCCAAAGTGATTGTACGCTCCAATGGAACGGTCACCTACGTCGGGAAGGACATCGCTTACCAGCTCTGGAAATTCGGGCTGCTGGGTCTGGACTTCCACTACAAGCCGCTGCGGACCTACCCGGACGGCCACCGCGTCTGGGTGGCTACGGACGAGCCATGCGACGAACCGGCGCCCGCGTTCGGGCACGGCGCGGAGGTCTACAACGTCATCGACTCGCGCCAGTCCTACCTCCAGGACGTCGTTGTCGCCGGGCTGCGCGCGCTCGGCTACCATGAGCAGGCCGAACGCTCCATCCACTTCTCCTACGAAATGGTGGCGCTGTCTCCCCGCACTTGCGCCATTCTCGGCATCCCCCTCTCAGAGGAGGACCGCAAGCGCCCCTATGTCGAAGTCAGCGGCCGCAAGGGCCTTGGCGTCAAGGCCGACGACCTGATCGACAAGCTGATCGAAAAGGCCCGCGAGGAGGTCGACTCCCGGCACCCGGAGCGCCCCGAAGAAGAACGCGCGCGCGTGGCCACGCAGATTGCCATCGGCGCCCTGCGCTACTTCCTGCTGAAATTCACGCGCAACACGGTGATCGCCTTCGACCTTCAGGAAGCGCTGAGTTTCGAGGGCGAGACCGGTCCGTACGTGCAGTACGCCGCCGTGCGCGCCCGCAACATTCTCCGCAAGCTGGAAGAGCGGGGCGAATCCCTGCCCGATTTCCACGCCGCGCTTGACACCGAAGCGATGGCCCGGCAGCTGGAAGCGGAGGACTTCTGGCAGTTGCTGCTCGCGGCCTCGAAATCCGGCACGGCCCTCGCGGCGGCCCTCTCGGCCGGCGAGCCGTCGCACGTGGCCCGTTACGCCTTTCAGGTCGCCCAGGCTTTCAATTCCTTCTATCACGACCATCCGATTCTGGCCGAACAGAACTCCGAAAAACGGACTTTTCTCCTCTGGCTGGCCGTTTATTTTCAGCGGCAACTCGAGTGGACTTTGGAGCGCGTGCTGGGCATTCCCGTGCCAGAGTACATGTAGGCCGCCCCGCGCTTCAGAATCCGGCAAACCCGCGCAGAACCCTCCACGCCGGCGAGGCGAATTGCAGCGCCATTCGTGCAGAGACCGGCGCCATCGCCAGAAGCGGAGGCACAGGCCGGTTCCGCTCCAGCCCTTCGAGCAGCAGCACCAGAAAGACCGGGCTGAACACGCGGCCGTAGGAGTAGAAATCATCCCAGGCGTGGCGAGGCTCGAGATGGACGGTAACCAGCGCGGAGGCGGCAAAAAGCGCTCCCGTGATCCATGCCGTGCTGCCGGCGCCGGCAATCTCGCTCCTGCGCCGCCAGACAACCCGGAGGCCCATCACGCACGCCGCAAGAAACCCCGCCAGCGACGCCAGGTCCATCCCCTGCAGCGCAAGGCGCAACCACGGAACGAACGGGTAGTCGGCCGGCTCTGCCACAATGCGAATCGCCGAAGCCAACACGCTCTTCCACGTGTAAGAAGTTCCCCCCGGCAGGTCGCTCAGCGTGTGCATCCACAGCAGGAACGGCGCGCACGCGCTGAGCCAGGCAGCCGCCGGACGCCATTTCCGCTGCCACAGCCCTGCCAGGCATGCCGCCGCCGGCAGCAGCAGCCCCGTCTCCCGCACGAATGGGGCCAGCGCCGCCACTGCCCAGGCCGCGCGCATCCGCCCCGTCTCCGTCAGATAGAAGAACCCCGCCGCTGCTGCTACCAGCGGACCGTCCGCCAGCATGCGGTCGATGCTGCTCATCGACGACGGCAGCGCCAGAAAACACAGTCCCCAGAGTGGAGACGCTCCGCGCAGTTCTGCCAGCCTCGCCGTCCACCAGACGCCCGCCCCAAGCGAAACCAGAATGAGCATGAAATAGGCAGGGTCCACCCATTCGAACTTCCCGAACGCGAGCAGCCACGCCGCCAGAGGGAGCAGAATCCGCTGGCACCTGAGCCGCGGAGCATCCATGTAGCGGGCGCTTTCACGCAGCTCCAGCGGGCGGTGCGCCAGCACATGGAACCACTGTCCGTCATAGCCCACAGGCCCCGGCATGCGGTAGATGTGCTCCCGGCTTTCCAGCCACTCCGGCATCCGGATGCGGCTGCCCGTGCAGTACAGCGCATTCCAACGGCCGCCGTAGGCGAGATGCACGGCCGCCGCCCACCACGCCAGGATGGCGATGATCGAAAACGCCGCCAGGTGCCGAGGCTCCCAGGCCGTTAGCCTTCGCATCACAGTTCAGTGTAAGGACTCGCGCCGGTTGCGTGCTGGTCAGGCGCCGGCCAGGCCTTGCACGATTCTCTGCGCCACGGGGCCGAATCCAAGCGCCGCCCGCAGCGCAGCCGGCGCAAGGCAGAGAAGCGCAGGGGCTGTCCTGCCTGTTTCCAAACCACGCATCAGAAGCCCGAAGTAAACCGGTGCGAAGACGCGCCCCATGCTGAACACGCTGTCCCACGCGTGGCGCGGTTCCACGTGCGCCAGCGCCAGCGCCGCCATAGCGAACAGAGCCGCCACCGTTTCCGTGAATGGCTGCGCGTCCCTTTGCCGCAAGAGCCGGACGGCGAGTATCAGGCTCGCCGCACACGCGAAAACGAATCCGCAGAACGCTGCCAAATCCAGTGCATGGATCCACGGACTCCAGCGGGCGTGGACGGCGTAGGTCTCGCCGTCCGACAACAGCTTCGCGACGGAGGCGAACCATCCGCTCCAGAAGAATTCCACGCCGCCCGGCAGGTCGCGGATCGATGCCAGCCAGAGCAGAAACGGTATCCCCGCCGAGGCCGCCCACGCAGCCATCCGGATCCTTTGCCGCGCCAGGAACACCAACGCAGCCGCAGCCGGGAACAAGAGTCCCGACTCGCGCAGGAAAGGCGCCGCTGCGGCTGCCAGCCAAGCCGCTTTGCAACTCCCGGTTTCCAACAGCCACAACAGAGCCGCCATCGCCGCCATCAACGGGCCGTCCACGAGCATGCGCTCCACGCTGCCGAGAGACGCCGGCAGAGCCAGAAAGGCCAGCCCCCACCACGCCGGGGCGCCCCTTCGCGTGGCGAGCATCGCCGTGCTCCAAACGCCGAGCGCAAGCCAGCCGAGCATGGCCGCCAGCCATGCCTTGTCGATCCACTCCTGCCGTCCGCCGGCAAGCAACCACGCGGCGAGGGGCGCCAGGATTCTCTGGCACCGCATCCGCGGCCGGTCCATCAGCGGGGCCAGTTGCCGGAACGCGAACGGGGCGTGCGCCAGCAGATGGAAGTATTGCCCGTCATAGCCGCCGCTGCCTCTCCACCGGTACAGCGGTTCGCTTCTCTCCAGCCATTCCGGCATCGGCGTATGCTCGCCGATCATGAACAACGCCGTCGCGTTCCCCTGCCAGGCGAAGCGAACCGCGGCAAGCCACCATGCACCGGTGGCCGCGGCCGCCATCATGACCGCGCACCAAGGCCCCGCTCGCTTGCCCGGCATCATCCCCACAGTGTAGCGGCCCGCGCCGCCGCTCCACAGGGCTGTGCTAGCGTGCGAATATGCGCGTGCATTTCGCCTTCGGGAAATCGGGGCTTGAGGCCGAATTGCCGCCGGGGCCTGCGTGGCAGTTGCTGAAACCGCGCTATGCGGCACCGGTTGAGGACGAGCCGGCGGCGATTGAGGCGGCGCTGGACTCGCCTGTGGCCGGACCGCCTCTCGCCGAACTCGCCCGCGGGCGCCGCTCTGCCGCCATCGCCGTCTGCGACATCACGCGCCCCGCTCCCAACCGCCTCACCCTGCCGCCCCTGCTCGAACGCCTCCACAGGGCTGGCATCCCGCGCGAGCGGATCACGCTTCTCATTGCTACCGGGCTTCACCGTCCCGCCACGCCCGCCGAACTTGACGAAATCCTCGGCCCGGAAATCGCCGCCAGCTACCCGCTCGTCAACCACAACGCCCGCCGGCAGGAGGACCACGTCTTCCTGGGCACAGTCTCCCGCGGCACCCCGGTCTGGATCGACCGGCGCTACGTCGAGGCCGATCTCCACATCACCCTTGGCTTCATCGAACAGCACCTGATGGCGGGCTTCAGCGGAGCCCGCAAGCTAATCGCGCCGGGGCTCGCCGGTCAGGAGACCATCCGCCATCTGCACAGCCCGCGCTTCATGCGCGACCGCCGCGCCGTCGAGGGCTCGATCGAGGGCAATCCACTCCATCAGGAGTTGCTCGAAATTGCGCAGATGGCTGGCCATGACTTCATCGTCGATGTTGTTCTCGGCCAGGCGAGGCGGATCTGCGCGGTCTTCGCCGGGTCGCCTCGTGAGGCCCATGCGGCGGGAGTCGCCTTCGTGCGCGACAAGACCACTGCCTGGCTTCCGGAACCGGTGGAGGCCGCGGTGACCACCGCGGCGGGCTATCCCCTCGACCTCACCTTTTACCAGGCGGTGAAGGGTGTGACGGCAGCAACGCATATCGTCCGTCCGGGAGGCGTCATTCTCGTCCTCGCCGCCTGCGACGAAGGCGCCGGCGCGGCCGAGTTCTCCCGTCTGCTAATGGAGTCCGTTTCCGCCGAAACATTTCTCAAGGAAATTGCAGAAAAGCCTGTCACCATTGATCAATGGCAGCTGGAGAAGCTCGCGCTCGCCGCCTCCTCGCACCGCCTGTGGTTTTACACCCCGGGACTGCCTCAGGAATACCACCCGAAAGTCTGGGGAAGAATTTTTCCAACCGCTGCGCAGGCCCTCGAAGCCCTCGCCGCAGAAACGGGCGTGGGGTCTCCGGTCGCCGTGACCCCCGAAGGGCCGTACGTCTTCGCCCGCGTCCGCGAATGATCCGGCGACGGATCAGGGCTCTCCCCGGGGGGCGGGCCGCCGCACGGCGTACCACCGGACGCGTACTTCACCGCCGTATTCGCGCGGCCCGAGGTTTCGGACAACGACCCTCACCGGCCGCGCCCAATTCCGCCCCGGATCTCCGCGAAAGAAAGCCGCTGCCTCATCCAGGTTCCGGGGCAAGGGGTGAAACGGCAAGGGCGCCTCCGCGTAATCCCGGATCAGGAGATACCAGCGGATGTTTCCCTCGGCGTCTGCCACGTCCAGTATGGCTGGATTGGTGCGGAAAAGAAACCATCTGAGGCGCCCGAAGAGCGTCGGACGAATCCCGAAGCTGGCCCACAACGTCTCGTCGGAATTCAGTCGCGGAATCTCAAGCGGCTGCTCCCAGCCTGCCGTTGCCGAGCCGGCTTCTCTGAAGGTCATCCGGCGAGGAGCCCGCTGCCGTTCCAGGAGCAAAGCTCTCGAATCCCTGTAAACGGGTTCGTACCACTCGAGGATCGCCTTCAGCGCACCAGTGTCCTGCAACAGCGGATGGCGCGCGTCGATGGCTTCATGAAAATACAGCATGAAATCCGGCGCCGTTTTCCCGTCCAGATGGACACGATTCCTCTCGCTCAGGCGCCGGGTGAAGGCCGTAAGCGCATCGATGGTGGGCCGCGCCCGGTACCTCCAGCCGTTGGCCCGGATGTAGTCCACCTGGTCCGGGAATGCATCCACGGTTCCACTCTGAATCCGCTCGCGCCAAGGCTCGCCGAGCAGCAGTTCTTTTCGGGACTCCCTCGAAACCTCTCCGATGCGGGCGTACCCTTCCGGATAGGAAAACAGGTTTGCGATGCTCGATGCCAGCCCGCCCGGCATCACGGCTTTCATGGCAGGCTGAAACGCCTTGGGGCGGGCTTCCGACAGATGAATCCACGTGAAGGCGGCCGACAAGGCCATGAGTATGGCGAGGCCCTTCCGCGCCTGCGCCAGCAGAGGCAGAAGGAACAGGCCGGCGAGGGAGAGCTTCAGAATTGCCAGATCCGCATGCACGTCCTGCCGGACAAAACCGTGCTTGAAACTCATGAAGGCCTGTGCCGCGGCACACCACCACAGCGGCGACCGCAGACAGCTGGCGCCGCGCTCGCGCAGCGGCATGCCCAGAAGCATTGCCGCTGTCAACAGGAAGAGTCCGGTATGCCAGGCAGGACCCTCTGTGCTGGCTGCCTCCGTGAAGCCGCGCACAACCTCCAGGGCCCAGGCCATGTAAGGAACCGCTGTCCAGGCTCCGCCATTCACGGCTTCGCAGCCTGCCAGCAGCACCCCGGCGGGGATGCCCAGAAACCACGGCCAATGCCGGGACAGCACCCTTCGGCTATGAAGGACCAGAAGGCCGTAAAGCAGGCCGGCGAGAACCGCCTCGTTCGCCTTTAACAGCAACGTGAAACCGGCCACGGCTCCCGCCGCCGCAACGGCCGTCATCGAGGGGGACGCTGCTGCGGCGGCTAAAACGGCCACGTAGCTCGCCTGCCATGCGTCCGGATAGTAGACGTGCAGCAAATGGATTGAGCAGAGCGAAAAAGCGGCGCTCGCAACTGCCCGGGAGGGCCAGAGCCTGGAGAGCCTCCAAACGCTCCACACAAGAACCAGCCACCCGAGAAGCCTGAGAAAAAAAGGTTGAACCCATGGGGTGAGGTCCGGATCCGGCGTGGTGAGATAGCCCAGCGGCCCCATCGTGAAGGCGATGTCCGGTCCAATCCGCAATCCATCCAGCCGGATCAGATTCAGAGCGTACTGCCAGGCCGCATCCACGCCTGTCAGGAGCGGGCGCGGAAGCTTGGGAACGCTGGCGGCTAGGAGCCATACAATCACCGCGGGCCAGAGAACACGGGCAGCCCTGCCTGAGATTCCGGCTGTCAGAGGAAGGGCGCCCTCAATGGCTTGCTTCGGCCCCTTCTTCACCAGACCAGGACCAGTGGATGCTTTCATTCAAACGTACGATTATAAGCCGTCGCCGCCCGGATTCAGGCGTTCCGGCACGAGTTTGGGCTCGAGCGCTGAATTCG
The DNA here is from genome assembly GCA_964458495.1 of uncultured Arcobacter sp. Taxonomy (GTDB): domain Bacteria; phylum Acidobacteriota; class Terriglobia; order Bryobacterales; family Bryobacteraceae; genus JANWVO01. The sequence goes on from CAYWJB010000025.1 coordinate 24,933, forward strand.
CCTCCGGCGCGGCTTCCTGCTTCTGTCCACGCGGACCATGAGCGCCGCGGCCGCAGGCGCCTGACGGTTGCACTTGCACAGCGCGGACCGAATCAGGCAACCTAAAAGGTTTCTCGCGCAAGCTGCCGCTGCGGCGGCGCCGCGGGCGGGTCCGGCCCTCGACATGAAAGTCCGCGTCCTTTATCACGACCACTGCTTCGACGGAGCGGCGTCAGCCGCATTCTTCAGCCGCTTCACGCGCGACTGCTTTTACAACAGCGCCGAGTATGCCTACACGGGCATGGCGCACAAGGCGGCCCAGTTGTTCGATGAGGCCGAGTTCGACGGCGACGAAAACGCCATCGTGGACTTCAAATACTCGCCCAGCGACCGCCTCACCTGGTGGTTCGACCACCACCAGAGCGCATTCCTCTCCCACGAGGACCAGCTCGACTACGAGCGCAAGAAGGACACCCGCCGCTTCTACTTCGATCCCGAATACCGCTCCTGCACGGAATGGATCGCTCACGTCGCCCGCACCCGTTACGGTTACGAGGCGCCGCAGCTGGCCGAGCTCGTGCATTGGGCGGGCATCGTCGACGGCGCCGACTACGAAAGCGCGGAAGCCGCCGTCGCCATGCGCGAACCCGCCATGAAGCTGACGCTCGTCATCGAAGCCGTGAAGGGCTCCGGGGCGGTGCAGCACATCATTCGCCTGATGCAGGAGATGCCGCTCGCGAAAATTCTCGAGGACCCGCTCGTGCAGGAGAAGTTCCAGCCCCTCTTTGAGCGGCACCTTCGCTCGATCGACATCATCCGGCGCGAGGGGCGGTGCGAAAAGGGCGTCATCTACTTCGACGTCTCGCACTACGATCTGGAAGGCTACAACAAGTTCATCCCTTACTACCTGTTCCCCGAGGGCACCTACACGGTTTCGGTGAGCACGGCAAGCTTCCGCACCAAGGTCAGCGTCGGCTCCAACCCGTGGGCGAAGGAGCCGCCGCGGCACAACCTCGCCACCCTTTGCGAGCGTTACGGCGGCGGCGGGCACCCGCGCGTCGGCGCCATCAGCTTCCCGCCGGGCGAGGTGGAAGCCGCCAGGAAGGCGGCGATGGAGGTCATGAGGGAACTGCAGGGCTGAGGCGGCGGCTCAGTCCGTGCTGTAGTTGATTTCGATCCGCCGCACGCCCGCCGCAGCCGCCCACAGGACCAGCAGGCAGAAGCCCGCCAGACCGGCGGTCGCCAGCCAGGGAGAGAGCGGGGCTGCCGGCGCCAGGATCAGCCGCAGGAGCGCGGGCACGTCCTGCTCCATCGGGGCGGGCGCCGGGCACAGCGATTGCAGATAGTACAGCACGCTGAACTTCTGCAGCAGCTCCGGCAGAAATCCGCTGGAAGCCTCCCACAACAGCAACACCGCAGCCGGGATGATGGGGTTGCGGATCCACAGGCTGGCCGCCAGGAACAGGCTCCCGTAGCCGGCGCAGCCCATCGCTGCCGCCACCGCATAGCGCAACGCATGCATGGCGCCGGGCCCCTGCCAGTAAGCCTCCGCCCCCGCTCCCATGTGCGGCCACAGCATGGCGGCGAACGCCAGCATCGCGCCGCCCGTGAAAACCGTCGCCGCGGCCGTCCACCCGGCCAGGAACTTCCCGGCCAGCAGCACCTCCCGCCGCGCCGGAACCAGCAGCCAGAAATGGAGCGTCTTGTCCATCATCTCGCCGCGGAACAGATTCAAAAAGATCCCGAGGCATCCAAAAAAGATGGCCAGGCGGAGATAGAAATACTGGAAAACTCCGGCGTAAACTTCCCGGTCTTCCGTGAAATTCAGGATTTCGTAAACATTCTTCGACCGCAGGACTCCGTCCTCGAACCACAGCACCGCGCGCCTCCGGCCGTCGAAATAGATCATGCGCCGGGAGAGCACCTCCCGCGATTCGGAGATCTCCCGTCCCTTCTCCTCGCGCCGGCTCCACCGCCGGACCGTGCGCTGCTGGTCTTCGCCGGGCTTGCCCGCCAGGGCGAGCACCTGCTGCTCGCTCATGCCCGTTTCGATCGCCTCGATCGCCGCCGGAGGAACGCTCCCCCCCTGGCGCGCCTTCCCGAGCCGGTAGCGCACATCGATCGAATGCACCAGGAACAGCACCGACGGCAACAGCGCCAGCCCGTAGATCCACAGGCTGCGGCGAGACAGGAACACGCGCGCCAGCTCGAGCCGCGCAATCACCCATGCCTGCCGCAGGCGGAACCTCGCCGTCATGCCGAACCTCCGATCAGGTACTCGTAGAGCGCATGGACGTTCTCGTCGGCGGGAACGATGGTCTCCACCGGCAGCCCCTCGGCGGCGAGCAGCGTGAGCGTCCGCGTGAACGCGCGCCGGTCGCGAGTCAGCGCCAGCAGCGCGCCGTCCTCTTCCAGCAGCCGCACCTCCGCCACCGGCCCGCGTTCGAACAGCAGCGCTGCCAGACGCGACGGCTGCGCGCAGCGGATCAGGAACTGGCTCGGATGCTCGTGGATCTCCTCGCGCACGCCCCGGATGTCGCCCTCGGCGACAATCATCCCGTTCGCCATCAGCACCACCCGGTCGCTGATCGCGTCCACTTCCTGCAGAACGTGGCTCGAGATCAGCACGTGCCGCCCCTCGGCGGCGAGCTGCCTGAACAGGGCGATCGTCTCGGCGCGCACCACGGGATCCAGTCCGTTGAGCGGCTCGTCCAGAACCAGCACCTGCGGGTCGTGCGCCAATGCCTGCGCCAGCCGCACCCGCTGCCGCATTCCCTTCGAGTAGGAGATCACCTTGCGGCGCGCCGCCTCAGTGAGCCCCACCTGCTCCAGCGCCCTCCACGCCAGCCGCTCGGCGAGCGGCGCCGAATAGCCGAACAACAGCAGCGACGACGCCACAAAGTCGAAGCCCGTCGCCCAGCGCGGCGCGGCGTCGAACTGCGTGGCGTAGCCCGTGATCCGCATCAGGCGCTCCGGCTCGCGCGGCGAAATGCCGAGCACGCGGATCTCGCCCCGGTCGGGGCGGATCAGTCCGCACATCAGGTTCATCAGCGTCGACTTGCCCGCGCCGTTCGGCCCCACGATCGACGTCAGCCCCGGCGGAATCCGCAGGTCGATTTTGTTCACCCCCAGCACGTCGCCGTAAAACTTCGACACGTTCTCGAACACGATCTCCTGTGCGCTCACCGCACCACCTCCACCGGACGCAGCCGCTTCTCCAGCGCCAGCGCCAGCAAGCTCCCCATCAGCGCCAGCGCCAGCAGTGCCGTCGGCAGGCTGAGCCCGCGCGGCAGCTCCGCCCCGGCAAGAACGCACCACAGCCCGTAGGAAGCCCGCAGCGGATTGATCAGGTCGCCCCACTCCACACGGAAGATGGCGTTCACAAGCACTCCGATGCCGGACAGCACGAAGAAATAGCCGAGCACCGCCGCGCCGGCGATCAGCCGCCACCGCACCCACGCCGAACTCGCCAGCGCCACCAGCGCCACCAGCGCCACCCATTGCCAGAAGCCGAAAACCACCGCCGCCCCCAGAGTCCAGTGCTCCGCCGCCCAGCCCGCAGGCGCCATCGACACCTGCATCAGGAACAGCGCCAGCCCGGGGACCCACGTCACCAGGCTCAGCAGCCAAACGAGCGCCGCCATCTTCGCCAGCGCGTACTCAAGCCTCGAAATCGGACGGCTGAAATACAGCCCCAGCCCCTGGTTTCCCAGATCCGGCGCGATCAGCCCCGGGCCCGCCAGCGCCGCCAGCAGCACCGAAAAGACCGATTGCACCTTCATGAACGTGAGGAAAAACGAGGCGTCTATGGCCAGCAATTTCCTGAAATCCCCGCCCATTCCGGCCCACAATTCCGTGTGATTCGACACATATATGAACAGCGCGCACAGCAGCGGCCAGATGCAGCTCACCGCGATCAGCGCCGTCACGATCCTCTGCCCGGAGACTCGCCTCCACGCCTCGCGGGGCATCACCAGCAACCGCGCCATGTGCGAGGTTCGCGGACCTTCGTACCGCTGATAGCCGCGCTTATAGACCGCCATGCGCCGCCGCCTCCTCGCTCGCCACCGCCTCTCCCGGCGTCTGCCGCATCAGCCCCATCGCCTTCATGAAGATCTCTTCCAGCGTGTCCCGCCGCTGCGTCAGCCGCCGCACGCTCAGCCCTTGCGACGCCGCCAGCTTCCACAGCTGCCCGGCATCGAAATCCGGCGGCAGCACCACCCTCCACCGTCCGGGCGACTCGTGCACGCAAGCCGCGCCATGGCTCTCCAGCGCCGCCCCCAGCGCGCCGTCGTCCCCCTCTACTTCCAGCTCCACAAAACGCCGGTTGGCCCGCCGCTCCGCCTCCAGATCGGCGTGGTGCACCATCCGTCCGTCTTTCAGGATCATCACTTCGTCGCACACCTGCTCCACATCCGCCAGCAGGTGCGAGCACACGATCACGCTCATGCCGTGCTCTTCCTTCATCTGCCGGATCAGCTCCAGCATCCGCCGCCGCGCCGAAGGGTCCAGCCCGTTGGTCGGCTCGTCGAGGATCACCAGCTCGGGTCCATGCACGATCGCCTGCGCCAGGCGCGCCATCTGCCGCATCCCGAGCGAATACGTCCCCAGCGTCCGGTAGCGCGCCTCGCCCAGCCCGACATGGAACAGCGTCTCATGCGCCTTCTCCAGCGCAATCTCGTCAGGCAGCCCGCTCAGCGCGCCCATCACCCGCAGAAACTCCACGCCGGTCATCGACGCGATGAAGGAGTCCGTCTCCGGCATGTAGCCGATCCGCTCCAGCACGCGCCGGCGCTCGGTGCGGCAGTCGAACCCGAGCACGCGGGCGCGCCCCCCGCAGGACTCATGAAAGCCCAGCAGCGTGCGGATCAGCGTCGACTTGCCTGCGCCGTTCGGCCCCAGCAGCCCGATCGCGCGTCCCCGCCCGGACACGCCAAGGCGGCAGGAGACCCCGTGCAGGATCTCCCGCCGCCCCAGCGTCACGTGCAGGTTTTCCAGTTCAACGACGGGCTGCGACATTCGCTTCCTTCCGTGCCTGCCTCGCCTGCGCTCCCGAGATTGATTGTGCCCCGGAAGCCAGCATGGCGTCGAGCAACAGGCTCGTCAAGGAAGTACGGCTCGCGGCCCGGATTCGTTCCCCGTCGCCGGAGAATGTCACCAGCGCCGGGCCGCGGTTCTCGAGCATCGTCTTCACAGCCGGATTGGAGATCCCCTCCGCCAGCTTGCGCAGCGCCTCGCCCACGTTCACCCACAGCAACCCCGCCGGGTGCACGCCGGTGGAAGCTGGCAGCAGGCCCCGGAATGCTGCGTTCTGCGCCAGGGTCAGCCCGCCTTCGCGGGTGGCGATCGCGCGCTCCACCGCCGCACGGTCGGGCCCTGCCACCAGGAAGCCCACGTGGTAGGTCCATGTCACCGCTCCCGGAGAAGCCGGATTGCGCAGCGTGAACCAGATCCTGCCGCCGGCCGATTCCTGCGTCAGCGCCAGCTTCCGCGATGGATCCTTCACCGCCAGCTCGGCGTTGATGGCGTCGACGGCCTTCGCAATCGAAACGTCCAGCGCCGCGGGCCGCAGCACTTCTGCCACCGCCAGCCAGCCCGGCACGGGCAGCGTCGGCTGCTCGATGCCAGCCGCAAACTCCGTGCCCAGCGCCGACGCGATGTCGTCGCCCAGCCGGATGCCCAGCCTGCTCTCGATCAACGCCAGCTTCCCGGCCGCCTCCGGCCGCAGCCTCGTCACCTGCGCCAGCAGCTCGTCGTAGATCTGCCGCGGTTCGCGGGAAGACGCCGCCAAGACCACATGCGCCTGCCCGGAGAAGTACTCCACCGCCGCCGGGCTGCCCTTCGCCGCCAGCCACGCCGCCGGTCCGGCGCTGCCCGGCAGATAGCCCAGCGTCATCTCGTTTTCGTCGCCGGCAGGCGTCCGCCGCTGCTCGAAGAACACCATCTGCGGCAGCATCACGCGCGGCCCCTCCGCGGCATAGCGGCCGCCCGGGTAGAACGCCGCCAGCCAGCCGGTGCCCCGCTGATAGTGCCGGGCGATCTCCTGCGCGAACTCCGAACCGGCGCCCTCGCCCGCCGTCGCCAGCGCCCAGTCGAGATGCGCCTGCGTGGCCGCCACGGTCAGCCGCCCTCCGGCAATCTTCCATACGAACGGCTCGCCGCGGTGCGAGCGGATCCCGGCCAGCGCCGCATCCAGCTCGTCTTCGACGCCCGCCTTCACCGGCGCCAGAACCACCGGCACCGGCCCGGATTGCGCCACGGCCACCACGAACACGGTCTCTTCGCCCAGCATCGGCGCGACCCGCGTCATGTCCCCGAGCGCCTCGCGCAGCCGCTTCGTCTCCGCCGAATTCCACCACTCGGCGAACACCGCGCTCTGCGCCGCCCGCTCGTCCATCAACTCCACCGCTTCCTCCATCGCCCCGCCGAGGTTGGGCACGGCCAGATAGGCGAACGGGTTCCGCGGCAGGGCCGGCAGGATGGTCGCCGTCGTGCGCGGCGGCGCGGAGGTCAGTTCCGTGATCCGTTTTTCCAGCGACGCGAACTCGGCCAGCAGCGACAGGTACTTCTCCGCATCCGCGCTCCACGCCACCGTGCTGCGGATGTCGGCCGACTCCAGCGCCGGGTTCGTCGCCGCCAGCTCGCCCGGCTTCAGAACGCGCCGCCCTGCGGCGTTGCGCACCTCCACCGAGCCCTCCACCACGCTCACCACGCTGCCGTTCAGCCCCGAGCTGACCGCAAACACCGTGCCCCGCACCCGCGCTTCCGCGTCCTGCGTCTGCACGCGCAGCGTGCCGCGGCGCTGCTTGGCCGCTTCCACGATCACGTCCCCGCGCGCCAGTTGCACCGTGGCCCCGCTCCAGGCGGCCGCCAGCGCCAGCTCGCTGCGCTCGTTGACCTCGATCCGCGAACCGTCCGCCAGCCGCAACAGCAGCCGCGCGCCCCCGGCCGTGCGCAGGCGCACGCCGTCCTCTATGGCTGTGCCGCCGCCCAGCGTCCCGCCCCGCTCGTCCAGCGCCACGCCTTCCACCCGCTCCACGCGAGCCACCGGCCCGGAAGGCGCCATCCACCGGTCGATGCGGTCACGGCCCGCCCATAGGGCCAGCACCGCCACGCCCGCCGCCACCGCCCAGCCGCGCCACCGGACCCACGCCGCGCTGCGCTGCACGGGCATCGCCACCACGCGCGGCTCGCCCTTCAACTCGGCGAACGCCCGCCGGCAGGCGGCGCACCGGCCCAGGTGGTCCTCCAGCAGCCACTGCTTCTCTTTCTCCAGACGGCCTTCCGCATAGGCCCCGAGCATCTGCCGGAATCCCGCGCACACGGCCTCCGGCGACGCCATCAACTTCTCCATCACCCGCGCCCGCGCGGCCTCTTCTTCTGCCGCAGGCACGTTTTCCGACCGGATCGCCTCCAGTGCCTTTTCCAGCCTTTCCTCGTTCATCTCAGCCTCCCGCTTCATCTCTCGAGTTCCTCCTGGAGCCACCGGCGGATGCGGTGCAGCCGCACCCCGATGGTCGAGCGCTCCAGCCCGTACTGTTGGGCGATCTCGGTGTTCGAGACCCCCTCGATGTAGCGGAGCGCGAACAGTTCCGCGTCCTGCGGCTCGAGTGTGGCGAGCGCGCGGCGGAGGCGTTCTTTCAGATACGGCGTGGACTCCACCGCCGGATGCGGCAGGCTCTCGTCGAGCTGCGCCTCCGCGCGGTGGGCCCGCCCGCGGAGAATGTCCAGGGCGGCGTTGGTGGCGGCCCGCCGGAAGTAGCCCTCCGGCGCCTGTGCCTCGTCGATCTTCGCCCCTTGCCGCAGCACGCGCGCGAACACCGTTTGCAGCGCGTCCTCGGCGTCTTCCGGCCGTCCCGTGATCCGCAGGGCCGTCCGGTAAGCCAGGCTTGCATAGCGCTCGTATAGCGCCGTGAAATCGTCCGGCGGCGTCATCGGCGGGGGCGCCTTCCGTTCCGCAGGGCTGGCTGACATTCTCATGTTGCGCCTCACCCTGCCATACGACAGGCCCAGCCGATTATTACATACCCGTGTAAACTTCGCGCCCCGCTCCGCCTCAGAGCCTCGCCCACCGCCTCGCCCAGAGCTGAAGCACCAGCAGGTTCCACAGCCACCGGTCCCGGTTCCGCCTCCCGCTCGCGTGCTCCTCCAGCAGCCGCCCCGCCTCCTTGCGGTCGATCAGCCCCGTGTCGGATCCTTCCAGCACCTCGCGTTCGAACACCGGCCGCAGCCCGCCCCGGAACCACTCCTTCAGCGGCATCACGAACCCCATCTTCGGCCGCCACAGGATCTCGCCCGGAACCAGCGGTTCCACAGTCTTCTTGAAAATGAACTTCCCGTTGCCTCCCGATACTTTCCATCCGCACGGCAGCCGCGCCGCCAGCTCCGCCAGCCGGTAATCGAGCCACGGCGAGCGGCTTTCGAGCGACCATGCCATCGTCGCCCGGTCCGCCTTCACCAGAATGTCCCCCGGCAGGTAGGTCTCCACGTCCACCGCCTGCAGCTGTTCGAGCGGCCCGAGTTCCCGGTAACGCAGGAAACGCTCCCGGTACTGCGCGCGCACGTCGCGCCCGGCAACCGCGCCGCGCAGCGCCGGATGCAGGATCCGATCCAGCTCGCCGTCGCGGAATGCGGTCATCGAATTGAAGTAGGCGTCCGCGAGATCCAGGCTCAAATTGGTCAGCATCGATTTCGCCCGGAATACCTGCGGCAAATAATCGAATTTCGGATAAATTCGGCCTGCCGTGCCGAAAAACGCCCGCCGGAACCAGCCCGGGAACTTTCCGCGGATCCGCTCTTCGACCAGCGCATGGCGGTAGCGGCGGTAGCCGGCGAAGATCTCGTCGGCGCCGTCGCCGGAAAGCGCCACCGTGACGTGCTGCCGCGTCATCCGCGCCAGGTACAGCGACGGAATGGCGGAGGCGTCGCCGAACGGCTCGTCGAAGTGATGCACCAGCACGTCCAGCATCTCGCCGATCTGCGGCCGCACCGTTTGCTGGCTGTGCTCGGTCCCGTAGCGCTCCGCCACCATGCGCGCGTAGCGCGTCTCGTCGTAATCCCGCTCGTCGAAGCCGATCGAAAAGGTCCGCACACGGCCCGGGGCATGGCGCGCCATGTAGGCCACCACGGCGCTCGAGTCCACGCCGCCGCTCAGAAAGGCGCCCAGCGGCACGTCGCTCACCAGGCGCAGGCGCACTGCGTCCGAGGCCAGGCTGTCGATCCGCGCCGCCGCCTCGTCCCGGTCCTGCGCCGTCTCGCCGAACTCCAGCCGCCAGTACCGCCGCTCGCGCGAACCCGCATCCGTGACCAGCAGCGAACAGCCTGTCGGCAGCTTGCGGATCCCGCGGTAGATGGAACGAGGCTCGGGAACGTATCCGAAGGCCAGAAAGTCCGCCACGCTCGCCGCGTCCGGCCTGCGGCCGGTCTCCGGCAGCGCCAGCAGCGCCTTGGCCTCGCTGGCGAACGCGAACCGGTATGAGCCCTGGTCCTCCAGGTAGTACAGCGGCTTCTTGCCGAACCGGTCCCGCGCCAGGAAAAGCTCGCGTCTGCGCCGGTCCCAGATGGCGAAGGCGAACATCCCGTTCAGCCGCTCCGTCATCGCCTCGCCGTGCTCCTCGTAAAGGTGCAGCAGCACCTCGGTGTCGCTGCGCGTGCGGAACACATGGCCGGCGCGCTCGAGTCCTGGCCTCAGCTCCGGGAAGTTATAGATCTCGCCGTTGAACACGATGACCAGCGATCCGTCCTCGTTGGTCATCGGCTGTTTGCCGCCCTCCAGATCGATGATGCTCAGGCGCCGGTGGGCCAGCGCCGCGCCGTCCTCCACGAAAAAGCCTTCGCCGTCCGGCCCGCGGTGCGCGAGGCTCGCCGCCATCGCACGCGCGCGGCCGGCCTCGGCGCTCGCGCCGTGGTGCATCAGGAATCCGGCTATTCCGCACATCGGCTTCTCCGCGGGTCTATTTATTGTAGCGGCGGCGGCGCGCCCGGCCCGCTATCATGGAAAGCGTGTCCGCTCCCGCCGGAATCCGCATCCCCCTGCTGGATCTGACCGCACAATATGCTGCCATTCGCGGCGAGATCGAAGAGGCCGTCCGGCGCGTCTTCGAGTCCCAGCAGTTCATTCTCGGGCCCGACGTCGCGGCCCTCGAGCAGGAAGTGGCCGCTTACTGCGGCGCAAGCCACGCCATCGGCTGCGGCTCCGGCACCGACGCCCTCCTGCTGGCGCTGCGGGCGCTCGACATCGGGCCGGGCGACGAGGTTCTCACCACGCCCTTCACGTTTTTCGCCACCGCCGGCGCCATCGCCAACGTGGGCGCGCGGCCGGTCTTCGCCGATATCGATCCGGCGACCTTCAATCTCGATCCGCGGCAGGCCCGCGAGGTGCTGAAGAGGCATCCCCGCGTCAAGGCGTTGCTGCCTGTGCACCTGTACGGGCTCTGTGCCGACATGGATCCGCTTCTGGAACTGGCGTGCGAGCGGGGCATTGCCGTGATCGAAGACGCCGCCCAGGCCATCGGCGCCGAATACCGCGGCCGCCGCGCCGGAAGCATGGGCGCCATAGGCTGCTTCAGCTTTTTCCCGACCAAGAACCTCGGCGGCGCCGGCGAAGGCGGCATCCTCACCACCAGCGACGCCAGGCTGGCGGACAGGCTCCGCGCGCTCCGCGTGCATGGCTCCCGCGTCCGTTACTACCACGACGAGGTCGGCACCAATTCCCGCCTCGACACCTTGCAGGCTGCCGTGCTCCGCGTCAAGCTCCGGCACCTCGAGGCATGGACGGAGCGGCGAAGAGAGCTCGCGGAGCTGTACCGGGCCAATTTCCAGCGGCTGGGTACCCCGGTGCACGTTCCGGAACTGCCCTCCTGCCCGGCGCGCCATGTCTACCATCAGTTCGTCATCCGCGCCCCGCAACGCGACCGGCTCCGCCAGTTCCTCGCCGCCAACGGCATAGGCGCCGAAATTTATTATCCGCTTCCTCTGCACCTGCAGAAATGCTTCGCCACGCTGGGCTACGCCGAAGCCTCCTTTCCCGAAAGCGAGCGGGCCGCGCGCGAGGTGCTCGCCCTCCCCATCTATCCGGAACTCTCCGCGGCGGACGTCGGCGAGGTCTGCCACACCATCCACAGGTTTTACAGCGAATCTGCATGAGCCTGACCGTACGATCCCTGGAGCCTGCGCAGGACGCAGCGTGGAACGAGTTCGTCCGCCGGCACAGGTTCGGCACGCCGTTTCACCTCACCCTCTGGCGCGACTCGATCCGGGAAACCTTTGGCTATCAGCCCCGCTATCTTCTCGCCGAGCGCGGCGGCGCGCTCTGCGGTGTGCTGCCGCTTTTCCTCGTCAAAACGCCGCTCGCAGGCAAGATCCTTCTCTCCACGCCTTTCGCCGTCTACGGCGGCATCCTCGCTGAGGATGATGAAGCCAGGCTGGCGCTGAAGGCGCGTCTCGAAGAGATGGCGCGGGCTGAACAGGTCCAGTACGCCGAGCTGCGAAACGCCTGGCCCGAACAGTGCGCCGGATACCACCCCGTGCGCCGCTACGTCACCTTCACTCAGGAGCTGAAAGGCGCCGAAGAGGAGCTTCTGCAAACCATTCCCCGCAAGACGCGCGCGGCCGTGCGCAAGTCGCTGCAATGCAACCTGACGTCGCGCCGCACACGCGATATCGAAGCTTTCTGCCGCCTTTATCTGGCCAATCTGCGGCGGCTCGGCACGCCCGCCTTCCCGCGGGCCCACTTCCGGCGCCTGCTCGAGCGCTACGGCGACGAGGCCTTCATCCTGGAAGTTCTTTCGGAAGGCCGGCCCGTGGCAGCCGTCCTCACGTTCACCTTCCGCGATCAGATCCTGCCCTATTACGGCGCTTCCGATCCCGGCTTTCACTCGCTTCAGCCCAATAATTTCATGTACTGGGATCTGATGCGCTCCGGGCTCCGCGAGGGAGCGAGGCTGTTCGATTTCGGCAGAAGCAAAATCGAGCGGAGCGGCTCGTTCGATTTCAAGGCCCACTGGGGCATGCAGCAGCGGGAGTTGCCGTACGAGATCCTGCTGGTGCGGAAAAAGGAGCTGCCCGATCTGACGCCCAACAACCCGAAATTCGAATGGTTTCTCCGGGCATGGCAAAAACTTCCCCTCTGGGCGGCCAACCGGATTGGCCCGGTGCTGATAAAATGGGTGCCCTAGACGGATTCGCGGGCGTCGAAACGGGATCGCATGCGGCGCCGGCAAACGAATCGGAGGGACTGCTTCTTCAGTCGTCATGGATGTCCACGCCACACCGGTGACCGGGGAGAACGCCATGCGCCGGCAGTTTCCATGGCTGCTGATGGCATGGTTCGGTCTCCTGCTGGCGGCCTGCTACTACCCTGTCATCGGCCGCATGGTGCGGGACTGGTATGTGGACGACGACATGGGCCACGGCTTCTTCGTGCCTGTCGTCTCGGCATGGCTCATCTGGCAGAAGCGCTCCGCACTTCTCCGCACCGCCTACCGGCCCGCGTTGTGGGGGCTGGCCGTCGTGGCGCTTGGCGGCGTCTTGCTGGTTCTCGGCACCTTTGCCGTCGAACAAACCGTGATGCGCGGATCGTTCCTTGTCTCGCTGTGGGGCGCCGTCATCACGCTGGGCGGCATGCGCCTCCTGCTCGATCTCGCTTTCCCCCTCTTCTTGCTCGTCTTCATGATCCCCCTCCCGGCCGTGATCTATAACCAGATCACATTCCCGCTCCAGCTCTTCGCCAGCCAGGTGGCGGAAATCACCCTCAGCCTGCTCGGAATCCCGGTTCTGCGGGAGGGCAATATCCTCGAACTGCCCAGCCAGCGGCTTTCTGTTGTCGAGGCTTGCAGCGGCATCCGGTCTCTCATGTCGCTGACCTATCTCTCGTTGATCTACGGCTATCTGTTCGAATCCAGATTGTGGCTGAGGGCCGTCCTGCTTGCGTTGACGCCCGCGATCGCCATTCTGGTCAACGCCTTGCGCGTGACCGCCACCGGGCTGCTCAGCGAATACGACCCGGAGCTCGCCCAAGGGGTCTTCCACAGCATGGAAGGATGGCTGATGTTCCTGCTCGCGCTGGCGGTGCTGGTGGCCGTGCACCGTGCCCTGGGAGGCATTGCAAACCGGTATGGGAAACTGGGCTGAAAGTCTCGCGGCGAAGAGCTTCCGGCGAGCCGCGCTGTGGCTCAGCGTCGTTCTGATCGGGCAGGCGGCAGCCTACCACATGCTGCCGAAAGCCGAGCGCGAGTTCCCTGTTCGCCCGCTGCGAGAATTCCCGGATCAGCTCGCCGGCTGGCGCATGGTCGCCGACAACGGAATCGAGCCCGAAGTTCAGCGCGTCCTCCGCGCCGACGATGTGCTCAACCGCACCTACCTCCGCGCCGGTTCGCCGGCGCCGGTCAACCTCTTCGTGGCGTTCTTTCGTTCCCAGAAATCCGGTGTCGCGCCGCACTCCCCCAAAAACTGCCTGCCGGGCTCCGGCTATGCCCCGCTCGATTCAGGCACGCTCCGCATCGAAACCGCCCCCGGCCGGTTCGTTGAAGTCAACCGCTACACCGTCGCCCGCGGCGACTCGCGCAGCCTCGTGCTCTATTGGTATCAGACGCCCGCCCGCATCGTGGCCAGCGAGTACGCAGCCAAGTTCTGGCTCGTGGCGGACTCCATCCGCTACCGCCGGTCCGATACAAGCCTGGTCCGCATCGTGGTCCCCTTGCAGGACGGCGCGGACAGTGCGAAAGAGGCGGTCGGCTTCGCCCGTGCCGTCGTACCCGTGCTCACCGGCTTTCTTCCCGGTCTTGACTCCGGCCGCGAATGAGCCTCACCACCGCTACCGCGGCCTCGATCAACAGCGAGAAAAACCAGACAATCGCCAGGTCGGCCCACAGGCGCCAGCGTCTCATTCCACGTCCGGGAAGGCCAGCTTGAACTGCCGCTTCGGAAAAAAGTCGCGCACGGAACGCTCCGGCGCGCCTCGCGCCGCGTACATCACCCGGCCGCCCGCCCGGGCCGCCATCTCGCGCGCCACCGCCAGTTCCTGATCGGCCTCTTCCAGCCGCGGCGCAGAGCCGGATTGAAGCCACTGCTCAGTCCATTCATTCAGGCGGCGCTCCAGATCCAAGTCTGCGCACCGCCACTCTCCCCTTCTCAGCAGCGCCCTTTGCTTGCCGAAGCTGACAATGACTCCCATGCGGAACAATGCGGAACCTCCATTCATACCACACTGCCCCAATCTTCGGCGAGATTCTTCGCCGCCCGCGGCCACCATTTGGATTGGGCCCTGCGATGTCCGAGTCCCTTCAATACAACAACGGCCAATGCGAGATCCGTCGCACAAGCTACCAGTTCCCGCGCGGCATTCCGGCCTTTGAGCATGTCACCCGTTTCTCCCTCGTCGAAAACCCCTTCTTCACGCCCCTTGTGGTGCTCGAATCCGAAACCGTTCCGCCTCTCCGCTTCGCCTGCGCGCCTGTCGCCTGCCTCATGCCGGACTACCATCTCGAACTCTCGGAAGAAGAGTCCGCCCTGCTCGGCTCCTGCGAGCCCTCGCGCTTGCTCGTCTTCGCGATCCTGACATTCCGGGAAGATGCCCCGCCCACCGCCAACCTCCTCGCCCCCATCGTGCTGAATCCCGCTTCCGGCGCCGGCTTGCAATCCGTTCAGGCCAACCTGCGCTACTCCCACATCCACCCCCTCCGGGAGACGTCCCTATGTTCGTGATCAGGCGCAAGATCGGTGAGTCGGTCCGGATCGGCGAGGACATTCTTGTCGAGGTCCTCGAATCCACCCCGAGCCGGGTCAAACTCGGCATCACCGCCCCGCCGGACGTGCGCGTCGTCCGCTCCGAAGTCCTGCTGGCCGAAAGTCAGAACCGCGCAGCCGCGGGCGGCTGCCGCCCCGATGTGCTCGCTTCTCTTGCCCGGCAGATCCGACAGGAAACGCCCCTGCCATTCCAGCCTGGCAATGTCATCTCCGGAGTCCCGGAGCCGCCGGATCAGGCCTGAATTCGGGCTTCTGGCACTGCGGTACGGCTCCCGGTTGCATTACCGGCGTACTGGGAGAAAAGCCTTGCGCCAGACCGAACTAAGGCTTTTCACCGGGAGCGATCTAGGGTTCAATGGAATTGATGACGCACCCTCAGGCTCCGTTCCCGTCGAGATCCCAGGTGGCCACCCTGAGTCCGGGGCGCGCTTTCCTGGTCTATGCCTACTTGCAGGCGCTCGACGTCATGACCACCCTTTCATTTCTCATGGCAGGAGTGCAGGAGGCCAACCCGCTGGTGCGCTATGCCATGGCAATGGCTGGAAGTCCTCTCGCCGGACTGTTGGCCGTCAAGCTGGCCGCGCTCCTTCTCGGTCTCTTTTGCTGGAGCAGCGGCCGGGTGCGTCTGTTGCAGCGGGCGAACGTATTCTTCGCAGCGTTGGTGGCGTGGAACCTCTGTTGCCTTGTACTTGGACTCGGCCACGCACCGCGGCCCTGAAGCTCCGCCCCCCGGCGCCCGGCCAGATGTCCTTGCTCTGACCGCTAGGTCTGGCTCATGGAATTGACCAGAAGCTCCGCAATCCTGTTGTAAATCGCGCGCATCGACTCCGTTGCCGTGTAGGGAATCATGGCGGCGCAGGCGACCGCGATAAACCCGACAATCAGGGCGTACTCGATCAGATCCTGGCCGCTCCTCCCGCGGCGGCTCCGGAACTGCAGCAACTCGAGAACCCGATGGTGAAGCAGCCACGTCGCTGCCGTCAGGTGGCGCTGCATCATAGACCTCCAACCAATCTGGTACTAGACCCATGTTGCACGGAGTTTGCAGCCTCAACAACCAAGCAAAGCCCGTAGAACCAAATCAAACTCGTCTTAGCTCCATTACGGTGCATCCCTCCCTCCCGGCTTCCCCGCACGCGCCTCTGCGGCCCCAGGCATGAATTAAACTATTGCTTTGTCTCTCAAGCTCAGCATCCTCATCCCCGTCTACAACGAGCGCACCGTCGTGCGCCGGAGCCTCGAGCAGGTTCTTCGCGCGCCACTGCCCGAGGGCATGGAGCGCGAGCTCGTCATCGTCGATGACTGCTCGCGCGACGGCACCTGGGACATTCTCCGCGAAATCGCCGCTTCCGATCCCCGCATCCGCCTGTTCCGCCACGAGGTCAACCAGGGCAAAGGCGCCGCTGTCAGAACCGCCATCGGCTACGCCGAGGGCGACTTCTGCCTCATTCAGGACGCCGATCTCGAATATGACCCGCAGGAGTATCCGCTCCTGCTCAAGCCCCTGCTCGAAGGACGCGCCGACGCCGTGTTCGGCTCCCGTTACCTGGCCGGAGAAAGCCGCCGCGTCCTGCCCTTCTGGCATACGGTCATCAACCAGACCCTCACGCTGGTTTCCAACATCTTCTCCAACATCCACGTCACCGACATGGAGACCTGCTACAAGGTCTTCCGCACCGACCTGCTGAAGTCGATCCCCATCCGCTCCAACCGCTTCGGCTTCGAGCCCGAAATCACCATGAAGTGCGCCAAGCGCCGCCTCCGGATCTACGAGGTTCCCATCAGCTACCACGGGCGCACCTACGAAGAGGGCAAGAAGATCGGCTGGAAGGACGGCCTTCAGGCGCTCGGCGTGATCCTGAAATTCTGGCTCATCGACGACCTTTACGTGGACACCCGCGGGCGGGAGGCGATCATCAATCTGACGCGCACGCCCGCCTACATCGACTGGCTGTGCTCGATCCTGCGCCCCCATCTGGGCGACCAGGTGTTCGAGTTGTCGGCCGGGCTCGGCACCTTCTCGGCGCGCCTCATGGGGCGCCGTCTCCGCTATGTGGCCGCCGACGGCGATCCGCTCCACCTGCACGCCCTCGAAAACCGCTTCCTCCGCACGCCGAATGTGGAGGTCGTCCGCTGCCGCGCCGGCCAGCCCGCCGACTTCGAGCCTTGGGCGGGACAGTTTGACACCGCCTTGGCCGTGAACGTTCTCGAAGGACTGTCACACCCCGGGGCGGCGCTCCAGGGGCTGGCGGGCGTGCTGCGCCCGGGCGGGGTGCTTCTGTTGGTGGCCCCGCAGGGTCCCCGGCTCTACGGCAGCGTGGACCGCGCCATGGGACAGCTGCGGCGGTTCTCAAGAAAGGAGATGAGCGCGCTGTTGGCGGGCGCCGGGTTCGAATTGGCGTGGATCCGCGATGTCAACAAGGCCGGCGTCTTCGGCTGGTGGCTCGCCTCGCGCCTGCTGGGCAGGAAGCGCCTCTCCAAACTCACGCTCAAAGTCTTCGACAAGACGGTCTGGCTCTGGCGGCTGGCCGACCGGCTGCTGCCCTGGCGCGGCCTTACCATGGTGGTCGCCGCCAGGCGCCAGGCCGGTGCCGCCGGGCCGGATCCGATAAACTGAACAATTGCTCTCCCATGGGACAACGCTTCCGCCACGCCATCTGCAACGAAATCTACCAGGGGTGGGACTTCGCTGAGGCCTGCCGCCACATGAAGGCGGCCGGATACCAGGGCATCGAGATCGCGCCATTCACGCTCTCCGAAGATCCCTGCAATATCCCGGATTCGGATCGCCGCCAATACCGCGAGATTCTGGAGGGCGAGGGCCTGCGCTTCGTCGGGCTCCACTGGCTGATGGTTGCGCCAAAGGGGCTCCACGTCACCACGCCCGACAACGAACTGCGCGCCAGAAGCTGGGAGCATATCCGGGGCCTGATCGATCTCTGCGCCTCGCTCGGCGATGGCGGCGTGATGGTGTTCGGTTCGCCCCTTCAGCGCGGCACCACCGGCGGCAGCACGCGCGAGGAAGCTGCCAGACGCTTCATCGAAGGGCTCGCCGGCGTGGCGCCTCATGCCGAACAGCAGGGCGTCACCATCCTGGTCGAGGCGCTGCCGAAGAACCAGACGGACGTCATCGGGACGCTCGCCGAAGCGGTCGAGGTCGTGCGCCAGGTCAACAGCCCGGCCGTGGCCACGATGTTTGACACCCACAACGCCGTGGACGAAACCGAACCGCACGACGTCCTCATCGAGCGGTATTTCCCGCTCATCCGCCACGTCCACGTCAACGAGACCGACGGCGGCCATTGCGGCACCGGCGACTACGATTTCCGCCCCGTGCTGGCGGCGCTGGCGCGTCTCGGCTACCAGGGCTGGGTCTCGCTTGAGGCCTTCGACTTCACGCCCGGCGCCGAGCGCATCGCCACCGAGAGCATCCGCTACCTGAACTCCATCATCGAGGAGCTATGAAGATTCCCGTCGTGACGGGCGGGGCCGGTTTCATCGGTTCCGCGCTCGTCAGATTGCTGCTCGAACGCGGCGCGCCGCGCGTCTCCGTCATCGACAATTTCTCCTCCGGGCGCGAGGAAAATCTCGCCGAAATCCGGGACAAAATCGAAATTCATTCCGTCGATATCCGCGATTATGCCCGGCTCGCGCCCCTGCTCGCAGCCGCGCCCGTAGTCTACCATCTGGCCGCCATCCCCTCCGTCCCGCGCTCCATCACCGACCCCGTGCCCTCCCACGAATCCAACATCGACGGGACTTTCCACGTCCTCCGCGCCGCCGTCGAGGGCCGCGCCGGCCGCGTCATTTACGCCGCGTCCTCGTCCGCCTACGGCGACACGGAAACCCTGCCCAAAACCGAGTCCATGGCGCCGCGCCCGAAATCGCCCTATGCCCTCCAGAAACTGACGGGCGAATATTACTGCTCGGTCTTTGCCTCCTGCTACGGCCTCGAGACCGTCTCGCTCCGCTTTTTCAATGTCTACGGCCCCAGGCAGGACCCCTCCAGCCCCTACTCCGGCGTGCTCAGCATCTTCATGACCCGCCTCCTCGAGCGCCGCCCCCCCGTCATCTTCGGCGACGGCGAGCAGAGCCGCGACTTCACCTATGTCGAGGACGTCGCCGAACTGTGCTGGAAGGCGGCCCGTGCTCCGGCTGCCACCGTCTCTGGCAACGTCTACAATGCGGGCAACGGCGGCCGCTATACGCTGAACGAAACCTGGCGGCTCCTGTGCCGCATAGAGGGCGTTGACATCCCGCCCGAGTACGGCTCGCCACGCCCCGGCGACGTCCGCCACTCCCAGGCCGACACCTCCGCTGCCGTCCGCGACCTTGGCCATGCGCCCCGTTTCAGCTTCGAGGAAGGACTGCGCCGGACGCTCGACTGGTACCGCTCGGTCTGGAAGCGCGCCTAGCCGCGCGCGCCGCCCGCAACCTCCTCGCCGCAGCGCTTCACCGCCTCCCATGTGGCGCGTACGTCCTCCCGCGTCGTCTTGATATTGCCGATCGCGATCCGCGCCACGAACCGCCCGTCCAGCACGTTCCCTGAAAGAAAGGCCGCGCCGGATTCGTTTACCCGCTGCATCATCGCGCGTGTCGCCTCGTCGCCCGCCCTCATGCGAAAACACACCAGCGACATGGGCACGGGCGCCGCCACTTCGAACAGCGGGTGCGATCCGATCTCCCCGGCCAGCTCCTTCGCCCAGCGGATGTGGTCGCCGATGGTGGCGCACACCTTCCTGTAGCCGAAGCTTCGCATCACGAACCACAGCTTCAGGGCTCGGAAGCGGCTGCCGAGCGCGATCCTGTAGTCCATCAGATGCACCGCCTTCGGATCGTCCTGCGAAGCCAGGTACGGCGGCGTCAGCGAATACGCCAGCCGCAGCGCCTCCGGGCGGCGGCAGAAGAAGGCGCTGCAATCGATGGGCGTGAAGAGCCACTTGTGCGGGTTCATCACCAGCGAATCGGCCTCTTCCGCCCCGTCCAGCATCCAGCGGTTTTCTTCGAGCATCGCCGCCGCGCCGCCGTAAGCCGCGTCGATGTGGTGCCAAAGCCCTTCCCGCGCCGCCACCTGCTGGATCTCGCGAACCGGGTCCACGCTGGTCACCGAAGTCGTGCCCACCGTCGACACCACGCAGAACGGAGTCCTGCCCGCGGCGCGGTCTTCGCGCACCGCCTGCTCCAGCAGGTCCGCCCTCATGCGGTACTCTGCGTCCACGCCGATCTTGCGCACGTTCTTCGTCCCGATGCCAAGGGCCATGCACGCCTTTTCCACCGAAGAGTGCGCGTGCTGCGACGTGTAAACGGTCATCCCCGGCCGCGCGCCCTCCTCGCGCAGCGCCGGGTCCGCCGCCGCCCGCGCCGCGCCGATCGCGTGCAGCGTCGAAATCGAGGCCGTGTCGTGGATCATGCCGAAAAACCCCTCCGGCAGTCCGAGCCACTGGCGCAGCCACCCCATCACCGCCAGCTCCAGCTCCACCGCGGCCGGGCACGACACCCAGACCATGCCGTTCACGTTCAGCGCCGCGCTCAGCAGCTCTCCCACGATCCCCGGCCCCGAAGCGCTCACCGAAAAGTACCCGTGGAACCGCGGATGGTTCCAGTGGTTCACCGCCGGCAACACGATGCGCCGGAAGTCCTCGAGGATCGCCTCCACCGGCTCGCCCTCCAGTGGCGCCTGCGGCGGGATCCGCTCCCTCATCTCCCCTGGCCGCGCCGCCGGCATCACCGGGAATTCCCGGATCTGCTCCAGGTAGTGCGCCGCCCACTCCAGCGCCGCTGCGCCGTATTCCTTCAGCTGCTCCGCGCTCCAGTCTCGGCCTTCCATTGCCGGCTCCTTTCCTTTCCCGCGCGCCATGGAGAATGCGCCGCAGGGCCAAGTTATATACTAAGGGGCGGCTGAGGTGCCCTAGAAATCCATGGAGAACCAATCGCAACCGACATCCCGTCGCTCTTTTCTGGCAGGTCCCGCCGCCGGCGCGGCTTTCACCATCGTCCGGCCTGAACTGGTCCGCGGCTGGGCCGCGGACAAGCTCAGGATCGGGCTGGTGGGCTGCGGAGGACGCGGCACGCAGGCTGTCGAGAACGCCATGGCCGCCGATCCGGCGGTCGAACTCGTGGCCATGGCCGACGCCTTCGAGGACCGCCTCGAAGGCAGCCTGAAGAGGCTGCGCAACCTTCCCATCCAGGAACGCATCAAGGTGGACCCGGAGCACCGCTTCGTCGGCTTCGACGCTTACGCCAAGCTGATCAAGTCCGGCGTCGATGTCGTCTTCCTGTGCACGCCGCCGGGCTGGCGGCCGCTTCACTTCGAGGCCTGCATCGAAGCCGGCAAGCACGTCTTCATCGAAAAGCCGTTCGGCGTCGATCCCGTCGGCGTCCGCCGCATCATGGAGGCGGGCCGCAAGAGCGTCGAGAAGAAGCTCACCGTCGTCAGCGGCGCGCAGCGCCGCAGCGACCCCTTCTACCTCGAAAACGTCGACGCCATCCGCAACGGCAAGCTCGGCGAGGTCGTGGCTCTCTATGCCTACTGGGTCGGCTCCCCCGTCATCCAGCAGCGCAACGGCCGCAACCCCAAGTGGGGCGAGTTCGAGTGGCAGCACCGCAACTGGTACTCCAACCTCTGGCTCTGCGGCGACCAGATCGTCGAGCAGCACCTGCACAACATCGACGTCTGCTGCTGGATCATGGGTGGCCCGCCGGCAAGCGTCGTCGCCAGCGGCGGCGCCGCCTGGCGTCCCGTCGGCGACGAGATCTACGGCAACATCTACGACCACGTCTCGGCCGACTACGAGTTCCCCAACGGCGTCCGCATGTCCAGCTACTGCCGCCAGTTCCCCCAGGGCTGCTACCAGCAGGTCAACGAGATCGTCGCCGGCAGCAAGGGCCGCATGACGCTGAACCAGACTCGCGGCGGTCCCGGCTACGTCAACGAGCACGCCAAGCTCTACAAGTCCATCCGCGGCGACGGCCCCTACATCAACGAGACCCAGGCCGTGGCCGAGTCCACCATGACCTGCATCATGGGCCGCGAGTCCGCCTACTCCGGCATGAAGATCACCTGGGACATGATCATGAAGTCCCAGCAGGACCTGATGCCGAAGGCGGAGCAATACACCTACGACTTCAAGGCCGAGCCGACGCCGTTCCCGGTGCCCGGCAAGTACAAGTTCATCTGAGCCTGTTTCAAACATTTCGGGCCGGCTCCGGTTGCCCCGGCGCCGGCCTCTTTTTTGCGCCCCCCGCCTTACCTCCGCCAGAATCCCGGCGTCAGCACGGCGATCAGCGTGTAGAACTCCAGTCTCCCGGCGATCATGCAGAAGCACAGCGTCCACTTCGCCAGCGCGGGCAGGTGCGAGTAGTTCTCCGCCGGCCCCACCGTGCCGAATCCCGGCCCGATGCTGAACATGGCCGCCGCCACGCCGCTGATCGACGTCAGCAGGTCCACTCCGGACGCCGACACCAGCAGCAGCGAGACCAGAAAAACGAACAACGAGAGATAGATCAGGTTCAGCAGCCCCTGCACCGCAGTCTCCGGGACCGCCTCGCCTCCCGCGCGCACCGCGAACACGCCCCGCCGGAACGAAGTGCGCATCAGTTCGCGGTGGACGATCTTGCCGAGCAACAGAATCCGGGCCACCTTCCATCCGCCCGCCGTCGACCCCGTGCATCCCCCGATGAACATCAGCGCCAGCAGCACCGCATGAGTCAGCGCCGGCCATTGCTCGAAGTCCACCGTCGCAAACCCAGTCGTCGTCCCGATCGAAACCGCCTGGAACATGGCGGCGCGCAGCGCCGCCTCGCCGGACATCTGTCCGCTCCGCCACAGCGATACGCCAAGCGCCAGCGTCGCCCCTGCCAGAATCAGAAAATATCCGCGCACCTCGAAATCGAAGAGGAACCGCCGAGCCTCGCGCCTCACCCACAGCCGGTGGTGCATCGTGAAGTTCAGGCCCGCCAGCGCCATGAAGGCGATGATGATGTACTGCACGGCCGGCTGCTGGAAGGCCGCGATGCTCTCCGTGCGCGTCGAGAAGCCGCCCGTGCCCAGCGTCGAAAAAGTGTGGCACGCCGCGTCGAAGGCGCTCATCCCTGCCGCCCGGAGCAGCACGTACTCCGCCAGCGACAGCCCCGCGTACACCTTCCACAGCGACAGCGCCGTCTCCGCGATGCGCGGCGCCAGCTTCTCCGACCGCGCCCCGGAAAACTCCGCTCTGTACAGCGCCATGCCGCCGGCGCCGATCAGCGGCAGCACCGCGATCGTCAGCAACACCACCCCCATGCCGCCCAGCCAGTGCGTGAAGTGCCGCCAGAACTGGATCACCGGCGGCAACACCTCGACTCTCGGCAGGATGGTGGCGCCCGTCGTCGTGAACCCGGAGACGGACTCGAACACCGCATCCGTCGCCGTTCCGAATGCCGGCGTCAGCAAGTAGGGCACGGCTCCGAATGCGCACCCCAGCACCCACAGCATGGTTGTCAGCAGGAGTCCTTCGCGGCGGCTGATCTCGTGCCGCGGCGGCGCAAGGAAATAGGCCAGAGCCGCGCCGCAGGTCGCCGTGATCAGCGCCGCCTGCCCAAGCTCTCTGGCCCCCCCTGCGCCGGTCACCCAGCCCCACGCCGCCGGCAGCCCCATCGCCGCCGATAGCATCAGCAGGAAGATTCCCGTGATGTGGAACAGGCCGCCGGCGTGGATCATCGCCTCCAAAGCCTTCCCAGGCCGCCCGACGCCGATGTGGACATCATCTCCTCGAGCTTTGCCAGCGCCTTCTCCGCCGTGAAGAAGAGGATCCTGTCGCCCTCCTCGATCATGTCGTTGCCGCGCGGCACCACTACCTCGCCGTTCTTCCTGACCAGCGCTCCCGCCACAACCTCCCGCGGGAACTGAATGTCGCGGAGCCGTTTGCCCGCGTGCTTCCACCCCGGCGGCGCCGTCAGCTCGATCGCCTCGGCGGCTTCGTCGCCAAATGTCGTCACAGACTGCACGTCCCCTCGCCGCGCGAATTGCAGGATCCGGTCCACCGTGGTCAACCGCAGGCTCACCGTCGAATGGATCCCCAGCCGGTGCGCCAGCGGCAGGTAGTTCAGCCGGTTGATCAGCGCCACCAACTTCTTCGCGCCCAGCCGCCGCGCCAGCATCGCCGCAATCAGGTTCTGCTCGTCCTCGTGCGTCAGCGCCAGATACGCGTCCACACCCTCGATGCCTTCTTCCACCAGCGTCGCCGCGTCCGTCCCGTCCCCGTGCACCACCATCGTGTCTTTCAGCAGCGCCGCCACCTTCTCGCACCGCGCCGCATCGGTCTCGAACAGCTTCACCCGCACTCCCTGCCGCTCCAGCTGCTCCGCCACAAGGATCCCCAGCTGCTTGCCCCCCAGGATGAACACACGCTCGATGCGCGGGGACTGCTCCAGGCCGAGAAATTTCAGCATCTCGGGAAAATCGTCCGTGCGCGTCAGCGCATAGACGTGATCATGCACCTGAAGCACGTCCGAACCCCGCGGAATGATCACCTGCGTTCCCCGCAGCACCATCACCAGCAGCGAGTGCTTCGGCGGCCCCATCCGCGCCAGCTCCACCAGGCTCTTGCCCGCCAGCCAGTGCCCGCTGTGCAGAAACACGCCGAACAGGCGGATCCGCCCTTCCGCAAAATCGATGATGTCCGTGATGCCCGGCAGCCCCAGCACCGGAAGAATCCGCCGCGCCTGCTCGGACTCCGGATGGATCAACAGGTCGATCTTCAGCCCGATCCGCTGGCACGCCTGCCGCCACTCGGCCACCTCGTGGCTCCGCACCCGCGCCACCTTCACCGGGACGTCGAACTCCGCCTGCGCCGCCAGGCACGCCAGCAGGTTCGTCCTGTCGTCGTTCGTAATGGCGATGAACATCTCCGCCCCTCCCAGCCCCGCCTCCCGCAGCGTGCGGATGCTGGCCGCGTCGCCGTTCACCACCCGCGCGTCCAGCGTGTCGTCCAGGTGGGCGCAGCGGTCCGCGTTCGGCTCGATCACCGTCACCTCGTTGCCCTCGCGGATCAGGCGCCGCGACACCAGTTCGCCCACTCCGCCCCCGCCCGCCACCACGATCCTCATCTTCCAGGCTCCTGCCTTCGGCGCTGCCGCATGTCAAAGCAGTATACGGAACCTGCCGCCGCCTTGCGGTGGCCCCCGTGCCGCTTCCAAGTACAATGCTTCACATGACTCGACGCGATCTCATCACCGCTGCCGGCGCGGCTGCCCTCGCCTCCTGCGCGCGCCAGGCGGACCACCGGGAATCCGCCGCAACGCTTTCCATCGCCGATCTCGCCGCCGGACTTCATGCCCGCCGGTGGTCCTCCGAACATCTCGTGCGCCTGTATCTCGAGCGCATCGACTTGATCGACCGCCGCGGGCCGCAGCTTCGCTCCGTCCTCTCCCTGAATCCCGATGCGCTGAAGCAGGCTGCCGAACTCGACCGCGAACTGCGCGCCCGGGGCCCACGCAGCGCGTTGCACGGCATTCCCGTGCTCGTCAAGGACAATATCGACACCTCCTTCCTGCCCACCACTGCCGGCTCGCTCGCGCTCGCAGCCTGGCGGCCCCCGAAGAACGCGCCCGTGGTCCAGAGGCTGCTCGATGCCGGCGCCGTGATCCTCGGCAAGACCAACCTGAGCGAGTGGGCCAATTTCCGCTCTTCGCGCTCGGTGAGCGGCTGGAGCGCGGTTGGAGGCCAGACCCGAAACCCCCACGCGACCGACCGCAATCCCTCCGGCTCCAGCTCCGGCTCCGCCGCTGCCGTTGCCGCTTCGCTCTGTGCCGCCGCCATCGGGACGGAAACCGACGGCTCCATCGTCAGCCCCTCCAACGCCTGCGGCATCGCCGGCCTCAAGCCCACCGTCGGCGCCCTGCCGGGAGAAGGCATCGTCCCCATTTCGCCTTCGCAGGACACCGCCGGCCCCATGGCTCGCCACGTGCGCGACCTCGTGCTGGTCTTCGAGATTCTCGCCGCCGGAAATTCCGCCGCTTATCCGCAGAAAGTCGACATCCATTCCACCCTTGATCCCGGCGCGCTCAAAGGCGCCCGCATCGGAATTCCGCGCCGCTTCCACCAGCGGCGCCAGCTGCTGAACCGCTTCCTCGACCGGCAGGTCGAAATCCTGCGCAAGGCCGGCGCCGAGGTGATCGACGAGGCCGAACTGCCCTCCCACGGCCAGTTCGGAGATGCCGAGTACACGGTTCTCCTCTTTGAATTCAAGGATGCTCTCAACCGGTATCTCGCGCGCTTGCCGGAAAATATGCCCGCCAGGACGCTGGAACAGCTGATCGAATTTAACGAGAAGAACCGCGAAAAAGAAATGCCATGGTTCGGCCAGGAGATCTTCATCGAGGCGCAAAAGAAAGGGCCCCTGACGGAGCCCGCCTACCAGGAAGCCCGCCAGAAATGCATCCGTCTGGCCCGCGCCGAAGGCATCGACGCCGTCATGGACCAGCACCGCCTGGACGCCCTGGTCACCGTCACCGGCGGCCCGGCGTGGTTCATCGACTGGGTGAACGGCGATTCCGGCAGCGGCGGCTGCTCGCAGCCCGCCGCCGTGGCCGGCTACCCCCACGTCACCGTGCCAGCGGGCTTCAT
This sequence comes from uncultured Arcobacter sp., assembly GCA_964458495.1. Lineage (GTDB taxonomy): Bacteria > Acidobacteriota > Terriglobia > Bryobacterales > Bryobacteraceae > JANWVO01. Next base: position 51,262 of record CAYWJB010000025.1, read on the forward strand.
TCGCGGTCTGCCGGTCGGTCTGTCCTTCTTCGGCCGCGCCTGGAGCGAGCCGCGCCTGCTTCGTCTCGCGTATGCTTATGAACAGATGACCCGCGCCCGGCGCGACCCGGCGCTCCGGCCGGGCGGCCCCGCGCCTGCCGCCGTCTGATCTCATGTGGCGGGCGAGGGGCGGTCAGGATCAGGGAACCGCTTCAGGAGCCGTCTTTATGCAGACCGGATTGCCGCGCCATCGCCGCAGGGCGCATGCCACCGCTTTGGCATTCGTGTTCGCTCTCTCGTTGTTGTTGTCCGCAGCCTGTTTCCGGAAGCCGGACTCGCAACAAGCCGCGGGGCCGAAACAGGAAACCGAGGTTTTGTTCCGCCGGATGCAGGCTGCCTGGAACCAGATCTTCACCACGGAAGGTTCCGGCGAGTACCGGATGGCAAAGATCGCGCTCTACCGCGGGGAGATGGAGACCCCATGCGGGAAGGTCTCCCGCGGCGTTCACTACTGCCCGTCCGGCCGCCTCGTCTCGGCCGACTTGGGCTGGCTCGAAGAAGCGAAAAAGTCGCAGCCCGCCGCCCCTGCCTATCTGCTCGCCAGAACGCTGGCGCGGCACGTGCAGCACCAGTTGACCATCGAGGAGCGCGTCGGGAAGGCAATTGCCGCCGACCCCCGCAAGAAGGACGAATTGCTCCGCCAGCGCGAGATGCAGGCGGAGTGTTTCGTGGGATTGTGGCGGCGGAATCACGAGGGGCAGGCGCCCTCGCCGGATCAGCTGAAATCCGCGGCCCGCTGGTGGTCGGAGCAGGGCGGGGAAGCGCCGCCGGCTTCGACTCTCGAGGAGCGGATGCGCTGGTTGGACCGCGGCCTCGCGGCGGAAGAAATCGGCGCCTGCAACGTCTTCGCCGGACAGAGATGATCCGCGGCGCCACTGCCGTGTCACTTCTTATCACACCCGGCCGGATTCCCGGCCCGCGCAGGCGATGACCGTCGTGTGCAGTGCTTCAGATGCGGGGTGGGCGCTGATTGCTGCCGGCCCCGAACGAGGACGTGAAGGCACTGGCCCGATCCGGCGGCAGACACCTCGCCTCCGGAGCCGGCTCGCGGCCCGGTTCAGAGAGCGATCCGCCGCGGAGAGGGCTTGAGGCAGAAGCCCCTTCAGGGCCGGTGTGGTGGCGAAGGTGGGGGTCGAACCCACATGGACCGTGAGATCCGCCGGATTTTGAGTCCGGTGCGTCTGCCAGTTCCGCCACTTCGCCAGCGGCAGGCTCGAACGCCATTGTAGCATTCCGGCCCTGCGCCGCCGCTGCCTGGAGCGGGCATCGCGAATCGTGGCGGGCGGTATGCGGGCAGCGTTTGAATTGCCACAGGCGGCCGCCATGCTCTCTTCTGACGGGGCGGCCGTGCGGCGATCCGGCTGGCAGTAGAATGGGCGCACCACAGCTGTTCAGGCTGGGGGCAGTGATCGGCAGATCGCAGAGAGGATATATGAGCAGAAGCAACGTAATCCTGGTGCTGGCCCTGTCCGGATTCTTCGGAGCAGCGCTTGCGCCGGGGCAGCAATCGAATGTCAACCTTGACTGGCGCCCGCAGAAGAGCACGGAGAACCTGCTGCCGTTCACGGGCAACGTGAACTCGCCGGAGGTTCGCGACGACGGGACTGTGGTGTTCCGCCTGAAGGCGCCGGCGGCGCGGGAAGTGCTGCTGACCGGCGTGGTTTTGACAGGTCTCGGCACGGGCGGCAAGCCGGTTCCGTTGACGAAGGGAGAAGACGGTGTATGGACGCTCACCGTGGGTCCGCTGAAGCCGGACATGTATCAGTACCATTTCCTGATCGACGGCGTCCGGGTGGCCGATCCGAACAACACGATCGCGGGGTCCACGGCGATGCCGCCCTTCAGCACAGTCGTTGTACACGGCAGCGGGCCCGCCTATTACGACGCGCGCGACGTTCCGCACGGAGCGGTGACCCGCCATGTCTACCATTCCAGCGTCACGCAGGGGGAGCGCGATCTCTACGTTTATACGCCGCCCGGATATGACCGGAGGAAGACGTACCCCGTGCTGTACCTGGTCGGCGGCAGCGGCGATCTGCCTCGCAACTGGATTTACGACGGGCGCGTGGACCTGATGATGGACAACCTGCTGGCCGAAGGCAAGGCCGTGCCGATGGTGATTGTGGTGCCGAACAATCAGATGATCCACCGCAACCATCCGAAGCACGTGGAGCTGACGTTCGACCTCTTTGAGGCCGAGCTGCGCAAGCATGTCATCCCTCTGGTCGAGTCGGCTTACAGAGTGAGGAGGGATCCGCGGGGGCGCGCCCTTTCCGGGCTCTCCATGGGCGGACGCCACACGATGTTCATCGGGTTCCGCTCGCTGGACCTGTTTGCGTCGTTCGGAATCCTGAGCGCCGGAGACGTGGACGCGGAGAGAACGCTCGAGAAGTTCCTCAACGATCCGCAGGTGAACGAGAAAGTGGCGTATTTGTTCGTCGGGCAGGGAACCGAAGAGGCCAAGGGGCGGATGGGAGAGCGATGCGTGGCGTTGCACGATGCGCTGGTCAGACACAACATCCGGCATGAGTACTACGTGGGCGGGCACGGGGGGCATGACTGGTCTACGTGGCGGCATCTTCTGTACTTCCGGTTCTTGCCCAACTTGTGGAGGGGGCGGTGAGGCGAGGGTTCCTGTTTGCAAGTTATTGTTTTTGAATACAGTTAATAGATTTCCGGTTCGTTTCGCAATTTTCCGTGTGGGTGCGATGGCAGGGCAGTTTTGCAAAGGGCTCGCCGTTTCGGCAAGTCGCTGATAAAAAACACGTTGCGAGATTTCCGGTTCGTTTCGCAATTTTCCGCCGGAGAGCAGTGGGGAGGTATCGCATTCTACTTCTGTTTCTGGGCGGCAAGCGACCATCCGGGCTATGGATGCACGGCTTCCTGTCCGGAGTGCCTGGGGGTAGCAGGAGTGGGTGAAAAGGTGGGAGAAATTCCTTCGTTGGGTAGGTGAGGGTTCCGTTTGTGCCGCGGGCTGAAGGGGGTGTGGGCCGCGTGCGTTGTGTTCGGGGTTGTGTAGATGGCGGGAATCGCGGTGGT
>CAYWJB010000026.1:0-50715 GCA_964458495.1 uncultured Arcobacter sp.
CCACGTGTTACTCACCCGTGCGCCACTTTACTCAGGGATTGCTCCCCTTTCTCGTGCGACTTGCATGTGTTAAGCGCGCCGCCAGCGTTGATTCTGAGCCGGGATCAAACTCTCATGGAAAACCATGTGAGTTGCTTCGCCCCGGTTTGACTCAAGACTGAAACGGAATTAACTTCGCGTTCAACCAGATTTTCAAAGATCTGGACAGCCGCCGCCGATCTTCACGAAGAGCAGCCAGCTGCCGGCCTCGAAAGGCGATTCGGAACGTGCCTGACCTCGCCCTGCCTTCCGCAGGGGCACATCAGGTCGCCTCCAAAAACTTGGGAAACTTGAGACCTGCTGAGGACTTCAACCGCTGCCGCCGGATCTGCCTTCCGCTTTCGCTTCCGGCCCGGCGCTCAGCGCCCATCACTCAGACTACCAAACCGGACCCGCCTTTGCAAGCCCTTTTTTCTTTCTCTCGTCCGAGTGACGTCCCCGAGAACGTCTCCAGCAACAACTGTACCATCGCCGGACCCGGCGGCGCAACACCGGAGAGCGCGATTCTTCGACCCCTGCGGTGACCACCGCAGGGCCTGTGGTATGCTCTAGTCCGGCACGTGTTCACCCGTCAGCAGGCGAAACTCCGTCCTTTCCTGCTACTTGCAGACCTCGCCGTCGTCTGGGCCGCCTTCCACCTCGCCTATTTCACCCGCCAAAACCTTCCCCTGGAGCGGCTCTTTTTTCTCTCCGGCGCGGTCCGCGCATTGCTGCTGGCCGCCGGCATGGCCGCCTGGCTACTGGCCGGACTCTGGGTGCGCGCCTACGACCAGATCCTCGCCACCGGCCGCCGCCGCATCCTGCTCCGCGCCTTCCAGCAGTGCGCTCTCGCCATCACGGCGCTCGTCTTTCTGGAATACGCACAGCGCCTCGATCTGAGCCGTCCCTTCCTCGCCCTGTGGGCCCTCTACACGCTGCTCCTGTTGTCCATCTCCCGGCTGGCCGTCCGGGCCGCCTACCGGCGTCTGGCGGGTGCGGCGGCGGACCGCCGGATCGTCTATGTCGCCGGCACAGGAGACAGGGCGCAGCGGCTGGGGCGCCTGGTGGAACAGAGCGGCGAGTTCGGCCTGGAGCTGGCAGGCTTCCTCGGCCCGGAGACCGGCGAGATCCTCCTGTCGAGGCCCTACCCGGTTCACGCCCTACGGGAATTGCCCCGGCTGCTGGAAACGCGCGTGGTCGACGAGATTCTTTTCGCCCTGGACTCCCGGCAGCTGGCCGAACTGGAGGACCTGCTCCTGCTGTGCGAGGAAGAAGGCGTCCGCACCCGCTTCCATGTCGGCTTCCTGCCGCACCTGCACAGCCGCGTGGACCTGGAATACCTCGCGGGAGAGCCGTTGCTCACCTTTTCCGGCGCCCCGCATGACGATTTCCGTCTGCTGCTCAAGCGCGCCTTTGACCTCGGCGTCTCCGGCGCGGCGCTGCTCATGCTGTGGCCGCTCATGCTGCTGATCGCCGCCGCCGTCCGCCTGACAAGCCCTGGGCCGGCCATCTTCCGGCAGGTGCGCTGCGGTCTCAATGGCAGGCGTTTCGTGCTGTACAAATTCCGCACCATGTCGGCCGATGCCGAGGCGCGGAAGGCCGAACTGGCCCATCTTAATGTGAAGAGAACTGCCTTCAAGATCCCCAACGACCCGCGCGTCACACCCGTCGGCCGCTGGTTGCGGAAGTTCTCGCTTGACGAGTTGCCGCAACTCTGGAACGTTTTCAGGGGCGAGATGTCAATCGTCGGGCCGCGCCCGCCCGTCCCCGAGGAGGTGGAGCGTTACGAACGCTGGCAGCGGCGGAGGCTCCGGATGCGGCCGGGGCTCACCTGCCTTTGGACGCTTGCCGGGCGGGATGAAGTCGACTTCGACGAGTGGATGCGGCTGGATCTTGAATACATCGACCGTTGGAGCCTGACGCTCGACATGCAGATCATCCTCCGCACGATCCCGGTGGTTCTGTTCGGCCGGGGCGCCAACTGAGCCTGGCCGGCGCGCTTGCCCGTTGCGGCCGCCATTGCCCGGGTTGCGGCAGCGGCCTCCGTCGCCCGTGCAGAGGGCAGAAGCCCGGATGATTGAGAGCCTGCCACTCCGCGCGGTACTTCCGGACGGGTGCGGTCAGCGACAGCCGCGATTAGAATAGAGGGCGCTATGCGTACATGCTGCCTGTGGGTGATGCTGCTGTTGACTCCCGCGCCGGCCGCTTTTGGCCAGCCGCCAAGATCGTATCCGGTGCTGGGCACGATCGTCCGCGAGGATCCGGGGTTGGACGCGCTCCTTCCGCCCGGGACGCGAGTCGAAGTGCTGGCCACCGGTTTTGAATGGGCGGAGGGTCCTGTCTGGGACCGCAAGGGCGGCTACCTGCTGTTTTCCGACATCCCGCGGAACTCGGTGATGAAGTGGTCGCGGGACCGCGGCATCGAGCTGTTTCTGAAGCCCGCGGGCTACACCGGCGTGGCCGGGTACGGGCGCGAGCCGGGCAGCAACGGCCTGCTGATCGACCCGCAAGGACGGCTGATCCTGATGGAACACGGCGACCGCCGCGTGGCCCGCATGGATGCTGACGGCGGCAAGGTGACGCTGGCCGACCGGTATCAGGGCAAGCGGCTGAACAGCCCGAATGACGGCGCCCTGAGGTCGAACGGCGATCTCTATTTCACTGACCCTCCTTACGGGCTTCCAAAACAGTGGAACGACCCTCGACGCGAACTCGACTTCTGTGGCGTCTATCGGTGGTCCCAGGGAGGCCTGACCCTGCTGACGAGCGAACTGAGCCGCCCGAACGGCATCGCGTTCTCCCCCGACGAGAAGACCCTCTATGTGGCCAACAGCGACCCGCAGCGTGCGATCTGGATGGCTTACCCGGTGAAACCCGACGGCACGCTCGGCGCCGGCAGGGTGTTCGCCGATGTGACGGCGATGGTCAGCCGCGAGTTGCCGGGGCTGCCAGACGGGCTGAAGGTGGATGCCCAAGGCAACCTGTGGGCTACAGGCCCCGGCGGAGTGCACATCTACACACCCGAGGGCAAGAGACTGGGGCGGATCGACACCGGCGAGGCCACCGCCAACGTGGCTTGGGGCGACGACGGTTCGACGCTATACATCACCGCCGATATGTACCTGTGCCGTGTCAGAACCCATGTTCGGGGCGCCGGTTGGTGACAGACCACGCCGCGCGCCACGAGCCGGCAGGCCTTGGGCGCCACGGAGACTCACACCTGCAGAACCGGCAGCGGCAGGTCCGGCGGACCGCGAGCCGGCAGCGGATGATGAAAGCTATGCAGCGACCCCGGGTCTGCCAGGCCGGCAGATGGGCATCCGGCGCGAGGCGCGCCAAACGAGCCTGCTCCTCATCCACCGGGAGGATCAGCCTGACTGCGGGCGCCTGTCTACCCTGAGAGGGCGCGGGGCCAATGGGCCGGCTGGCTTCCTCGTCCGGCGCAGGCTACGTGCTTCCGGCCGCCTCCGCCCGCTGAGGCGAACGACAAGGCGGCCCCATCACGCTGGCGGCGTCAGCCTCGCCCCGGCCGCCGTCCCTGTCCAGCTGCGCCGGCCACCGGTCAATCGCCGAAATAGCCTTCGGCCAATTCCGGCTTGATCTCCAGGGCCTGGCGCCAGTAGCTCTTGGCCTCCTCGTTGCGTCCCTGCGCCTTGAGCGCATGGCCGAGGTTCAACAGCGCCTCCGGAAACTGAGGCCGCAGGACGATGGCCTCGCGATAGAGCGAGACGGCGTCGTCGAGCTGCCCGCGCCGGTGCAGCAACAGCCCGGTGTTGTAGAACAACTCGGGCGAGCGTTCGCCGAGGTCAATGAGCTTGCCCTGAAGCTCCAGCGCCCGGGGATCGTCGCCCTGCTCGACGGCGAGAGCGGCCAATCCGCGCAGGGCCTCGACCGAATCGGGCTTGAGTTCCAGCGCGCGAGAGAGATGCGACTCGGCCTTGTCGATTTCGCCGGTCTGCTTGAAGGCGAGGCCGAGGTTGATCTGCGCCTCCACCCAGTCCGGGTTCGATTTCACGCAGTGCCCGAACGCCTCGATGGCGCCCAGTGCGTCGCCGCGGCACAGCCTCAAATACCCAAGGCGGAAGTAGGCATCGGGAAAGTCGGGGTGCCTGGACACCAGCCGGTCGTAGAGCGCCTCGGCTTCCTCTGTGTGGCCCTGCGCCTCCAGCAGGCCGGCCAGGTTGGCCATCACCTCCGGCAGGTCCGGGTTCATCCGCAAGGCCGTCTCATAGGCTTCCCTGGCGCCGCGGACGTTGCCCAGCGCCTGGCGCACCACGCCGAGATTGGCCCACGTCTGCACATGGTCCGGCCTCAGCCGTGAAGCCTCTTCGTAGGACTTCTCGGCTTGTTCGTACTTCTCGAGCTTCTGCAGGGCCACGCCGAGGTTGTAGCGCCGCTCGAAGTGCTCCGGCGTGAGCTCCACCATTTTGGCGCAGTAGCGTGATGCGGCCTCGTACTCGTTCTTGTGAAAGGCGCACCAGGCCAAGCCTTCCAGCGCCGTTTGCGAGAACGGCCGAAGCGCCAGCAGACGCTCGCTGATCTCCGCCACCAGCGCCTCGTCGCCCCGCCGCATGCCGATGTGGATCATGTTCGACATCGGTTCTTCGGCGTTCGGATTGGATGCGAGCAGCTGGCGGTAGAGCGCCAGTGCCTCATCGAACCGGCTGAGCAGCTCGAGCGCCACAGCTTTGCCGAACACGGCCGTCTCGTTGGACGGCTCCGAGTTCAGGCACTGGTTGAAGCATTCCAGCGCGTGCTCGGCCTTCTTCAGGTGAAGCAGCGAGATGCCCAGGCCCAGGCGGGCGTCGCTGCGGCCGGTTTCGTGCTGGAGCACGCGTTCGAAGTTCGCCGCCGCCTCCGTCCAGCGGCCCAGCTTCTCCTGGCACACGGCCAGGTTGAAGAAGGCCGACAATGCGTTGGGGTCGATGGTGGTCAGGGCCTCGTAGCTCTTCACCGCGTCGTCGTACAGCTCCAGTTCGAACTGGATGTGACCGCGAGCGGCGTAGATTTCCCGCGGAGAATCGCCGGACTCCAGCGCGCGGTCCAGTTCGGCCAGCGCCTCGCGCCCTTTGCCGTCCAAATGCAGGGCGACAGCGCGGGCCAGAGCGCTGCCCTTCTCCGGCTTGAGCTCCTCCAACAGGCGGTTGTCCTCTTTCATAGCCTTCCTCGTCTTTGCCATTCAGTCTCCTGCCAGGTTCTGCACGCTGTAGGGAGATAGCAGCGCGCACAGCCTCCCCAGATAGTCGTACTGATGCGAGACCTCCACCCACCGCAGCAGCGCCCGGTCTCCCCTCGGGCTGTAGAATCCGACGCCGCCAGATCTCAGGCGCGCGTCGCTGAAGTGGTCCACCAGCTGGTCCTGGATGTAAGTAGTGAAATCCTGCCCTCTGACCTCCATCCGCACCAGATAGAGCGTGTCCGCCTTCACCGGGAACGGTATGGGGAGGCTCTTGACGTCCCTCTCCCGGCCATTGATCGTCACAGACCGCACGACCATGGCCTCCGGCAGCGGCCCGCCGCGAGTGACCACGATCCGCATCGAGTAATAATTGGCCGTGTCTGTTGCCCGGAACACCCAGTTCAGGCTCCTCCGCTCAATCTGGCCCAGAAAGGTCAGCGTGTAGTCGGACAATCCAATGCTCGGAGATAGCAAGGCCAGCTCGCCCGGCTCAACAAAGGTTGCGTCGCCATAGCGCCAGGTCTTCGCCCAGCCCTCACGTCCCTGCCAGGACGCGAGCCCGGCCCGGAAATCATCGAACAGGCGGACGCCGGCCCGGCGCATGATGAACCGCTGCAGGGCGTTCACCTTGACGGCGGGCGCGCCGGGCGCTGCCGCCTGCGGAACTGGGACGGCGGAGGTCACTGCCGGTTCTCCTGACGGATTGTTCGGCGTGCCGGTGCGGAAACTGTAGACCACCACGATCAACAAAAGCGGCAGCGCCACCGCGATCCACTTCAAATCCGAAGGCGCGTGGGCCCAAAACCGCCTCCGCGGCGCCTGCGCCGCCTTGCGGCGGCGGGCCCGCTGGGCGGCCTCGCGGCGGGGTCCGGAACCATCGGCGTGGTCCAGTTGCAGCCGCATTGCCGGCAGCGCGGGATGGGGATCGTCGAGCGAGGGCCAGCACGCGCAAGCCGTGGCGCCATCCGGAGCCGCCAGCGTCGCCGGACAATCCTTCGGGCGGACCGGCATCATGGGCAGGCGGCGGCAGGGCGGCGGAATGAGGCCCAGCTCGGGATCCTGCCCGCCCTCCATAGGCGCGGCCTGTGCCGCCAGCGGCGGCGCGGCCTCTCCCGCCTCTCCGGAGGGCCCGACCGGCAGCGCAGCCTCCTCCAGCGGCACTTGCTCTCCGCCGGGGCTGAGCGGCGGCCGGGACACCGCCTCTTCCAGCGCCCGCAGTCCGGCGGCCGTGGCCTCTTCCGGCTCCGGCCGGCGCAACGCCTCCGGGGGCTCAGGGGGTTGCAGATCCAGCCGGGCCGGCGGAATCGCCGCCCCCGCTTCAGACCGAATCCATGCCGTGCTGCCGCAAGCAGCAGCAGGAGCCAGTACCGGCGCCGGCGCCGGCAGCCGGACCAAGCGCCAGCATGGGCGCAGTTGGCGCGGCGCCAGATGAGCCGCCAGCACCGGCGCGAGCGCCGGCTCGATCCGCTCTTCGATTGGCGCCGGCTCCCAGCGATGCACCTCCGCTTGGCCAGCGGCGGCGGACACCGCTACCGACACCCGGCCGGGAAAGAGCGGCCAGCCGGGCCGCTCCGCCACAGGCGCCAGACGGATGTCCGGCCAATGTGAGGCCGGCTTGACCGGCAGCCATGCCAGGCAGAGCTCCCGGCAGCACGTTGGCCCGCCCGGTTGGATGCGGGCATCCTGATCCGGCAGGGCAGGCTGAATCCTCAACTGGCAAAGACCCGGCCCGGAGTGATGCTGCGGGAGTGCAGCAGCCATTGCGGCTTCGGGGAATTCAGGCCCAGCCGAGAACTCCTGATGCGAAGATTCACGAGCCAGGGGCGGCAGCGGGGCCGGGAGCCGAACAAGGTTCACGCATACCGGCGGCGCCTCGCGCCGAGGGCTTGGGCCTTCGGCCGCCGGGGCGGGACTCTCGGGTTGAAGCCAGGCAGGGGGGTCCAGAACGGCGCACAGGGCAGGCGAAACGGCGCCCCCATCGGCCCCTTGGGCAGGGCCGTAAACGCACGTCTTTCGGCCAGCCGCAATGGGGCCCGCCTCCCAGGTCACTCGAGCCGGTTCAGCGGGCAGAGACCATCCACGCCGCGGCTCCAGCCCCGACTTCGGGACAATGACCACCATCTTGCGGCGCTCCAGCAGACGGGGCGAGCCTTTGCCCGGCGCCGCTCCTCCGCTCGCCCTGACCGGCGGAACCGCCGCCACCCTCAGCGGCTGGACAGGCGGGACGGCCACCTCGGCGGCCTCGGCCAGCGGACCGATCGCGGCGGCCGGTCCCAGGAACGGCGGGGCTGCGGGCAATTCGTAGTCCGGGCCTGTGTCCAGCGCCCTCAACAGCGGCCGCACGGCGGGCGGCCATTCCGCCGCCGAGAAGGTCGGGAAACCCCGCACGGCAGGCCGCAAACCAGACTCAGGAAGGTGCAGGCGCGCCCGGGGACTTTCGGGCGCCAACTGCGGGCAAGTGAGGCGACTCCACCGCGCCCACACGGCCGCTTGAGGCAGCATCGGCGCAAACGCCGGGACGGCTTCGCTCCTGCCGCGCGCCTTTCTCGCCGGCTCCTTGATCCTGGCGGGCGCCTTGCCCGTCTGCGACTCGATCAGCCTCGCCAGCGCCAGGTGGTCTTGCTGGCGGTGGTAGGCCTCGCGGTGCGCATCGGAACAGAATTTGCCGTCCGAGAGCTTGCGCAGAAGCGACAGTTTCTTCCCGCAATGGAGACACTGCATTCCGCGAGTCTTGTCCTTCCACTGGTATCATCGGCCAGAAGTGACGGAAAGACTATGCGGGAATCGGCTGAATTTGTAGTCATGAAGACCGAAGGGTACTAAGGGGTTCCACCGGGCCGCCACAAGTATGCACGCCGCCACCCTCGCGCGCAGACATCAACCGGGCCTTCCGCCCGCGAACCGCTCCGCCGGGCTTCAGGAGCGGAGAACTCTCTTAGAGAGGCTCCGGGAACTTCAAGCTCGCCTTGGCCAGGGAGCGTGCCAGGAGCTGCACGGCCTCGTTCTCCGAGACGCCTCGGGAGGTCGCCAGTTCCGACACCAGCATCAGCCGAGCCCGTTCCAGCATTTTCTTCTCGCGGAAGGACAGGGGTTTCTGCGCCTGAATCTCAACCAGGCACTTGAGGACTTCGGCGATCTCCAGCAGACTTCCGCTCTGCATTTTCGCGGAATTCTCCTTGAAGCGGTCCTTCCAATCCTGGCACGTCTTGCTGGAACCATTGGCCAGGTAGTGCAGAACCTTGTTCACGTCGCCGTTCCGTGTCACCTTCCGCAAACCCACCTGCTCGACGTGGGAAAACGGCACCATGACGGTCATGTTGTTGACGGAGAGCCGGAGCAGGTAGAACTTCTCGGTCTGATTGCCGAAGGTTCGGGAACTGATGTTCTCGATCGTGCCCACCCCATGGTTCGGGTAGACCACCTTCTCACCGATTTGAAAGGTCATTCCGGGACCTCGCTGCCACTCCACAGAAGTTGTATCTGCTTCTACATCAGGGTGTTGTCCAAGGGTAACCTGAATTCCGCATGGTGTCAACCCTTTGCCGGACGCCAACGCAATGACGCCGCTGCATTTAGCGTTCTTAATACTGGCCTCGCCCGGTTCGCCGCATAGGAGTCGAACCAGACCTTCATGTCCGTTTCCATCCCCGCCGCCACCTCCCGGGGGTGTGCCTCAATCGCCTGAAAATGCATGAGCTTGCGGCCGCTTGGACAACACCGCGTCAGCGGTCCGATCACACCCGGCCCCTGGAAACCCGGCCGCGCCCGTCCGACTCAACCGGCAATTCGGCGGATGTAGCCCAGATTGCGCGCCATATCCTGCTCGACCGAGCCCGAAGGCGCATTGGTCTCCAGATTGGCGAAGCCCTCAAAGCCAATGTCGGCGATCAGCCGCAGGATCGCCGGAAAGTCGATCACCCCCTCGCCCAGGTAGCCCTTGTCCTTCAAGTGGAACTGGCAGATCCTGTCCTTGCCGAGCCAGGGGATCTCCTCCAGCGGGTTGTGTCCGTTAAAGGTCGAGTTGCCCACGTCATAGTAAACGCGGACCGCCGCGCTGCGCGCGCGATCCAGGATGCGCGCATTGTCCCGGGCCGAGATCGTGTTCTCCAGCCCGAGCAGCACGTCCGCCTTCTCCGCCCGTGGCGCAAGTTCGCGAAGCGCATCTCCCACACGCTCCATCTCCTCCCCGGTCTGAAGGGCGCCTTTGCCGAAAAACGGCAGGAGCATGACCTTCGCTCCGAGAGCGCGGCTGACCCGGATCCCGTCTTCGATCCAGCGCAGGGCGAGAGGATCGCTCTTCAAGTAATTGACGTGCAGCACGTCGAGACAAGTGCCGGCGATGGCGATGCCGTGCCGCTGGAACGCGTCCAGGTATTGCTCCTGCACGCCGGCGTCGTCGAGCGGCAGGCGGTTCTCGACGACCCGCCGGCCGAGGCTCACTTCCACGCCATCGAAGCCCAGCTTCGCGGCCAGGGCTACAGCTTCGATCCGCCCCGCGAGCCGCAGGTTCCAGTCGGTGACGCCGATCCGCAGGCGGCGCCTCTGCGCGAACGCGGGCAGGGCGAGGCTGGCAAGCAGGGATCTTCGCGTCGTCATGGCACTCCCATGCTACGCGAAGCGGTCAACGGAAGCCAGGAGCCGCCGCGCCCTGGGCGAGCAGCTCCTCCGACAAGCGCGGCGCGGGCGCCGGCTGGCCGTGAATCGTGGCCTGGAAAGCCTGCTCATGATCCTCCACCGGGGCCACGCGCGCCAGAGCGCGGAGCGCGAGCTCGCCCCAGCCGAGTTCCACAAGATCCCCGGATACGCGCATCTGCGGCTCCGCGGAAGCCCACTCGGCGCCGCCATCGGCGACTTCCACAGCGAGGGCGGCGAAAGCGGTGCCCACGCGCGTCCAATCGACGGTGCGCGGCGTTTCGGGCGCCTTGAAATCCACAGTCGCCGTCAGGCTGCCCGAGTGCGGGTGCAGGCGCAGCTCGAGCGGGCGCGCTCCAAAGCGCCCGCCCAGCAAGCGCAGCCGCACGCGGAGCAGGGAGCAATCCATCTGAAAACCTCGCTCGTCCCCCTGGGTGCTCGCGTCCGCGGGCAGCCCGCTCAGATGCAATTCGCCGAACAGCCGCCCGCACTCGAAGCGCCCGCCGCGGATCGGGTCCAGCAGAATGTGTCGGTCCCCGCCGGGATTGCGAAAGCCGACCACGGCGAGGACGCGGCCCCGGGACTGCACGCTGTGAAAGACGGCGGAGGAAAAGTCGTAGCCGTCCTTGACGACGCGCAGTTGCAGCGTGCGCGCCGGCCGCGCATCGCCGCCGAAGAAGCCGAGCAGCGGGCGGCGCTGTACCCAGAAGTCGCTGCGGTTGGCGCTGCCGAGGGAAAAATCGCGCGAGAAGAACGCCGTGCCCGCAGTGGGCGGATCGGCCATGTAGAGCTCGCGGTGCTCGCGCCCCGGCTCTGCGGCAAGAAACCGCGAGGCCACGTCTTCGGGGCAGCGATAGTCGTGGAGGGCCGTTTCCCCGTCGGCATCGCCGGTGCGGTTTTCGGGCGTCGCCAAACCCAGGCGCCCGCGAAGCCCTTTCTCGAGCCACAGCGGATAGCCGAGATCCGTCGAATAGCAGCGGCTCATCGGACCGCAGAACTGCCGGCGCGCCGCGTCCCAGTGGGAGGCGAGGTGCTGCCAGAAGCGGCGCTCGATGGCGGCGGCGCGGCGGCGGGATTCCTCGTGCCGCACGTACATCCGGATCCTGGCCAGGTTCATCAGGCTGACGCGGGCGTAGGTGGGCGAATTGTACTCCGCGAAGCTGCCCGTGCGGTCGATTTCGCGGCACAGCCGGACCATCCGCTCACGCGCGTAGGCGCCCAGTTCCTCGTCGCCGAGCAACTCCGAGGCGGCCAGCGTTACGAACGTCCCCTGGATGGCGATGTTGGTATACGACATCCGGACGTTGCGCCGCATCACCGAGCGGGCTGCGTGCCCGATGGCCTCCCGCACGCGCCCGCGCAGCCCTTCCGGCAGCCGCGCCCCGTGGCGGAACTCGATCAGCAGAAGCAGCGCGCCGTTGAAGTCCGCCCAGTTCCAGTCCGCCGGCGCCATCTGATCGGGAGGCTCCTCGAGGAAATAGCCCCACAGGCCATACCACTGCGACTGCGGATCGGTCACCTGCAGAGGCGCCACCCGCTCCAGAATGCGGTGCGCGCGCAGGAGCCGCTCCGGCGCGCCCTCCTCCAGCAGGTAGAGCGCGTATTCGAGCGAATCGCGGGTCGGATGCACGGTTCGCTGGCGGAGCCGCGTATGGTAGCGGTACTCCGGGCCGAGAATCGAGCGCAGCATGGAGAGGTTCGCATCGAAACGTTCGTCGCGGGCCGTCACCGCCTTCTGGATCAGCAGCCGGTCCCATCGGGCCGGCCATCCGGAGTCTTCGGGCGCAGTCCGGCAGGACAGGCCCCAAACGGCCAGCGGAGAGAGTGAAAATGTGCGCCGGTCCATGCCGGATCTTCCGGCTACGAGGATATCAGCGGTCGCGGTCCGCCACCAGATCCGTGGCGGCCAGCAGGGCGGCGCGGGCGGGGGTATCGGGGAAGCTCTCCAGCAGCAGGCGCGCCCTCGAGGTGAATTCGCGCGCCCGGGCCCGCGCCCGCTCGATGCCGCCATGGCGCTCGAGCAGCGCCCGGATTTGCTCAAAGCTGGCACGCCCGTACGCGCGGTCCGAGAGCACGGCCTCCACGGCCGTCCGCTCTTCCGGCGTGGCGCCGTCAAGGGCATAGCAAAGCGGCAACGTTACCTTGCCTTCCCGCAGGTCGTTGCCGACGGGCTTGCCCAGCACGGACTCGCGGGCGGTGAAGTCCAGGATGTCGTCGGCGATCTGGAACGCCATGCCGAGGTTCCAGCCAAAGTCACTCAGCAGGGCCAGCTCCTCTTCGCTGGCGCCGCCGGCGATGCCGCCCAGCCTGGTGCAGGCCGCAAACAGGCTGGCTGTCTTGTTGTCGATCAGCTCCAGCGCATCGGCCTCGGAAATGTCGATCCGGCCCAGCCGCTCCAGTTGCAGCAGTTCGCCGTCCACCATGCGCTGCGTCAGCGTGATGAGCAAGTCCAGGATCTCGAAACGCCGCAGCCGCAGCGCGATCTGGAAGGCCTGCATGTACAGCCAGTCGCCCGCCAGCACGGAAATCTGGTTGCCCCACACCACGTTGGCGGAACTCTTCCCGCGCCTCGTCTTGGCCTCGTCGATCACATCGTCGTGGACAAGTGTGGCTGTGTGGATCAGCTCCACCACCGCCGCCAGCTGGATCGCTTCGGGCGTTGGATCGCGGAAGAGCCGGCAGCTCACCAGCAACAGGATGGGCCGCAGCCGCTTGCCACCGTTGCCTTGCAGGTAGCGGGCGATGCTGCCGACTGCCTCGACGCTGCCGATCGATTCCAGCCGGAATACGCTCTCCACCTGCTTCAGGTCGTCGGCCACCAAAGCAGTGAGTTCGCGCGCGGTGAGGGCCAAGCCCAGCTTTCCGGCAGGCATCGGATGCCTCAAGTTTAACGGTTCGTTGCGGTTTCCTGCAAACACAGGCGGCTCCAGTTGTCCCAGGCGAGCCGGGCCACAGATTCCGGCTCCACGCCGCGCACCCGCGCCAGCATCCTCACGGTCTCCACGATGTAGGCAGGCTCGTTGCGCTTGCCCCGGTGAGGCGCCGGGGCCAGGTAGGGCGCGTCGGTTTCCACCAGGAGGCGGTCCTCCGGCACAAGCCGGGCCGCCTCGCGAATCTCCTCCGCCTTCGGAAATGTCACGATGCCGGAAAAACTCACATAAAATCCCAGCTCGAGCGCCTCTTCCGCCTCCCTCGGTCCGCCCGAAAAGCAGTGGAAAACGCCGCCCGGCCCCGGCGCCCAGTGGCGGCGGATCAACTCCACGGTGTCGCGCCAAGCTTCCCGGGTGTGAATCACCACTGGCAGGCGCGCCTCGCGGGCCAGCTCCAGCTGGCGGACGAAAACGGCGCGCTGCGTCTCCGGAGGCGAGAAGTTGTAGTGATAGTCCAACCCGATCTCGCCCACTGCTGCCACCTTCGGGTGCGCGGTGAGCGCCGCCAGCTCCGCCCACGTCTGATCCGTGGCCTTGGCCGCGTCGTGCGGGTGAACGCCCACGGTGGCGCTGATGAAGGGATGTCGCTCCGCCAGCCGGATGCCCGCCTCCAGGTCGGGGGGGCCGTCACCGGTGCCGATGGCCACCAGGCGCTCGACTCCCGCGGCGCGGGCGCGCCCGATGCAGGCCTCGCGGTCGGCGTCGAAGACGCGCGCATCCAGGTGGCAGTGCGTGTCGATCAGCGGGAAGTTCATTTCAGCCTCGCCCCGGCGGGCACGTCGCCCACGGGCGCTACCAGCACCGGCGGCCCGTTCTCGAGCGACGCCGCAACGATCATTCCCTGCGAAACCAGACCGCGCAGCTTCCGCGGCGCGAGGTTGGCGACAATGACCACCTTGCGTCCGACCAGCTCCTCCGGCGAGTATTGCTGGGCGATGCCGGCCACGATCGTTCGCGGCTTCTCCTCGGCCACATCCACCGTGAGATGCAGCAGCTTGTCGGCGCCCTTCACCCGCTCCGCCGCCAGCACCAGCGCCACGCGAAGATCCACCCTGGCGAAGTCCTCGATGGTGATCTCGGGCTCCAGGGACGGCACGCCTTCCGGACGCTGCCATTGCGGCGCCGCGGGCGCAGCTTCGCTCTTGCCGAGCAGCGCCTGGATCCGCTCCACCTCCGCCTCGTCGAGTTCCTCAATTCTCTGGATGGTCCTGGCCATATCGAGCCGCGGAAACACCGCTTCGACCTCTCCGATCGCCTGGCCTTCCCGCAAACCGCCCCAGGCGAGCCGGTCGATCCTCTCACTTTCCACGATGCCTTCCATGCCGAGCTGCGACCAGATTTTCTGCATGGCTTCCGGCATCACCGGCGCCAGCAGCACTGCGGCGATGCGAAGCACCTCGGCCGAAGTGGACAGGATCGTATCCAGCTTCGCCTGGCTCTCCTCATCCTTCTGCTTGGCCAGCAGCCACGGCTGATAGGCCACGATCGCCTTGTCCACCGCGCCCAGCAGCGACCACAGCTGCTCGAGCGCACGGTGGAACTCGAAGGCGTCGAACGCCGCCCGCCAGCCGCGGATCGTCTCTTCGGCCTGCGCCCGGATGCCCGCGTCGGCCTCGCCCGCCGGGATGCGCCCGCCGCGGTACTGCCGGATCATGGTGAGCGTGCGCGAGGCGAGATTGCCGAGTCCGTTGGCCAGATCGGCGTTGAGCCGCGTGATCAGCGCCTCGTAACTGAAGTTGCCGTCCTGGCCGAACGGGATCTCGCGCAGCAGGAAGTAGCGCAGCGGATCGGCGCCGATGACCTGCCGCAGCGGCTCCGGCCGCACCACGTTGCCGCGCGACTTCGACATCTTCAGCGAATCCTTGAGAATCCAGCCGTGCGCCACGATGCGCCGCGGCAGCGGCAGGTCCGCCGCCATCAGGAATGCGGGCCAGTAGATGGCGTGGAAGCGCAGGATGTCCTTGCCGATCAGGTGTACATCCGCCGGCCACCAGTCCTCGTCGCGCACCGCCGTCAGGTAGCTGATCAGCGCGTCGAACCACACGTAGAAGACGTGCCGCCCCTCCACCGGCACGGGAATGCCCCACTGCAGGTTGGACCTCGTGATCGAAAGATCCCGCAGCCCGCCCCGGACAAACGAAACGATCTCGTTCATCCGGTAATCCGGCACCACAAAATCCGGCTGTTTTTCGTACAATTCGAGCAGCGGTTTTTCAAACGCGGAGAGCTTGAAGAAGTAGTTTTCCTCGGTGACGGTCTCGGTGGGCCGCTGGCAGTCCGGGCAGGGGTCGCCCGGCTGGGCGTCGTTGACGTAAAGCTCGCAGTTGAAGCAGTACTGGCCCGTGTAGGCGCCCTTCTCGATGAAGCCGTTCGAGCGGCAGCGCTCGAACAGCCACTGCACGGTGGCGTGGTGGCGCGGATCGGAGGTGCGGATGAAGCGGTAGGGAATGCCGAAAAGATTCCATTCCCGCTGGAATTCGGCGGCGAGTTCGGTGGAAAAATCGAAAGGCGAAAGGCCCTTTTTTTTCGCTGCCCGCTCGACGTTCTGGCTGTGCTCGTCGCTTCCTGTCACCAGCAGCGCCCGGCGTCCGCCCATCGCGTGGTAGCGCCGGATCGTGTCGGCGGCCAGGGTGCAGTAGACGGTGCCGAGGTGCGGCGCCGAGTTGACGTAGTAGATCGGGGTGGTGATGTAGAACTTGTCGCTCATCGGGAATTCCTGTAGGCGGCGATGGCCGCGGCGTAAATCTCCTTCAGCGGCTTGCCCGTCTCCGCCGCCAGGCGCCGGCAGTCCTCGAATTCCGGGGCGCTGCCTGCGGGCGAAACCTTCATCCGCACCCGGCCGAAGGGCGTCTCGACCTCGGCGTGGCTGCGCGGCAGCACGCGCCGCTCCGCCTGCCAGAAGCGCACGCCGAGCGTCGTCGTTTCCTCAAACAACAACGCCGCCAGCCTCTCCTGCGCCGCCGGGTCCGCGATCACCGACAGCCGCACGCCGGGGCGCTGCTTCTTCATGTACACCGGCTCGAGCGTGACGTCCAGGGCGCCGGCTTCCAGCAGCCGGTCCATGGCATGGCCGAGCAGTTCTGGCGTTGCGTCGTCGATGTTGGCCTCGATCACCGACACCAGCGTGGCTTCCTTCGCCCCGCCCGCCGCGCCCACCAGGACCCGCAGCACGTTGGCCATCATGGGGAATTCCTTCGTGCCCGCGCCGAACCCCGACCGCTCCAACGTCATCGGCGGCAGCGCGCCGAAGCCCTGCCCGAGAGCCGCCAGAATGGCGGCGCCGGTGGGCGTGGTCAGTTCGGTCTCTGGTCCGCGCGCATAGACGGGGACGCCCTTCAGCAGCAGCGCGGTCGCCGGCGTGGGAACGGGCATCACGCCGTGGTCGGCCTCCACCGTGCCACTGCCGGTGTTCACCTTCGATGCGAATACGGCTTCGACGCCCAGCATCTCCAGCGCCTGGCAGGCGCCGGCGATGTCGCAGACCGAGTCGACGGCGCCGACTTCGTGGAAGTGCACCTTCTCGATGGGCACGCCATGCACCTCGGCTTCGGCCGCACCGAGAGTTTCAAACACTTTCACGGCGTTTTGTTTCGCCCGGCCCGCAAGGCGCGACCCCTCGATCATTCGCACGATCTGCGGAAGGTGGCGGTGCTTCTTCTGGTCCTCGTGCTCGACGATGAAACGCGTGGCGGCGATGTCCTTGCGCTTCACCTTCTCGATGCGGAAGCGGGCGCCTGTGCCGAGCGAATCGAGCGCCTCGAACAGATCCTGCGCCGGTGCGCCTGCGTCGATCAGCGCCGCCACCGTCATGTCGCCGGCAATGCCGGAGAATGGGTCGAAATAGGCGATTCTCATGATTCGATGATCTGCGGCAGGATCTCGCCCGAAGGCCCCCTCAGGCAGAGATCCGCCGCGCCGCTCAGCGGCGTATCCTCCGTGTTGATTTCGATGATCCGCGCCCCGTGGCTCTGCGCCAGCGGTCCGAGCGACGCCGCCGGATAAACGACGGCGCTTGTGCCTGCCACGATCAGCAGCTCGCACTCCCGGACGGCGTTCTCCGCCTGCTCCCACGTGGCGCCGGACAGCGGCTCGCCAAACCAGACGACGCCGGGGCGCAGCATTCCGCCGCAGTCCGCGCACCGCGGAGGCAGCTCCGGCAACGGCACGCGGAAGTCGCTTCGCACCTCGCGGCAGGCGATGCACATCGTCCACCAGATGTCGCCGTGCAGCTTCAGCACGCGCTGCGAGCCGGCGCGGTTGTGCAGCCCGTCCACGTTCTGCGTGATCAGCGTGAAGCCTTCTCCGAGCCGCCCTTCCAGCTGTGCCAGCGCGAAGTGGCCGAGGTTCGGCTTGGCTGCCGCAATCAGCCCCCGCCGCCAGTCGTACCACTCCCACACCGTCTTCGGATCGCGCGCAAACGCCTGCGGCGTCGCCAGATCTTCCGCGCGGAAATTGCGCCACAGCCCGCCGGCGCCGCGGAAGGTGGGAATGCCGCTCTCCGCGGAGATGCCGGCGCCGGTCAGCGCCGCAATGCGCCGCGCGGAGGCAATCCACTGCCGTGCCTGTTCAATTGCGCTGCCGGGGATCAAATCCCATTATGACCCGCAGGTTTGCACGGACGCAGCGGCGCGCTTCGCATCGCACGAATCGCCTGCGTGCGCCATGCCGGCGATGGCGAACGCGGCAGCACGGGCGCTACCCTGTGATGGATGCGGTTCCGGCGCAGCTGGCTCATTGCGGCTCTCGTCATCGTCTGCTCGCTCGCCGCCCTCTGGGTGACGAGATGGCGCATCCTCGCCGCGGCCGGCGCGTTTCTGGTGGATGCCGGACCGGCGCAGCAGGCAGATCTCATCCTGCTGTTGAATGGCGATCTCGACACGCGCCCTGCGGCAGCCGCGGAGTTGTGGAAGCAGGCCATTGCCCCGCGCATCGCCATCGCCCGCAGCGAATCCTCCCGCGCCGTGCAGATGGGTCTGGTGCCCAACATCACCGATCTCGCCATGGAAATGCTGCTGCGCGGCGGCGTGCCTCGCGAGGCCATCTTCGAGATCCCCTTCCCCGGCGGCG
Source organism: uncultured Arcobacter sp. (assembly GCA_964458495.1). Lineage (GTDB taxonomy): Bacteria > Acidobacteriota > Terriglobia > Bryobacterales > Bryobacteraceae > JANWVO01. The sequence continues at coordinate 17,827 of CAYWJB010000026.1, forward strand.
TCACCAGCACCTTCGACGAAGCACGGGCGCTGAAGGCGTGGCTGCGCGAGCATCCCGCCACGCGAATCCTGGTCGTCACCAACGCGATCCACACCCGGCGCGCGCGGTGGATCTTCTCGCGCGAACTCGCGGGCGCGGGAGTGCAACTGGCATTCTTCGCCGTGCCGGACCGCCGCTACCGCGTCGAACGCTGGTGGGAGAACGAGCACGGCTTCCTGGGCGTCTACAACGAGTATCTGAAACTCGTCTACTACCGGCTTCGCTACTGAAGCGCGCACACCGCGGGCGCGTCCGGCCTGTGCTCGCGCGGCAGCCCCCGGTCCATTCTCCGGCCGTTCAGCAGCGCCCCCGGCCAGGAGCCTCGCACCCAGCGGCCATAAGTCCAGAAGAGCACCGGAACGGCAAAGGCGAGTCCCGCCACGAACTTCAACTCTGCTGGCCAGCCGAGCCGCATCATCGGGATCTGCGCCGCCACCAGCACCGGCGGGTGGAAGAGATAGACCCAGTAGGCGGCGTCAGCAGCGTATCGCCAGCGCGGGGATTCAGACGAGAGCCGGCGCAGGGCGATGCCTGCCAGCCCCAACAGGCTCAGCCAGCACCCGAGTGCAGTGAACAGTGCGGCGCCGTCATGCGCCAGCCGGTTCCCTTGCGGCTGAAGGGCCAGTTGCCTGTCAATCGCTCCGGCGGCGAACACGGCGCAGACGGCGCCCGCCGCCACCGATCCGGCGCCGAACCGTTGCAGAGCGCCCAGCCGCTCGCGGTGCAGATACAGTCCCCACCCGAAGACGAAGAAGACTGCATAGGCCAGAACCACGCGGGGTTGGGGGACGAAGCTGCCCGGCGTGTCCAGGATGCCCAGTTGCATCGGCAGCAGCGTGGCCAGTGTCACGGCGGTCCACACCGCCGCGGCGGCACGGCTTTCGAGGAGCTTGCCGAACCACGCCCCCGCAAGCGCCCGCCGCAGCCAGGGCTCGACAGCGGCGGCACACGCGCAGAGGATCATCAGGACGATCAGGAACCACAGGTGCATCGGTTCCAGCGAGCGCCACAGCCTCCCCTCCGCCAGCCACGCCTCCACCCTCCGCCAGGGCTCCGCACCCCGGGCGGCAAACCAGCAATAGACGCTGGCGATTTTGAGAAAGGGGTACAGCGCCACCATGCCAAGCAGAAATGGCAGCAAGAGGCGGGCGGCGCGGTTCCGCAGAAATCCGCCAACGCCGCGGCGCTCCACCAGCAGGGCGGCGAAGAAACCGCTCATGACGAAGAACAGCGGCAGGCGGAACGAGTGGATCCAAAGGATGAACAGGTCCGCCCACCGGCTGGTTTGCGGATCTTTCAACCACCAGACGTCGGGGAACGACGAGTAGGCGGTCGCGCTGTGCAGCGCCACGCCGAGCAGCATCATCGAGCCGCGCAGCGCGTCGAAGGCGTGGTAGCGCGGCAGGGACATGGAACTCATGAGTCCAGTGTGCGGAAGGCCAGGCGGGCTACGGCAGAACCTGCAGGTAGGATTAACGGTATACTCTGCTTGGAAGTTCGTGAAATGGAACCACATCGCCCGAGCGCGGAGGAGGTGCGGGCGGCCCTGCAAAGTGTCGCGGCCAGCGAAGGTTTCGCCTCCGCCGGCAGGCTTCCGCTCCTGTTGCGGCACTTGGTGGAGGCCGCGCTGGCCGGGCAGACGGACCGGCTGAAGGAGTCCGTCCTCGGCATCGAGTTCTTCGGCCGGGATGCGGACTTCGACCCGCGCATCGACTCCGTGGTCCGCGTGGAGGCGCGCAGGCTCAGGAGCCGGCTCGAAGACTACTACGCGGGTCCCGGACGCGAGGACCGTGTGCGGATCCTGCTGCCCAAGGGCGGCTACGTCCCGGTGTTCGAGTACACCTCATCCGGCGGGACGGAGGCCCCTCGGAACGCTTCCGCCGGGACGGCGCCCCATCTGACGCCCATGCCGCGGGGCTGGAAGCTGGCGGGAATCCTCGTTCTCCTGGCTGCCACCGGCATCGGGTTGGGCTGGTGGCAGGCGCAATCCATGCGGCGCCTGCGCGAAGCGCCCGCTGCCACCATCGCTGTCCTGCCGTTCGAGAACGCCGGCGGCGATCCGGGCGGCGACTACTTCAGCGAAGGACTTACGGAAGAGGTGATCAATCGTCTGGCCCGGACGCCCGGACTGCGGGTGGTCGCCCGCAGCCTGACGGCAGCCTACCGCGGCAAAGCGCCCTCCCTCGACGAGATCGCCGCGAAGTTCCAGGCCTCCATGCTGGTGGAGGGCAGCGTCCGGCGGCAGGGGCAGCGGCTCAGGGTGACCGCCCGGTTGGTGTCGGTCCGTGACGGCGCTACTCTTTGGGCCGAAAGCTACGAGCGGAAAATGGCCGACGTGTTCGCCATCCAGGACGAGATCGCGCAGTCGATCGCCATGGCCCTGCGGGTGAGGTCTTCCTCTCCCGGCACTGCCCCGCCCGCCGTGCAGCGCCCTGCCAGCCTGGAGGCCTACCACCTGTACCTGCGCGGGCGCCAGCAAACGAACATGAACACTGCGGAGAGCATGTTGCGCGCCGTCGAGTACTTCGAGGAGGCGCTGCGGCTCGATCCCGGCTACGCCCCCGCGCTGGCATCTCTCTCTTCGGCCGTGACGGTGGCAGGCTATTACCGGCTCATCCCGCCGGCCGAGGCCTTCACCCGCGCCCGCCAAGCGGCCCGGCGGGCCGTGGACACCGATCCGCTTCTGGCCGAGGCGCACGCCGCGCTGGGGTTGAGCCTGGCCTGGCAGGACTGGAACTGGAGCGCCGCCGAGGCGGAGTTCCGCAAGGCGATCGAGGCCGATCCGCACTCGGCCACCGCCCGCGGCTTCTACGCCGTCGGCGTGCTCCTGCCGGAACGGCGCCTGAAAGAGGCGCAGTCGGAGTTCCGCACTGCTCTGGACCTCGACCCCTTGCCGCTGTTTCTCAACTACACTTACGCATTCTTCCTCCTCGCCGATGGCAGGCCCGAAGATGCCGTGCATCAGTATGAGCGCGTCCTGGAGCTGGAGGGGCTGCATCCGGACGTTTACTGGGACTATGGGATGGCGCTGGCCTTCGCCGGCCGGACGGAAGAAGCACGCCGCGCCTTCCGCACCTCCCGGCAGCGCCGGAGCGCCAAGGACCTGGAACCACGCGGGCTGGAAGCGTTGCTCTGCGGAGACCGCGAGACGGCCCGCCGCGACGCCGCAAAGCTGGCCGAAGCCGCCGCGGCCGGCCGCGAGGAAGCGGTGGACGCCGCGCGCCTGTTTGCCGCGTTGGGAGAGAAAGAGCAGGCGCTCGACTGGCTCGAAATCGCCGTCGAGCGGCGCGAACCGGAGGCCGTTTGGGTCAAGGCCGACCCGCGCCTGGCCTCGCTGCGGGGAATGCCGCGCCACGATGCGGTCGTACGGCGTGTGGGCCTGACGCCGGAAAGCCGCTGAAGGCGGCGGATGCGGCGCTGCCGCTCTTCGCCCGACACCCGCAACAGCCTGTCCGCCGGCGGGCCCTGCGTGACTTCAGGCCCAGCCGGAGAAAGCAACCGCAAAGCACGACGGCCCGGCGGAGGAGGAGGCCGCCGGGCCGAGGTTTCAGGAAGCAGATCGAAGGAGGGGGCTCCGATCCCTTCACGGCAGTGTCCGACCGGCCGCGTGGCCCGCACCGCCGGAGGAGCTTGCGCCTCGACAATGCACCGTTGGCCAAATCGGCAAATCAGATCTATTGGTATTTAATCGCAGTCCGGTGAAAAATGCAATACCTCAGCAGCCACTTCTTCAGTTTTTCTGATTAAATCCTCTCAAGCTGCCATGGGATTCGTTGCTCTTGCCAGTCAAGCGCACGAAATCTGTAGAAATTTCCAGCAATCGCCGTCATCGAAGGGGACAGCCTGATCTGGCACTTTCGCGATCCGGTGCAGCGCTCCCCGGCCGGCTTGGTCGATAGCTCCCGCTATGTGCCGTGGGGCCGCGGGCAGCCGGCTCATCGAACGCCGATTCCCGTTTTTCGGCTGTGGACCTCTGCATTACCACCAACCGGGCCGTCCGGCGATGTGAAGTTCCGGGAGGCCGGGCCTCAGACTCCGTTATCAGGCTCGAGCCTGGCCAGCTGGTTGGCGCCGAGAAGAGACCGCCGGGAGCACACGATCCGCTGCCCGTCTGCAACCTTTCGCCGCGGCAGCGCCACCCGGTTCGACAGCGTCTGATGTTCTTCAGCGGCTTATTTGCGGAATACGCCGGCTCGGGCGCCAGCTTCATGGAGTCGCCGGAAGGCGGGATGCGGAGTCGTGAGCACGACAAGATGCCCTCCCGGCGCAAGCACGCCCCGCAACTGCGCCAGCCATCCGGCAGGCTCCAGCAGGTGTCCGGCCAAGGCGAGCGCGGCCACCGTATCGAAGGACTCGCCGGCGGGAGGCGCAGTGAGGAAACGGTGGAGCGGGAAGAGCCGCATGGCCTCAAGGCGGTGTCCCGGTCCACGCCCGCATACCGGAGCGGGACTGAGCCGGCCAGAAAACCTGTGCTGGAGCCGAAGTTCAGCACACGGCGGCGCAGAAACGGCAGTGGCCCTGCACCGGCTCACCGCTTCTGCGCCACCAGGCGGACGACGCGCACCGGCGGCTCCGGCGACCCGTTTCCCCACTCGGCAGGCATCAGCCGGTCTTCGTAGCGGAGGATGCGCAGCCGCCCGTACAAGTGCAACAGCTGGTTGTCGTGGAAACCGGTGGGAGACAGGGCGGCGGCGGCGCGGGTCAAGCCCTCGATGTGACGGCCCTCGATGAGCAAGAGTCCGCCGGGCTTGAGCGCATCGATAAACTTGCGGGCGGCGCGAACGGCCAGCGGCTCGGTGTAGAGGCAGAGGATCAGATCGAAGGACTCGCGTGGCAAGGCCATTTTCTCGACGTCGCCCACGCGGGCGTCGAACTCGACCTTCAGCCGAGACGCCTCTTCGCGGGCGCGCCGCACGGCGGCATCCGACAGATCGACCCCAGTCACTTTCCAGCCCTTGCGGGCGAGGTAGATGGCGTTGCGGCCGTTGCCCATGCCGGCGTCCAGCGCCACGCCGTTGGGCAGATTGGCGCTCGTCTCCAGCACCAGCGCGCTCGGGTGGACGGGAACGCGCGCATCGGGGTGCAAGTAAATCTGATCCCAGGTCTGCGCTGCTTTCTGGCGGGTCTGCGCGGGAAGCAGCGCCAGCGGCGCCAGCGCGGCCAGTGCGAGGAGGCGCGTCATGAACTACTCCACTTGAATATCGGTCAGCCAGTAGTTGAGGTCGTTGACGTTCACGGTGGCGCGGATGACGGCGCCTTCCTTCAGTTTGGCGAAGTCCTCTTCTTTCGGAACGGGGAACTCCATCGTCATGGCCTCCATCCAGCCCTCGATCTTTTCGTGGTCGATGGAAGCGATGCGCGCCTCCGGTCTCAGGCGCAGCACCTTGCCGCGGAGCTGATAGCGTTGCTTCGGTTCGCCGTAGCCGAACTTCGGCTCGCGGCGAGTGCCGCAAGCCGCCGCCAGAAACGGAATGACTGCGAGCCACTGTCGGCGATGCATGAGAACACCTCCGGTGCCAATCTTACTTATAGGCGGGGATGCCCGTCAGACGCTCGCCGATGACGAGGGCGTGGATGTGATCGGTACCCTCGTAGGTCTTCACCGACTCAAGGTTGCACATATGGCGCATGATGGGGTAGTCGTCCACAATGCCGTTGGCGCCGAGCAGGTCGCGCGCCAGCCGGGCGCATTCCAGCGCCATGGCCACGTTGTTGCGCTTGAGCATCGAGATATGGGCGAAGTCCAGCTTCCCCTGATCCTTCAGCCGCCCGCAGTGCAGCGCCAGCAGCTGGCCCTTGACGACTTCCGTCGCCATCCACGCCAGCTTCTCCTGCACCATTTGGTGGGAGGCGATGGGACGGTTGTCGAACTGTTTGCGTTCGGTCGAATACTGCCGCGCCACCTCCAGGCACTCCATCGCCGGTCCCAGCACGCCCCACCCGATGCCGTAGCGCGCCTGCGAAAGGCACGACAGCGCCGCCTTCAGTCCCACGGCGCCGGGCAAGCGCATCGACTCCGGAATGCGGCAATCGCTGAAGGAGAGCGAGGACGTCACCGAGGCGCGCATGGAAAGCTTGCCGTGAATGTCGGAGGCGCGGTAGCCGGGCGCGTCCTGTTCCACCAGGAAGCCGCGGATGCCCTCGTCGGTGCGCGCCCACACGACGGCGACGTGCGCCGCCGTGCCGTTGGTGATCCACGTCTTCTCGCCGTTCAGCACCCACCCTTCTCCGTCGCGGACTGCGGTGGTGGTCATGCCGCCGGGGTTGGAGCCGAAGCCCGGCTCGGTGAGCCCGAAACATCCGATCATCTCCCCGCTGGCCAGCTTCGGCAGATATTTCTTCTTCTGCTCCTCGCCGCCAAAGGTCAGGATCGGGTACATGACAAGGGCGCCCTGCACGCTGGCGAAGCTGCGCAGCCCTGAATCGCCGCGCTCCAGCTCCTGCATGATGAGGCCGTACTCCACGTTGGTCATGCCGGCGGCGCCGTAGCCTTCCAGATTCGCGCCGAGGAAGCCCATCTCTCCCATCTCCGGGATCAGCTCCGACGGGAAGCGGCCCTCGTTGTAGCAGGATTTGATCCGCGGAATGACGCGGTCCTCCACCCACTGCCGCGTGGTCTGCCGGACGAGCTTCTCCTCGTCGCTGAGCTGCGAATCGATGAGCAGGTAGTCAAACCCGTGGTAGGCGGCCATACTTCTCCATGGTAGTATCCCGCCCCCGGACAAGTGAGAATTCCGGCGCGCCCGGGCCACCTAGTTTACGGATGACCGTACTGGTGGCTCTGGCGTGGTTCGTGATCTCGGATGCAGCGGCGGATGCAGACCGCGGCTACGAGGCGCTCCGCGCGGGACAGTACGATGCCGCGGTGGCCGCATTCGAGCGGGCGCTGGAGGCCGACCCTTCGTTGCGGCACGTGCGCAAGGACCTGGCCTACACGCTTCTGCGCCGCGGCGACCGCGAGACCGCGCGCGACCATTTCGACCGCCTGCGGCGCGAGGATCCCGCCGACGAGACCTCCGCGCTTGAGTACGCCTTCCTGTGCTACGAGACGCGGCGCGTGCAGGAGGCGCGGCGCGTGTTCCACATGCTGCGGCTGGCGGCGAAACAGGATTCCGTGCGGCGCACCGCCGAAGAGGCGTTTCAAAACGTGGACCGCCCTCTGAAAGAAGGCATCGAACGCTGGACCGAGGCCGTGCGCCGCGCGCCGCAGCAGTGGTCTGCCCACGAGGAGCTGGCGTCGCTGGCCGAAATGCGCGACGAGCTGGCGCTGGCGGCGGAACACTACGAGCTGGCCTGGAAGCTGCGGCCGCAGAAACACGAACTGCTGCTTCACATGGCGCGCGTCTGGCGCGAGCTCGGGCAGGAGGAGAGGGCCCGGTCGGCGCTGGCCACGGCCTGGAGGCGCGGCTCGACCCGGGTGGCCGAAACGGCCCGCGAGATGATGCAGGGCCAGCCGCCGCCCGCCGATGCGGCCGTACTGGCCGCGCCCGCCCCTGTGGAAACGAACGAAATCGTTGCGGCGGCGCCGCTGTCCGCTCTGGAGATGGGCGAGCGGTCGCTCGAAGGCAGTTACCTGAACGACGCGTACCACTATTTCCGGCGCGCCGTCGGCGAGGAGCCGGACAATACCCGCGCGCAGTATCTGCTTGCCGTCGCGGCCAACCTGTTGCAAAAGGACGAGGAGGCGCTGCGCTGGTTCGCCCGCGCCCGGCGCGCCTCCGATGCGGAGATCGCCGAAAAGGCGCGGCAGGGCTATCTGGCGCTGCAGCCGAAGTTCAGCCGGTTCGTTGCCGAGGCCTGGGCCATCCCCTTCTACTCCTCGCGCTGGCAGGGCGTCTTCGCCTACGGGCAGGTGAAAGGGCAGTGGCGGAGAACCGGGCTGCCCGTGTCCCCTTACGTTTCTCTGCGCCTGGTGGGCGACACGGCGGGCGGACGCCAGGCGGCCAAGGCGCTGCTGCCGCTGTACCTGAGCGAGAAAAGCGTGATCGCGGCGGCAGGCACCAGCCGGGTCCTGCATCCCACCACGTTCGCCTGGTTCGAAGCCGGAAGATCGTTCGCCTATGGCGAACAGCGCTTCTACGAGGAACGCACGCGCTGGGACGCCCGCGGCGGCATCTCGCTCCTGAAGGGTTGGGGGCGGCTGGCAGGCGGCAGGGAGGCAGGGCTGTTCCATGAACTGAACCTCGACGGCGTCTACGCGTCGCGGTTCCGGCACGATCTGCTGGTCTATGCACAGAACCGCACCGGCTACACTTTCGCGCCAACGCTCGGTGGCACGCAGGTGCAGATCTACGCCGTCTGGAATGCTACCGCCGACCGCCGGGGCGAGTACTGGGGCAACTTCGCCGAAGCGGGGATGGGCGTCCGTGTGCATTCGCCTTCGCTGCCTGAAGGGATGAGCTGGCGGGCAGAGTTCGTGCGCGGTGCGCATCTGAGCAACGAGTCCAATCCGTGGGGGCCGAACTACTGGGATTTCAGGACGGGCATCTGGTATGCGCGCACGAAGTATTAGCCTCGCACTGCTTCTGATCCTGGCCCCTGGCGCGGCCGCGTACGGCGGCTGGCGCCGTGTGCTTGAGTCTGCAGGGCTGAATTCGGCGCGGCTGACCGTGCTGGAGGGCGATTCAGCCGAGGCCCGCACGGCGGGCTTCGTCCCGTCGGGCGAGCGGGTGGAAGTGCGCAGCGTCACCGACACGTTCCTGCCCTCCCTGCGCATCGTGTGGGAGAAGCCGGTTACCGTCCCGCGTTTCACCATGCCGCCGAAGGCGGCGGTGTTCACCCGCGAGCGCTGGACCGGCGCCCCGCTGGCGGCTGGCTACAGGGACGGCGAGCGCGTGGTTTTCTGGACAGCCACGCCGGTCGGAGACAAGGGATTCGAGCGTTATCCTTACCTTGCCCAGGCGCTGGTGGAACTCGGGCTCGCGCCGCGGGTGGAGACGCGCAGCCTGTGGGCGTTCTTCGACTCTTCCTACCGCCTGCGCGCCGATCCCGAGTATCTGGCGGACCGCTGGCGCCGCGCCGGCATCGGCGCCCTGCACGCTGCGGCATGGCATTACTGGGAGCCGGACGAGGCGAGGGATGAGTGGCTCAGGAAGCTGATCGATGCCTGCCACCGCCGCGCCATCCACATCTACGCCTGGATCGAGTTCCCCCACGTGAGCGAGCGCTTCTGGGAGGCGAACCCGCAGTGGCGGGAAAAGACCGCCACCGGACAGGACGCCCACCTCGACTGGCGCAAGCTCATGAATCTTGCCGATCCGGCTTGCGCTCGCGCGGTCGAGGAGGGGCTGCGCGGGCTGTTGGGCCGGTTCGACTGGGACGGCGTGAATTTGGCCGAGCTCTATTTCGAGTCCCTGGAGGGCTACCTGAACCCGGCCCGGTTCACGCCATTCAACGATCTCGTGCGGGCGGAGTTTCGCGCGCAGACGGGCGTGGACCCGGCGGAGTTCTACAATCCCGCCTCGCGCCACTACCACGTCCGGGACTCCGGCCCGGTGCGGCGCTTCCTCGAATACCGCGCGCGCCTCGCGCACCGGCTGCAGGTCGAATGGCTGGAGCGCGTGCGCCGCCTCTCGGAGGAGCGTGGCGGGCTGGACATTGTGCTGACGCATGTCGATGACCGTTTCGACACCACCATGCGGGACAACCTCGGCGCCGATGCGGCGGCGCTGCTGCCCGAGGCGGCGCGCTTTGGCGCCGCATTCCTGGTGGAGGATCCGGCCACCATCTGGAATCTCGGGCCGGAGCGCTACGCCGAGTTGGCGCGCCGCTACGCCTCCATCCTGCCCCCGGTCGTGCGGCTGGGCGCCGACATCAACATCGTGGAGCGCTATCAGGACGTCTACCCCACACGGCAGCAAACCGGCGGCGAGCTGTTCCAACTGCTGCACTGGGCGGCGAAGTCTTTCCCGCAGGTCGCGATCTACTTCGAGAACTCGATCCTCGCGCCGGATTGGGGGCTGCTCGGCGCGGCTGCTTCGGCGGCCGAAGTCAGAGAGATTGAAGGAGGCGGGCTGGAGGTGGAAGCAGCCGCGCCGGTCGCGCTCCACTGGAACGGATGCGCCGCGCTGGACGGCCAGCCGTGGCCCCTGCGCAGCCACGGCAGGCTGCTGGTTCCGGCGGGCAGGCACCGCGTGACGTCTTGTGCGGAACCGGCGGCGCCGGTGCTGGAGGACTTCAGCGGCAACGTGCTGAAGCTCGAACTGGTTCACGGTCTCTGGCGCCTCGAGTATGAGAGCTGCGCGAGGGCCATCGCCGTGCTGGCGGGCGGGCGGCGCGAAGTGCGGTTCTTCCCTGCCGGGCGTCATCAGGTCTGGCTGCGCTGAGGCCGGGCGGCGGCGGCTCGACCCGTTGCCGGTTGGAACGGCCTGAGCGGAGCGCAGCGGCGCATTCCGGCTCCTTGGCGGACGGAGCGCCCCGCATGGGATGGTGTCGATCCGGCCGGGGCATGGAGCCGCTCCCGGTCCAGCGGGCAGCCGGTGACAGAATGCCGTCACGGGCAGGGGAGCGGCAGTCCTTCGTCTCCGGGGTTCCGGCCCCCGAACTGATCAGGCAAGCTCGCGATGCAAATCATGAGGGAGCCGGGCGCCGCAGACCGTCCCGCAAGACACACGAAGGGCGGCCCGCCGGGGCCGCCCTTCGCTTTTCCGGACTGAATCCGGGCCGGGTCAGAAACCGAGGCGCAGGCCGAAGCGGAAGACCCGCTCGTCGATGCCTTCGCGCCCGATGTTGCGGATGCCGGTCACTTCGAAGACGCCCGTGCGGAAGCTGCCGTCGCTGTTCAGCACAAGGTTCGAGATGTTGCCGCCCGGGTTGGAGAAGTGCGGCGTGTTGGAGACGTTGAACGCCTCCGCGCGGAACTGCAGGTTCACACGCTCGGTGATGCGGAACTGGCGGAACAGGCCCATGTCCAGATTGACGATGCCGGGCCCAAGCAGCAGGTTGTAGCCGGCGGTGCCGAACCGCGGTTCGGTCACCGGCGCCCACTGCCGCCAGTCATAGTAGGGGATGCCGCGGCCGACTCCGCCGAGCTTGCGCGGCTTCTCGTTGCCGCCGATCCAGTCGGCGCGCTGCGAGCTTTCCGGCGCATTCAGGGAGGCGCCGGAGCTGGTCACCGTGAACGGGTTGCCGCTCTGGAGCATCAGCGCGCCGTTCAGCTGCCAGCCGCCGAGGAGCGCTGCGGCGAAGCCGCTCTGCGCCCAGCGCTTGCCCTGTCCAAAGGGAAGCTGCCAGATGCCGTTGGCAGTGAAGCGGTGCGGCGTGTGGATGCCGCACTGCGAGCGGTTCAGGAAGTAATACTCGGGGATCTTGATCTCCACGCGGTCGCCGCTGTTGCCGAAGCCGGCCAGCGAGATGCACTTGGACCACGTGTAGGCCGTGTTGACGAGGAAGCCCTCGCTGAAGCGGCGGTCGAGGGTGAGCTGCAACGAGTCATAGGAGCTGTTGCCCAGCCGGTTGACCACCGCCAGCGAGACGTTGCGCTGCGTCTGCGGGAAGTAAGTGCGGCTGGCTGCCCCGCCGCCCACTCGCCCGTAGTTGCGCTCTTCATAGCCGAGGAAGCCCGTCATGCGCGTGGCCACGTAGCCGGCGCTGGCCACCAGCTTCAGCGGCAGCTGCCGCTGGATGGTGAAGTTCCAGCTCTGGATGTAGCCGCGGACAAACTTGCTGTCCAGCGTGTTGAAGACGACGTTGCGCGGCAGGTCGACGACGCCGTTGCCAAGGTCCGGCTGGTTGAGCACCGGGACGCCGTCCTTCAGCAGCCCCGCCCACCAGAAGGAGTTGGGCGCGTTCACCGTCTGCGCCGTCAGCAGCGGATGGTTGGTGCGCATGGCGCGGGCGATGTTCCACGGGTCGATGTTGATGCCGTAGCCGGTGCGGATCACCGTCTGGTCGTTCAGGCGGTAGGCGATGCCCACAGTCGGGGCGAACAGCTTCTTGCTGACCTCGACGCCGCAATCCTTGGGCAGTGAGCCCACGCCGCAGACCATCACCTTGTCCGCGTAGTTCGGATCGCCGGGGAAGAAGTAACGCTCCAGGCCGCGGTCGGCGCGCGTCGGCATTGGGAAGTAGTTCCAGCGGGTGCCGATGTTGAGCGTCAGCCGGCGGTTCACCTGCCACTGGTCGCGGAAGTAGTAGCTCTGCATCGAAGTGCGCGTATTGTACTCGTCGGGCCACTGGTAGATCTTGCCGATCTGTGTGGCGCGGCCAAGCAGGAACGACGCCATGCCGTTCCACTGGTTCGATGCCGGACCGCCGTTGAGAGTCGTCGGGCCGCCACCGAAGGCGAAGCCGCCCGGCGCGCCCCAGCTGCCCCCGTAGAACTCCGGCTGGGAGTGGTTCAGGTGTTGCCAGCCGAGTTCGGCGCCGAAGCGGATGTTGTGCCGGCCCTTGGTCCAGTTGCCGTTGCCGATCCACTGGAACTGCGGGTCGTGCCGGAAGTAGGGCATGTAGTTGTCGGCCAGGCCGAAGGTGGTGAAGCCGCTGATGCCGAAGCCGGGCCAGCCGCCTTCGATGCGCCGCTTGCCGTTGGTGCCAGGGATGCCCAGCTCCTGCCCGATGTTGCGGTCGATGCCGTACTGCTCCACGTTGGTGTCCATCATCGTGTAGCCGAAGTTGGTGTCGACGACGAAGGTGGGCGTGACCGTATAGGTCATCGCCGCCGTGATGCTGCCCGTCTTGCCGAAACCGGCGCCCGGGTTGCCGCCCGCCAGCGCAGAGCCCAGCAGCTTCTCGCCGAAGCGCGTGGGCGCGATCATGTCGTAGTCGAGCAGGCTGAACCGCAGGTAGGAAGTGATCTTGTCCGTCACATTCCAGTTCACCTTCGTGTCCAGCGTCTGGCGGTCAAACTTGTAAGTGCCTTGGGAGTAGTAGTTGTCCGTGAACTGCCCCGTGGCCGTCGGGTCCGGCAGCAGCGGAAGCAGCTTCACGGCGATCGGGTCCCAGCGGCTCTGCGGGACGATGTTGCCCGCGAAGGGTACGCGGTTGCGCCCCTGTGCGTCTCCGCTGTCAGGATCGTAGACCAGGCGCGGGGATTCGCTCAGGTTGCCCTGCTTCATGAGCGGCGTGGGCACGGTAGAGAGGCCGCCGGCGAATTGGCGGTCGTAAGTCCCTTCGTAGCTCAGGAAGTAGAACAGCTTGTCCTTCTTGATGGGGCCGCCCAAAGTGCCGCCGTTCTGGTTGTACACGCGCTTGGGCTTGTCCTGGTTGAACGGCAGGAAGAACGGGCGCGCCTTGGTCTTGTTGTTGTCGTGATACCAGAATGCGCTGCCGTGCAGCTCGTTGGTGCCGCTCTTGATCTGCACGTTGATCGCCGCGCCGCCGGCCAGCCCCTGCTCGGCGTCGAAGGCGTTGGTGACCACGTTGACCGCCTCGATCGACTCGAGCGCGGGCACATAGGCGGTGATGTGCGGCAGCCAGATGTTGTACTGGGTGGCGCCGTCCAGCCGGATGTTGTTCGAGGCCGCCACGGTGCCGTTGACCTCGAACTGGAGTGCGCGCGAGGGGTTCGACGGCACCGAGTGCGCGTTGCGCGGCGGCGTGAAGCCGGGCAGCAGATTGAACATCTGCTGGTAATTGCGCCCCGGTGGGATTGGCGTGTTCAACAGCACCACCGATGGCAGCTCCTGACGCACCTCGGCGCGGTCGGTCTGCAGGAGCGCCGCCTCGCCGGTGACCTGTATGGACTCGGTCACCGCTCCCAGTTCGAGTTGAGCGTCTACGCGTGAAACTGTGTTCGTGGAAATCGCGATGTCCTTGCGGATCAGCGTCCGGAAGCCCTGCGCGGACACCTTCAGCTCATAGGTGCCGCCAGGGATCGTGGGAAAGCTGTAAATGCCCGCGTCGTTGGTCGTCGTCGAGCGGGATTGATTCGTTTCGGTTTGCGTGATAGTCACCGTTGCGCCAACCACGGCGGCGCCGCTCGGGTCCGTCACGTTGCCAGTCAGAGAGCCGTACAGGATCTGTGCGGCGGCCGGCTGCACGCATGCCGCTAGCAGGACGGCTGCGATCCCGGCAGCCGCCATGACGGTTTTCTTGCCTGTTGTCAGCAACTGCATCACAAGATGCTCCTGTTGTCCTGGTTCACTTCTTTGACCGGAATGCAAGCGGAAAGCCCCGGAGAGCACATCCACGTTACTTTCGTCAAGGACTACCTCATGCCCCGGTTATGGATACTATATGGGAGTTTCGCAGGCGAGTCAATAGAAATGTCAGTAGGGAGGCGTCGATCCCGGAATGCTGCAAGCCCTTTCTGAAACGCACCTGCCGGACCTCTTGCGCCTCTCCGAAACGGCCGGGTGGAACCAGACATCCGAAGACTGGCTGCGGCTGCTCGAACTGGAGCCCGAAGGCTGCTTTGGCATCACCGTGGACGGGCGGATCGTGGCTTCGGCCACAGTGATCACCTACGGCAGCGAGTTGGCCTGGATCGGCATGGTGCTGACATTGCCGGAATTCCGCGGCCGGGGTTTCGCCTCCTTGCTGATGGAACGCTGCCTGCGGTACTGCGAGGCACGCGGCGTCCGAACCGTCCGGCTTGACGCCACGGAAATGGGCCGCCCTGTGTATGACCGGCTCGGGTTCGTGGACGAATACGAAGTGCAGCGGCGAGCGGGCTCGCTCGCCCCGCGCGAGGCCCGCCCTGCGGCGTTCGACTTCGCTCTGGACCGTCAGGCCTTCGGGGCGGACCGCCGCCGCCTGCTCGAAAGAACCGGCTGTGCGCGCCCCGGACGCCTGGCCTCCTACATCGGCCCGGTCACCGCGCGCACGTCGGAAGAGGCCCGCAGCGTGATCCTCCACTGTGGCGTCTCCGGCCCCTGCTTCTGGGATGTGCCAGCGGCCAACCCGGCGGCGCTGGAACTGGCCGGAGACCTGGGTTTTCAACCCGTGCGCCGGCTGATGCGCATGAGGCGCGGGCCCGCGGTGGCGGAGCGGCCAGAATACGTCTTTGCCCTCGCGGGCTTCGAGTACGGCTGAGCGCCTACAATGGGAGCGTGAAGCGCGCTGCCGCGGCCCTGCTGGCACTGGCCTGGCTCTGCTCTGCGCAGGAACCGGGGCAGCACCTGATTCAACGCGTGGCGGGCGGCTTCCGCTACGCCGACGGACTCGCCATCGAACCCTCCGGATCCTTGCTGGTGGCCGACCCGCCCGAGGACCGCATCGTAAGAATCGTTTTCGGCAAGCCCCCCGCGGTAGTCCGCAAGCCTTCCCGCAGTGCAGCCGGGCTGGCGTTCGATCCGAAACAGCGGCTGGTGATCTGCGAAACCGAGGCGCGCCGCGTCGTGAGGATCGAGGAGGACGGCACGGTGGCCGTGCTTGCGCACGAGTTCGAAGGCAAGCCGCTGAACGGGCCCAACGACCTGGCAATCCGCTCCAACGGCCACATCTACTTCACCGATCCCGCGTTCGGCCCGGCGCGGGAGCGCAAACAGCTGCCCTTCCACGGCGTTTTTCACCTGCATCCAAAGGGCGAGCTGGAGGCAGTCTACCGGAGCGATTCGCGCCCGTCGGGCATCGCGCTCTCCCCCGACGAGCGCATCCTCTACGTGTCATTTGCCGACGAGCGCCTGGTGCGCGCGTTCGACGTAAACCGCTCCGGCGCGGCGTCCAACCCGCGCGTGCTGATCGCGAAGACGGGCAGCGTGCCGCTGGGCGTGCGCACGGACCGCAGCGGGAATCTGCTGGTCGCCGCCGGCGAGTTTCTGGAGATCTACACCCCGAGGGGATCTCTGATGGAAACAATCCGCCTCCCGGACCGCATCGCCAACCTCGCCGTGCATCCGGCCACGGGCGACATCTATGCCGCCACGCGCGGCGCCGTCCATCTGGTGGCGCGCGGGGCGCGGGCGGCGCTCCAGCCATGAGTTCGCGCCGTTACCCCGAACGCCCGCTCCTTGGCGTGGGCGCGGTAATCTTCGACGGCGGCCGCGTGCTGCTGATCGAACGCGGGCAGGAGCCGCTCAAAGGCTGGTGGACGCTGCCCGGCGGGCTGGTGGAGACGGGCGAGCGGCTGGACCAGGCGCTCCGCCGCGAAGTGCGCGAGGAGACGGGGCTCGAAGTGGAGCCGCTGACGGTGGCGGCGATCTTCGAGCGAATCACACCGGACCCGGAAGGGCGCACAGAGTTCCACTATGTGATCGTCGACTACCTCTGCCGCGCCGTGGGCGGCGAGCTGGCCTGGGGCAGCGACGTCAGCGCCGCTCGGTGGGTGGAACTGGACGGGCTGGACACGCTGAAAGTGGCGCCCGGCACGCCACCGGTGATCGAGAAGGCGCGCGCCATCTGGCAGGAGATGGCCGAATGAACGCGCGGAGCCTCGAGCTGCTTGAATACGAGCGGTTGCGCGATTTGCTGGGCCGCTACGTGGCCTCTCCCGGCGGGCGGCGTTTGCTGGAGCGCATGGCGCCGCTCGAACGGCGGGAAGACGCGCAGGATGCGCTGGCCGAGGCGGCGGAGGCCATGGAGTGGCTGCGCGAGGCGCAGCGGCCGCCCGCCGGGCGCAAGGCTGCGGCCGCGCCGCTGCGTTTCGACGGCCTGCCGGATGCCGAGCCGGCCGCGGCCAAGCTGCGGATCGACGGGGCGGTGCTCGAACCGCTGGAGGTGCATGCGCTCGGCGTGCTGCTGGAGCGCGCGCAGCAGGTGCGGCAGGCGCTGGCGCCGGCTGCCGCGCTTCTGCCCCGCCTCGCCCGCCGCGCCTCGCAGATCGCCGACCTGCGGCAGACGCTGCGCGTGGTGCAGGGCAAGGTGCTGCCTGACGGGACGATGGCCGACGATGCCAGCCCGGAGCTTGAGCGCATCCGCCGCGAGATCGCCCGCCAGCGGACGCTCGTGCAGGAATCGCTCGAACGGTTTCTCAAGGCCCACCACGAAGACGGGCTGTTGCAGGAGGAGTTCGTCACCATTCGCAATGACCGCTTCGTCGTGCCCGTCGTGCCCGGCGCGAAGCGCAAGCTGCCGGGCGTGGTACATGGCTCGAGCGGCAGCGGGCACACGCTGTTTCTGGAGCCGCTGGAGACCATCGAGCTGAACAACGATCTGGTGCGGCTCCAGGAGGAGGAGCAGCGCGAGGTGCATCGCATCCTGCGCGAATTGACCGCAGAGCTGCGGCGTCACTCGGGCGAGGTGCGCGAAGCCGCCGCCGCGCTGGCGGCGCTCGATTTCGCCTTCGCGCGCGCCCGCTTCGCGCTCGACTTCGACGCCACGATCCCCTCCTTCACGCCCGACGAGGCGCCGCGGTTCGAACTCATGGAGGCGCGCCATCCGCTGCTGGAAGACATCCTGCGGCGGCAGCGCCGCCGCGTGGTTCCGCTGACGTTTTCGCTCGATGCAGGCGGCCGTACGCTGCTCATCAGCGGCCCCAACACCGGCGGCAAGACGGTGGCCATCAAGTGCGCCGGGCTGGCGGCCCTGATGGGGCAAAGCGGCGTGCCGGTGTGCGCCGGGCACGCCGTGCTGCCGTGGTTCGACGACGTGCTGGCCGATATCGGCGACAACCAGAGCCTGGAGCAGAGCCTGTCGAGCTTCAGCGCGCACGTGGAGCGGCTCAAGGAGATGATCGAACTGGCTGCGTCGGGCTCCCTCGTGCTGCTGGATGAACTGGGGCGGGCCACGGACCCCGATGAGGGCGGGGCGCTGGGCGTGGCGGTGCTCGAGGACTTCCACCGCCGCGGGGCGTTCACGCTGGCCTCCACGCACCTGCCGGCGCTGAAGGTCTTCGGCGCCACGGCGCCGGGCGTAGTGAACGCGGCCATGGGCTTCAACGAGGACACTCTGG
The DNA here is from genome assembly GCA_964458495.1 of uncultured Arcobacter sp. Classification (GTDB taxonomy): domain Bacteria; phylum Acidobacteriota; class Terriglobia; order Bryobacterales; family Bryobacteraceae; genus JANWVO01. Next base: position 35,636 of record CAYWJB010000026.1, read on the forward strand.
AGCCGACTTACCGGATGTCGACGGGCGCTCCGGGCAAGTCGGCGGGGCTCGAGATCGCCGCCCGGCTCGGGCTGCCTGCGCGGCTGATCGAACGAGCCCGCTCGGCGATGGGAGAACGGGACCGCCAGATGGGCGAGCTGCTGCGCCAGCTGGAGGCGAAGCTCGGCGAGGTGGCGGTGAGGCTCGAACAACTGGACCGGCAGCGCGCGGAACTCGAAGAGCGCGAGCGGCGGCTGCTGGAACAGATGGAGCGCCGCGAGAAGGCGCGGCTGAGGGAAATCGAGGAGGCGGCGGAGGCTGCGAGAAAGCAGTTCGAGAAACAGGCGCAGGAGCTGATCGCCAGCCTGCTTTCCGCGCCGGAGCAGCGGCGGCAGGCGGAGAAGGCGCTGCGCCAGGCGGCGCGCGTGCGGCGGGAGTTCGAACAGAGCGTCGCGGAACTGAAAGAGCCGGAGGCAAAGAAGGCGCCCGCGGGAGAGATCCGCGAAGGCGCGCGGGTAAGGCTGAGAGACGTCAGCCAGCCGGCGCAGGTGCGCAAAGTGCTGGAGGGCGGGCGGCTGGAGGTGGATGTCGGCTTTCTGCGCATGCAGGTCTCCGCAGGCGATGTCACCGAGGTCCTGCCGCCGGCGCCCGGCGGGGCGAAGCTGCCCGCCGGTGTGACGCTCACCGCCGGCCCGCGCTGGGACACGTTGACCCGCGAGGTCAACGTGATCGGCAAGACGGCGGACGACGCGCGCGAGGAAGTGGACAAGTTCCTCGACGAGGCGTTCCTGGCTGGCGTGACGCGCGTGCGCGTCATCCACGGCCACGGTATGGGCGTGCTGAAGCGCGCTGTCGAGCAGTTGTGCCGCGCGCACCCGCACGTCGAGAAGTTCTATCCGGCATCGCCCGCCGAGGGTGGCGCGGGCGCCACGATCATCGAGCTGAAAGAAAGCTGAGCCGCGCGGCTCAGGCGCCAAGCGGGGCGAGCGCCTCGAGCACCTCTTCCGTGTGGCCGTCCACCTTCACCTTGCGGAAAATCTTCGCGACTCTTCCCTTGTGAATGATGAACGTACTGCGCTCGATGCCCATCGTCTTCTTGCCGTACATGTTCTTCTCGACCCAGACGCCGTACTTGTCGGCAGTCTTGTGATCGGGGTCCGCCAGCAATGGAAACGGAAGCGAGAATTTCTGCTTGAACTTCGCGAGTGCGGCCGGCTGATCCGGCGAGACTCCCAGCACCACGGCGCCGCGGGCGAGGATTTCCTGGTGGTGATCACGGAAGCTGCACGCCTCCCTGGTGCAGCCGGGCGTATCCGCACGCGGGTAGAAGTAGAGCACGACGGTTTTGTCGGAGAACGCGGAGAGCTTCACCTTCCCGCCGGAGTCATCGGCGAGGGTGAAATCGGGGGCTTTGGATCCTTCTTTCAGTTCTGCCATACCTCAGATGATGCGCGCGCCGCGCGGCAGATTCCAAACGCGCCCGGCCGCCGCGCCGGAAAGCTGTTATAGTCGCGGGATGCTCAGAAGCATCCTCTCCGTGCTCGCCGGCTGGGCCTCGGTGGGCATTCTCGTCGTGCTGACGGACCTGGTCCTCGGCAAAATGTTCCCCGCGGAATACGTGGCGGGCAAGATCCCGCCGGACCGGCTCGCGGCGCTCAGCCTGGGCACTTCCACGCTGTACTCGGTGCTGGGCGGATGGATCACGGCGAAGCTGGCGGCGCACCGGCCTTGGCGCCACGCCGTCTACTTGATTTTGTGGGGGGAGATCATGGGCGTGCTCTCTGCCGTAATGAAGTGGGGGCAGATCCAGTGGTGGTATCAGACGGGACTGCTGGTGGCGTGGCCGGTGGCGATTGCCGCCGGCTGCTGGCTGGCGGCGGGCGCGCCCTCGGGCGGGGACACAGCGGCCCGCTGAGAGCGGCAGCCGGAAGAAACTCTCTCACGCGGCGCCGCGCCGGGGGACGGGTGGCGAAAGCGGAAGCCTCCCGCCGGCGCTCGGCTATGCTGAATATCGGAGTGCGAGAGGAGGGCTGCGATGAAGCGGACGTTGCGCGAGCATCTTGCTTACGAGCCGGTGGAACTGCGCTTTGGCACGTCCGGAAGGCGGGGTCGGGTGATTGATCTGACGCAACTGGAGATCTGCATCAACGTCCGCGCGGAGCTGGAGTTTCTCAAATCCCTTCCGAAGGAGCGAGGCGGTATCGAGCCCGGGGAGGACGTCTTCGTGGCTGCCGACCTGCGCCCCAGCTCCGTGCGTTTTGCAGAGGAGCACGGCGGGCGCGGAGAGATCGTGCAAGCGGTGTGCGAGGCGGTGCGATCGAGCGGATGCACGCCCGTGTTCGAGGGCTTCATTCCGGCGCCCGCGCTCGCCTATTACGGTTTCGGGCGCCGCCGCGCAAGCATCATGGTCACCGGCAGCCACATCCCGTTCGACCGCAACGGCTACAAGCTGAACACGAGCGCCGGGGAACTGCTGAAGGAGCACGAAGCCCCGGTGCAGCAGCACGTGGCGCGCGTGCGCGCCGCTGTGTACGAAGAGCGGTTCGAGGGTTCTCCGTTCGATGAGCGGGGCATGCTGAAAGAGGGTTCGCTGCCCCTGCCGGAGCCGAGCCAGGAGGCGCGCGAAGCCTACCGCAGGCGCTATCTGGACTTCTTGCGCGGGCAGCCGCTGCGCGGCCAGCGCGTGATTGTGTACCAGCATTCGGCCGTGGGGCGGGATCTGCTGGCCGAAGTGCTGGAGGCGCTGGGCGCGGAGGTGATCCGCGCCGGCCGCAGCGAGACGTTTGTCCCCATTGACACGGAAAACATCGGCGATGAACTGCTCGGCCGTCTGGCCGAACTGGCGCGCGAGACTGCCGCCCAGCGCGGCCCGGTGTCGGCCATCGTCTCCACCGACGGCGACAGCGACCGCCCGCTGTTTGTCAGCGTCCGCGACGGGTGCGTGCGCTTCCATCCCGGCGATCTGCTGGGGCTGCTGGTCGCGATGGAACTGGAAGCAGACGCTGTTGTGGTGCCGGTCAGCGCCAACGATGCGATCGACCGTTCCCCGCTGGCCGCCGCCCTGGAGCCGAAGACGCGGATCGGGTCGCCTTTTGTCATCGCGGGCATGCAGCGCGCGGCGGCGCGGGGCAGGCGGCGCGTGGTGGGCTGGGAAGCCAACGGCGGTTTTCTCACCGGCAGCGCGATCGAGCGCGATGGTGCGCTGCTGGATGCGTTGCCGACGCGCGATGCCTTTCTTCCGATTCTGACGGTGCTGGCTGCGGCGGCGCGGCAAGGCGTTCCACCCGCCGATCTGTTCGACCGCCTGCCGCGGCGCTTCGGGCGGTCCGCGCTGCTGCGCGAGTTTGCGCGCGAGAAGGCTGTGCGTATCCTGGACCGGCTCACGCCGCAAGCCTCCGACGGCAGCGACCTGCCGGGCGTGATGGCAGCGTTGCGGCGCTTCTTCAGTGAAACGGACGGGTTCGGCGCGATTGAAAAACTGGATGCGACCGACGGGCTGCGGATCTGGTTTTCCAATGGCGATATCGCGCACCTGCGCCCGTCGGGCAACGCTGACGAGTTCCGCATTTACGCCGTGGCGGACACGCAGGAGCGGGCCGATGCCATTGCCGCGCTGGGAGTGCGGGAGCCGGACGGGATCCTGCGGCGGCTGGAAAGAGATCTGGATGGCTGACACGCGGCTGGTGAGGATCCGCCCCGCCGTGCAGCACTACGAGTGGGGCGGCACGGAGTTTCTGCCGGCGCTGACCGGCGCCGCGAACCCGGAGCGCAAGCCGTGGGCCGAACTCTGGTACGGCGCGCATCCGAAAGCGCCCGCCACGGCGGCTTCTCCGCAGGGCGAGCTGCCGCTCGACGCACTGATCGCAAGCGATCCGCAGGGCTGGCTGGGCGCGGAGTGCGTGGCGCGCTTCGGGCCAACGCTGCCGTACCTGCTGAAGGTGCTGGACGCGCGGAGGATGCTGTCGATCCAGGTGCATCCGGATCGACGGCAGGCGCGCGAGGGTTTCGAGCGTGAAAACGCCCTCGGCATTCCCGCTCACGCGCCGCACCGCAATTACCGCGACCGCAACCACAAGCCCGAAGTGCACGCCGCGCAGAGCGAGTTCTGGATGCTGCACGGCTTCCGTCCGCTGGAGGAGACCGCCGCATGGATGAAAAACACGCCCGAGGCGCTCTCTGTGATGCCGGACTTCGGGGAGCGGTTCCGCGCGGCGGGCGGCGACCGCACCCGGCGCGCCGCGCTGCTTCGGGAGCTGTACACGCACGTCATGCACCTTCCGCAAGAGCGCGCGGACGAACTGCTGGATGCGCTCGTCGGGCGGTTGGAGCGCGGCTCGCCCTGGCCCGAGGATTCGCACGAGCACTGGGCGCTGCGCGCCGCGCGCGAATTTCCGCTGCCCGGCGGGCGGCGCGACCGCGGGATCTTCTCGATCTTTCTGCTGAATCTCGTGCGGCTCCGTCCGGGACAGGGAACGTTTCAGCCCGCCGGGATCCTTCACGCCTATCTGCAAGGGATCACGGTGGAGCTGATGGCCAACTCGGACAACGTGCTGCGCGGCGGGCTGACGCCGAAGCACGTGGACGTGGCTGAGCTGCTGCGGGTGGTGCGTTTCGAGGACGGCCCCTGCCCGGTGATGGAGGGGGAGCCCGGCGAGGATGCCGAGCGGATCTATCCCACGCCGGCGGAAGAGTTCGAGTTGAGCTCGATCCGGGTGGCGGATAGCAAGGTGACGCGCGAAGCGAGGGGTCCGGAAGTGCTGCTGGCGATGGAAGGAATCGCAGCTCTCACCTCCGGAACCGCCACCGTGGAGCTGAAACGCGGGCAGGCGGCGCTGGCCGCGGCGGGAACCGCCTACGAACTGGCGGCGGCCGGGCAGGCCTTGGTCTGGCGAGCCCGGGCGCCATTCTGAGCGGGCGGGCGCGCCGGTTCGCGTGAGATTTCTTCCCCGCCGCGCGCACTATCCGGTGGGTATGCGCATGTCGCGGCAGATCCTCACCCGCGGCCTGCGATTCCGCCGCGGACTCTTCCACCGCCTCGGGTGGATGGTGCTGGCTGGCGCCGCTGCGCTTTCGGCGCAGGACACCACGCCGCCGGTGCTGGTGACCTATTCGTTCAGTCCCTCGACATTCGACGTCTCTTCCGCCGACACGGTTCTGACCGGCGCCATCCAGGCCACGGACAACTCATCGGGACTGCAGGCGGCGTTTCTCGCTTTCTATAGCCCATCCGGCAACCGGCGCGTGGATTGCCACAGCAGCGCAGGCTCTTACAGCGGCACGCTGACGGCGGGGACCTTCACATGCATGGGCCTGTTCCCGCGGTACACGGAAACGGGCCAGTGGCGGCTTCAATTCCTTTCGATCACAGACAAGGCAGGCAATGCCGCCACCTATACCCGGGATCAACTGACGGCGATGGGATTCCCGACGTCGCTCACTCTGACCGGAACCAGCGACACCGCCGCGCCTTCGCTCGTGTCCTACAGCTTTGCCCCGGCCTCGATCACGCTCGCCGGCTCGCCCGTCACATTGACCGGCGCCATCACAGCCACGGACAATCTCTCCGGGTTGTACCTTGCCTACATTGCCTTTTACAGCCCGTCCGGGCAGCAGCGCGCAGATTGCTATCCACAACCCGGCGCCCCCGAAGCCGGCACGCCCCTGAACGGGACCTACGGATGCAGCGGCGTCTTTACGCCGGGCATGGAGACAGGGACGTGGCGAGTGCAGTTTGTCGAGCTGCGGGACGTCGTGGGCAATGCACGGTATTACACGACACAGGATCTCATGGCCATGGGACTGGCGACGTCACTGCCGGTGAGCGCTGCCAGCGACTCCACAGCGCCTGCGCTCAGCGGATTGAGCCTGGCGCCGCTGTCTGTGAACACCGGATCCGGCGCGGCGGGCATCAGCGGGACCATCACGGCCTCCGACGCGGGCTCCGGCTTGAGGCAGGCGGTGGCGGCGATGTTCAGCCCCACCGGGCAACAACGGGTAGACTGCGTCACCGCCGTCTTGCCTGCGGGGACGGCTTCCGCCGCGATGCCGTGCTCGGGCACCTTCCCGCAGAACTCGGAGAGCGGAGCATGGGAGGTGCGCTTCGTCGAGGTGAGCGACCATGCGGGCAACACGGCGACTGTGCTGAAGGCCGCGCTGGCGCAGATGGGCGCGCCGGTGACGGTGATGGTGACGGGCGCTGCCTCCTCGCAGCCGCCCGCAGGGCTAGTCTTCCAGTACGTCACTGGCGGGGCTGTGCCCTCGGGGCAAGCGGTGCAGTTTTCCGGCTCGGTGATTCCCTGGATTCTGGAAAAGGAGACAGGCGCGTCGTGGCTGCAGCTGAGCGCCACTGCCGGAGCTGCGCCGGGACAAGTCGTGGTTTCCGTAGATCCGGCGGGAGTGTCTTATGGCACGCATCAGGAGACGCTGCTGGTGCGGGAGGTGATTCAGAACCGCGTTGTGGCGAGGTTGCCGGTGAAGTTGACCGTGCTGGCGGCGGCGCCGCTGACGGCGGCTTATTTCGACCCTCCGTTGTTTGAGTTGATGATTGCGGACGAGCGCGGAGCCGGCGAGGCTGTGGCCGCGTTGGTTTATCTCTACTGGCCCGCGCCGCCCTGATGCGCGGTTGGCGGAGGTCTCATTTCTTGCCAAACAGGGGCGCCGTGCCCGAGAGGGCGAAGACGACGGTGTGGTTGTCCTCCCGGATGCGGCCGTTGCGCTGCCAGACGGTTTGCAGCATGTAGCCTGCTTCCACGCGGACGTGATCCGTCACGCGCTTGCCGACGGCGAGCGTGGCCCGGTTCTGATCGAGGAAGCGCGGGAACTGTTCCGGTTTCACCGGGGCGAAAGCTTCGTTCCACACGGCCAGACACCAGGGGCCGTGGAGCGGTATTGTCGTGCGCGCCATATAGCGGAAGCGGTTCTCGTAGAGTGCGTTGACGAGCCAGCGGTTCTCAAAGCGGAACCGGTGCAGCAGCCGCGCACGGTTGGCGGCATGGTGCAGTCTGACGTCCTGAAACAGCCTGTGCTCGTCCCACGAGCGTGCCGCCGGGTACGCGCCATAGCGGTGATGGCTGACGTAGCCGTAACCGGCGGTGATTTCCAAGTTGGGGTGAAGGCGGAAGTTGAGCGCCGGGCGGAGCAGGAGGTTCTGGGGCGCACGGAGGACATCGTGGCGGCGAAATTGTGCCTCCAGGTGTACACCCCACCGCGTGGAGGCGAGCGGGTGGTCGCCGAAATACTGAAGCCACATATGGGCATTGGCGTCGGCTTGCGCCATGGCAGCCGGCGACGCGAGCAGGCAGAGGAAGAACACGGCGGCGACCCGTGCGCATCCCGGAAGCCGTGGGGAAGCCTCCTGTGGGCGCCGGGGGGGATTGGATTGCGGCTTCGGGCGGCATGCCATGCGGATGGCGCGGCGTCGGGATGGCCGGCGGTTCAGCTGAAACATCAGGGAAGCTCGTCAGAAGGTTCGGCGCATCTGGACTCTGCCCCGGGAAATCGCTCCCCATACAATACCGGAAAGGGTTCCGGGGAAAGCTCCACCGTGCAGCCGGAGAAAGGGCGGAGATGAACCGGATCCCGGCAAGCCGAAGCGGACCTCGTCCCTGATTGACCCGCGGGGGACTTGCTGTTGGAGCGCGGAGCCAGCCTGCTGTTTGGGCCCCGCTTGCTTGCGGTTTGTTTCTCTCCCGGGGGGCGCCACCCCGCATTCATCTGCCGCCTCCGGCAAATGCGAGTTGCGGCGCCTGCCGCCGCGTCACTCCGGAAGGGCGAAAAACGTCTCCCCTGTCTTCGGGAATCTGGTGCAGGCGCTTCTTTCCGGCGGCATCGGGCAGGCGTGAGGCCCAGGGTCTGGCAAACCGGGCTACCGGCACCAGGGCGGCCGGGCCGTCAGGCGTCCGGCCGGGCGCCTTCGATCGAGAGGTTGCGGCGCTTCTCGACAACGCGGTAGCGGCGCGGCCGCACCGGGCTGCCGCCACTGAAGGCGTCTTCAAGTACGGCGGCCTGCTCCTGAGCGTGCCGTTTGGCCGAGCCGGTGCTGGGCGCGGCCGCCTCCGGCCGTCCTGCGTAACGAAGCGTGCGCCGCGTCTGCGCGAGCATAGGCTCGATGCGGTCGCGGACGAAGAGAAACGCCCCTTGGTTGCGCGGCTCCTCCTGCACCCAGACGATCTCGGCGGTGGAGGGATAGCGCCACAGCACCGCTTCGATCTCCTGCTCGGGCCACGGGTACAGCTGCTCCAGGCGCACGATGGCAGTGGACGAAGCGCCACGGCGTTCGCGTTCGGCCAGCAGATCATAGCAGATCTTGCCGGAGCAGAGCAGGACCTGCACCACACGGTCCGGCTGGGTGGCGCCGGGATCGGAGAGGACCGGCTCGAAGAACCCGCGGGCGAGATCGTGCAGCGTGCTCACGCACTTGGGGTGGCGCAGCAGGCTCTTGGGCGTGAAGAGGACCAGCGGTTTGCGCAGCCCGCGGCGGTCGTACCCGCCGTACATCTGGCGGCGCAGCAGGTGGAAGTACTGGGCCGGCGTGGTGGCGTTGCAGACCTGGAGATTGTTCTCCGCCGCGAGTTGAAGGAACCGTTCGATGCGGGCGCTGGAGTGCTCCGGCCCCTGTCCTTCATAGCCGTGGGGCAGCAGCAGCACCAGCCCGGAGGGCTGGCCCCACTTGGCTTCGCCGGCGGCGATGAACTGGTCGATCATGATCTGCGCCCCGTTGGCGAAATCGCCGAACTGCGCCTCCCACAGCGTGAGCGTGAGCGGGTCGCCGAGCGAGTAGCCGTATTCAAAGCCCATCACGGCGTACTCGCTGAGGCTGCTGTCGTAGACCTCGAAGCGCGCCTGGAGCGGGTCGAGGTGCTGGAGCGGCGTGTAGGGCTCGCCGGTGTTGTAGTCGAAGTACTCGAGGTGGCGCTGGGAGAATGTGCCGCGGCCGCTGTCCTGCCCGCTGAGCCGCACGGGCGTGCCTTCAAGCACCAGCGTGCCGAAGGCGAGCGTTTCGGCGGCAGCCCAGTCCAGGGGACCGCCCTTCAGGATCTCGCGGCGGCGGTCGATGAAGCTCTTCAGTTTCGGGTGCAGCGTGAAGCCGCCGGGGAATGTGGTGATCCCCTCGATGACTTTTTCGAGAAGCGCCTCGTCGGCGGCGGTGCGCGGGCACACCTGCGGCAGCGTGGCCTCCTCGTACTCGGTGACCTCCTGCAACTCCCATTTCTCGCCCTTGCGGACCGCCTCCTCGTGCGCGGCGTTCAGCGCGTCCTGAATCTGGCGTTTGATCCGCTCCACCGCGTCTTTCGTCACCACGGCCTCGCGCAGGAGGCGTTGCGTGTAGAGCGCGGCGGGCGACTCCTTGGTCTTGATGGTGCGGTACATCACCGGCTGCGTGTAGCTGGGATCGTCGCCTTCGTTGTGGCCGTATTTGCGGTAGCAGACCAGGTCGATCACCACGTCCTTCTTGAACTTCATCCGGTAGTCGAGCGCGACCTGCATGGCGCGGGCGCAGGCTTCCGGATCATCGCCGTTGACGTGGAGGATGGGCGCCTGCACCATTCGGGCGACGTCGGTGCAGTAGGTGGAGGAGCGGCTCTCTTCGGCGGTGGCGGTGAAGCCGATCTGGTTGTTGATCACGAGGTGGATGGTGCCGCCGGTGGTGTAGCCTTTCAGCAGCGAGAGGTTCAGCGTTTCGGCGACGACACCCTGGCCGGCGAACGCCGCGTCGCCGTGCACGAGCACCGGCAGGACCTTCTCCCGCTTCTCGTCGCCCATGAACGTCTGTTTGGCGCGCACAATGCCCTCGACCACCGGATTGACGGCTTCCAGGTGGCTCGGGTTGGGCGAGAGTGACACCTTGATTTCCCGTCCGGAGCTGGTGCGCTGCACGCCGCTGGCGCCGAGATGGTACTTCACGTCGCCGGAGCCCTGGGCCATGTCGGGATCGACGACGCCTTCAAACTCGCCGAAGACTTGCGCCATCGACTTGCCGATCAGGTTGGCGAGCACGGTGAGCCGGCCGCGGTGGGCCATGCCGATGACGATCTCCTGCACGCCCGCCTCTGCGGCGCGCTCCAGGCATTCGTCCAGCACAACCATGGCGCTTTCGCCGCCTTCCAGCGAAAAGCGCTTCTGGCCGACGAAGCGGGTGTGGAGGAAGTTCTCGAAGCCTTCCGCCTGCAGCAGGCGCAGCAGGATGCGCCGCCGCGTGGTGTCGTCCAGCGGCCAGTTGTTGGCCTGCGGCTCCATGCGCTCCTGCAGCCAGCGCTTCTCCTCGGGGTGCTGGATGTGCATGTACTCGCAGCCGAGGCGGCCGCAGTAGGTCTGGCGCAATTGTTCAATGATTTCGCGCAGACGGGCGAGTTTCAGATCGCCCGGCACGGCGAGGCTGCCGGTCATGAACTGCCGGTCGAAGTCCCAGATGGTGAGCCCGTAGCTGGCGGGATCGAGTTCGGGATGATAACCGGGCTTGGCGCCGAGAGGATTGAGGTCGGCGATGAGATGGCCGCGGACGCGGTAGGCGTTGATCAACTGCAACACGGCCGCCTGCTTGGCGATCTCGCCCATCCGCTGCGGCTCGCCGAACGCTGCGGCGGAGCCGCCGCGGTCGACCTCCCAGCGGAAAGGGTGGTAGGGCATGCCCGTCTGTTCGAAGATCTCGTCGTAGAAGCGGTCGCCGCCCTCGAGCAGGTCCTGGACCTTGCCGAGGAACGCGCCGCTTTCGGCGCCCTGGATGATGCGGTGGTCGTAGGTGCAGGTGATCGTCATCACCTTGCAGACGCCGAGCGCGGCGCGCAGTTCGTCGCTGACGCCCTGGAAGCCGGCCGGCCAGTCGATGGCGCCGGTGGCGACGATGGCGCCCTGGCCTGGCATCAGGCGGGGGACGCTGCCGACAGTGCCGACGGTACCAGGGTTGGTAAGCGAAATCGTGGTGCCGAGAAAGTCGTCCGGCGTGAGCTTTCCTTTGCGGGCGCGCTCGACGATGTCATCGAACGCCCGCATGAACCCGTAGAACGACATCTCGCCGGCGTTCTTGATGGAGGGCACCAGCAGCGAGCGGTGACCGTCCTTGCCGGCCACGTCGACGGCGATGCCGATGTTGACCTGGCGGCGGACGATGCGGTGGGGCTGGCCGTCGACTTCCGCAAAGGCGTCGTTGAGAACCGGCACGTGGCGCAGGGCGCGGACGATGGCCCATGCGATCAGGTGCGTGTAGCTGATCTTCGACTGGCCGTGCAGCGAGCGCCAGTGGTTCAGCAGGCGGCGGTTCTCGTCAATGACCTTCACCGGAATGACGCGCTGGCTGGTGGCCGTGGGCACGGCGAGGCTGGCCGTCATGTTCTCGGCGATGCGCGCCGGCGCCCCCTTCAGAGGCACCAGTTGCTCGCTCGGGCTGAGAGTGAGCGCTGGCACCATGACAGGCGCGGCGGCCTTGGCTGCCTCGGGCTCGGGCAACACGACCGTCTGGCTGACGGGCGGAGGAGCGACCTCGACGGGCGGCTCGGCGGCGAAGCGCTGCTGCCAGCTCTCGTCCACCTGGCCGGGACGGTTGACAAACTCCTGGTAAAGCTCTTCTTCGAGCCACGAGTTCACAGTGGGTCTTTGCTTGGGTTCGATCGCCATGGCTGTCTCAGGAACGGGTGGGCCGCGCCCCTTCTGCCTCCAGTGTATCAGCGGGTTGCGCGCTCATCTGTTGGACGCTTCGCGAGCGGCGCCCGATTCCTTCCCTGCCTTTCATTCTGCCCGCCTAGAATAGGGAAGGTCATGCGGATTCTCGTCTTTTCCGACATTCACGGCGACCGCGCAGCGCTGGACGCGCTGATGGGGCAGGAGGCGGACCTGTATGTGGCCGCAGGCGACCTGGTGTCCTGGGGGCGCGGGCTGGACTCGTTGGGACCGGTGCTGGCGCGGCGGGCGCCGAAAGTGTGGGTCCTGCCGGGCAATCATGAGCATGAATCCGAGATCGAGTTCTTCTGCCGGCGGCATGGGCTGAACGCACTGCACGGGAGGCACTTCGAGGCCGATGGCTGGCACGTTGCCGGGCTGGGACACAGTTCGCCGACGCCATTCAACACGCCGGGCGAGTACACCGAAGAGGAGCTGGCCGAGAGGCTGGAGCGGTTCGCCGGCTTGAAACCGCTGATCCTGATCTGCCATTGCCCGCCGCTGGAGACGCCGCTCGACCGGGCGGCGTTCGGGCGGCACTGCGGAAGCCGCGCGGTGAAGAGGTTTCTGGAGCGAGAGCAGCCCGCCTGGTTCGCCTGCGGGCACATCCACGAAGCGGCGGGGGTCCGGGTGCGGCTCGGCGCAACCGAAGCGGTGAATGCCGGCAAGGGCGGTTTCCTGATCGAGGTGCCGGGCGCGGGCGGGGGCTGAGACCGGATCAGATTCGCGCCGGGCAGCTGGAAAACTCCGCGCGGGCTGCCGTGTCGGACTCCCGGTATTCCGCGGCCCGGGTTTCGAGTGCGGACTTCCCGCGCAGCCGTAGACCAGGTTTGGCTTCCGGGGCTGCCATGCCGTCGGACGCGGTGTGCGCGAAGCGCGTTCTTCAAGTCGAGGCGGCGAGGGGCGCGCCAGCCCATCCGGCCCGCGGCTTTCCGGCGCGAGGCAGCCGGGTTCTGACTCGGCCCACGTGGCCTGCGCTTCCGGGTGCGAGATCCGTGACGGGGGCAGGGAGAAAATACGCGCCTGCAAAACCATGAAGTTGTGGGCAAGGCCACAGCCATGCGGGGGGCGGACTGCCATCAACGGCGTGGAGGTAATGACATGGCAGCCCTGCCACAGCCCAAATACGGGCTCCACCATCTGTTCCTGTACCCGGTGTACCAAACGCGGGCCGATTACAAGGCGGCTACCGGCGAGGATCCGCCGCCGTTTGATCCGACTCGCCCCTCGCAGCATTGGTTTGATCCCGAGGCGGCAAAATCGGCCAAGCGCGTGATCGTGTATGAACGCGCGCTGGCCATCGACGAGAAGGGCATCCCGAAAAGGGACGCCAACGGGAAGCCCTATCTTGAGGAGATTGCCTTGCCGAAGGCGGAAGCCTCCACGGTCAACATCCCCTACAAAGAGGCCGCAAACGAGCCCAACAGCGGCTTCCCCGACGTGCCCGTGCCCTGCCGGGCCCTGCACGATGACGAGGAGCTTGACTTCGATTTTGGAGGCGTGGTCATCGTGCGCAACAAGAACTTCGCGGATGAGACCGTCGTCGGCTTCACGGTCGCCGACCGTGAACTGCTGCGGTCGATCGCGCGCAAGCTGAATGTCAACCCCGGCGCGTGATGCAGCCATCCTGATGCGGCCGGGGCCGGCAGAGAACCTCAACGTCACGGCGCGGCCACCGGGGCGCCACTCGCACGTTGCCGAAGCCGGGGCATCCGGAGGGCGGCGGCGATGCCGCCCCGCACTCGCGCGCCTGCCCAGGGACTTTGCTGCGAACCGAGCGTGGCGCCGGCGAAGCGGAAGGGATCAAGTCTGCTTCCCGGCCGTCTCCTCGGCAGGGTTCAAGAGCGCGCGCCGGATGTCCTCGATGGCGGCGTTCGGGGTTCGCACCACGAGCTCCGGGCTCAGATCGACTTTCTGCCCGTTCGGCCCTACGACGGTGAGCTGCGGAACGATCATCATCCCGCCGGGCCATTCGCCCTTGGTCTCCCAGTAAGAGACGGCGAAGTCGCGGGGATTGAATCCGGCACGGCGCAGGGCTTCAGCCAACGCCGACTTGCCCTCCGCAGCCACCGCGGGAGGCCTGTCCGGACGCCGCCAAAACAGCCATGCGGCGGCGGGTTCGATGGAATCTTCAGGATCGTCCCTGAATACGCCTTCCAGGCTGGCTGGAGAATCCACGGCTCCGGTATCGCCAGTGGGTGTGTCAGACGTGTTCCTCTCTGGTGCTGAGGTTTCAAAGGGGCACAGGAGTTTTGCCAATGCGGGATTCCACTGGTGCTCGCCGCGCGGGCAGAAGACGGCGGCAAGCCCGGAAGCCGCCTGCCCTTTCTCTCCGGGCGGGGCTTCCTCGACGGCGAAATGAAGTGCCGAGGTGAATTCCTTTGCGGTTTTCGCTGCCGCGGAGGCAGTGTCCGGCAGTTGGACGGGGCCCTGGAACGGAGCCAGGCCCGAGGATGGAACGGAAGAAGCAACGGCGCTCATGTCTTGGGGTGAGGCAATTTTCCGGCCAAAGCGGAGCGCCCAGGATCAGGGGGAATCGCGAGGGAGGACGCCGGAGAATTACTGGAACTGGACGCGCACGTGCTTCCATGCGCCCAAGGGCTCCACCAGCAACCGGACTTCGGCCGGCGCGGGCGGCGCCTGCCCTCCCGAATACTTCAGCGTCAGCGTGGCCTTGCCTTGCCTGGCCACCTTGTTGGAAGACAGTTCGCAGGTCAACCCGGCCACCTCCGGACAAGCCATGCGAAGTTCAACCTGCCCGGGCATGCCGTTCAGGATCTCGACCGATTCCGATCCGCCCGCAGCGGGCAGGACGACGCTGGTCTTCGAGAGCCGCACCATTTCCTCAAGTTGCCTGGGATCCTGAGGCGCGGCCGGCGCTCCGGCAAACGGGGACTGGGGCTTGTCGCCGGGCGGTCCGGGCCGCATGATTCCGAAAGGCGATGCGACGCCATCCCGCGAGGGCTCCGGGATATACCGGCACCACATGCCCTTCTCCAGGTGCCAGAGCGACGTCAGCGGCGCCTTGACGGGCAACGGGCCGCCGAAGGTGTTCATCGTGGTGCCCAAGGCCATCGTGGCGCGGGCCTTGGTGAAGTTTTCCTCGAAGAGCGTCTGGATCAGTTCGACGCTGGTCCATCGCCGCTTTTCCATATCGTAGTAGCGGTCCCGGCTCTCCTCGCAGACCAGCGCCTCGGCTTGCCGGAAACGCCCCTCCTGCTCGAGCTTGTAGAACTCGAGGATGCGGGCGCGGAGGGCCTCGTCGACGCCCGCAGGCGGGCGGTCGAAGCCGGCGCCTCCGGTTGTCTGGCCCGGCGCCGCGGCCGGAAACACGAAAAGAGCCACGAGGGCAATTGCGCAGGATCGCATGGCGGAATCAGTGTGCGGGGAGTGGCTGGGAGGCAGGGACTCGAACCCCGATACGCAGATCCAGAGTCTGCAGTCTTACC
>CAYWJB010000027.1:0-47957 GCA_964458495.1 uncultured Arcobacter sp.
GCGTAACCCGCGAATCTGCGAATCGGCGGTTGGTCGCTCCATAATGACTGACCGCAAGACGACCCTGTGGTTTGCCCCGCCCCGGCAGGAGCCGTCCGGGGCGGGGCGATTTTTGTCCTCACGCGGGGCCTCTGTCCCGCCCTGCCGGCGTTGCTATCCTGAGGGCTTGTGTGCGGCATTGCGGGTTACACGAAGCTCGATCACCCGGTCGAGCCGGGGCGGATCCGGGAGATTCTCGGCCTGATCCGGCACCGCGGGCCGGATTCGCTCGGCTTCCATGAGTCCGACGTTGTGGCGCTCGGAAACACGCGCCTCTCGATCATCGATCTGGAACACGGCGACCAGCCGATGTTCAGCGATGACGGCGGCACGGTCGTCGTCCAGAACGGCGAGATCTACAATCACGGCGAGCTGCGGCTCGAGCTTGAGCGGCGTGGTCACGGCTTCCGCACCCGTTCCGATACCGAGGTCATCCTTCACGCCTTCCTCGAATGGGACACGGAGTGCTTCTCGCGCCTGCGCGGCATGTTTGCCATCGCCCTATGGGACGAGCGCCGGCAGCGGCTGGTGCTGGCGCGCGACCGCATGGGCATCAAGCCGCTCTACATATTCCACCGCGGCAGGGATCTGTACTTCGGCTCGGAGGTGAAGACCATTCTTCACCATCCGGAAATGGGCCGCCGCCTCGACCGCAACGGGCTTGGCTACTATCTGTCTCTGAACTATGTGCCTGCGCCGCACACCCTGGTGGAAGGCGTCGAGAAGCTGCTGCCCGGCGAGTGGCTCGAGTGGGACAACGGCTCGCTCCGCCGGGAGATGTACTGGAACCTGCGCTTCGAGCCGGCCCCGAAGATCACGCTGGAGGATGCCAAGGCGGAACTGGACCGCCTGCTGCGTCTCTCGCTGCGCGAGCATCTCATCGCCGATGTGCCCGTGGGCGTTTGGGCCAGCGGCGGGATTGACTCCTCCACCGTGCTCCACTATGCCGCACTCGAGGCGCCGAAGCTCAACACGTTTTCCATCTCCTTCCGTGGACATTCGCATGACGAGAGCGAGTACTTCCGCACCGTTGCGGCACACTACGGGACCCGCCACAACGAGTTCGACCTCAATCCCGAACAGAACCTGACGGAAACGATCGAGCAGCTCAGCTACTACTCCGACGAGCCCTCCGCCGACGCCGGCGCCCTGCCCGTCTGGTACCTGTCGCAGATGACGCGGCGCCATGTGAAGGTGGCGCTTTCGGGCGAAGGCGCCGACGAGCTCTTCGGCGGCTATCTCACTTACCGCGCCGACGCTCTTGCCGTGCAGGCCCGCAAGTGGCCGGCATGGACGCGCCGCCTCGCGCTGGCAGCAGCGCGGCTGCTGCCCGTGTCCGATGAAAAGATCGGGCTCGACTACAAGGCCCGCCGGTTCCTGGAAGGCACGCTGCTTGCCCCGCACGACGCGCATTTCTACTGGAACGGATCGTTTGACGAAACAACGAAACGCGCGCTTTATGAGGCGCCCCGCTATCCCCGGCCGCGGGAACTCGTGAACACGCTGCCGACAGAGGCGTTCCGTTGCGGCGATCTCAACAAGTTCCTGTGGGTGGATCAGAAGTATTACCTGCCGGACGACATCCTCTACAAGTGCGACCGCATGTCGATGGCGCATTCGCTCGAGATCCGCCCGCCGTTTCTCGATCACCGCATCGTCGAGTTTGCCGCGCGGCTGCCCGAGCAGTTCAAAGTTCGCGGGCCTGTTCTGAAGTTCATCCTGCGAGAACTGATGCGGGACAAGCTGCCTCCGGTGGTGTTGACACGGCCCAAGGAAGGCTTCGACATCCCCGCGCACCGCTGGTTCCGCGGTCCGTTGCGTCCGATGGCAGAAGAAGTGCTCTCGCCGGAAAACGTGCGCGCCACGGGGCTGTTCCGAAGCGAAGCCGTCGAGAGGATCAAGTCCGATCACTTCCGCCGGCGCGCCAACTGCGGCTACCAGCTTTGGGGTTTGCTTACGCTGTTTCTCTGGATGCGACGATGGAAGGTCCACGCCTGAAGCGGCTTCTGCTGCTTGCCGGAATCGCGGCGCTCATCTACGTGCCCGCCATGTTTTCGCCGCCCCACCTGATGGACGACGTCGACGCCGTGCAGGCGCAGATCGCCCGCAACATGCTCGACTCGGGCGATTGGGTGACGGCGCGGCTCGACGGCGTGCCCTACCTGGAAAAGGCGCCGCTGAAGTACTGGATGATCGCCGGTTCTTACGCGCTGTTCGGCGTCCACGACTGGGCGGCGAGGCTGCCCATTGTTCTCTCGGTTCTGGCTCTGGTGGCGCTGGTGTACTGGATGGGCTGCTGGGCGTTCAGCGAAGCTGCCGGCTTCCACGCGGCGCTCATCCTCGGAACCAGTATCGGTACGTTCCTCTTCACGCGCATTCTGATCCCGGACATCACGCTCACCTGCGCCGTCTCCCTGGCCATCTTCTCCATGCTTCGCACGCTGGACGACGCCGAGCCGCGCCCGCGCCTCTGGGCTGCCGCCATGGCGCTCTCCATCGGCGCGGGGCTCCTGCTCAAGGGGCTCATCGCCCTCGTCTTTCCGTGCGCCGCAGGAATGCTGTGGCTGGCATGGACGGGCCGGTTGTTCGATCCCGCCGCCTGGAAGCGGCTGCGCCCCTTTTCCGGTACGCTGCTGGTCCTGCTTGTGGCTGCGCCGTGGCACATCCTGGCAACGCTGAGAAACCCGCCTTACCTCGACTTCTCCATGACCTCCGGCCCGGGACAGTACCGCGGCTTCTTCTGGTTCTATTTCTTCAACGAGCACATCCTGCGGTTTCTCAACCGCCGCTGGCCGCGCGATTACAACACCGTGCCCCGGCACCTGTTCTGGCTGTTCCACCTGCTCTGGTTCTTCCCCTGGTCCGCCTGGCTGCCGGGGGTGCTGAGGTTGCGCCTGGGTGGCGACTCGCGCGCCGGGCGCGCGATGCGCATGTTCGTCTGCTGGGCCGGGTTCGTCATGGTGTTCTTCACCTTCTCCACGACGCAGGAATATTACTCGATGCCTGCATATCCGGCCTTCGCTCTGCTGCTGGGGCTTGTGGTGGCGGAAGCGCAGGGCTGGACGGCACGGCTGTCCCGCGTGGTCAGCATCGTGGCGGCCGTGGCGTGCGTGGCTGCGGCAGGCCTTCTGGCCGCAGTCTGGAACACGCCTGCGCCGGGCGATATCTCGCGTTCGCTCACGCAGAATCCGGAGCTCTACACGCTCTCGCTCGGCCATATGGGCGATCTGACGCTCGCCTCGTTCGCCTACCTGAAATTGCCGCTCGCTGTGGCGGCGCTCGCCTTCGCGGGCGGCGCCGCCGCCTGCTGGCGCGTGCGCCCGCGCGCCACCTGGCTGGGAGCCGCCCTCATGATGGTGCTGTTCCTGAATGCCGCGCGGCTGGCGATGCAGGTCTTCGATCCCTACTTGAGCAGCTACCCGATCGCCGCCAGGCTGCGTCAGGGGCCGAAAGGCACCGTGATCTTCGGCGACCAATACTACGTGTTCAGCTCTGTGTTCTTCTATGCGGAACTCGACCGCGCCTTGCTCTGGCGCGGGCGCTACCACAACCTGGAGTACGGCTCCTACGCGCCCGGCGCGCCGGACGTCTTCCTCGACGACGCGGAACTGAAGGCAGAATGGGAGAAGCCGCAGCTGGCATGGCTCGTCGTCGAGGGGCCGAAGCTCGAAACCATCGAGTCGTTGCTCGGCGCGGGCAACGTGCACCGCGTGCTCGAATCCGGCGGCAAGCATCTGCTCGCCAACCGCAGAATGGAATGAGCCGGCAGTGAGGATCGCCATCGACGCCACCCCCCTGCTGCTGCGCAGCGCGGGAGTAAAAACGGTTCTCTACCACTGGATCCGCGCCCTCCGTGAAGAGGCGCGCCAGGACGAGATCCTCATCTATCCGCCGATGGGACGCACCGGCGCGCTGCTGCACGATGGCAGCGTGGCAGGACGCGTGGCTACATGGCTCGGCATGGCGGTGGCGGTTGCCAATCAGCGCGCAGCAGCGCCGCTTCCGGACTGGCTGGCGCGCGGAGCGGATGTCTTCCATTGCACCAACCAGGTGCGCACGCCGCCGCGTCACATCCCATTCACAGCCACCCTGCACGATCTCACTTGCTGGAAGATGCCCGGGTTTCACTCGGAGGCCAACGTCCGGGCTGACAGGGATTTCGCTGAGCGCGTTTTGAAGCGCGCCGCCGGGATCATCGCCGTCAGTGAAACCACGCGGCGCGACGCCATCGAGATCCTCGGGATCGCGCCGGAACGGGTTCGCACCGTTTACAACGGAGTCGCCGAAGCCTACTTCGAAGCGCCCGCCCCGCCGCCGCGCCCGAAGCCGTACGCGCTGTTCGTCGGCACCATCGAGCCCCGCAAGAACGTGGACCGCCTGCTCGACGCCTGGTCGCTCCTGCCCGCTGACGTGCGTTCCGGATACGACCTGCTCCTCGCCGGCGGCGCCGGCTGGCGCTGCGAGTCGACCTTGGCGCGTCTGGCAAACTCGCCTGCGGGCGTGCAGTGGCTCGGCTACTACCCGGAGCCCCTGATGCCCGGACTGATCCGCGGCGCGGCGCTGCTGGTCTATCCGTCCCTGTACGAGGGATTCGGGCTGCCCGTCGCGCAAGCCATGGCTTGCGGTACGCCGTGTGTCACCTCGAACGCCGGCTCTCTGCCGGAGATTGCCGGCGATACGGCGGTCCTCGTGAACCCCGAATCGCCGGAGGAGATCTGCGGCGCCATCCTTCGCCTCATCGAGCAACCGGAAGAGCGCAGCCGGCTCGCGGCGGCGGGGCGCGCCCGCGCTGAAAGGCTCTTCCGGTGGCGGCGCGCCGCCCGCGAATCGCTCGAGTTCTTCCACCAGATCAACGGGCTGCGGGCCTGACGATCCGGAAATCCCAGACAAGGATCTCACCCGCGTCCACGGCCTCGCCCTCGGAGTATTGCACCAGCGCGTACTCGCCGGGATCGAGAGGCTTCGCCGGCCATACCTTGAACAAATCGTTCCTCAGCTGCTGTTTGAAGATGTCCACCGTCTCGAATTCGAAAAACGACATCTTCGTCACCGGTTCCGTCTGCAGGATGCCCACCACGCGCCCCTCGCCCTTCTGCTTCGGCTTCACCTTCGCCAGCACGAACGGCTGCGTCCAGTCGATCCGGAAGTAGAACTCGGGGCGCTCCGCCTCGATCGCCGTTGCTGCCTGCTGCCCGGGCAGTTCCAGAAACGCTTTGCCGGGCACCACAGGCACCGGGATCAGAATTTTCAGCGCCGTCCGTTTCCGGCTTGCCACTGATTTCAGCCCGGCGCGCTTGATCTCCCGCACTTCGCCGCCTTCGAAAAAGTACAGGCCCGGATCCACGGGAATCCGCGCAATCTGCCGCGCGATCTCGCGTTCGAACGCCTCCTCGGCATCGGCGAACTCCGCCTGTTTCTTCTCCTCCTCGATCCGCGTTTTCCGCTCCGCCTCCGTGCGTTTGAGATCCACCAGCTCCAGCGGGATCTCCTCCCACTCGCTGCGCTCGGTCGAGTAGTACCGCACCCGGTCCTCCACCACCTGGTACTCGCGCACCATGTGCCAGCCGCCCTCCTTGAGGTAGAGGCGGAACTGTTGCGCCCACAGGCTGGCGCCGAACAGCAGGAGCAAGGCCAGGCCCCGCATCGCGTCCCTCCACTATTATGGTTCCGTGATGAACAGACGCACTCTCGGCAGTACGGGTTTTCAGGTTTCCGAAGTCGGATTCGGCGCATGGGGCATCGGCGGCAACCAATGGCGCGGCCACTCCGAGCAGGAGGCGCGCGCCGCGTTGCGCCGCGCCCTCGAGTTGGGCGTGAACTTCATCGATACGGCGCTCGCTTACAACGAAGGCCACAGCGAGCGCATCATCGGAGAAACCCTGCGGGAGACTGGCGCCGCTGCTCACGTGGCCACCAAGGTTCCGCCAAAGAACCGCACTTGGCCCGCACAGCCGGGGATCGGGATCGAAGACGTATTCCCTTACGACTATGTGATCCGCTGCACGGAGACGTCGCTTCGCAATCTTGGCGTCGAGACGCTCGACCTGCAACAGTTCCACGTCTGGAACCCCGAGTGGCTCGATCGCGACGACTGGCGCCGCGCCATCGAGGACACGAAAAGGGCAGGGAAGGTGCGTTTCTGGGGCATTTCAATCAACGACCACCAGCCGGACTCCGTGCTCGACGCCATTCGTACCGGCCTCATCGACACTGTGCAGGTGATCTACAACATCTTCGACCAGAGCCCGGAGCACAACCTCTTTCCGCTATGCCGGGAGCGGAACATCGGAGTGCTCGCCCGCTGCCCGCTCGATGAGGGCGCGCTGACCGGCGCCATCACGCCGGAGACGGAATTCGATCCTGGCGAGTTCCGGGCTTTCTATTTCCGCGGTGACAGGAAACAGCAGGTCCACGAGCGCGTACAGGCGCTCGCGTCGGATCTCCGCGCAGCCGGGCTCGACCGCCCGCTGGCCGAAACGGCTCTGCGCTTCTGCCTTTCCCACCCCGCCGTCTCCACCGTTATTCCCGGCATGAGAAGAGTGCGAAACGTGGAAAGCAACGCCGCCGTCTCAGCCATGGGGCCGCTGCCTGAGAACATCCGGGAGGTTCTGCGGCGCCATGTCTGGAACAAGAATTATTACTCTTAGCTTCCTCGCCGCTGCGCTCTCGGCGCAGACGCTGTATCTTCCTCTCGAAGAAGGCAACCTCTGGCTGTATCACGGCACTGGCGGAGCTCTTGCCGTAGAAGTGGGCCGCTCTGCCGAATTCCAGGGCAACACCTGGCACGCCGTGCGCGGTCTGGCCGGCGCCGGCGAAGCCTGGCTGCGCAACGATCCCGAAGGCCGCATTCTGACGTGGGATGAAAGCACGGGCGAAGAGCGCGTCCTGCTGGATGCCGCCGCGCCCGAAGGCGTGCCCTTCCGGACCTGGGCCGATCCCTGCAACCGCGAAGCCCGCATTGAGTCCCGCAATAGCCGCTACACGGGGCCTGTGGGCGAGTTCGACTCCGCTTTGCTCTTACGTTACAGTCCCGGCCCATGCATGGACGCGGGGCTCGAAAGCGATCACTGGTTGCCATGGGTGGGTCTGCTGCGCCGCGTGCGCATCACCGTCGCCGGTCCGCGGCAGTACGATCTTGTCTACGCGCGGCTTGGCGGCGTCACCTACGTCCGCGCGCCGCAGACCGGATTCGCTATCGCTCTGACACCTTCCGGCGACACTCTGCTGGTCACCCTCACCGTCCGCCACACCCTCGATTGGCCCCTCACGCTCCACTTCTCCAGCAGCCAGCGCTTTGACATCGCCGCCTACGACTCCGAAGGCAAAGAAGTCTATCGATGGTCCAAAGGACGCGCCTTCCTCACCGTAATGGGGGAGGAGAACATCCGGGGCGAGAAGACTTGGACGGCGGAGATCCCCATCGAAGACTGGCCGCGCGGTGACTATGCGATCCTCGGCTGGCTGACCCCGCTGGAGGGCCACGCCTGGTCGGCGGCCACACTTTACAAACATTAGCCGCCTGCAGCGTTGACTCGGGAAACTCTTTCGACTATACTCGAAATATGAAAGAGGGCAAGGCCGCCGCAACCCGCACAGAACGGCTGGCCCGAATGCTGAGCGCGATGGGAGCGCCACAGCGGCTGCGGATCGTCAGGCTCCTGCTGACCGCGCATCCGCAGGGGCTGCCGGCGGGCGAGATCCAGCAGGAGCTTGGCATCCCCGCGTCCACGCTCTCCCATCACCTCGAAAAGCTCCGCCAGGCGGGCGTTGTCCGCTTTCGGCGCGAGGGAACGTACCTCTGGTACACGGCTGATACGCAGGCGCTGGAGTCGTTGCTCTCTTTCTTGTATGCGGAGTGCTGCACGCGCACTCGTGCCATCGAGCCAGCGGCAGTGCTGAAACTGGCCGGAGCGGAATGCAGGAGGTAAGACGGTGAGTGAAGACAAGAGCGTCCGGGATGCAGTGCGCGAACGCTACGCGCAGGCGGCTTTGCAGGTAGTGGGGGGCAAGTCCGCCTCCTGTTGCGGGCCGGATTCGAGTTGCGGCGCCGGTGGCGGCGATCCGGTCACCTCGGCGCTTTACGGGGAATCCGAGACCGCCGTTCTGCCGGAGACGGCCGTGGCGGCTTCGCTCGGCTGCGGAAACCCCACGCAGATGGCCGAGCTCAAGCCCGGCGAGACAGTGCTCGACCTCGGCAGCGGAGGCGGCATCGACGTGCTGCTCTCGGCGCGGCGCGTCGGCCCTTCCGGCAAGGCCTACGGTCTCGACATGACCGACGAGATGCTGGCCCTGGCGCGCGAGAACCAGCGCAAGGCCGGTGTGGAAAACGCCGAGTTCCTCAAAGGCGAGATCGAAGACATTCCTCTGCCCGATGCATCCGTCGACGTCGTGATCTCCAATTGCGTGATCAACCTCTCGGCCGACAAGGACCGGGTGCTGCGCGAGATCTTCCGCGTGCTCAAGCCCGGCGGAAGGCTCGCCGTCGCCGATGTCGTCGTGCGCGGCGAGGTGCCGGCGGAGATCCGCCGCAGCATCGAACTCTGGGCAGGCTGCATTGCAGGCGCGCTCGAGGAAAACGAATACCGCCGCAAGCTCGCAGCCGCGGGCTTCACCGGGATTTCCATCGAGCCGTACCGCGTGTACAACGTCGAGGACGCGCGGCAGTTCCTCGCCGAAGCCGGTATTGACGTCGAGGCCGCCGCCGCAGCCGCCGGCGGCCGGTTCATGAGCGCCTACGTGAGAGCGAGGAAGCCGTGACGGAACGGATTCTTGTTCTCTGCACCGGCAACTCCGCCCGAAGCCAGATGGCGGAAGGGCTTCTACGGCAGGCGCTGGGAGACCGCTTCGAGATTCACAGCGCAGGATCCAGGCCCAGCCATGTACGCCCGGAAGCAATCGCGGTGATGCAGGAACTGGGTATCGACATCAGCGGCCACCGCTCCAAGCACCTCGATGAATTCCTTGGCACGGAGTTCCGGTACGTGATCACCGTATGCGACAACGCCGCCGAGACCTGCCCCATATTTCCCGGCGTAGCCGAGCGCATCCACTGGAGCTTCGAAGACCCTGCCGCCGTGGAAGGCGACGAGGAGACGCGCCTTGCCGCGTTTCGGCGCATCCGCGACCAGATCGCGAAGCGCGTCCGCGCCTTCGCGGCATCGCTCGCGGGCTGACCCCCGCGCCACTCTCCGCGCTGTTCCGTTAGCATGAAAGCGATCGGTAAGCGGAGAGCACGAGAATGAAACAGCAGGACCCCTCCCGGCGCCATGTCTTCTTCGGCGCCTTGCTTGCGGGCGCCGTTCCCGCCACCGGTTACGGCAGCGCCCCATCCCTGACGCTGGCGGGCTACAAGAGCCCCAATGAGAAGCTCAACATCGCTGCCATCGGCGCCGGCGGCAAGGGCTATTCCGACATCATGAACTGCGCCGCCACAGAGAACATCGTGGCCATGGCGGACCCCGACGACAAGCGCGCCGAGCGGACCTACAAGCAGTTTCCGGACGTCCCGAAATACAAGGATTTCCGCCGCATGTTCGACAGGGAGGCGAACCGCATCGACGCCGTGCTCGTCTCCTGTCCCGATCATATGCACGGCACCGCCGCCATGTGGGCGATGGCGCGCGGCAAACATGTTTACTGCCAGAAGCCGCTCGTACGCACGGTTTGGGAGGCGCAGGAGCTGCTCAAAGCGGCGCAGAAATACAGGGTCGCCACCCAGATGGGCAACCAGGGCTATTCGAACGAGGGCGCCCGCCAGGCGTGCGAGATCGTTTGGGCGGGCGACATCGGCGCTGTTCGCGAAGTGCATGCATGGACGGACCGTCCGGGACGCTATTGGCCGCAGGATCCGGGTGTGGAGCCCAAAGAAGCCCCTGTGCCGGAGTGGCTCGACTGGGAGGCATGGCTGGGCGGGTCGCCGCACCGCCCCTATAGCCCGGCGTACTGCCCTCATCATTGGCGCGGATTCCCGGACTTCGGGTGCGGCGCCATCGGCGACATGGCCTGCCACATTCTCGGCACGCCCAACATGGCGCTTCGGCTGAGCGAAGCCTGGCCCGTGAGCGTCGAATGCGTGAAGAAAGAGGGTGTCGGCAAATACACGTTCCCGCACCGGACGGTGATCCGCTTCGAGTTTCCGGCGCGCGGCAACATGCCTCCGCTGACGCTCACCTGGTACGACAGCCTCAAAGAGATGCCAAAGTTTGAGGGCGTGCCGGAAGGCGAACTGCTGGGCGACCCCGACATCAACGGCAGCCTGTTCATCGGCGACAAGGGCATGCTCACCACCGGCTGTTACGGCGAGAACACCCGCCTCGTGCCGGCGGCTCGCATGAAGGATTACCGCTTCCCCGCGCCTCTGCTTACGCGTTCCCCGGGTCATTACCGCGACTGGATCCGCGCCTGCAAGGGCGGCGAACCCGCCTGTTCGAACTTCAACGTGGCGGCGCCGTTCGTCTCCTGGATGCTGCTCGGCGTGATCGCCATGAAATTTGAAGGCAAGCTGCTGTGGGACGCCCGGCGCATGGAGTTCTCGAACAACAAGGAAGCCAACCAGTATTTGAAGCCGGTCTTCCGCAAGGGCTGGCAATTCGCAGGCTGAGGGTGTAAGCTTCAATGCGCGCGGCGCAGGCGCGCGGAAGCCATCAGCTCCTCCGACCATTTGCAGAGCGCCTCGATGTCACGCGCCGTCAGACGCGCTTTGCGATGCATCATCGCGTAGGCAGGCGGAGGCATGCGGCCGCTGCGCACGTCCTCGCAGGCGATGGCTGCCAGCGCCATGCGCATGGCAGGCTGCACGTCCCCCCACCTGGAGAGGTTCATGGCTCCACGCCCCTTCTCGACGTCGCGCGCCAGCATCCACGAAACAGGCGCGACTCGTCCATACCATGGCACCTGCGTCCGGTCGGAATGGCAATCCGTGCAGGCTCGCCGCAGCACCGCCTTCACCGGCTCGGGGACGGAAGGATCCGCTTCCAGCGACTGGCTGGCTCCGGCGCCTGTCGCTTCGACCTGGTATGGCGCCGGCACCACCTGGATCACAACCACCATCAGAACAAGAACTCCGGCGAGCCTCGCTTTCATACGTTCAGTGTGCGGGGCATGCGCCGCTACATGGTCATCCGGTTGTGAAAGAAACGTAAAAGCCTAAGCCAGCGGCAACGCCAACCGGAAGCAGGCCCCGGACTCCGATGGCGCCAGCACGAGGTCCCCTCCGTGGTCCTGCACGATCTTGCGCGAAAGCGCCAGCCCCAGTCCCACCCCGTCGCGCTTGCCGTGGCTCACGAAAGGCTCGAACAACCTGTCGCGAATCTCGCTTGCCACGCCGGGACCGGTGTCCTGAAACGTCAAAACGATTCTGCCCTCGCCGGCGGCGGATTGGATAGAGACCTCGCCGCCGCCAGGCATCGCCTCGGCGGCGTTGGCCAGCAGGTTGCAGATCACTCTCTCCAGCGGCGCCCGCGCCACGCAGACGTGGGCTTCAGGATCGACATTCACATGCACTTCGGTCTTGTGTCGCTCGAGCAGTTCTGCCGAATCATCCACGGCGGAGCGCACCAGGTCCAGGACCCGGCAGCGTTCCGTCTGCGCCGCGGCGCCGCGGCCTACGTCCTGCAACTCGGAGAGCAGGGATTGCACGCGTCTGGAAGAACGGTAGATGCTTGCAGCCAGCCGCCGGACCTGTTCGGCCGACAGCTCGGCGTCCATCAGCATTTCCGCGCCGCCGTAGATGGCGGCGAGAGGATTGCGGAGATCATGCACAAGCGAGGTGCTCAGACGGCCGATGGTCGTGAGCCGCTCCTGCCGGATCAATTGCCTTCGCGCCTCTTTCAGAGACTCCCGCATGGCATTGAACGTCCGGCCAAGGCGGCCGATCTCGTCGTTGGACCGGGGTTGCACTGCCGCCTCGAAGTTTCCCCGCGAAACCTCGCGGGCGGCCGCGTCGAGCTCCGCCAGCGGCCGCAGCACACGGTTCAGGAGAAACACAGCCAGCAGCAGCGCCACAGTCAGGCCGGCGGCCCAGATCAGCAAGATGTCGCGTTGCAGCTTCTCAAGAGCCGCCGGCGCCGACTCGAGCGCGCGGATGATTCTGAGCTCGCCCGCCGGGTTCCCGTCCACGCCCCGCAGCGCGCGTTTCAGTTCGTGTTGAAACGCCCCGCCGGCAATGTCTCTTCCCGATGCCGGGATCGTTTGCGCGCCCGCGTGAAACACGAAGCGGACTCCGGGGATGGAGGCCTCCAGCTTGCGTGCCAGCTTTTCATCCACGGCGAAGGCGGCCACGAGAACGTTGATCAGAGCAGGCTCGCGGGAGCTGCTGACATACACCGGGGTAACGGCGACCTGATAAAAACCGCCTCCCATGGCCTGAAAGCCGGCGACCTGCGCCGGGAAGCGGCTCCGGGCGCGCGCCACGAAATCCAGACTCGACAACTCCGCTCCCCATTCCGCCCCCAGCGATGCGATGACCCTGCCTTCCGGATCGCAAACAAGGAAAAGGGCATCGTCCCTGGCGATCCGGTTCCAGACCTCCGCAGCCGTGTCCCGTATGGTCGCCGGGTCGCCGGTAGAGAACGCCGCACGCACCTCAGGCATCCGGCCCAACAGGAGACTGACCGAAGACAGCATCTCCTCCCGGGCATTCCACAACGCCTCATACGCCCTCAAACCGGCTCGCATCTCCTCTTCAAGGCTCTGCGAGACGAGGTTTGCCGCGTGCCGCTGAACGATCACGCCGGTAGCCGCGAACAGAATCGTCACGCCGGCGGCGATGGCGGCCAGGATCTTTGTGCGGAGAGTCAGCCTTTGCATCATTTTGCGCGCTCAATGCCTGCCGCGGGGAGGGTAACCGCGCCTGTCCTGCAAATCCGGCACATAGTCGAGGCCATACTTGTTTTTCCGGGGCATCGGGAGATACCCGGCTTCGGATATGGTGATCGGGCCCAGCGCTTCGCCCTTCGGTCCCACGGTAATCTTCCGGCTCAACTTCTCGAGCACTTCCGGCAGCGCGCGTTCATGAAAGAAATGCACCATGTATTCGCCCTCCGGCACGGCAGGAATCGAGACGGCGCCAGAGCGCGGCGTTACGCAGAACCAGGGGCCCGGAAGCACGGCAATAATTGCCGACATCGCCTCGTGTATGTTGCAGAACACCCGGACAATGCCCGGGCGATCGAACAAAACCCGCCGGGAGGTCCCCGGAGGATACAGGCCCAGATCAAAAACCCGGCCGTCATACGTGGAAAAGGCGTTATGAAATATCGGATCGTAATTGGGAAAATCGACTGTAGTTCCCGCCTGGATTGCAAGAACATGGGGCTGAAATGTCTTGTTCTTCTGGGCCATGACGGCCGGTTTGGCGGGCGGCGCGGGCAAGGGGACGCCTTTGACGGGCGTCAGCCACACGACAACGCCGGAATGGTCCTGGCGGCGAACGACCCGCTCGTCGTTCGAGTCGGCAAGGATGATGCGGCCCGCCACCTCCTGCCCGCTCGCCACAGGCGCCGTTGCGGCGCTAAAACAGATAAGCAACCGCCAGATCATAGTGCATCACTTTCCGGTAGCCCGAGCCGATGTATTGCGTCCGGATGTTGGCGGACTCCAGAGAAACCAGGATATTGGGCGCGGCCCGGAACATGATGTTGCCTCCCAGCACGAGGTTCTTGCCGGTTCTTCCCGGCAGGAGATCGGCGTTGCGGTCGTCCTGCTGGCCGGAAAACGCGTTGAGGGAAAGCCGGGCCGAGGGGCGCCAGGCAAGCTGCGCGTAGCCGCCGCGCGTGCGCACCGCGCGGGGCGCGCCTCCGTCAAACACGAATCCCTGCCGCAGCGCGCCAAGCGGCGCGATGTTCTGGCCGTTGAAAAAGAGCCCCGAAAGCTCCAGTGCCCTCCAGGGACGGATCATCCAGTCTGTACTGAAGATGCGCGAAGGGATCGAATAGCCCGCGCTGCGGCTGGAGCTCGCGTGGAAACCTGCCGCGATTTCCACGCGCCGTTCCTCGCCCCCGTCCTTCCAGAATTCGAACCGTCCCTGGTAGCCTGGCCGCGCAGTCGCGGTAGAGGAAACGTAATTCTCGGGAACCAGCGTGCGGCTCTCGCTTGTCTGGAACAGTGCCCCTTGCAGCCGCAGCCCCGAAGACTGGCCGAGCGGCAGGCGCTCCTCCAGTCGAAGTTGCGGTTGCCAGAGCCAGGGGTTGCCGGCGCCTGTCAGGGGAGAGACGCCCACTTGCGCCAGAGAGTCGGGTTCGCGGGGCGAGATCAGCGGCTTGTCCTGGCCCGCCGAAATGGAGAACCGTTTCCAATCCGTTGTGACCATGGCCGTGCGAATCCGGAACAGGTGGTTCAGCGAGGAGTCCGATCCCGCCCAGAAATCCGCCTGGAAAAGGCCGGAGACCTTGCCGCCTCCCGCCACTTCCGGACCGTGAAACCGCAGTCCGACGATGCTTTGACGGAACGAGCCGCCGGAGATGCGCGGGCCCGGCGCAAAAGCCGCGGTCGTCGGATACTGGCCTCCGCCGTAGGCGCCGTTGGAAAAAAGATTGAACAGCACCATGCCCGTCAGTTCGACGGGGAACCTCGACGCAGTTTGCACCTTGACCTGGGCCAGTTCTGCCGTGCGTGCTTCCTGAACCTCCAACCGTTCGGCGAGCCGCGGCGCTTCCGCTTCCGCGGAGTGCGGCTTCAGAGCGCTCCGCAATGCATCGACTTCGCGGCGCAACTCGCGGTTCTCCGCCTCCAGTCGCTCCAGCCTCGCGAGAATCTCCCGAATCCGGTCCTGCCCCGATTCCGGCAGGCTTGCCAACAGCAGACAGAACGCGAGCTTTCTAGTCGTCATCGACCATGCCCTCCAGAACGCTGCAAATTTCCTTCGGCGAATATGGTTTTGCGAAGAACGCATCCGCGCCAGCCGACACCGACTCCGCTTCCAGTTCCCGGCGGGCACCGCCGCTGACGGCAATGATCCGCAGCTGCGGCGCTGCCTGCGAGGCCCTCAGCTCCCGGATCAGCGCCAACCCGCTCATCCCGGGCAGGTGGATGTCGGTGACCACAGCGTAGGGCGGCGCGGTCCGCATCGATTCCAGCGCTTCCTCCGCGCTGCCAAAGGCGCGCACCACAAACATTCCGCTGCGGCTCAACGCAATTTCGAGCGCCGTGGAGCATTCCCGCGCGTCTTCCACCAGCACCACCAGGAGCTTGCTGCGCGCCGCGCCGCTCATGGAAGGAACCTGTAGCCGACCCCATGCACCGTGATGAAATGCCGCGGCGCGTTCGGCTCCGGCTCGAGCTTCTGCCGCAGCCGCACCACGTGTGCATCCACCGTGCGCGTGTTCGGATACGACTCGTAGCCCCACACCGCATTCAGAATCATGTCCCGCGTGAGCGCCCGGTCCGGATTCTGGAGGAAGAACGTCAGCAGGTTGAACTCGGCCCGGGTGAACCGCACCTCTTCCCCGCGCCGCACAACGGTCCGCCTTTCCAGGTCCACTTCCACGTCGGCGAAACGCACCACGCGTCCCGGCCCCGGCGAGGACCGTCTCAGCACCGCACGGATGCGCGCCAGGAGTTCCCGCGTGCCAAACGGCTTCACGACATAGTCGTCTGCGCCGATCTCCAGCAGCAGAACCTTGTCGATCTCATCGCCCACGGCGCTCAGCACGATGATCGGTGTCCTGGTGCCTGCGGCCCGCAACTGCTTGCACACTTCCACGCCACTCATTCCCGGCATCCGCAGGTCCACCAGCACGAGGTCCGGCCGCGTGCGGATGGCCTCCTCGAAGCCGGCCGTACCGTCGGCGGCGGTGGTCACACGGAACCCCTCGTTTTCCAACAGCAGCGAGATCGTGTCCCGCAAGTTCTCGTCGTCGTCGATCACGAGGATGTGATGCATTGCGCGTTGGTTTCCTGATTGTAAACCCGCCGTCCGGCACTGGAAACACCGGCCTCGCGCGCTCCCGGCGATTTCACAGCTTCTTTACACCCCTCCAACAACTGTTCTCGCCGGCCGGACGTAGCATCGGCATTGCCATGCCAATGTTCCCAACCAACACCCCGCCGACGACTGCGATTCGCCTGCTGATGCTGTGCGGCGCCCTCGCCGCCCTTCCAGCTTCCGCCCGGAGCTTCGGTCCGGCCCTCCGGCTGACCGGCGCGCCCGGAGACAACCCGGCGGCCTGCACACAGTGCCACAACAGCTTCCCCTTGAACTCAGGCAAGGGCAGCGTCCGCGTGGTCTTCCCCGGCACGGCGTACCGGCCGGGGATGACCTACCGGATCCGCGTCGAGGTTCGCGATCCGGACCAGCAACGCTGGGGCTTCCAGCTCACGGCCCGCCTTGCCAGCGACCCGGCCAACTCGCAGGCGGGCGACTTGATCCCTGCCGGAGACCTTACCCGCACCGTCTGCGGCAACGGCGCGAACAAGCCTTGCTCATTCAACAACCAGATCCAGCTCATCATGCATACCGTCCCCGGCACGCGCACCGGCATCCGCACTGGCGCAGACTTCGAGTTCGACTGGACTGCGCCCCCCGCGGGCGCCGGTGCGGTCTCGTTCTATGCCGCCGGCAACGCCGCCAACGGCGACGGCACCAACCAGGGCGACTACATCTACACGACCTCGCTCACCGTCCAGGAGGACACTTCACCGCTCGGCGTCAGGCCGTCGGCCTACGACGTCGCGCACCTGGTCTCCGATCTTCAGGGCTGGGCCGACCGGATCGATCCAAACCTCGCTGTGCCCTGGGGCGTCTCTCTCGGGCCCACCACAGCATTCTGGGTTTCCAATGCCGGCACGGCCACCAGCACTCTCTACAACTCGAACGGCGATCCGTTCCCTGTTGGCGCCCCTCTGGTGGTTCGCATTCCACAGGGCGCGGGCCGGAGCGGCCCGGCGCAAATCACGGGCCAGGTCTGGAACGGCACCACTGCGTTCGAAATCGGGCCCGGCGCGCCCGCGTCGTTCCTTTTCGCCACGCAAAGCGGCGTCATCGCGGCGTGGAACCGCAACGTGGATCCGGTCAACGCGATTGTCGTGGCGGACAATCCCTCTGCCGTCTACACGGGACTCGCGCTTGCGGTGTCCTCCCGCGGTCCGGCAATTTACGCCGTGAACTTCAAGGACCGCGTCATCGAAGCCTTTGACGGCGCCTTCCGGCCCCTCCAGCCTCCGGGCGGTTTCCGCGATCCGAATTTGCCCGCCGGGTACGCGCCATTCAACATTCAGCGCTTCGGGCAAAGCCTTTATGTGACCTACGCGCGGCAGAGCTCCTCCGGCATCGAGGAAGAGCCCGGCGACGGAGCGGGAATCATCAACGTGTTCGACGCCGACGGATTCCTGCTGCGCCGGCTTGTCACCGGAGGCCCGCTCAACGCGCCTTGGGGGCTCGCCATGGCGCCGTCTTTCTTTGGGGAATTCAGCAACACGCTCCTGGTGGGCAATCTGGGGGACGGCAGGATCCACGCCTTCGATCCGGCCACCGGCCGCTACGCCGGACTGCTGCGCTACCGCGATGGCAATCCCATTGCGCTGGAGGGGCTCTACGGCCTCATCACGGGCAACGGCCGCAACGGCGGAGATCCCAACGCGCTGTACTTCACGGCGGCCGTCTCCGGGCAGGCGCGCAAGGGCGCCCACGGAGTCTTCGGACGGATCTCGGTGCTTCCCTGAGTCCTTCTCCTTATGGTGGGGGGACCACCGGGGGACCGCGCCTCGCCGGTCCCCCGGTTTTTTCTCTACACGAACTTGTACTTGCCCGGCTCAGGCAGCGGCGGAGGCTGGAGTTGCAGCTTGTAGTCGAACGCCTTCGGCATCAGGTCGAGCTGCGAGTTCATGATCATGTCCCACGTCACGGCGATTCCCGAGTATGCCGACTCCCGTCCCATGATCGCCGTCATCGTCGACTCGGCCACCATCATGGCTTCGTTAAAGTACGGACCCGTGCCGCGGATCGAGTTTACCAGGTGGATGTGCTCCTGCACGTAAGGGTTGATTCCCTTGCCCGAGGCGAGATCCATGCCGTTGCTGACGCCTTTGGTGCCGACGATCAGGTCGCTCACGTCGCGCGCGCAGCCCTGCGGATACTGCCGGCAGTGCGACGAATAGCGGATGCCGCCCGGATACTCGAAGTCAGACGCCATGTGGTCGTAGATGTTGCCGTACAGCTCGTCTCCCTTGCGCCAGGAGATTCCGCCGCTGGCGACGACCTTCACCGGGTGCGTGCCCATGACCCAGTTGATGAAGTCGATATTGTGGAAGTGCTGCTCGACGATCTGGTCGCCGCAGATCCACACGAAGCTGTACCAGTTGCGGTGCTGCCACTCGAAGTCCGCCCAGTTGGGGTCGCGCGCCTTCACGTGGAACACCGGTCCCGACAGGTAGTGCGAATACAGCCCCCGGATGTCGCCGATGGCGCCGTTCTTGATCCGGTCCACGGTCTCGATGTACTCGCGCTGCGCGTGGCGCTGCGCGCCGCTTACCACGGTGAGCTTCTTCTGTTCGGAGAGCTTCGCGGCTTCCATGAAGCGGCGGCAGCCCACGGGGTCGGTGGCCACAGGCTTTTCCGTGAACACGTGCTTGCCCGCCGCAATGGCTGCTTCGAAATGCATCGGGCGGTAACCCGGCGGCGTGCAAAGCATCACGACGTCCACGCCAGAGTCGATCACCTTCTTGAAAGCTTCGAACCCGACGAAGTGGTTTTCCGGCGGCACTTGAATGCGCGGCGGCACGTCCTTCATCAGGTCGTCCATCGTCATGGTCTTCGTCTGCCCGCCGCGGGGCACCGGGATGTTCTCGTAGCGCTTCAGCCCGCGCCCTTCACGCAGGTTGCGCAACGAGCCTTCCAGCTTGTCCTCGAAGACATCCGCCATGGCAACCAGTTCGACCTTCTCGTTGCCCACCAGCAGATCCGTCACGGCTTGCGTCCCGCGCCCGCCGCAGCCTACCAGCCCCGCGCGCAGCTTGCCGTCGGAGGCGGCGCGCGCGCCGGGAATCGAAACGGCGGCGGTGGCCGCCAGCATGTCCCTGCGAGTCAGTTCCGGCATATCGAATGAAACTCCTCGGACGGCACCATATCGAATCCAGCCGGCAAAAGACAAGCGCCGGCCCCCGTGCGGGCGGGAGCCGGCGCCTGGCGCGGAGCGGGTCCGCGATCTTCAGGGCTTGATGGCCTTGTCGGTGACGAAGTTGGTCCACTCCTCCCACCACTTCGTCTCGCCGGCCGCGCCCAGGAAGCGTGCCGACTGGTCGAAGAAGCCGTTGTCGGGGGGCTGAATCCAGCTGGCCCGGAACACGATGGAATCGGACATCGGCCGGAAGTCAGGATCGTTCACCTCGAACGGACGGCGCAGCATTGGGTCGGCCACCAGGAACTGCTTGCCCTGCCCGCGTTCGCCCTTGGCGAAAGCGGCGCTGGCGCCGGAGCGAACCTGGCCCTCGATGTTGGCCGCGCCGTTGCCGCCGATGTTGTTGTTCCAGAGCAAAATGCCGTTCATCGTGATGTTGCCGTTGTCGATCTGCGCTTCCGTTGCGGAGCCGTCGATGTGCAGGCCCGTGCTGTAGAAGCGCGTCAAAATGGCGTTGTTCACGCTGCCGCCGGAGCCCCGGCGCAGATACACGCCCGGCGAATTGGACTCGTCGAAGCCCGGCTGCCCGGAGCCGACGAAGGTAACGTTGAAGACGTTCGGCTTGGACAGCGGCGATGCGCCCTGATTGTATTCGCTGTTGTCGCCCTCGATGCCGCGGTTGCCAGGGTTGTCAGCGTCCTGATAGAAGAAGCCGAACTGAACGTTGCCCGCGTAGCCGAGCTGCCAGTCGAGGAAATCGTCCGCGGCCAAACCCCCGATGAGGTAACGCGCATTCACCGTGCCGCCGAAAAACTCGAACGCGTCGTCAAGCCCGTAGGAAGTTTGCAGGTATTCGGCGACAGTCTTCGTCCCGCAGCCGCCCCAGGTAATGGCATTTACCTCGTTGTTGGGTGCGAATGTCGATCCGGCATACTCGACACGCACGTAGCGCAGCATGCCGCAGTCATGTTCCGGATCCGTGCCGCCGTAACGCGAGTCTTCCGAGTCGGGCAATCCTTCGATGGTGAACTCCCCGCCGCTCACGTTGACAGGAGCGCGCCCCAGCAGAATCAGCCCGCCCCAGTCTCCCCGCCGGCGCTCGCCCGGTGTCAGCGCCGAGGTCATGATGATCGGGCGGCTCCGCGTCCCCTCGGCGTGGATCTTTCCATTTCGCGTGATAATGAGCGCGGAGGGCGGCTCGGAGCCCGGCTGTCCAATGATCACCGTGCCCGGATCGATCGTCAGGGTGGCACCGTTGCGGACGAAAACGAGGCCGTTCAGGCGATACAGCTTGTCGTTGGTGAGCCGCCGGTCGGAATCGATGTTCCCGGTGATGTCGACAATGTCGCTGATCACGGAGAACTTTGCATACAGGGTCTTGAGGATGCGCAGCCCGTTCCAGTCGCGAAACTCCAGGACAAGTGTGTGCATGCCGTACTCGTCCGGGGCGTTCAGGGCTCCGCCCAGAAGGCCGTTTTCGCCCAAGAGGACCTGCCTTTCCACGTCGCCGGAAATGACCGGGCGGAAATTTTCGGGCGCATTCCCGAAGATATCCCGTACCTCCGCCGACAGTTCGGGCAGATATTTCCTTTCGCCCGTCTGGTTGTTTTGCAGGTAAGCCACCATGGTGAACGGATATTTCTCACCATTGGTCTTCAGCGTCAAGGTGAGGTGGATCTCCTCGTTGACGCCGTACCAGATCTTGTCGGTCCACATCCACGCGGCGATTCCGGTCTCGTAGGACTGGGCGGCCGCCGCCTTCTCTACCTGCGCACGGTCCGCTCCGACAAACGGGGCGCCCGCGTAAACCGCCGGCAGTAAAGAAGTTGTAACTATCATCGTCCAGAATAGACTTTTCCTCATGTTCCTTCCTTCCTCGTGATGCTTTGTCCGGCTTCGCTCGGGAGCAGGACTCAGAAAATGTTCACAGCGAGGCCCACGCTGAACGTGCGGCCCAGCCGGAAGCTGCGCTGGGTGAATTCTCCCTGTGTCCAGTGGTAGTGGTTATTGGCAAGGTTCTCCCCGGTGAACCGGATTGAATACTTTCCGGATTCCACCAGGTAAAATCGGTAACTGAAGTCGATCAGAGTCAATGGCTCCTGATAGATATCAGGCACTCCAAATGTGCCGACATCGGAAACGCGCCTGCCGACGTAGTTGTAGTCGACGCGGCTTTCCGATCGCCAGCGGGGCTTCCGCCACTCCGCAAGCACGTTGAAGATGTGCCGCGAAGTGCCGATCAACGGGCGGTTCGGGTTGGTGAGGAGAATGGAATCCTGCGGGCGGATGCGAATGTTGGAGTCAACAAACGTGTAATTGCCCCCGACGAAAACTTCGCGCAGGCGCGGCGTCAGGATGGACAGCGTGGTCCTGCCTTCGATCTCGAATCCGATGTTGCGCGCGCCCGCAGCGTTGATGAACGTCTGGCGCAAGTCATTGGAGGGCAGAATGGTTACCTCGATCGGGTTGTCGAAGTCCTTGTAGAAGAAGCTGGCAGCCAGCAGGCGGTTGCCGCCGGGAAACCACTCCCAACGGAAGTCCGTATTCTGCACCCGGGCGCGGAGCAGGTTGGGATTGCCCTGCGTGACGAATCCGCCGTAGACATTGTTGAAGTCGAAGGGGGACAGTTCGCGGAAGTCCGGACGGGAGACCGTCTTCGAGAATCCCGCCCTGAGGTTTTGGCGCGGCGTGGCCATGTAGGTCACGTTGATGCCCGGCATTGGGTCGCGGTTGACGAGGGAGGCGACCTGCGGCCTCGATCCCGGAACCAGAGGATCCTGCGTCGTCACCGTGATGTCGGCATCTTCCACGCGGATGCCGCCTGTGAGCCGCCATCGTGGCCCCAGGTTTACATCCGCCATCACATAGCCCGCGTAGACGTCCATGGTGGCGTCGTAGCGGTCCGTGGCCCGGGTGTATTCCAGGATCTGGAACCCGTCCGGGCGGATGTTGGCCGGCGCAAAGAGTTCGTTGGAGGGGGCGAACAGGTTCAGCGTCGTGGAACGGATCGGGATGAAGCGGAACCGCCTTGCCTGGAAATTGCGGTCGCGGAACGTCCCACGGAAGCCCACGGTGAGCGCACCCGTCAGCCAGCCCCGGTAGAACGGTTTGGAGATCTCCCCCAGCGGCTCATAGAGCCTCTCTTTCAGCCCGTTGGAAAAGCGCATGCCGGAACTGGAGAGGGCGGCGAAGCGCCAGCGCCCGTCGTCGAGCTGTCCGCGGATCACCTCCCGCATGTCTGGCTCGTCCCGGCGCGATTCGGCGGTGGTGAACTGCCAGCGGAAGTTCCAGTTGCCGTGGTCCACAAGGGCATGCGTGCCCTCGACGCTCGTCGACAGCAGGGACCGCTCCACCCAGCGCAGCCGCTGAGACCACAAAGTGCTGTCATTGCTGCCGTCGTAGCCGCGGAACTCGCGCGCCTCCTTGTCCGAATCGCGCGTCAGCGTGTTGCGAACCACCACCTTGTTGTTCGCGCTCAGCTTGAACGCCACATTCAGAACCCCGCCAAGACGCACGGCCTCGTTGCCGGAGTTGAAGTCCTCATAATTGGTAAAGACCAGCGGCTTGCCGCCGCCCATGCGGATGAACCGCTGCTGCTCGATCATGTTCTGCGGCCGGTTGGAAAACGTCAGTGCGCCGACGATGCCCACCCGCTTGAACGTATTGCCTCCGACCACCGAATAACTCTGCTGCGGCCGCATCTGCTCCACGAACAGCGGCTCCCAGTTGTTGGCGAACGAGCGTCCGATCTCCTGCAACTGCGCGGCGGTGAAGCGTCCGGGAAACAGGCGCTGGTCGGCCGGCACAGCAGCCGGCAATGCGCGCCCGCCGTCGTCGGCCCCGAAGGCGTCCAGGCCCCCGCCGGGGTAGGTCAGGAAACGCTGCCTCGTGGTGGCCGTGTTGTAGCCCGAGGTCATGGTCACTTTCAGCACGGGCTGCGTCGGAAAATCCACGGTCGTCAGCTGCACGACTCCGGCGGCGAACTCTCCCGGCAGGTCTGGCGTGTAACTCTTCACGACGCGGATGCTGTCGATCAAGGCTGCGGGAAACAGATCCAGCGGAACCACGCGCTTCTCCGGCTCCGTGGTGGGAATCAACGAGTTGTTCAGCATCGTCGAGCTGTACCGTTCCCCCAGCCCGCGGACGTAGACGTAGCCCGAGTCCACCACTGACACACCGGTCACTTTTTGCAGCGCGCCCGCCGCGTCCGAGGCCACCGTCTGCCGGATTTCCTCGGCCGAAAGCCCGTCCGTTACGGTAGCGGCCAGCTTCCGCTCCTCCAGCAACGCCTCCGCCGTCGCCGCCACCGGCGTCACCGTCTCCTGCACGTCCACCTTGGTGACCTGAGATTTCGTGGCCAGCACCACCGTCCCGTCCGCAACCTCCCCGGCTTTCACCTCAACGGTTTCGATGACAGCATCCAGGAAGCTCTCGGCGCTGACCAGCACCCGATAACGCCCCGCCGGCAGTTCCACGCGGTATTTCCCATAGCCGTCGGTCTGCACTTTGACCGGCGGATCGGAAGCCACCGTAACGTTCGCCCTCACAACGGGTTGCCCGCTTGTTCCATCCAGCACGTCCCCGGCCAGAACCCCCTTGGGAACCTCTTGCGCAACCGCAGCGCAGATGCAAGCAAGCGAGGAACAGACGAAGATCAACGGGGCAGTCAAGACGCACTTCTTTCGAACCACGTCTCCCAGCAAATCACTGCCGCGTGAATTTTCGATGACGCCACAATCAAAGTTTGGTAAACCGGCCCGCGAGATTGTGGGCGCCGCCGCTGTTGCCTGTTTCTTCCGGCGCTGCGGGCGGAGGCGGGAACGCTGCAACAAAAAAGGCGCCGGCTGGCCGCCGGCGCCGCGTCTTCTGGTTGTAACTTGAGGATCAGTGCACCATCACGGGCGCGGACGCCTCCATGTCCGACCACGCGATCTTCAGCACCCCCCGGTTGCCGCCCTGGGACTCGATGGAAATGGTCAACTGCTCCACGGGCGAGGACAGCTTCCTGGCGGTCATCTTGACGCGGCCGAGGTCTTTGCCCTGGTCGTACTTGTAAGCGCCCCACTGATCGGCTTCCTTGTTCAGGATCAGCGTCCACTCCTTTTCTCCCGGGATGGTGAACAGCGAGTATGCGCCCGCCGGCACGTGAAGCGATCCGATCATCAGGTCAGCCTCGGTGGTGAGTTTGGTGGCCTCGTCGGCGCCGGTGCGCCAGACCTTCCCGAAAGGGGCGATCGGATCTGCCCAGACGTTGCGTCCCTTCACGTATGGGCGGCCGTACTCGATGGTGATCTTCTTGCCGCCGATAGCGGCCGACGTGGTTTCATGCGGGCTCACGCGCTGCTTCGGCTGCGCCCCGGCTGCAAGCGCGCCGGCGATGAGCAAAGACACTCCGAACAGGATCCGGTTTTTCATGGTTGGGGAAGCTCCTATGAAGCGAGTGTACCAGAAGATCACGGCCATCCCCTGCACAGCCGCCCCGAACATGGGTACAATCAGAAGCACGCGCGGCGTCCGTTGCGCCGTGCTGCAAAACTGCGCCCGGGCGCCAGGCGCGCCGGAGCGGCACGTGCAGAGAGGAATTGCCAATGGGTGAAGCGTTGGGAATGGTCGAGACCCGCGGGCTGGTGGCCATGATCGAAGCCGCCGACGCCATGGTGAAAGCCGCCAAGGTGACCCTGGTCGGCTGGGAGAAAATCGGGTCGGGTTATGTGACGGCGCTGGTGCGCGGCGATGTCGCCGCAGTGCGCGCCGCCACCGACGCCGGCGCCGCCGCCGCGCGCCGCGTGGGCGAGCTGGTTGCCGTCCACGTCATCCCGCGCCCGCACCCGAGCCTCGAAGACGTCCTGCCGATCGGCAAGTCTTCGAAGTAACCGGCGGGCGGTCTCCTCACCATGACGCTTGGGCGCGTCGTCGGCACTGTCGTCGCCACGCGGAAGGATCCGCGGCTGGAAGGGCACAAGCTTCTTCTGGTGAAACCGGTCAGTCCCGACGGCAAAGAAGAATCCGGCTACGTCGTCGCCGTCGACACCGTCAGCGCCGGCTTCCGCGAGCTTGTCATCACCGTTTCCGGCAGCAGCGCCCGCATGGCCGAAGGCTGCAAGGACAAACCGGTCGACTGCGTCATCGTCGGCATCGTCGACGGTGTCTCGCTCGACGAGGCGGGCTAGAAAGGCGGGCGGCGGTGCAACTGGGCAGGGTCGTCGGCCGCGTCTGGGCCAGCATCAAGAATCCCGGCCTCGAAGGACAGCGCCTGCTCGTCGTCCA
This sequence comes from uncultured Arcobacter sp., assembly GCA_964458495.1. Taxonomy (GTDB): domain Bacteria; phylum Acidobacteriota; class Terriglobia; order Bryobacterales; family Bryobacteraceae; genus JANWVO01. Next base: position 25,359 of record CAYWJB010000027.1, read on the forward strand.
GCCCGTTCTGCCCGACCTCACGCCCCACGGCAAGCCCCTCGTCTGCACGGATTCCACCGGCGCCGGCGCCGGCGAACTCATATACTGGGTCCGGGGCAGGGAAGCTACGTTCCCTTTTCTTCCGGGCGAAGTGGCCAGCGACGCCTGCATCGTCGGCATTGTCGATGAGATCCATCTCGGCAAGAAGCAGGACAACGCATGCTGATCGCCCGCGTCATCGGAGACCTCACGGCGACGCAGAAGCATCCGTCGCACGAAGGCCGCAAGATCCTGCTCGTCCAGCCCCTCAACCTCGACGGCACGGACCGCGGCGCGCCCATGGTTGCGCTGGACAGTGTGGATGCGGGTGTCAATGACAAGGTGCTCGTCACAACCGACGGCTACGCCGCCTTCACCGCCGTCGGCCACAAGCTCGCCCCGATCGACGCCGCCGTTCTCGGCATCATCGATCACGTCGAACTGGCCGGTCCCCTCTCAAGCCCGGACGCGGCTCCGCCGGCTGCTCCGCCCCCGGCGAAGAAGCAGCACAAGAAGCGCCAGCCCGATCAGCGCTGAGGCCATCTCGAACGCTGCAAACGATCCGTGCAGCAACTGGAAGCGGCGCCCCGCCTCCGCCAGCCCCCCGGCGCGGAATTGCCGCGACGCATCGGCGATCGCTGGAATCAAGTAGAGCTTCTGGAACAGCGCCAGCGCCAGCAGCGCCGCCGCCAGCGACAGCCGCCAGGGCCCCACGTCAGTGAAGAACAGCAGCACCAGCGTCACCGCCGCTGCGTAGGCCACCTGCATCGTCCCCCACAGCGCGAACGCCTGGTTGTTCGCCTCGCCGGCGTGGTAGCGAAACAGATCCCGCACCGCATCCTGCCCGGCTCTCTCCAGAACCTCAGCGTGCGCCGGAGGCGGGTGCCGCAGCACCACCTCGCCGGCGCGGAATGCCGCCGGGGCAGTCAGCGAAACCAGCGCGATTCCCCCCAGCCATGCGCCCAGCAGCACAGCGCAAATCCGCCGCGCCAGCCAAGAGCCTTCCGGCGTGATCCGGCTGTATTTCACGGCAGGCTGGTCTGTGGTCTCGTCCAGCATGACAACAGGAGAATTCGGCCGATCCACAAGTCTATCCGCCCGCCGCCGCCCCTGTCCAACATTCTTCTCACGACGCCTTCAGCTCCGTCCACAGCCGGTCCCGCAGCCGCTGAGCCGCCGGCGGCAAAGGCTCGAACCACTCTCCACGCGCGAACGTCTCTGCCGGAGGGAACAGCGTTTCCATCGCCAGCACTTCAACCGGCAGGTGATCCCGGACTGCGCGCACCGCCGTGGCTGTGAACGTTTCCGATGCCACCTCAGCCGCCACCTCCGCCCGCAGCAGGTAGTCCAGAAACTCGTGCGCCAGTTCTTTCCTCTTCGACTCGCGCAATACCACGCCGCAATCGGCGTACAGGGCGAACCCTTCCCTCGGATACACGAAGCGCAGATGCGGCGCCGCGGACATCGCCTGCTGCGCAGTGGTGGCCCAAGTCTGGCACGCTGCCAGCTCCCCGGCAACCATCAGGTCCCTCGCCTCCGCATTCAGATACGCGCGCAAAAGCGGCTTCTGGCGCCGCGCCTCCTCATGCGCCCGCCGCAACTGCTCCGGCGCTTGGGCGTTCAGCGGCAAACCCAGCTTCTTCAGCGCCGCCCCGTAAACCTCCGCGGGGTCGTCGAGCATCGTGATGCGCCGCGCGTAACGCAGCTCCCACAGATCGGCATACCGCTCCGGCGCCGGCCCCAGGCGCGGGTTGGCCAGAATCCCGCTCGAACCCCAGTACAACGGGACGCACCACTCCAGCCGCGGATCCCACACCGGCTGCCGGAACCGCGGCTCCAGTCCGTCCAATCGCGGCAGCCTCGCCTGCTGCAGCGGCGCCAGCAGCCCCAGTTCGCGCATGGGACCGATGAAGTAGTTCGACGGGAACACCACGTCCCACCCCGAATTCCCGCTCAATACCCGCGCCAGCATCTCTTCGTTCGACTCGTAGGTCCCCAGCCGCACCTCGACGCCCGTTTCCCTTTCAAAGCGCGGCAGCGTTCCGGGGGCGATGTAGTTGGACCAGTGGAACACGTTCAGCCGCCGCCCCGTGCGCAGGCAGCCCGCCAGTCCGCCAAGCGCAGGAAATACGATCAGCGAGCGCCGCTTCATGCCCGTTTCCTCAGCGCCTCGGACAGCAGGATGCCCGCTCCCAGAACGGCGGCGATCCCTGTCGAGATCGCATTCACCATCGGCGATCCGCCCCGCCGCGCCATCGCATACAACACCATCGGCAGCGTCTCCGTGTCCACGCCTGCCACCAGAGATGTGATCACGTAGTCGTCGAACGAAATGGTGAACGCCAGCAGCGCCGCCGACACCACCGCCGGAGCCAGGTTCGGCAGCGTCACACGGCGGAACGCCTCCCACTCGCCCGCGCCCAGATCCATCGCTGCCTCTTCCAGCGTCCTGTCCATCGTCCGCAGACGCGCCAGCACCACCAGCGCCACAAACGCCAGGCAGAAGCCCGTGTGCGCCAGGATCACCGTGTGCATGCCCAGTTGCAACCCCGCGTGCCGGAACAGCCACTGGAACAGCGCCAGCAGGCTCACGCCGGTCACGATCTCCGGCGTCACCAGCGACACGGCCAGCCCCGACATCAACGGCTTCGACCCGCGCTTCCACAGCCCGTAGGCGCACAGGGTGCCCGCCACGGTGGCCAGCACCGTCGCCGCCGCCGCGATCCACAGGCTGTTGCCTGCGGCTTCGATCAACCGCGTGTCGCGCCACGCCTCCTCGTACCACCGCAGGGAGAAGCCCTCCCACACCGTGAACCGTCCGGCGTTGAAACTGAACAGCGCCAGCACCAGCAGCGGCGCGTGCAGGAATGCGTACAACAGCACGGCGCTCAGAGCCACCCAGCGCCTCACAACAGCGCCTCCTGGCTGCGCCGCGCCTCCAGCCACAAAAGCGCCAGCACCACGCTCATCAGAGCCAGCGACAGCGCCGCGCCAAACGGCCAGTCGCGAGCCGCCGTGAACTGGTTCTGGATCAGCGTGCCGGCCAGAATCGTCTTGCCTCCGCCCAGCAAGTCCGGGATCAGGTAAGTCCCCACGCACGGAATGAACACCAGCAGCACGCCCGAGCGGATGCCCGGCGCCGCCAGCGGCAGCGTCACGCGCCAGAACGCCTGCCAGTCGCGCGCGCCCAGGTCCGCCGCCGCCTCCAGCAGTTGCGGTTCCTGTCGCTCCAGCGCCGAGTACAGTGGCAGCACCATGAACGGCAGGTGCGCATACACCAGCCCCAGCACCACGGCGCCCCAGTTGTAGAGCAGCGGCAGCGGCTCGTTCACAAGCCCCATGCGCATCAGCCACGTGTTCACGAGCCCCGTGTCGCGCAACAGGAACATCCAGGCGTAGGTGCGGATCAGCAGGCTCGTCCAGAACGGCAGCATGACCAGCGCCAGCAGCAGGTTCTTCCACCGCCCGCCGCGAGTGATGGCCATCGCCAGCGGAAACGCCAGGAACAGGCACAGCGCGGTGGAAAGCGCCGCCACCAGGAACGAACGCGCCAGGATGCCCGCGTAGAGCGGATCCGCCAGCCGCTGCCAGTTCTCCAGCGTCCAGGGTGGAATCACTCCGCCATAGGCGCCGCGGCTCTGGAAGGAATACGAGGCGAGGATCACGAACGGAACCGCGACCGTGGCAATCAGCAGCGCCGCCGCCGGCGCCACGGCAACCGTGCGGACCCGGCTCATGCGTCCGCCACCCGGATCTCGTCCTCCCCCTGCCAGCAGAGGAACACCGGATCGCCGGGCTGAAAAGCTCCGTTGGCCGGCGCGGTTTCCGCCGTGAGGCGCGTTCCGTCCTCGAGTTCCGCCTCCAGATGGACGCAGTTGCCCAGAAAGAGCGACGCGCGTACCCGCGCCCGCGCCGATCTGCGCCCGTCCGCCGGCGGCGCCGGCTCCACGCTCACCGCCTCCGGCCGCAGCCCGAAGCCGTCCATCCAGTTCACCGGGCCCAGAAAGGACGCCGCGAACTTCGTTCTCGGGCGCTGATACAGCTCGCGCGGCGCGCCCAGCTGTTCGCAGCGCCCGGCGCGCAGCAGCGCGATCCGGTCGGAGAGCGAGAGCGCCTCCTCCTTGTCGTGGGTCACGAAGACGAAGGTGATCCCCACGCGCCGCTGCAAGGCGCGCAGCTCGATGCGGACCTGCTTGCGGAGGTTCGGGTCCAGCGCCGACAGCGGCTCGTCCATCAGCAGCACCGCCGGCCTGACCACCAGCGCCCGCGCCAGCGCCACGCGCTGCTTCTCGCCGCCCGAAAGCTCCCGCGGATAGCGCCCCAGCTTGCCGCCCAGCCCCAGCATCTCCACGCACTCGTCCACCGCCCCGCGCTCCGCTCCGTTGCGGTACCGCAGCCCGAATTCGATGTTCTCGCGCACGGTCATGTGCGGGAACAGGGCGTAACTCTGGAATACCGTGCTGACGTTGCGCTCGTAAGGAGGCAGCCCGTTCAGCCTCTGCCCGTCGAGCAGGATGCGCCCGCGGGTGGGCTGTTCAAACCCCGCGATCAGCCGCAAGGTCGTCGTCTTGCCGCAGCCGGAAGGTCCCAGAAGCCCGAAAAACTCGCCTTCCGCTATCTCCAGCGACAGTTCCTCCAGCGCCCTATGCCCGGGGTAGTGCTTCGCCAGCTCCAGCAGTTCCAGGTGCGCGCTCATCGGCGCTTTGCACTGATATTAGCGCGGTTCCGGCCCGTCCTGCGGCACAATGGTCACCGCCGTGCCCGCAGCCGTCACCATCAGCATGCCGCCGCCATGCGAACCGGTGATCGTTTCATAGTCGAGGTCGACGCCGATCACGGCATTGGCGCCCGCCGCGCGCGCCTCCTCGCACATTTCGCCGATGGCCAGCTCCTTCGCTTTCCGCAGTTCGTTCTCGTAGGCGGCGCTGCGCCCGCCCACGATGTCGCGGATGCCGGCGAAAAAATCCTTGAAAATGTTTGCGCCGAGAATCGCCTCGCCGCTCACCAGGCCGTGGTATTTCTGGATCCTCCAACCTTCCAGCGTGTGCGCCGTTACGACCAGCATGGAGCCTCCGCTTCAATAGGGAATCCGGTGCGCGCTGCCCAGCCACGCCTCGAACGGCTGCCCGGCATCGGCCAGCGCGATCCTCCGGCAGGGCAGCGCGCGCTGCGCCTCTGGCAACTCGAACTGCTCGTACAGAAAGCTGTCGTCGAAGCCCGCCCGCGCCGCGTCCTCGCGCCCGGCCGCGTAGTACAGCGCGTCCAGACGCGCCCAGTAGATGGCGCCCAGGCACATCGGACAGGGCTCGCAGGACGAATAAATGGCCGCGCCGCGCAGATCAAAGCGTCCCAGCCTCCGGCACGCGGCGCGGATGGCCACCACTTCCGCGTGCGCCGTCGGGTCCAGGTCCGCAGTGACGTGGTTGGCGCCCTCGGCGATCACTTCGCCGCCCAGCACAATCACGGCCCCAAAAGGACCGCCGCGCCCCTGCCCGGCGTTTTCGGCGGCGAGCCGGATGGCGCGGCGGAGGAATTCTTCATGCATCTCGGGCAGAGCCAGCCTCCACCCAATTATGCATGGAAACCGGCGGCGCTAGACCGCCCCGCCGGCAAACTGCTTCGAATACTCCTGCAGCCGGAAGCGCTCCTCGGCCTTCTTCCAGTTGACGACGTTCCACCAGTTGCCAACGTACTCGGCTCGGCGGTTCTGATACTTCAGGTAGTAGGCGTGCTCCCACACGTCCAGGCCGATCACCGGGAACTTGCCCTCCATCAGCGGATTGTCCTGGTTCGGCGTGGAAACGATCTCCAGACCGCTCTGGCCGATGATCAGCCACGCCCAGCCCGAGCCGAACCGGCCCATGGCCGCGGCGGCGAACTTCTCCTTGAACTGGTTGAAGTCCCCAAAGACGCGCTTGATAGCGGCGCCCAGCAGCCCCGAGGGCTCGCCGCCCTCCTTCGGCCCCATGATCTCCCAGAACAACGAGTGGTTCCAGTGGCCGCCGCCGTTGTTGCGCACGGCGGTGCGGATCGATTCGGGCACGATGGCGAGATTGTTCGCCAGCAGCTCTTCCAGGCTCTTGTTGGCCAGCTCCGGAGCAGTCGCCAGCGCCTTGTTCACGTTGTCGACGTAGGCGCCATGGTGCTTGGTGTGGTGGATTTCCATCGTCCGCGCGTCAATATAGGGCTCGAGCGCGTCGTAGGCGTAGGGAAGGGGTGGCAGCGTAAACGGCATGGTTGTATTGAAACTCCTCTAGCTATCCCAGATGAGTGAAGCAGTCGTTCGGATGCGGCCATCGTGCGGTTCCTCCCGCCGGGCCGCTCGAATTCATTGTAGGAGATGCCGCCGGCCCCGGATCAGAGTTCCGCGCCGCCGGCGCGCTCGAACGCTTCCGCCAGACGGAACAACACGGGCTCGCCAAAGTGCGGTCCGATCAGTTGCAGCCCCACAGGCAGCCCCTCTCCGGTTTGGCCGCAGGGCACGCTCATCGCCGGCAGCCCGGCCAGCGACGCCGTGATCGTGAAGATGTCGGACAGGTACATCTGCAACGGGTCGTCGAGTTTCTCGCCCAGCCGGAAGGCCGGAAACGGGCTCACCGGCGCGGCGATCACGTCCACCTGCTCGAACGCCGCCAGAAAGTCCCTCGTGATCAGCGTGCGCACCTGCTGCGCCTTCAGGTAATACGCGTCGTAATAGCCCGCGCTCAGCACATAGGTGCCGAGCATGATGCGCCGCTTGCACTCTGCGCCGAATCCCTGCCCGCGCGTCCGCTCGTAAATCTCCTTCAACGTTTCCGCCTGCGGCGCGCGCCACGTGTACCGCACACCGTCGTAGCGCGCCAGGTTCGAGCTGGCCTCCGCCGTGCAGACGATGTAGTAACACGGAATCGCGTAGGGCGTGTGCGGCAGGCTGATCTCGCGCAGCTCGCAGCCGAGCGAGGCAAGCAGCGTCTTTGCTTTCTCCATCTGCTCCGCCGTGCCGCCGGCCAGCCCTTCGAAATACTCGCGCGGCACGCCCACCCGCAGCCCCCGCGCCTCGCCCGTCATCGCCGCCTCGTAGTCGGGCACCGGCGCGAAGGCGCTGGTCGAATCCCGCTCGTCGCGGCCCGCCATTGCCTTCAGGATCCGCGCCGCGTCGCGCACATTGCGCGCCAGCGGGCCGATGCGGTCCAGCGACGACGCAAACGCCACCAGCCCGTAGCGCGAGACGCGCCCGTAGGTCGGGCTCAGCCCCACCACGCCGCAAAAGCTCGCCGGCTGCCGGATGCTGCCGCCTGTATCGGAACCGAGCGCCGCCACAACCGCCCCCTGCGCCACCGCCGCCGCCGATCCCCCCGAACTCCCGCCGGGCACGCGTTCCGGCGCCGCCGGGTTCCGCACGGGTCCGAACGCCGAGTTCTCGTTGGAAGACCCCATGGCGAACTCGTCGCAGTTGGTTTTTCCGATCACCACCGCTCCGGCTTGCGCCAGCCGCGCCACCGCCGTCGCGTCGTAGGGAGGCACGAAGTGTTCCAGCAGCCGGGAGCCGCATGTGGTGCGCACGCCGCGCGTGGCAATGTTGTCCTTCACCGCCAACGGCACGCCGGCCAGCGGTCCGGGCTCTTCACCCCGCTCCAGGGCCGCGTCCACGGCCTCCGCCGCGCGCATCGCCCGCTCTTCGGCCACCAGCAGCCAGGCGTTGCTGGCCGCGTTCTGCTCCCGCGCCGCGCGCACCGCCTCCCGCGCCAGCTCCCGCGCGCTGACGCGCCGGGCGCGCAGCGCCTCCTGAATGTCTCCGATGTTCAGCTTCCCGGTTTCCATCCCGCCCGCCTCAGCGCTCGATCACGCGCGGCACCTTGAAGCAGCCCGCGCCGGCGGCGGGCGCGTTGGCCATCGCCTCTTCGTGCGCCAGCGGCTCGCGCGGCTCGTCCTCGCGCAGCGTGCTGTTTTCCGCGCCCGGATAGAGTACTTGCGCCATCGGCGGGACGCCGCTGGTGTCCAGCTCCCGCAGCTTGTCCATGTGCGCCAGGATCCCGTCCAGATCGTGCGTCATCCGCTGCACCTCTTCGGCGGAAAGCTCCAGGTGCGCCAGCGCCGCCACATAGCGGACTTCCTGTTCGGTGATCTTCACGATGCCAGGGCCTTTCGCTTCGATTTCAGGTACACGCGCCGCAAGACCGGATCTTCGATCCGCGCTGCGTCGTCCGCCGGCGTCGCCAGGCGGAAATCGTGCCCGGCGGCCTCGCTGCGCACCGGGCGCCTTGGGACCGAGAGCCGGTACTGGATGCGGTCCGGCGCCGCCTCGCCCAACGAGCGGCGCAGGTTCGCCAGGATAGGGCCGTTCAACAGCTCGAGGTTGCGGAGCCACAACTCGTCGCCCGCTTCGACGATCAGCGTCTTTCCCTCCAGCGCCACCGCCCTCGTGTGCCGGGCCGCTTTGGCGCCCACCGCGGCAGACCACGCCGCTACCGCCAGCTCTTCCGCCGTCAGGCAGCGCCGCGCCGCCTTCGAACTTGCCAGCAGACGTCCCGCGCGTTCCATCGCCCGATCCCGTGCAATTGTATCATGCGCTGCTGCGGCGGCATCCCCGCGCTGACGCGTGTTACGCTGTGAGGCCGATGATCGTGCTCGCCTCGCAATCGCCCCGCCGCAGCGAGTTGCTCGCCAATGCGGGAATCCCTTTCGTCGTCCGTCCGGCGGCCATCGAAGAGAAGCCGCTCGAGGGGGAATCTCCGGAGCAGTATGTGCTCCGCCTCGCCTGCGAGAAGGCGCAAGCCGTCCCGGCGGGGGAGGACGAATTCGTCCTCGCCGCCGACACCACCGTCGTCGCCGATGGCGCGATCCTCGAGAAGCCCCACTCGCCTGACGACGCCGCGCGCATGTTGCGCCTGTTGCACGGCCGGGACCACCAGGTGCTCACCGGAGTCTGCCTCCGGCACGCCGGCCGCCTCTGGTCTGCCGTCGAGCAGACGCGTGTCTGGTTCATTCCGCTCCGCGAGGAGGAGATCCTCGCTTACGCCCGTTCCGGCGAGCCGCTCGACAAGGCTGGCGGGTACGCCATTCAGGGCCTCGCCTCGCGCTTCGCCGAGAAGATCGAAGGCTGCTATTTCAACGTCGTCGGACTGCCTGTATCGCGCGTTTACCGCATGCTGCGCGCCGCCGGCTACAACTTCAGCGCCGGATAGCGCGCCCGCATCCAGTCGAGGAACTCCTCCGGCACGTCCATCGCCGACAGCCGCCCTTGCCGCACCAGCGCCCAGCCGCCGAACCGGCCGCAGTCTTTGATCTCCTTCAGCGGCAGCGGGGGCGAAATCCAACGCAGGAACTCCACTTCCACCACCCACGACTTCGGATTCTTCGCATCCTGCCTGGGTTCGGAAACCACTTTCGCCAAGGCCACGATCCCCGGTTCGCTCCCGCTGTGATAGATCAAGGCGCGGTCGCCCGGCTTCATCTGCCGGATGAACCCTGCGGCCTGCGGATTGGTCACGCCGTCCCACACCGTGTGGCGCTCTCGCTCCAGGTCGGTCGCGGAGTAAGTCGCCGGATCCGTCTTCAGAAGAAAGTGCCTCATCCTTCCCGTTTGGATGCCTGCATGGGACTTCCGTTCCAGAACCAGGGTTCCACTCTGCGCCTTCCCGGCGGTGGAACTGAAGGCATGGAACGCGACCCGCGCATTCAGGGCGGGATTTGCGGCCGTTCTCCTGTAGAATAAGAGTGCCGGTGTCTGGGAATCACTCTGGAAAGGGGGCTTGCCCCATTTCCTTTGGAATGGCAGCCGTCCCGGCCGAGCTCGGAGGAATTGCAATGTTGACGTCCATCCGCTTCAGCAGGCGGTTTGCCGCCCTCTTCAGCCTCACCTTCCTCCTCTCCTCCATGGTCTCTGCGCAACCGCCGGAAGCCCCGAAGCCGCCCGAGGGGCCCGAGGCGCCTCGCCAGCAGAAGGAAGCCCCGGCCTATCAGGCGCCGGCGCCCGTGGATCCGAAGACGTACAAGATTGGCGTCGAAGATGTGCTGAACATCCGCGTCTGGCGCGAAGCCGACCTGAGCGGCAACGTCGTCGTTCGTCCGGACGGTAAGATTACGCTCCCTTTGGCGGGAGATGTTGAGGCTGCCGGTTTGACGCCGGAGGCCCTTTCGCAGAGGGTCGCCGAAGCGCTCGGCAAATTCCTCACCAAGCCGGAAGTGATCGTTTCCGTCATCGACGTTCGCAGCAAGCGATACTACATCTCGGGCAACGTGTTGCGCTCCGGCCCCGTCCCGTTAGTCACGCCCACCACGGTGCTTCAGGCGCTCAGCAGCGCCGGCCTCGGCCAGTGGGCCAAGAAAAACAAGATCGTCATCATGCGCGGCACGGAGCGGCTGAAGTTCAACTACAACGATGTCATCCGCGGAAAGAAGCTGGAGCAAAATATCTTCCTCCAGGACGGCGATCACATCTTCGTTCCCTGAGCTCCCGGAGGTCTTCTCATGTCCGCCATGCCCGCCACTTCCTCACCGCAGGCTCCGGAACAGCCCCTGACTGTTCCCCGCAGGCCGCTGGACTTTGAGGACTATATCGAGATCGCCCGCCGCCACCGCACATGGATCCTGGGCCCCGCCTTTCTCGGCCTCGTCTTCGGCGTCGTGACGGCCTATTTGTGGGAGGACTCCTACATCGCGCGCGGCAAGATCCGCATCACGCCGCCGCAGGTGCCCGCGCGCCTGGTTCCCGGCAACGTCGGCGAGGAACTCACGGCCCGCATCAACGCCATTGCCCAGGAGATCATCACACGGTCCAGCCTCCAGAACCTCATCCAGACCTACAACCTGTATCCCGATGACCGCAAACGCCTCCCTATGGAGGACGTCATCGACACGATGCGCAAGGCGATAGGCATCGACAACATCGAGTCCTACTCCCGCTCCGGCGCCCCTCGCTTCCACGTCTTCACAGTCAGCTTCGTTTACTCGGACCGGCGCCTCGCCCAGAAAATCTGCGCAGAGCTGATCGACCGTTTCACCAAACAGAGCATCGAGAGCCGCCTCAACAGCTCCCGCCAGACCACGCTCTTCCTCTCTGACCAGTACGAGTCGGCCAAACGGGAACTCGACGATCTCGACGCCCGAATCGCCGTCTTCCGCTCCAGATACTTCGGCGAGCTGCCCGAACAGGAACAGATGGTGGTCTCCCGCCTTTCCACCATGGAGGCGTCGCTCCAGGCCACCACCGGACAGCTCAGCCGCGCCCAGCAGGACCGGCTTCAACTGGAAACCCAGCTCCGCGAGCTCCGTGAGCGAGCCGCCGTGCTTTCCCAGCCGCCTCCCGCCGAATCAGTCGAAGCCGCCGCCCGCAGCAATCCGAAGATCGCCGAGATGCAGCGAGAAATCGAACGCGCCCGCAATTCCTTGCGCATCCTGCGGGAGAGCTACACCGAATCCCACCCGGACGTCCGCCGCCTGACCGCTTTTATTGAAGGCCGGGAGGCCCAGCTGAAAGACCTTCTGGAAGAGGAGAAAAAGACGATTGCCTCCGCTGCCCCCGCGGGAACTTCTCCTCGGGCCTTGCCCGCCGCCGCCGTGGAGAAGCTGCAGGAGGTCTCCGGCGCCATTGCTCGCGTTCAGACAGCTCTTCAGGCCAAGGACATGGAGATCGATGACTACAACCGCCAGATCAACGACCTGAAGAACCGCATCCGCGCCACGCAGGCGAAACTCGAATCCGGCGCCTCCGTCAGCCAGGAGTACCTGCAGCTGGTTCGCGAGCGGGAACTTGCCGCCCGCCGCTACGAAGACCTGGGCCGCAAGCTCCAGGATTCCAACATGGCCACCGATCTGGTGAGCCGGGGCCAAAGCGAGACCATGGAAGTGCTCGAGTCCCCGGTGATCCCCGAAGAGCCCATCGCCCCGAACCGCCCGCTCATCATCACCGTGGGCCTCGCCCTCGGCGCCGCTGTTGGAATCGCTCTGGCCAGCTTCCGCGAGATCAAGGACGCCTCGCTGAAAAACCTCAAGGATGTCCGGGCTTACACGAAACTCACCGTGCTGGGCAGCATCCCGCTGCTCGAAAACGATTTTGTGGTCCGCCGCCGCCGCCGCATCGCCTGGCTCGCCTGGGCCGTCGCCTTGCTGGCAGGCATCCTGTTGATGGCGGGCGCCGTGCTTTACTACTACACACAGAGAGGCTGAGTCCGGCCCCAAGCCATCTGGCCGAAGAGCCGGGACAGAAACAGGGAAACATGAGCCGAGTTCACGACGCACTCAGAAAAGCCCAGCCCGCTGGAGCTGTGCCGCCGCCGGAGCCGCCGCCCGCGGCGGCTGTCGCCTCCCGTGTGGAGGAGCGGCCCGCGCCGGCCCTGCCTGACCTGCTCGCCCGCGTGCAGGTCGTGCCCTTCAACCCGTCTCCGGACGCCTCCCTCCTCAATCCCGCCCACCCCGGCGAAGCGCCCGCCGAGGAGTTCCGTAGCTTGCGCACGCGTCTGAACCACATCCAGTCGCTCCAGCCAGTCCACTCGTTGGTGGTCACTTCGCCCTCCCCGGCCGAGGGCAAGTCCTTCACTGCGGCCAATCTCGCTCTGGCCCAGGCGCAGCTCGAACACAATTACACTTTGCTGGCCGACTTCGACTTCCGCCGCCCCGTCATCCACACCCTGTTTCAGCTCTCCCGTTCGCCGGGCATCACGGATTACCTCCAGGGCAAGGCGACGCTCGACCAGACCATCCGTCGTCTCGAGGGCACGAACCTGTTCGTGATGACCGCCGGCGAAGCGGTCCTCAACCCTCTGGAACTGCTGAACCTGCCTGCGGCCAAATCACTGATCGAGAATCTCCCCGAATACTTCAACTGGGTGATCATCGACACTCCGCCCCTGTTGTTCGCCGCCGATGCCAACCTGCTTTCCACCATGGCCCACGGCCTGCTGCTGGTGGTCCGCATCGGCTCCACCACCATCGACTCGGTCACCCGCGCCATGGGTTCCCTCTGCCAGAACAATATTCTCGGCATCGTCGTCAATGCCGCGCAGAAGAGCGAACTTTACAGCAAGTACACCTACTATCATTCGTATTACGCCTCGCCGGAAAGCTGAGCTTGCCCGGCGCGGCGCCCCTGCCTCTCATGCAGCCTGACGAGCCGTGTCCTCCGGTCCTCCCGCCGCCACCCGCCTGGACCTGGCGCGTGCTGGCGGGCATCGATGCCGGCGCTTCGGCCGCTTTGCTCGTTCTCGGTTGGTTCGCCCTCCACTCCCGGCTGCTGCGCGAACCCTGGTGGGCCAAGTTCAACCTCGCTGCTGCGCCTGTCTTCGGCGAACGGGTCTTCGTCATGGGGCCCGGAGGCGCCACTGTGGTCGGCGCCTCACTGCTTTTCCTCGCCTACTGTCTCCTGGCCGTTGCTTACTCTCTCCTGGCAAGCGAGCGAGGACCGTTCCGGGCCTTCCTGCTCGCCATCCTGTGGATGGCCTGCTGGCACATCTTCGCCGACCGGTGGTTCTGGCCCCTGCTCGATCCATCCGCCGGTGCCTGGTTCCCTTGGTCCGCCACGGTGCCAGCTCACGCTGCCACTGCCATCCTTCTGATCCGTTGCCCCGCCCGTTACCGCCATCTGCAGGCGCTGGCCGGGCTGGGACCGCCGCCTGCGCCATCCGGCGCCGGGCCCGGCGCCGCGCCCGCGGAATCCCTTGGGAGCGAGCATCCGCTCGAGGGTGCCGAGAGTCCGGAAGAGCCGCCCGGCCGCCCTGCTGCCGATTGTTGAGGTGCCGGGGTTTTGGCTAGAATGAAGACTTTGAGCCCGCGAGCTGGGTTCATCGGTGAAACGCCTGTGTGTTTTCCCACGTCACTGTCGCAGGCGCTAACGGAAAGGATCATTTCTGCGTAAGATGTCCTTCAGGCGAACGAGCCTGCCCGTCATTTTTCTGTCCCAGCTCTGCTTCGGTTCCCTCTTTCTTACGGCAACGGCCGAAGCTGCGGCGTGGCAGGGGGCAGGCCAACCGGATCAGGCCCAGCAGCCGCCTGCCGCGAAGCCCAAGAATCCCTTCGAGTCAGTCCCTTCCGCTGAAGCGGAACAGCCGCCCGCAGCGCCCAAGCCGCCGGAAGCGAAAAAGCCCGGGCCGTTCGAGACCGTGCCGGAAGCCAGGGAGCCGGAGGCGCCCAAGCCCGTGGCGCCGGAAGCCGAGGCGGCGAAGCCCGGCACGCCCGTCGCTGTGCCCGACGTCATCGAGTACATCGAGTTCCGGGGCGCCCGCCGTATCCCGCAGGATACCCTCCGCGCCATGATTTTCTCCCGCAAGGGAGACCGCTTCGACCCTGACGCCATCCATCGCGACTTCATGGCGCTGTGGAACACCGGCCGCTTCGACGACATCACCGTCGAGCGCGAGCCCGGCAAGACCGGCTGGATTATCCGCTTCCTGCTCACCGAGCGCCGCGTCATCCGCACCATCAAGTACGAAGGCGTCAAATCGCTCACCGTTTCCGAGATCCTCGACCGCTTCAAGGAACGGCGTGTCGGGCTTGCCGTCGAGCAGCAGTTCGACCAGGGCAAGATCCAGCGCGCCACCAACGTGCTCAAGGAGTATCTCTCCGAGCGCGGCCGCCAGTTCGCCACGGTCACTCCGGTCGTGCGCCAGATCCCGCCATCCTCGGTCGAGCTCACCTTCCGTGTCGAGGAGGGGCCCAAGGTCAAGGTGGGCAAGATCGAGATCCTGAATAACAAGGTCTTCGGCGACCGCGCCGTCCGCCGCGCCATGCGCAACCTGCGGCCCGTCGGCATTCCCTACAGCATCTTCCTCGAAGGCCTCTTTGCCAAGACCTTCGACCAGGCCAAGCTCGACGAGGACAAGGAGCGCATCCGCTTCTTCTACTCCAACCACGGCTACTTCCTTGCCCGCGTCGTCGATAGCGACGTCAAGCTCCGCGATTACCGCGGCCGCCTCTGGATCCCCCCATTCACCGCCACGAAGCCCGGCAAGAAGGCCGACATCCGGCTCGACATCGAGGAAGGTCTGCAGTACCGCATCCGCAACGTCAACTTCGTGGGCACGAAGGCGCTGAAGACTCCCGAGATCTTTTTCAAGCCCCTGTTCGGCATGGGTACGGGGGACATCTTCTCCGTGGAGAAACTCCAGAAGGGGATCAAGAACTTCCAGAAGTTCTACGGCGAGCTCGGCTACATCGACGCCGTGCCGGAACCCGACTTCAACCCCCTGCCCAGCGGCCAGATCGATCTCACCATCAATGTTGACGAGGGCAAGCAGTTCTTCGTCCGCCGCATCGACTTCCAGGGCAACACCACCACGCGCGACAAGGTCATCCGCCGCGAGCTGCTGCTGGACGAAGGCGACATGTACAACACGCGGCTGTGGGAGCTCAGCATCCTCCGCCTCAACCAGCTCGGCTACTTCGAGGCGCTGAAAGAGGAAGAAGCCGCCACCATCACGCGCGACACCAAGAACAGCACCGTGGACATCACGCTGAAGGTGAAGGAGCGCGGCAAGAACAGCGTCACCCTCAACGGCGGCGTCTCGGGCATCGCCGGCAGCTTCATCGGCTTTGGCTACGCCACCAACAACTTCCTCGGCCTCGGCGAAACCCTCTCCATCAGCGCCGAGCTCGGCGACCGACTGCGCAACGTCACCTTCGGCTTCACCGAGCCCTACCTCTTCGACCGTCCCATCTCCGCAGGCTTCACCGTTTACACCCAGCGCTTCAACTACGACCAGGCGCGCGAAGTCTCCCTGTTTTCAGGCCGCAACCTCATCCCGCTTTACGAAGCCATCGGGCGCGACAACCTCCTCAACTACGTCTCCAACGGCTGGGGCGGCACCGTCTTCCTCAGCTATCCTCTGCGGCGCATCTTCGCCCGCCTCAGCCTGACCTACGGCTACGACCGGTCCAACATCCGCGCCCTCAACACCTCCTCCAACAGCTACTTCCAGTTCTCGCAGTTCCTGAACTTCGAGGGGCCGAACTCGCTGTCCGGCATCGTCACCAGCCGCGTCATCCCCGCCTACACCTACAACACGGTCGATCACCCCATCACGCCCTCGCGCGGCAAGAGCCTCTTCGCCAGCGTCTCCTTCGCCGGCGGTCCATTGGGCGGCAACGTGAACATGATCGAGCCGACAGTCTCGGCCACCTATTTCCGCCGCGGCCTCTCTCCGCGCCACGTCATCGGCGGGCGCATCCTCGGCCGCATTATCACGGGCTACGGCGGCAAGGTCGCCCCGCCCTTCAACCGGGTCTTCATGGGCGGCGAAAACGATGTCCGCGGCTTCGAGATCTGGAGCATCCTGCCGTTCGTCTATATTCCGAGCGAGGGCGCGGTCATTGTCCGCAACCCCGACGGCAGCGCACGCCAGCAGAAGATCCTCGTGGACGGCAAGATCCAGACCGTCGATGTCACCCAGACCATCCCGATCTACCAGCTCGTTCCCACAGGCGGCGACACCCAGGGCGTGGCCAACTTCGAGTACCGTATTCCCATCGTCGGACCGCTCACCCTCGCGCTGTTCTTCGACGCCGGCGTCAACCGTATCAGCCTTCAGAACCAGCTTCGCCTCAACCCCGGCCGCATCGCCTCGCTCAACAGCACCTTCCCCCAGGCGGGCTTTGAAAACCGCTCCATCGTCATCGACAACACACAGAAGATCCGTACCTCCACCGGCCTCGAACTCCAGGTCATGATGCCCGTCGTCAACGCCCCCTTCCGTCTCTACTGGGCCTACAATCCGACGGTCGTCCAGCAGTGGTTCGTTCCCCCGATCGCCGTCGTCCCCTCCATGTTCCCCAATATGGCCACTTTCCAGGCGGCCACCTTCACGTTCGCCAACCCTGCGCCTTATTTCGAGCGCCGCACCATGTTCCGTTTCACCATCAGCCGCACGTTCTGACCCTGCAATGCTAACATCCAAGATTTAGGAGCCTGAACACCGTGACATCCGTTTGGAATACGCTTCGCCTGGCAACCCTGGTTGCCTCCGCCGCCGCCCTCATGCCGGCACAGACGCCCACGAAGGTCGCCATCATCAACATTCAGGGCGCGATCGTCGCCACCCGGGACGGCGCCAAGGCCAGGGAATCCATCCAGAAGAAGTTCGAGCCCCGCTTCAAGCAGGTGGAAGCCCAGAACAGCGAGATCCAGAAGCTGCGCAACCAGCTCACGACGCTCGCCAACACAGCCTCCCAGGAAGTCCGCGACAAGATCAGCCGCGAGATCGACGACAAGCAGAAGAAGCTGCAGTGGGATTCGGAAGACCTCCAGAACGACCTCCAGCAGGAGGAGGGCAAGCTGGTCAACGAGATCGGGCAGCGCATGATGCAGGTGATCGACGAATACGCCAAGGCGCAGGGCTTCGCCCTCGTGCTCGACGTCAGCTCCCAGCAGAGCCCGGTCCTGTGGGCGGCCAACGGCATCGACATCACGCAGCAGATCGTCGAGCTTTATGACAAGCGCTTCGGCGCCGGCGAAGCCCCTGCCGCCAAGCCTGCCGCAGGCGCCGGAGCTCCGGCTGCCGCTCCGCCCGCCGCGGCCAAGAAGCCCGCCGGCGTGAAGTAATCTCCCCCCCCGCGCTTTCCCCTGAGGGCCCGCCGTCCCAGGCGGGCCCTTCTCAGTAACCCTCGGGAACGATGCGGAACACTCCCCGCCATATCCCCCGCGGTTCCACCCACGGCAGCCCCTGATACCAGCCTGCGTGCGTCGCGTTAAACGCGTTTGTAATCGCCGTCATTGGTTCAAAGCAGACGAAGCCCCTGCCCGCTGGCGCGTAGACCACCGCCACGCCGTACGCCTCGCCGTACTCCACTGTGATCCGCTGCTTCCTGCCCTCCACGCGGAACCGCGCCCATCTGTCCGCGTCGCGCTCCAGCTCATCCAGCACGTCGTCCAGCACCACGTTCTTGAGCCTCAGCAGCCGTGGATAGGGCGATGGCGCCGTCTCGCCTGTCGGGATCAGCTTCTCGTTCAGAACATGCCTCCGGCGCGCCGCCAGCCGCACCGTCCACTCATCGCGGGGCGCGTCCGTGATCTGGAAATACGGGTGGAAGCCCAGCGACACCGGCATCGGCTCGCCGCCCAGGTTCTCGACCACTGTCTCCACTTCCAGCCTGCCCTCGCTGAGCCGGTAGGTCATCTCCACGGTGTGTGCGAACGGAAACTGCGCCATTAGCTCCGGACGCCGCCAGAACTCGAGCCGCGACGTGACAAATGGTCCGGCCGCGTCCGCCCCGTAGCCCGCCACCTGCCACAGATCAGAGTAAACCAGCAGCCCGTGGATCGGCGTGCGGTTCGGTCCCGGACGCACGTTTCCCAGCTCCGCGTTGAGCAAGAACTTCCGCCCGCGCACCCAGTACTCCATGCCGTCGATCCGGTTGGCCCACGGCCACAGGAACGGGTTGCCGAAATGCGAGGGCCTCGCGCGGAACTCGGCCACAGTCTTGTAGGGAGACCAGAACACCGCCTGCCCGCGCACCGTCATCTCCCAGACGTTGTTCCCGATGCCCGGTACGATGCGCACCACGGTCTCCGTGGCTGCGTCCAGAAGCACGGCAGTGGCCAAGCCGTCCACGGTTTCCATGCGGGCTTCATAACGCTGGGCCCCAGAGGTCATTGCGGTGAGAGTGAGAATCAGGGCGGCTCGCTTCACACGAGCAGTCTACTTCAGCTCCATCTCCCCCAGGGACGGGTCGCGCAGATCCACCCGCATCTCCTCCTGGCAACACTGGCACCGCCCCGGGCGCCAGGCGCGGATCGAGCACACGTCGCACCAGTAGGTCACCACCAGCCGCTTGCCGCCCCGCCACACAAACAGGGCCTTCTCATGGATCGGATCCACCACGAACAACACCGGCGTGCGGTACCGCCCAAGGACTTCGAACTCCTCGTCTTTCAGCCGCGCATCGCGCAGCACCGCCTCCGACGCCTCGTCCGCCTCCAGCTCCACCACACGCCCGTCGCGCGTGAGAATCGCCGGCTTGCGTTCGGCATCCTGCCGCAGCCGTCCCCGCACGCTCTCTTTTTCAGCCGCCCACAGCCACAGGGCCGCGGCCGGCCACAGCATCCATCTCCGGCGCGAACTCATTCCTGTCCGGTTGGATGAGCCGTCGCCCGCAACAGTCGCAAGCCGTTCAGCGTTACCAGAAGCGTCGCCCCCGTGTCCGCGGCCACCGCCATCCACAGGGTCGCCTTGCCTGCCGCCGCCGCGGCCAGGAACACGAGCTTGAGTCCCAGCGCCAACGCCATGTTCTGACGGATCACCCGCAGTGCCCGCCGGGCATGAGCCACCAAAAACGCCACCTTCTCGAGCGCCGGACCTGTCACAATCACGTCCGCGCTCTCTTGCGCCGTCTCCGATTCGGGCGACGCCACGCTGATGCCCACCGCCGCGCGCCGGAGCGCTTCGGCGTCCGCCGTGCAGTCGGCCACCATCCCTGCCGCGCCCGTCTCCCCCTGCAGCCGGTCGATCTCCGCCGCCTTTTCCTCTGCCGACAGCTCCGCGTGAACCTCCCCGATCCCCGCCGCTTCCGCCGCTTCCCGGGCAGCCGGCCCAGGATCGGATGCCAGCAGCACGATCCGCTCCAGCCCAAGCGCCCGCAACTGCTCCACGTGCCGCCTCGCCGCGCCCAACGGCGCGTCGCACCACGCCTCCAGCACGCCCTCGCCCGCGCGCGCCGCCACCGTGCATCCGCCCTCCGTGAGCTCTCCGATCTTTGCCGCCAGCACACGCGTGGCGCCGCCCGCCGCCGCCCACTTCGGAGTCAGCGGGATTCCGCCTCCTTGCTCCGCGCGCCATTGCTGCCACTGCCGCAGCTCCTTGCCGTGATCCTCTCCGAGCGTCTCGACTCTTGCCAGCCGCGGCTCTCCCTGCGTCAGAATCCCCTCGCGGTCCATCGCCAGCGCCTTCAGCCTCCCCGCCGCCTCCAGGTACGCGCCTCCCTTCACCAGCACGCCTTGCCGCGCCGCGCTTGCCAGCGCCGCCATCACCGTTACGGGAGTCGAGATCACAAACGCGCAGGGGCACGCGATCAGCAACACCACCATGGCGTGATACAGCCAATCGCTCCACGTTCCCAGCCCTGCCAGCGGCGGCAGCAGCGCCACCGCGCCGGCGAACGCCAGCACCGCCGGCGTGTAACGCCGCGCGAATCGCTCCACCAGCCGCTCCGTCTCCGCCTTGCGGCTGCCGGACTCCTCCAGCATCCGCAGCGTGCGTTGCAGCCGCGTGTCTCCCGCCGCCCGCCGCACCTCCACCACCAGCTCGCCGTCCTCGTTCAACGTTCCTGCAAACACTTCGTCTCCCGCCCGCTTCTCCACCGCCACCGATTCTCCCGTCAGCGGCGATTGATCCACATAGGAGACGCCCTCCACCACCACTCCGTCGCACGGCACCCGCTCGCCCGCCTTCACACGCACCCGCGCCCCCGGCTGGAGCGACGCCGCCTCCACGCGGTGCTCATGATCCCCGTGCACCAGCCACGCCTGCGCCGGCATTAACTCCAGCAAACGCGCCACCGAGCGCCGCGCCCTCTCCAGGCTCATCGCCTCCAGCCTTCCTGCCAGTCCGAACAAGAACGCCAGAGTCGCCCCCTCCGTCCACTCTCCCAGCCCCGCCGCCCCTGCCATCGAAACCGCAACCAGCAGGTTCATGTCCGCGCGCAGGCTGCGAAGCGCCGCCCACGCCTTTCTCCAGAACAGCAGCGTCCCCGCCGCCATGGAGGCGGCATACATCGCTACCGCCACGCCCGGCGTTGCGTGGTGGTGCTCTCCTCCGGCATGCGAGTGCGCCAGCAGCGCCTCCACCGCGCCCTCCCCGCGCCAGACTTGCGCCGCCATCCCACCGGCGAGCAGCACCCCGCACATCCACAACGCTGCGCGCTCCCACTGCCGCCTTCCTCGCTTCGCGCCGCGTTCCTCCGTCCAGCGCTCGCAGCACATCCCGGCGCTCTCCACCGCCGCCCCGATCTCGCTCTCGCTCGTCAGCTCCGGTGCGTACTCCACCTCCATCCGCCCGCGCGCCACGTCGAAGTGCAGCTCCCGGACGCCCTTCACGCGGCTCAGGCGCGCGCGCAGCAGCGATACCTCTTCGCCGCAATCCATTCCATGCACGCGAAGCTGGATCCGTTTGTTAATGAGAACGCCTCCTCAAATACATTGTAGCCTTTCGCCCCCTTTTTGGATATCACAGAAGTTTGATCATGCCGCACCACCGCATCCACCCTCACCACTCCCACGTCCATGGCGAAGGCTGCGGGCATCCCGCCATTCGCCACGGCGAACACGTCGATTACCTCCACGACGGCTGCCTTCACACGATGCACGGGGACCACGTTGACGAATGCTCGCTCGAGGTCTCCGCCCGCAACCCGGACGTATGCACCCCCGCGCACGACTGCGGAGGACACGAGCCCGGCCATGCGCACGGTCCCGGCTGTGGCCACCCCGCTGTGCCGCACGGGGATCACACCGACTACCTCGTCGGCGGCCATCTCCACCATCCCCATGGCGGCCACTGCGACGACCACGGCCCGGTCGAGATCGTCGGCAACAATTCGCGCCCGTAACCGGAATCGCGGATGTCCAGCGACTGGCAGCCCCGGCTCACGCCCCGGTTCGGAATCGCTCTGATTCCGCCGCTGCACGCCGCCGCAGAGACGGAGGCGATGCCCGGGCCTGCGGCCCCGTCGTCTGCCGGCCCGAGCCATGATGGCGCCGGGGTTTCCACAAATCACCTGGCCGTATCCTCCTCGTGCGGCTGGACCGCCGTGGCCGCGTCGGCCTCAACGCCCGTCTCGATCGCCGTCGTTGCCAGCCACTCGCCCGATCTGTGGCCCGAAAAGTGGATGCACCCCAACGAGCGCCTCCGCATCGCGCGCCTCTCGCCGCATGCGCGGCGCGAATCGCTCGCCGTCCTCACCGCCGCGCGGCGAGCCGTGGCCGCCGCGTGGCAGCTGCCCGAGCCCGCCTTGGCCTGTTTCGATCTCTCGCCCCTGCTCGATGGCGTGCAATCGCTCCGCCTGGGCGACTGGACCGTGCAGCGCGTCCCCGCTCCGGCCGGGATTCACGTTGCCGCCGCCGCACCCGGCGCCGGCTGGACGTATTCGCTTCTGCCGCTGCAGACGCCTCACAATTCCCCGCAGGCCTGAGTCCGCCCCTTTACTTCTGAATTTCGGAGTGCTATCGGTAATTGAGAGTTCTCAACGGCGGTGCGGGCGCGCCGCCGGGCTACGCTCGACCCACGCCGCATCTCCGCCTTGCCAACGTCCGAACCCGCAGCGGAGGGGCACCCCGTGCTGACCTATGTCACCTTGATGCGATACACCCGTCAAGGCCTGGAGAGCATCGATCAGGCTCTGGAGCGTTTCCAGGCAACCCGGGCAAAGATGCGCTCTCTTGGCGGAGAGCTGGTTTTCCTCTATCTCACTCAGGGGCAGTACGACCTCGTCGCAGTCACGAAGTGGCCGGACGAATACACCGGGATGCGGTTCCTTCTCGAGCTCGGCAAGCAGGGAAACGTCCGTTCGGAGACGTTCCGCGCCTTTGACGAAGCCGAGATCGCGAAGATCCTCGGCAGGTAGCGCGCTAGCCGCCATTTCTCACACCTCCCCCAGCAGCCCGCCCGGAGGCGGTCGCAG
>CAYWJB010000028.1:0-37547 GCA_964458495.1 uncultured Arcobacter sp.
GCTCCGTCCCCTTGGAAAATACGCCAACTCGTCGTGTCAGGCTGTCCCCATCGGTTAGCGGGCGGCTGCCCAGAGGATGGCTTGGTGAACGAGGCGGCGGTACCACGGGAGTTCGTGCGTGTGGCGCCCGTGGCCCGGCTGGAGGAAGACCACGCGCGACTTCGCATAGGGGCTGATCCAGCCGATGATTTCGTCGCTCGTGGGGTGACTGGTCTTCAGCAGCGGGGTCACGTCCGGGCGGCGCCACACGGTCTTGTAAGTCTCATCAAAGATCCGCATGGGCGGCAGGCCGCGGGTGACAGGGTGGCCTCCGGCCGGCTCGACGACCATCTCCACGTCGTGGAGGTAGCTGGATGCGGGCATGCCCGGCTGTGGGCGGAGCACGTACAGCCCGCCCACGACCTCGCGCCACCACCATTCCCAGCCGGCGAAGTCGACGATGGCGTGGTGCAGGAGCACGACGCCTTTGCCGGATTCGACGAACGCGCGCAGGTTTTCCCGGTGCTGTTCCGGCAGATGCTCCACCTGGATGGAGTCGTAGAGGACGAGCACGTCGTAAAGCTTGCGCAGGTCGTGGCGAAAAGCGACGGGGTGCGGATCCACGTTGACGCGCACATCGCGCCAGCCTTCGAAGACCGAGTAGAAGGACGTCTCGTGATCGTGGCCGCCGGTGACTAGAAGGGCGCGCACGGCGCCAGGCTCTTTCGGGTCCAGGTCGATCTGCGCCGGAAGGCGAACCTCGCCCGTGGCTGCCCATTCGACGCCGCGGGCGTAGCTTGAGAGAAAGCCGGGCGCGAGCATGGCGTCGACGTCATGGCCGAGCGCGGTGTGGAAGACGCGCCCCTTGCCGAAGGAGCGAGTCCAGATGAGCGGTTCGCGCTTGCCGGTGCCGTTCTGCGCCGGATCGTCGAAGGCATCGGCGAGGACGAGGATGTCCGGCTTCAGGCGGAAATGGTGATAGAGCTCGTCGGAGACAAGGAAGGGGGCCATGCCCTGAGCGACCGGATGCTGCGGATCAGCCCACTGGACGCGAAAAGCATGCCGGCGGCCGTGGCCGGTGCGGGGCTCCTTCTCCGACCACACAGCGCCGGTCATCTCGCCCCACGCAGCCCAAGGCGCCTGATAGACGCCGGTGCGGGTCATCTTCTCCCCGAGCACCACGGCGTCGCCGAAGGGATAGCTGGCGGCGTGCACGACGACGAGGCCCTTGCCGGAGCGGACGAAGCCTTCCACGGCTTCTTCGGCGGGCGAGCCCCAGCGCGGGCCGCAGTAGTTCGAGACCAGAACATCATAGGGCCGCAATGTTTTTTCGTCGAGGGCCGACGGCTCTTCGGTGACGCGCACGTCGAACCGCCCCGTGGCTTCCAGGGCGCGCCGAAGCAGGGGCGTGGTGGCGCGCCAGTCGTGATTGTTCCTGCCGGTGAGGATGAGGACCCGGATTTTGCCCTCCTCAAAGTAGAAGCGGTCCGGCACGGCGGCGGGAGGCTGGGCGGCAGCGCAGAGTGCGGCGGAGAACAGAAAGAGGCTACGCATGGGCGATCACCTCGTTGAGATGGGCCAGGGAGCGGGCGGCCTGTTCCGGGGTGCCGCACTCCACGCTCAGCACGCCGTCGAAGCCGTGTTTTTTCAGGATGGCCACGACGCGGCGCCAGTCGATGACCCCGTCGCCGCAGGCGCAGCCCACCGGGGTTCCGGTCACCTTGCCGTGTTCGGCTTCGGCATGTTGGAGAGAGATGTCTTTGGCATGCACGTGAACGATGAGGGGTCCTGCCGCTTCCAGCCCGGCGTAAGGGTCTTCGCCGGCCAGAAACGCGTTGCCCGTGTCGTAGTTGATGCGCAGCATCGGCGAGTCGACCAGCGTGGCGATACGCAGCAGCCCTTCGGTGGTCTTCGAGATCGACTGGTGCGGTTCGATGCCCACAAACACGCCGTAGCGTTCGGCCACAGGGAGGACCTTCTTGAGCGTGTAGCGCATCACGTGCCAGATTTCCCCGTCATCGAGCCATGACGGGCGGATGCCTTCATCGGTATTGACGACGGGCGCCCCGAGCGCATGGGCGAAGCGGATCGCTCTTTCGAGGTAGGGGACACTGATTTCGGGCCGCATCAGCGGCGTGTGGGCCGACAGGCCGGAGCAGCGCAGCCCGTGTCCTTCGATGAGGTCGCGGACAAACAGAGGCTCGTCGTCCATCGAGACCGAGTGGAAGTAGCCGGCCTCGCTCAGCAGTTCCCGCCCGTTGTGGACCATCGGCTCGATATAGCGATAGCCGATGGCGGCCGCGCGGGCCACCCCGGCGGCGAACGGCTTGTCCTCGCAGCGGATGAATTCCATGTTGATGCCCGGGGTCATGGCGGATCTCCTTTCCGGCAGGAATCAGACGTCCCATCGCGGATCCCATTCCACACGGCGTCCCTCGCGATAGGCGATGTTGCCGATGTGGCAGGCCATGGCCGAGTAGTGCCCGTCGACGGCGTTGGCGTTGGGCTCCCTGCGGGTGCGGACACAATCGAGGAAATTCGCCATGTGCGCGGGTTCCGGGCCGCCTTTTTGCACCTCCGGCTCGCCCTCCTTCGGCAGGAACCGGTAGCCGGAGCGGAAGATGTGGAGGCGGCCTTCGGAGCCGAGGAAGACGATGTCGACGGACTCGCGCGGGTTGCGATCGGTGATGGTGGCCTCGAAAGTGACGTTCACACGCTGCGGATAGTCGAGGATGAAGTTGATGTTGTCGGGCGTGTCGCGCCCGTCGTCATAGTGGTAGATGCCGCCGAGGGCCACGGCTGACAGCGGTTTCTGCAATCCGAGGTACCAGTGCACGACGTCGACCAGGTGGACGAAAAGCCCGCCGGTCTGCCCGCCGGTGGAGAACTCCCAGTAGGCGAAACGGTTGAAGTACATCTTCGGATTCCAAGGGCGTTTGGGCAGCCAGCCGAGGACAGCGTCCCAGTCGAGGCCCGGAGGTTTGGTTTCCATGCCAGGCGGCACGGGCGCCAGGTAGCCGGTGTTCGCGTTCCAGTAGGTGCGCACCGTGTGGACGCGGCCGATGCGGCCGGTATCGAAGTAGCGCTGTTTGGCCTCGATGAAGTGATCGATGGATCGCTGCTGCACGCCGACCTGCACGAGCTTTCTTGTCTCGCGGACGGCGCGGACGATGTCGTGGCCCTGCTCGGGAAGCGACGTCATGGGCTTTTCGACGAAGACGTCCTTGCCCGCGCGGAGCGCGTCGACGGTCATGCGCGAATGCCAGTGGTCGAGGGTGGCGACGATGACGGCGTCGACGTCTTTGCGGTCGAGGAGCTTTCTGTAATCCCCGTATTGCGCCGGTGCAGAGCCGCCGAATTGCTTGACCGCTTCGGCGGCGCCTTCCCCGGCGCGAACGTTCCAGGCGTCGCAGACGGCGGTGATTTCGCAGCCGCCTGCGAGCCGGGCCATCCGGATGAGATGTTTTCCGCGGCCGCCCGTGCCAATCACACCGAGGCGGATGCGCTCGTTGGCGCCGATGACGCGCGAGGCGGATGCCGCCGTCGCAAGAAATCCGCGGCGTGTCGTGTTCATGGATGGATCGCCTCCTTGAGCTGCGCCTGCGGCGCGGCCCGGCGATCATCATATGCCAGCGGAAGCAGGGCAGGAGCGGGCGGCGCTACTTGGGGAACGCGGAAGCGTCGAGTCCGGAGATCAGGCGCAACGCGTTCTTGTAGTAAAGCTTCTTGAGCACGTCGCCGGGCAGCTCAAGCCCGTACATGGCCCAGAAGGCGTGGCGGCGGCGGTAGTAGGGGAAGTATTCGTCGGCGGTTTCCAGGACGCGGAAGTAAGTGTGGTACTCGGAGGGGTTCCAGGAGTCCTTGCCGAAGACGACGCGGTCCTGGTAGCGGAGGAACCACGCACGGGCGAAGCGGGGCTGGCGGCCGAGTTCGGCCAGCACGGCGCCGATTTCCGTGTGGACGTTGGGGCATTCGTCCATGAGCTTGCCGAGGCGCGCGAGATCGCCGCCCAGCCACCCGAGGTGGGCGTTGATGAACATGGTGCGCGGATGGCGGCGGAAGAGGTTGTGCTGCTCTTCGATCAGCTGCTCCCAGGGCGGGTCCTTTTGCGGATCGCGGCGGCGTCCGGGGACCTCCATGAGCTCCAGCCATCGCTCGTTGAAGCGGTCGACGGGCTCCCAGAACTGGCGCGGATCGGCGGTGTGGATGAAGACGGGGGTCTTCAGGCGGGCGCAGGCCTCCCAGAGCGGGTCGAAGCGGGGATCGTCGATCGGGATGCGCCGGCCCTGCGAGTCGCGCAGCATGAGGCCGAGGTCTTTCCAGACCTTGAGCCCGCGGGCGCCGAGACGGACGTCCTCTTCAAACCGGGCGGCGGCGCGCTTGCCGTAACCGGGATCGTCGATGCGGGAGTAGTCCGGGCTGGCGAAGAAGAAGAAACGCCCGGGAGCGAGTTCCTGCGCGCTCCGGACTGCCTGGCGGAGCCGCTCGCCGTTGCCGCCGCGGACGAAGAGGCTGCCCATGATGCGCATGTTGAGCGAGTCCATGTCGGCGAGCATCTTCTGTGCCTGTTCGGGAGGCATCGGGAAGCGCGGGTGGTTGTGGACGTCAATGAAAGGGAACTTCGCGCGGGTGCGCGGGCTTTGCGGGACGACGAGCGAGGAGCGCGGCTCATATTCGCGCACGTCGAGAGAGGTTTGCGGCGCCTGCGCCGGAAGAAGGGTGGAGACGCCCAGCCAGAGAATGAGCCCGCGCATGATTTTCGAGTATAGCGGCGCGGGCCGCTCAGGCGTGGCCCTGGTCGAGGAGGGCGCGGACGGCCGAGTGGAGGCGGGCGGTGAGTTCGGCGCGGTCGGAGGTCTTCAGACCCGCGGCGGGGATGGGATCGCCGATGCGGAGGGTGACGCGCCCCGGGCGGAGGTGGTGGGAGTGCATGGGAAGAATGTCGCGCACGCCGATGAGGGCGACAGGGACGAGCGGCACCTGCGCCTTGATGGCGAGGTAGGCGGCGCCGTCCTTGAACTCGCGCAGCTCGCCCGACTCCGAACGCCCGCCTTCGGGGAAGACAAGCATGGAGACGCCGTTCTCCTGCATCGCCTTGCCGGCGGCGCTGAGCACGCGCAGGGCGGCGCGGGGGTCGTCAAGCGGGACGCTGATGTTGCCGGCGCGCTTGAGATGCCCGCCAATGAAGGGGATGGCGAGCAGCTCCTCCTTGGCGAGGAAGCGGAAGTTCACGGGGATGTGAGTGAGCAGGACGGGCGTGTCCATGTAGCTGACATGGTTCGGGCAGACGACGTAGACGCCGCGCGGATCGAGCTTGTCTTTCCCGACGACGGCGACGCGCGCGCCGGCGGCGGCGAGCAGCATGCGGGCCCAGACGCGGGCGATGGCGAGCTGCTGGCGTCCGCTACGGTCCCACAGGGACGCGATGAGGCTGAGCGTGCCCATCACGGCGGTGGAGAGAATGACGAGCGGGGTGCGAACCAGGAGCGAGAACCAGTAGCTGGACGTCATCGTGACGCAGGAACCCCCGATTATCCCACGAGCAGCTCGCGCGCCTCGCCGACCAGATAGAGCGAGCCGGTGACGACGATGAGGTCTTCGGGCGCGGCAGGGGAGGCGAGTTCGAGCGCGGCGCGGATGTCCGGGGCGAGCCGCGCGCGGCGCTCGCCGGTGAGGGAGAGGATCTCCTCCGGCTGAAAGGCGCGCGTCTGGGCGGGTGCGGTGAAGATCAGTTCGGAGGCGAGATGGAAGAGTGGCGAGCCGATGGCGTGGAGGTCTTTGTCGCGCATGGCGCCGAAGATCATCCAGATTTTGCGGTTGTGGTGGAAGTGGCGAAGGTAGGCGGCGAGGGCGCGGGCGCCGGCAGGGTTGTGGGCGCCATCGAGGAAGACGTCCGGGTTGCGCCGCACCGGCTCGAGGCGGCCGGGCCAATCGGCGGCGGCGATGCCGCGCTGGATCCGGGCCGGGGACAGGCCCAGTTCGTGCAGGGCGGCGATGGCGGTGAGTGCGTTCTCCACCTGGTGGGCGCCGATGAGGGGCTGTTCGATGCGGAACTCCATGCCGCCGGGGGCGTGCACGGTGAAGCGGCTGCCGTAGGGGTGCAGTTCGAGATGCGAGGTGCGCCAGGCAGAGGCGCGGAGCAAGGGCGAACCGCGCTCGCGCGCGGCGCGTTCGATGACGTCCATTGCTTCCGGATGCTGGCGCGCGGCGACGACGGGGCGGCCGGGCTTGATGATGCCCGCCTTCTCGAAGGCGATCCGGGCGAGCGTGTTGCCGAGGAATTTTTCGTGATCGAAGTCGATGGGGGTGATGACGGAGATTTCGGGATCGACGACATTGGTGGCGTCGAGGCGTCCGCCCATGCCTGTTTCCAGCACGACGGTTTCGCAGCGGTACTGGCGGAAGAGCACGAAAGCCATGGCCGTGATGGTTTCGAAGTAGGTGGGGTGCATGTCGATGGCGCCGGAGGCGAGCAGGCGCCCGGCGGCGCCGTGGACGGCGTCGAAGGCGGCGGAGAAGTCGGCGAAGGGGACGGCGCGGCCCAGGATGCGGACGCGTTCGACGGGTTCGGCGAGGTGGGGGGAGGTGTAGAGGCCGGTGAGGACGCCCGCTTCGCGGAGGGCGCGTTCGATCATGGCGCAGGTGGAGCCCTTGCCATTGGTGCCGGCGACGTGGACGAAGCGGCAGGCGCGGTGGGGGCTGCCGAGGTGTTCGAGCAGGGTGCGGATCCGGTCCAGCCCGAGTTTGATGGTGCGGTGCTCGTTGCCGAGCGCATAGAGGAAGCGGACCGAGTCCGGGTACGGCGTGCTCAGGGCGAGACCTCCCCAAAACAGCCATGGTATCCCGGCGCGGGAGCGGTTCGACTTTTCGGCAGCGGGGCGCGTCTTTGAATCAGGCGGCCGGATCAGGAACAATGGCGAGGGAGCCGCGCAGTTGATATTCCGCGAAGCCGAGGACCGGGAACTGGCCGGGCGCGCCCGCAAGGGCGACCTGGATGCGTTCAACGCGCTTGTGTCCCGGTGGGAAGGGCGGATCTACAACTACCTGTTGCGGATCACCGGCCACGCCGAGGATGCGATGGATCTGTGCCAGGACACATTTCTGAAGGCGTACCAGAACCTGGCGCGGCTGGAAGATGCGGGGCGGTTCGGGGCTTGGCTGTACCGGATTGCGCACAACGAGGCGATGTCGCACCTGCGGCGCCCGCAGCGGGAGTCGGAGCTGGACGAAGCGACGGCGGCCGGGCTGCGGGGCCCGACCCTGGCGCCGGTGGAGGCGTCGCTGGCGGTGGAGGCGGCGCTCGCGCGGTTGAGTCCGGAGCAGCGCGAGGCAGTGCTGCTGAAGGTCTATGAAGGGTTCAAGTTCGAGGAGATCGCAGCGATTCTGGATTGCCCGGCGTCCACGATCAAGTCGCGCGTGTACACGGGGCTCGAGTTGTTGAAGGAAGCGCTGGCGCCGGCGGAGAGGCGGGCGCGGAGCGGGGAGGAAGGATGAAAGGAAGCGAGGAGGATCGCGATGCCTTGCGCTGAATACGACTGGAAGGGGTTCGTGCTTCAGGAGATCCCGCCGGAAGAGCGGCGGAAGATGGAAGAGCACCTGAAGGGCTGCGCGGCGTGCCGGCAGGAGGTGGATTCGCTGGGGCTGACGATTGTAGCCGTGCGGCGGCTGCCGCAGCAGCCGGCGCCGCGGCGGCTGGCGTTTGTCTCCGATCCGGTGTTCGAACTGCCGTGGTGGAAGCGGATGTGGAGGATGCCCGCGCCCGCGTGGGGCTTCGCCGGCGCGCTTGTGGTTGCGGGCGCGATCTTCGCGCACGGGTTGCTGGCGCCGCCGCCCGCGCCGCCGGCGAGGGCGGACGCGGCGGAGGTCCGGAAGCTGGTGGAGGAGGAGATGCAGCGGCAGATGGCTGCGCGGGTGGAGACGGCGGTGAAGGCGCAGATCGCGCCGGCGGCGGCGCAACTGGAGGCGCGGTTGGCGGCGTTCGAGCAGCGTGTGGAGAACGAGCGGCGGGCGGACCTGCGGGACGTGACGGCGGCCTTCGAGCTGCTGCAAAAGCGGATCAACAACGTGTATCTGGCCAGCGCGCAATACGGAGGCGATTGATGCGGGCATGGATGATGGCAGCGGCACTGGCGGCGATTCTGCCGGGGCAGAATGCGCGGCCCACGCGGCAGGAGATCGCGGCCATGGAGAAGTCGTTCAACCAGAGGCTGGCGAGGTTCGACCTGGAGCGCCCGGTGGAGGTGCTGGGGATGACGCGCGGGGTCTATCTGGACGGCTACGGGGTGGCATTTACGGCGGAGATCAACCTGGCGCCGGCGCCGGGGATGTCTCCGTTCCGCCCGGCGCTGTCGAAGGAAGACGTGGCGCGGGTGCGCGAGCTGAAGCTGAAGCGGCTGCCGCAGATTCGCGGGCTGATGCAGGATCTGCTGCTGGCGGCGGCGCAGTCGCTGGACCGGCTGCCGGCGGACGAGCAGGTGGCGCTGGCGCTGATGCTGTGGTCCAACCCGTGGGAGGACACGGCGGGGCTGCCGCGGCTGATCCAAATGCAGGGGCGGCGGGGGGCGCTGCTGGAAGTGGCGCTGGAGCGGCAGCCGCGGAGCGCGCTCGCGCAGATCGTGCGCGTGCGGGAAGAGTGACCGTATGCGGCTGGGCGAGATCCTGGTTCGCAAAGGGCTGCTGGGGGCCGAAGACCTGGAGCGCGCGCTCGAGCTGCAACGCGAGCGCGGGGACAAGCTGGGGCGGATCCTCGTGGATTTGGGCTTTGCCTCGCAGAGGGACATCGTGCAGGCGCTCAGCGAGCAGCAGGCGATCCCGGTGGCGAAGCTGGACGGGCCGCCGCTGGTGACGCCGGAGACCGAGCGGCTGCCGGCGCGGTTCCTGCGGCAGGCGCGCGTGTTCCCGCTGCGGATGGACGGCGGGGCCCTGGTGCTGGCGATGGCCGATCCGCTGGACTTCGAGACGCTGGCGGCGGTGCGCGCGGCCACGGGGCTGCGGGTGAGGGCGGAGATCGCCCCCGAGAGCGACATTGCCGACGCGCTGGAGCGCTACTACGGGGAGGAAGAGGCCGAGGCGGCGGCAGCGGGGGAGGACGCGGAGACGGCGGCGGAACTCGAGCAGCTGCGCGACATGGCGAGCGAGGCGCCGGTGATCCGGCTGGTGAACGCGATGATCGCGCAGGCGGTGGAGAAGCGGGCCAGCGACATCCACATCGAGCCGTTCGAGAAGGAGGTGAAGGTGCGCTTCCGCATCGACGGCGTGTTGCAGGAGCAGGAGCCGCCGCCGCGGGAGCTGAAGGCGGCGGTGATCAGCCGCCTGAAGCTGATGGCGAAGATGAACATCGCCGAGCGGAGGCTGCCGCAGGACGGGCGGATCAAGATGAAGACGCTGGGCCGCGAGGTGGACCTGCGCGTGTCGACGCTGCCGACGCTGTACGGCGAGAGCGTGGTGATGCGCCTGCTGGACCGCAGCGCGGGGGACTTCTACGACCTGCGGAACCTGGGCTTCGACGAGCACATGCTGGCGCGGATGGAGCACTTCACGCAGCTGCCGCACGGGATTTTCCTGGTCACCGGGCCGACGGGCAGCGGCAAGTCGACGACGCTGTATTCGGCGCTGAAGCGGATCAACCAGAGCGACAAGAAGATCATCACGATCGAGGACCCGGTGGAATACCAGATGGACGGGATCAACCAGATCCACGTGAATCCGCAGATCGGGCTGACCTTCGCCGCCGGGCTGAGGCACATCGTGCGGCAGGACCCGGACGTGATCATGGTGGGCGAGATCCGCGACTACGAGACCGCGGAGGTGGCGATCCGCGCGGCGCTGACCGGGCACTTCGTGTATTCGACGCTGCACACCAACGACGCGCCGAGCGCGATCACAAGGCTGACGGACATGGGGGTGGAGAACTACCTGATCTGCTCGTCGCTGGTGGCGGTGCTGGCGCAGCGGCTGGTGCGGGTGATCTGCCCGGGATGCAAGGAGAGGGACGGGGAGCGGCTGACGCCCGCGGGCGAGCTGATTCCGGCGTGGCGGGGGCGCGGGTGCGAGCGGTGCTTCGGGACCGGCTATCTGGGGCGCGTGGGCATCTTCGAGATGATGGAGATGGACGACGAGATCCGCAAGCTCATCATGGCGGGCGCCGATGCGGCGGCGCTGACCGAGGCGGCGCGGCGGCACGGGATGCGTCCGCTGAGGGAGGACGGCTGGCTGAAGGTGCGGCAAGGGGTGACGACGGCGGAGGAAGTGCTGCGGGTGACGCAGGAGTTCTGACGTGGCGATGCTGCAACTGCATTTCCGCGCGGTGACCGCCGACGGCAAGCAGCGCACGGGCGTGCTGAGCGCGCCGGACGAGAAGACGGCGGCGCGCGAGCTGCGGCGGCAGGGGCTGATCCCGCTGTATGTGGGGCTGGCGCCGCAAGGGCGCGGCGAGATCCGCCTGCCGTCGTTCCGTCCGGGACGGCGGCGGGACGTGCTGTTTTTCACGCAGGAGCTTTCGACGCTGCTGAGTGCGGGAGTGCCGCTGGACCGGGCGCTGTCGATTGTGGCGGAGCTGGCGGAACGGGCGGAGTTCCGCGAGGTGGTGGAGGACGTTTTGCGGGCGCTGAAGGGGGGCAAGTCGCTGGCCGACGCGCTGGCGACGCGGCCGGCGTATTTCCCCGAGATCTATGTGAACATGGTGCGCGCGGGGGAGGCTTCGGGCTCGCTGGCGGCGATCTTCGAGCGGCTGGCGGAATACGAAAAGACGCGTGACGAGCTGCGGGGCTACATTGTGAGCTCGCTGGTGTATCCGGCGCTGCTGGTGCTGGTGGGGGCGGGGTCGATCTTCGTGCTGATGTACTACGTGGTGCCGCGGTTTGCGGCGGCGTTTGCGACGTCAGGGATCCGGGTGCCGGCGATGACCGAGGCGATGCTGGAGGCGAGCCGCTGGGTGCAGGCCTACGGGCTGTGGGTGCTGGGCGGCGTGCTGGCGGCGCTGGCGGCTTTCCGCGTTTACGTGGGGACGGCAGCGGGGCGGTACTGGTGGGACGGGTTCCGGCTGAGGCTGCCGCTGCTGGGCGAAGCGCTCAGGAAGGCGCAGACGGCGCAGTTTGCGCGGGCGATGGGAACGCTGACGGCGAACGGCGTGCCGCTGATCCAGTCGATCCACATCGCGCGGGCGATTCTGACGAACCGGCGCATGGCGGACGCGCTGGAGCTGGTGGCGCAGGGAGTGAAGCGCGGAGAGGGGATCAGCGCGCCGCTGGCGGCGGTGGGAGTGTTTCCGCCGCTCACCGCCCACCTGCTGACCATCGGCGAGGAGACGGGGCGTCTGGACACGATGTTTCTGCGGGCGGCGGAGATCTATGAGGCGGACACGCGGGCGTCGATCAAGCGTTTCACGTCGCTGTTCGAGCCGCTGGTGATACTGGTGATGGGCGTGGCGGTGGGGGCGCTGATCCTGTCGATGCTGATGGCCATCAGCGGCATCAACGAATTGGCGATGTAATGGAGATGGGAAGGGAAGGAGACCGGCGATGAAAAACGGCAACAGGCGAGGAGGGCGCGCAAGGCGGGGCATCACGCTGATCGAGATGCTGGTGGTGCTGACGATCATCGCGCTGTTTGCGGCGCTGGTGGCGCCGAAGCTGCTGAGCAAGGGCGACACTGCGCGGGTGACGGCGGCGCGGGCGCAGATCAACGCCTTCATGACGGCGCTGGGGGCGTACAAGCTGGACACGGGGACGTACCCGACGACGGAGATGGGGCTGCAGGCGCTGCGCACGCGTCCCCAGAATGTGCCGCAGTGGCAAGGACCGTATCTGCCGCAGGAGATTCCCGTCGACCCGTGGGGCCGGCCGTACCTTTACCGCTATCCGGGCGAGCAGGGCGACGAGCCGGAGATCGTGTGCCTGGGGGCGGACGGGCAGCCGGGCGGCGAAGGGATCAACGCGGACATCGTGAGCTGGAAGGCGCAGTAGGCGATGCGCGGGCGGCGCGGCATCACCTTGCTCGAGGTGCTCATCGTGGTGATGCTGGTGAGCGTGCTGGCGGGCTTGACGTATCCAAGCGTGACGTCGGGACTGGACGCGCTGCGGCTGCGTTCGGCGGCGGACGG
The DNA here is from genome assembly GCA_964458495.1 of uncultured Arcobacter sp. Taxonomy (GTDB): domain Bacteria; phylum Acidobacteriota; class Terriglobia; order Bryobacterales; family Bryobacteraceae; genus JANWVO01. The sequence goes on from CAYWJB010000028.1 coordinate 12,080, forward strand.
CGCGGCGGCGCTGCTCACGCAAGCGATGGCGCGGGTGGAGAGGACGCAGAGGCCGGCGGAGCTGGTGGTCGACCGCGCCGGAGGCGCCCTGTTGTTGGCCGACCGGGCGGGGGGATTCCGCCGGGAGCTGAAACTGGAGCCGGGGATCTCGATCGTGGCCGTGCTGCCGCCCCTGCCGGGGACGGGCGAGGAGACGGCGCGAGTGCTGCTTCTCGCGCCGGGCGAGCCGTTTCCGGGGGTGGGGATCGTATTCGGCAATGCGCGCGGGCAGAGGCGGATGGTGCGGATCGATCCGCTCACCGCGTCGGCGGTCGTCGAAACGGCGCCGGAAAGCGTCTCTGAAGAGGAGACGCGGTAAAGGATGCAGGCGCGCCGGCGCGGATTCACGCTGCTGGAGGTTCTGGTGGCGACGCTGATTCTCGGCGTCGCCGTCACCGGCCTGCTGGGGGCGCTGCGCGCGTCGATGGCCAACGCGGCCCGGCTGGCCGAATCGCAGCGGGCGGTGGCGCTGGCGCGGCGGCAGATGGACGAACTGCTGGCGACGCGCGACCTGCCGAAAGGCGTGCCGCTGCAGGGCGTGTTTCCGGCGGGGGAGACAGGCGGCGTGGAGGTGGGATGGCGGGCGGTGGTGCTGCCTTTTGAAGGCATGACGCCCGGACCGGGCGAGCCGCCGGTGGTGGGGACACGGATTCTGAACCGGATCGAGCTGGAGGTGTGGTGGCGGCAGGGCGATACAAGGCGCTCGCTGAAGGTGTCCTCCTACCGGGGCGCGTTCATGCGGCCGGAGGACGAGCGGTTTTTCCGGGAGAGTCAGGGCGAGATGGCGGAAGGGGCGCAGAGGTGAGGCGGGCGCGGCAGGGCGGGCTGACGCTGATCGAGGTGCTGATCGCGGTGACCCTGGTGGCGCTGCTTTCGGCGGGGGTGCTGTTCGCGATGCGGGCGGCGCTTTCGGCGATGGAGGCGACGGAGCGGCGGATCGGATCGCTGCGGCGGGCGGCGGGAGCGCAGCGGATCCTGCAACAGCAGATTGCCGGCTTTCTGCCGGTGATGGCGCGGTGCGGGGGATCGCCGTTGCAGGAGGGCGGGCCGCCGGTGATGTTCTTTCAAGGGCTGCCAGGCGTGACGCGGTTCGTGACGCGGTATTCAATCCAGGGCGGCGCGCGCGGGCGGGCGCAGATGGTGGAGCTGTTCGTTGCGCCACGGCCGGAAGGCGGCGTGCGCCTGCTGGTGAACGAGATCCCCTACACGGGGCCGGCCGGGGCGGGGTTTCTGTGCGCGCCGCCGGCGCCGGATCCTGTGACGGGCGGCTTCCTTCCGGTATTTCCTCCGCCGCAGCCCGGACCGCGCAGTTTTGTGCTGGCGGACCGGCTGGCGGCATGCCGGTTCCTGTATCTGGAAGACGACACGGTGAGTCCGCAGCGGTGGGTGGAGGCGTGGACGCGGATGAACCTTTGGCCGGCGGCGATCCGGGTGGAGATGGCGCCGCTGGATCCGGCTTCGGGAGCGGCGCTGACGGTGACGGGGCTGATCCGCCAGAACCGTCTGCCGGGGGAGTTCTATGAGCCGTGAGCGCAGGCGCGGCGGCGCGTTGCTGCTGGTGCTTTGGCTGAGCGCGGCGCTTTCCGCGATTGCGTTTTCGGTGGCGCTGCGGGTGCGCGCGGAACTGGAGCGCGCGGGCGGCGACGCTGACGGATTGCGGGCCTACTATCTGGCGTGCGGCGCGGTGGAGCGGGCGTACAACTACATGCGCTACGGGCCGGGCCCGCGGGACGAGGCCGGGCGGGCGCGGTATTGGGATCCGCTGGACCCGCGGCTCGTGCTGCAGTTCCCGGAAGGAGTGGCGGTGGTGGAGGTGATCCCGGAGTCTTCGAGGTTCAACATCAATACCATCTCGCGCGAGGAGCTGGGGCGGCTGCTGTTCGTGCTGGGAGTGGAGCCGGAGCGGGCGCGGCTGATCCAGGCCGGGGTGATGCACTGGCGCGGAAGCGAGCTGAGCGACCTGGACACGCTGTATTTGTCGGGCACGCCGTCTTTTCGGGCGCCGCGCGCGTCATTTGAACAGATTGAAGAGCTGATGTCGGTGGCAGGAGTGACGCCCGAACTTTTCCATGGCGGCTATGCGCGCACGCCCGGCGGCGCGGTGGGGCGGCGCGCGGGACTGCGGGACTGCCTGTCGACCTACAGCAAGGGGACGGGGTTCGACATCAACACGGCGCCTCCGGCGGTGATGATGGCGGTGGGGGTGAGCGCGCCGGCGGCGGAGGCGATCGTGGCGATGCGGCGGCAGGCGCCGATCCGGGACTTGCAGGCTGTGGCGCCACTGCTGGGGCCTGCGGCGGCGAGGTTCCGGCTGAGCGGGGACAACATCTACACGCTGCGGGCGACGGCGAGGCTGCGGCGTCCGGACGGGCGGTGGAGCGACGCGCGCCGCGCGGTGGCGATGACGGTGCAGATGTTTTCCACGGTGTCGCCGAGCGGTTACCGGATTCTGGCGTGGCAGGACTCGGCAACCGCAGATACGGGAGAGCTGGCATGGCCGGAGTGATCGAGACGCCCGCCCTGCGAGGGCTGCTGCGCTTCGGCACCGGCGCGGGCATCGTGGCCGGGGAGCGCGATCTGGAAGTGTGCCTGGCGCGAGTGCGGCCCGGCGGGGCGAGGCAGTTGGGCGTGCTGCGGATCGAGAACTACCGCGAGCGGCCGGCGTCGGAATGGGGGCGCGAGTATGCGGAATTCCTGGCCCGGCACGAGGGCTCGCACCTGGCGGCCTGGCTGGTGTTGCCGCGGCACGAGGTGGTGGTGCGGCACGTGCGCCTGCCGGGCGTGACAGACAAGGATGCGCCGGCGGCCATCGCCTTTCAGCTGGATTCGCTGCATCCGTTCGCCAGCGAAGAGGCAACGCACGACTTTCGCCGTGTGGGCCGCAGCGGGTCGTTTTGCGTGGCCGTGGCCGAGCGGCGGACGATCGGTTTTTTCACGGCGCTGTTTGCTGAGGCCGGCGTGAAGCTGGCCGGCATGACCTTCTCCGGCAGCGCCGTATTCGTTTCTGCGCGCCTGTACGGACCGCCCCCGGCGGGATTCGTGGCGGTGCGGCGAGTGGAGGACACCGGCGAGCCGGCGGTGGAAGTGTACGGAGAGAGCCCTGCCTATCCGCTGTTTTCCGCCGTCTTCGACACGGAGGCGGAGCGCGCCGCAGCGCTGGCGGCAGCCGAGATGAGGCTGGAGCCGGGCGCGCCGGTGCTCGCGTGGGAGGAGGTCCTGCCGAAGCCGGCGGACGGCGGAGAAGGGGAGCGGGCGCCGGCGGCGGCGTGGGCGGCGGCGCTGGCGGCGGCGTGCCCGCATCTGGGAACGCCCGTGAACCTGCTTCCCGAGGCGATGCGGGCGGCGAGTTCGCGCGCGCAGTATGTGCCGGCGGCGGTGCTGGCGGGCTCGCTCGTGTTGCTGGGCGCGGCGATGATCGCCGACAGCGCGTGGATGGACCGTCAATACCGGAAGACGCTGGAGGCCGAGATGGCGCGGCTGGCGCCGCAGGCGCAGAGGGTGGAGAAGCTGGACCGCGAGCTGGCGATGGCGGTGGAGCGGATCCAGTTGCTCGAGTCCTGCCGCCGGCGCACGCGCGGGCACCTGGACACGGTGCTGGAGCTGAACGAGATGATCGAGCCGCCGGGGTGGCTGATGTCGTTGCAGGTGGCGCCGGACCAGGCGACGCTGTGGGGCGAGAGCCCGCGCGCCGACGAGCTGTTGAAGAAGCTGGACTCGTCGCCGCGCTTCCATTCGGCCGAGTTCACCGCGCCGCTGAGCCGCGGCCCGGCTGGCGACGTGTTCCGGATCCGTGTGAAGCGGGAGGACGGGCGATGACGCTGCCTCCGCTGACGGGCCGCGACCGCCGCGCGCTGGCGTTGCTGGCGCTGTGCGCGGCGGTTTTCACGGCAGTCTATTTCTGGCCGGAGGACGGCATGGCGGCGGTGGTGGGTCCGGCTTCCAGCGTGGAGCAGATGGAGCAGCGGATCCGCCGGATGCGGCGGATGGCGGCATCGGCGCCGGCGCGCGAGGAAACGCTCAGGAAAGCGCTCGAGGAGTTGCGGCGCCGCGAGGAGGGCATCCTCCGCGCCGGGACGGCGGCGCAGGCGCAGGCGCAGATGCTTGAGATCGTGCGGAGGGTGGCGAAGAATCAGCCGGAGACGTTTCAGTTGCGGGGCACGGAGTTCGGCGCGCCGCGCGCGTTGGGCGACGCCTATGGCGAAGTGGTGATGACGGTGGCGGTGGAGAGCCCGATCGAGCAGCTGGTCACGTTTCTGGCCGACGTGGGCAACCAGCCGGAGCTGATTGCCGTGCAAGAGATCCAGATTTCGCAGGCGAGCGGGAAAGGGAAGCTGATTCCGGCGAGGCTGACGCTGACCGGGATCGTGCCCCGGGAACTCGCGCCGCAGAAGAAGGGAGGGGCTGCGTTTTGAGGGGGCGGCTGCTGCTGCTGAACCTGGCATTGCTGGCGGGCTGCGCGGCGGCTGCGTGGCGGTTGCAGGCGATGCACGAGGAGAGGGCGCGGAGGCAGGAAGCGTTCCTGAAGGAGCGCGCCGCGCCGGCTCCGGCGCCGCCACTGTCGCTGCCTGCGCCCGCGCCGCAGATATCGGCGGCCACCTACCTGCCGCTGGCGCAGAAGCTGCTGTTCAGCAGGGACCGCAACCCGGATGTGGTGATCGAAGTGGCCGCTCCGAAGCCGGTTCCGCCGCTGCCGCTGTACTACGGGATGATGAACTTCGGCGAGGGGCCGCGGGTGGTGCTGGCCTTGCAGGGCAAGGGACAGAAGTCCTATGGGGTGGGCGACAGCGTGGGCGAGTTCCGGCTGGCGGCGGTGGAGCCGGAGGGCCTGGTTTTCGAGTGGGAGGACCGCACGATCCGGGCGAAGTTCGAAGAGCTGCGGGACAAGAGCGGCACGGCGCCGGCGCAGCCGCAACAGGCGGCGGCGCAGCCGGCTCCGGCGCCTGCGCCGCGACAGCCCGGGCAGCCGCAGCCGGCCGCGGTATCGACGGTGAGCACGCTCAGCGACTCCAAAGGGCCGGGGGGGGAGGCGGGCGCGCCGACGCGCCCGTGCCAGCCGGGCGACAACTCCCCCGCCGGGACCGTGTCGGACGGCTACCGCAAGGTGATGGCGCGGACTCCCTTCGGGCAGTCGTGCTACTGGGAGAAGGTTCAGTGACGGGAGAGGAAAGGACCGGGAGAATGAAACATTTTGTCTGGATTCTGGTTTTGACGTGCGGAATTTGCGGGACCGTGCCTGCGGAGCAGGCCAAGCGGCAGGCGAGCAAGGCCAAAGCGAAGGCGGAGGCGCTGACGCTGCCGGCAGGCGCGGAGAAGCTGGAGGATGGCGTCTGGCGCTCCAGGGACGCGCAGGGGCGGACGTGGATCTACAAAAAGACGCCGTTCGGGCTGATCCGGATGGAGGAGCAGGGGACGGCGGCGCCGGCGCCGGCGGCTGTAGTCCGTGTAGTGGAGGCGCGAGGCGAGGAGGCGGTGTTCGAGCGCCAGACGCCGTTCGGGCGCAAGACGTGGACGAAGCGGCTGGGCGAACTGGACGAGGAGGAGCGGCGGGCGATGGAGGAGTGGAAGAAGGCGAAGCGGTAGGCGGGTGGCGTGCAAGGAGGCCCAGGAATGCGGATCTGGCGGTATCGGAGCCGGGAAGCGGCGCTGCTGATGGCGATGGTCCTGGCGCATCCGGCGCCGGCGGCCTATGAGCAGCCGCCGGTGCAGCGGTCTGCGGAAGGGACGGTGCAGCAGCCTCCGCCGGCAGCGCAGGCGAAGCCTGCCGGGGAAGCAGTGGCGCCTGCTGCGGAAGGAAGCAAGCCGGCGCAGACGGCGAAGGCGCAGCCCGGACTGATCGCCGGGCTGTCGCTGCAGAACGTGAGCCTGCTGGAAGTGGTCGACTTCCTGGCCAGGCAGCTGCGCATCAACTACGTGGTGGAGAAGGGTGTGAGCGGGGCGGTGACGCTGAACACCTACGGCGAGATCCGGGACATCGATCCGCGGGCGCTGCTGGATACGATCCTGCGCATCAACGGGGCGGCGATGGTGCAGACGGGCAGCGTGTACCGGATCGTGCCGCTGGCGGAGCTGGCGCGCATGCCGCTGAAGCCGGAAGTGGATGCGAAGGACATCCCGGAAGACGACCGTCCGATGCTGAACCTGGTGTTCCTGAAGTACGCCAACGTGGACGAACTGGCGAAGCTGGTGGGCGAGTTTCTGGGGCCGCAGGGCAGGGCGTGGGCCTATCCGCCGGCGAACCTGCTGCTGGTGCTCGACAGCCGGCGCAGCATGCGGCGGACGATGGAGATGATCTCGTTGTTCGACAGCGACGCGCTGGCCAAGCAGCGGGTGAAGCTGTTCGAGGTGAAGAACAGCCGTCCGACGGACCTCGCCAAGGAGCTGGAGAACCTGCTGAAGTCGATGTCGCTCAGCAAGGAGCTGAGCTCGGTGAAGTTCGTGCCGGTGGACCGGATCAACACGTTGATCGCGGTGGCGCCGAATCCGGGCGTGTTCGAGCAGATCCAGACGTGGATCGAGCGGCTGGACGTCAAGGTGAAAAGCGCGGCGGGCAAGATCGATACGTATGTGTACCGCGTGAAGTATGGCAAGGCGCCGCTGCTGGCCCAGTCGATCATGATGCTCTACATGTCGATGTATCCGGGCTATGGAGGTTATGGCGGTTATGGCGGCTACGGGATGGGGATGTACCCCGGCATGGGCGGCTACGGGATGATGGGGGGCGGCTTTGCCGGGCTGGGGGGCGGCTACGGGATGGGGATGTATCCGGGCGCGGGAATGGCGCCGGGCATGAGCCCGTATGGCGGAATGGGCGTGGCGGGCGGGGCGGCCCAGACGCAGGCCGGGCAACAGAGCGGCGGGCAGGCTGGCGCTCAGGCCCGCACGCAGATGCAGGCGGGCGTGGCGGGCATGGATCTGACGGGCGGGTATCTGGGAATGTACGGGATGGGGATGTACGGGCCGCAGAGCCCGCGCGTGGTTCCGAACCTGAGCGACAATTCGCTGCTGATCCTGGCGACGCCGGAAGACTACGAAAGCGTGCTGCGGCTGCTCCGGGAACTGGATATTCCGCCGCGGCAGGTGCTGATCGAGGCGCGCATTTTTGAAGTGCAGCTGACAGGCGCGTTGAGCTGGGGCATCGACTGGTTCTTGCAGAACCGCGGCAACGCGCCGCCGTCGGGCTTCGCCGACGCGCGGAATCCGCGGTCTTTGCGCGGCAGCTTTACGAGTTCGGCGCTGAACGTGTCATCGGGGTGGCTGCTGCGGCAGAGCAAGGAGCTGTTTGCGGCGCTGTCGACCTCGGAACTGGCGACGAAAACGAAAGTGATCAGCACGCCGTCGGTGATCGCCACCGACAGCATTCCGGCGTCGATCAACGTGGGGCTGGAGGTGCCGATGCTGACCGCGCAGGCGGTGACCGGCGTGCAGCAGGGGGGCAGTTCGCTGTTCGCCAACACGATCACGAACCGCAAGACGGGTGTGAACCTGGCGATCACGGCGCATGTGAACCCGTCGGGTGTGGTGACGCTGGAGATCAACCAGGAGGTGAGTTCGCCGGGGCCGCCGCCGGTGGGAGGCATCCAGTCGCCGAGCTTTTCGAACCGCAACGTGACGACCCAGGTGACCGTGCAGGACGGCGACATGATCGCCATCGGCGGGATCATCAGCGAGAACGACTCGCAATCGAGCGGCGGCATTCCGTTCCTGAGCCGCATCCCGGTCCTGGGCGGCGCGTTTGGCAACCGTTCCTACTCGAAAGAGAGGACGGAACTGATCGTCTTTATCACACCCAGGGTCGTTTACGACACGAACGAGATGACCGACGCCAGCGACGAACTCGTGCAGCAGATGCGGCGTTTGCAGAAGCTGATGCGCTGAGAGGGCGGGGGCGGAACGGCTGCCCGGGGCGGCCAGATGCCTGAGGAGCCGGGCAGAAAATTATTGATGGGCAACAGAAATGCTTGACGAAACAGGACGTTTCGTGCTTAAATACCAGGGGTAGGGAGTTCTGGCATCGCGCCGTTTGTCTCAGGCAGGGGATCTTCCCACTTGACTTGGGATGGAGCGGGGTGATAAGAAGGTGCTGACTGTGCCCGGAAGGGCCCGGCACTCAAGTCGGTCAGGATCCCGCAGGCACAGAAGAAGAGATTTTACGAGTTACATGGGAATCCACCACGGAAGACCGGAGGAGACCGCAGGGGGCAGGACGGCGCAGCGCGGCTGCGGCGGCCGCACTTTTGAGGCGCCTCCGGCGGCATGGATTCCTTTCTCCCCTTCCGCTGAGGCTCAGGTTGAAGAGACCCTTCATCAATTCAAATTCGACAGTTCACAAGGAGAAGGAAATGTTTGAATTTCGCAAAGCGATCCTGCTCCTGGCAGTGCTGGTGCTCGGCGCCGGCATGGCCAGCGCGCAGTTCGATCCGTTGAACTGCACGTTGAACGGCGGCGCTCCGCCGCTGCTGCGTGCGGAAGGTTTGGCAGAAGAAGTCGGCCAGGCGTTTATCCGCTGCACGGGCGGGAACCCCTTCCAGCCGGCGATCATCAACGTCCGCGTGTTCACGCCGGGCTACAACGTGACCAGCCGCCTGCTGGGTGCGCCGAACGCCGGCAAGCTGGAAGCGGCGCTGCTGATTGACGACCCGGCCCCTGGCACGGTGGACGTCGGCGTGAACGCGTTCTTCGCAGATCCCGTGCCGGGCAACGCCCAGGCCGTGGAGTGGAAGAACATCACGTTTACTCCCCCGGGAACGACCGGTGTGACGCGCACGCTGCGGATGGTCAACATCCGCGTGAATGCTTCGGCCGCCGGGCTCACTGTGACCCCGACGCCGGTGAACCTGCTGGTTTCGGTGACCGGCTCGCTCACGCTGCCGCTGTCCTCGCCCTTCCTGGTTGTGGGCTACATCCAGAAGAGCCTGGAAGTCAGCGTGACGGGCGCCACCCTGATCCAGTGCGTTGAGCCGGAAGACGAGGTCGAGGTGACGTTCAAGGAGCTCATCCCGAACGCCTGGCGCACGCGGGGCAACACCACTGCCCAGAACAATCTGCTCCAGATCTACAACACGGAGTCGATGTACTGGGATACGACGCCGACCGACTGGCCGGCGGATGCCGGCGTCGCCACGCAGGCGACGCAGTTGCAGATTGTATTCTCCAATCTGCCGGCCGGTGTGAGCCTCGGCACACCCACGTGGTCTAACAATGGCACCACGACGTTCACTTCGAGTGTGTCCGGCAGCACGATCACCCTTACCGTGAGCGGAAGTGCTGACGTCGGCGTGTCGGAGACTCTGGCGGTTTCCGTGCCGATCACCTACACCTCGACCCTGCCGGCGATCGGTTCCGGATCGGTGGCGGGCAGCTACGCGCCGATCAGCACGGTCATCACGCCGAGCTCGACTTCGCTGGCGGTGCCGCGCTTCACCAATACGGGCGCTGCGACGGCCGCCTTCGAGATCCTGCCTTGCGAGACCCGGCTCCTGTTCCCGTTCGTGACCAGCATCACGGGTTGGGACACCGGCATCGCAATCTCCAACACCTCGAAGGATCCGTTCGGCACCGACCCGCAGGAAGGCACCTGCACGCTGTACTTCTACGGTGTGCCGAGCGACTCCAACCAGACCACCACGGTCAACATCGCAGGTGGCCAGCAACTGCTGATGACCCTGAGCGGCGGCAACTCCGCGCAGGGACTGTCGGCGGTGCCGAACTTCACCGGCTACGTGATCGCCCGCTGCAACTTCCAGTACGCTCACGGGTACGCCTTCATCAGCGACCTGGGTGCGAACAAGTTCGCGCAGGGCTACATCGCGCTGGTCATCAGCCAGCACCCCATCAGCAACAGCAAGCGTTACAGCAGCCTGCCGATGGAAGCGCTGAACCAGTAACAACCCATTCGGACCGGCTGACGGTCCGAGACCGGGGGAGGGAAACCTCCCCCGGTTTTTTTGTGTCTGCGAGGCAGGCCGGGCGGTGGTACAATACAGGCAGTTCCCTTCCTCGCTCTCCGGCGGAGGCTGCCGCCGGACTTCCCTTCCTCAAGAGGAAACGATGCACCGGATGAACAAGATTTTCCTGAACACATTGGCTCTGGCCGCCGCGCTGGCGGTGGCGGCTCACGCGGGCTACGTCGTCTCGGTTTCGACGGCGACACCTTCCGCACCCGTGTTGACCGTGCTGAACGAACAGCTGGACGTCGTGGGCTCCACGAACCTGCCGGGCGCAGTGCAGCAGATCCTGCTGGCGGACGACGGCACGAGGCTGATCGTGCTGACGCAGAACGCGGCGGCGCCCATCACGCTGGTCAACCTGACCGCGGGCGGGCTCGGGCAGTCCCGGGTGGTCACGCTCCCGGCAGGCGCGGGGACGCCAACGATGGCGGCGCTGTCGCCGGACGGGGCGCGGCTCATCGTCGCGACCTCTGGTCCTGCCCGGTTGTACTTCTTGCAGATGTCGAACGAGCAGGTTTCGCCGGACTTCGTGCCGCTGCCGTCCACGGCGGTGGACATGGAGTTCACGAAAGACGGCGCGCACCTGGTGGTGCTGTCCGATTCCAACATTCTGCAGCCGGTTCGAGTGTCGGACTGGCTGCCCCTGGCGCCAGCGGCGGTTCCCGGCAGCTATCCAGGAGGCAGCCTCCGGCTCAGCGCGGCGCCGTTCGGCAGCCTTTACATTACGGGTCCGAACGTCCTGATCGAGCTGTCAGGCACGCCGCCCTTCGGGGAACTGGCGCGCACGTCGCCGGTGAATGCGAGTCTGTCGCATCCCGGCAAGCTGTACTTCACGCCGACGGGGACGAAAGCTTTTGTGCCCGGGCGGCTCCTGGGGGGGCATTCCATCGGGCTGGTGGACTTCTCGTTGCGGGGGAGCAACAGTCCTGCGGGTTCGCTGGTGGCCACCGGAATTGCCGTGTCCACCGTGGGCGGACCATTCGGCACAAGCCCTCAATTGCTGGATCCCGTGTTGCTGGTCCGCGAGGACCGGGTACTGGGGCTGGCGCCCACGATTCCACAGGTGTTTGATATCACCCGCGGCGTTGGGGGGGGCTTGAATGTCGTGGGGATGCAGGTGGGGCAGCAGGTGCTAAGCAACATTGTGGGGATCGCGGCGAGCGACGAGACGCCGACATCGTTGCGGTTCTTCTACGTGGACAGCACCGGACGGCATTACATGCTGCCCCTGGTCGGGCTTGGCAATGTGATGCAGCGGGATCTCTTGCCCGGAACCTTGAGATATGTCTCGGCCCCCTCGGGCGCGAATCCGGGCAATCTGTTTGCTTACGGGGCCGGCAAGACCGTGCAGCCAGGCGCGGCGCTGCGTTATTTCGTGCGTGCTTTCGATCTGAACGGGAAGCCGGTCAAGGGCGCTACGGTGACGTTTCGGGCGGCAGCGGGCAACCCCGGGATTTCCCAGCCCACGGCGGTCACCAACCGTGAAGGCTTTGCTTTTGTCGACGTGACGGCCCCGGCGGAAGCGGGCGCTTTCACGATTGAGGCGCTGGCGGGCAATGTCGCTCCGGTGGCGCTGACTTCAACGGTTCAGGGGCAGACCGGAGGCGGCGGCGGAGGCGGCGGCGGTGGTGGTGGCGGAACGACCACCGGGCCGAAGCTGATCAAAGTGTCCGGCGACGGGCAGTTGTCGATGGTGGGGGTGATCAACCAGGATCTGGTGGTGCGCGCCGTTGACGCGAACGGGAATCCGATCGCCAACAAGGACATCCTCTGGCAGACGGCGAACGCCGGTGTGAATTTCATCACTGAAAATCCGACGCGTACCAATGCCAACGGCGAAGCCAAGATGCAGATGTACGTGTTCGGTTTGACCGATCCATCGCTGCCGTTCTACCAGGTGGCGGTGGAGGCGGTGGCTGACTTCGGCAAGACGACCTTCTATGCGACGCAGTACCCGAATGATCAGTTCGGCAGGCCGCTGGTGACGCTGGACACGCCCTCTTCGGCCGAGCGGACCATCACGCTGAAACTCGGAAAGGCGGAGGCGGGCAAACTGAAGATCCTGGTGCAGTCCGGCATTGGACTCGGGCGCCCGGCGAATGTCCCCATCCCGAACGTTTCCTTGAAGCTGACCAGCAGGAACACGGACCCGGCGGCCGGACCGGTGGTGGGATGCGTGGAAGAGAACCCGCTTTCGACGCCTGAGGGCGTAGCCACGTGCACGCTGCTGGCGAAGGGGAAGATCGGCACCACATTCGTGAATGCTTTGATCGGAAACGAGAGTGCGATTGACGACATTCGCGTGATCGTCGAACCGGGCGATCCGGTTCCGCCCCTGATTGTCTCCGGGAACGACCAGAGCGGGAAGGTCAGCGAGGCGCTGCCGCTGCCTCTGGTGGCGCAAATCGTGGACGCCGGCGGCAACCCGCTGCCGGGGACGCAGGTGAGCTGGATCGTCTCCAACCCGAACGCGCTGCAACTGGTGAACCCGGTGTCGACATCCGGCTCCGATGGCAAGGTGTCCACGCGAGTGCAGCTGGGAGTGATTCCGGGCCAGTACACGGTGACCGTCCGCGCGGGTCAACTGGAGGCCACGTTCCGGGTGACCGTGGAGTCCGTGGTGTCGACGTTGCGGAAAGTGTCGGGCGACGGGCAGCCGGTCGTGTCCACCAACACGGCGTTCCCGCAACCTCTGGTGGTGGAGGTGCTGGACGTGATCAACCGCCCGGTGCAGGGGATCACCGTGAACTGGTCGGTGGCCGGTTCGGCGACTGTAAGCGAGGCGATCTCTGTGACGGATGCCAGCGGGCGCGCGCAGGTGACCGTGACGGCAGGCGCAGCGCCAGGTCCGATCACGGTGACAGCATCGGCGGCGAGCCTCGCGCCGGTGAGCTTCTCGCTGCAATCCCGGCTCCCGGGGCCGGGGATCACCGCGCAGAGCTTCCGAAACTACGCGACCAACGAGACGGGCGTGGCGCCCGGCAACCTGGTGATCCTGTCCGGATCCGGCATCGCCCGAAATGTGACAGGGGCGGTGGTGGCGAACCTGCTGGTGGGGAGGCTGCCGACCGAGTTCAAGGGCCTGGTCGTGGAGTTCCGCTACGACGGCAAGTCCTCCTACGCGCCGATTTATTGGATCGTGAAGGAAGGCCCGCTCGAAGAGGCGCTGATCCAGGTGCCGTATGAGATCACGGGCACGTCGGTGGATGTCAACGTGAGCGTGGATGGAATCGCCACGCTGGTGACGGGCGTGCCAGTGAAGCCGTTGTCGCCCGGGATGATCGAAGACCAGATTGACGGGCGGCGGGCGGCGATTGTGATCCGCTCCGACGGGCTGGTGGCCACGAAGGCCACGCCGGCGCGGCAGGGCGAGACGGTGCGCCTGTACGCCATCGGGCTGGGTCAGGCGACGCCGCTGGCCGAAACGAACCGTGTGGGGCGTCCGGACCAGAAGGTGGCGGCCACGGTGGCGGTCGGGATCGACAACGCCGGGGTCGAAGTCGTGGAAGCCAAGCTGGCCGAGAATCTGATCGGCATTTACGAAGTGCTGTTCAAGATTCCCGAGGACGCGCAGCTTGGCGACCGGCCACTGGGCCTGGTGGCGGAAGCCACTCCGGGCCAGCCCTTCTACGCTCAAGGCAGTGTAATTCCGATCGGTCCGAAGGAATAGTATCCTTTCGGGCCAGTGATCCCTGTTGCAGCCATTCGCGCCGCCCTCACCGGGCGGCGCGAAGGTTTTTGGGGGCCGAGCGGGTATTTTTGGAGAACATGCACTTGGGGGACGCCAGGCGCAGGGGCGGCGAAGGGGACATTGGCGTCAGATCCCGGCCTTGCGGTGTGTGGGGCTCGGAGGCGCCGCAGAAGGCGGGGCACCGCCGGAATCTCTGCTGAGAGAGTTGTTTGAGTTGCACGAACGCCCTGGGCTGGCCGCCAGTGGAGGGAGTGGCGTGAAGCGCGCAGCGGATGCGGCTTTGGGCAGATCCCTGATTGTCGCGGCCCTGCAGGAATGCTGGGCCGGGGAAGGCTTTGCGGGCGCGGATGGCGCCCCTTTGCCAGCCGTTTTTCTGAAGCGGCGCATTGCGGGAGTGTGCTTTCAGGATGCCAACCGCCCATCCGGTGAAGAGGTTTCCGAGATCGCCGCGCTTAAATGCGAAGGACGCCGTCGCGGTGACGAAGAAGGTCCCGGAGCAGGCGGCGGCGGGCGGGGCGGAATCGGACGGGCAGGGTAAATTCGCTGTGCGAGCGCAACGTGCCGAAAGCCCATGCGGCCGAGTCGCAGAAGCTTTCGCAAACGTACTCGCGCCAGCGGCGAGTGCGGCGGCGCAGATCTTCCCGCCGCAGGGCGTTGCGGCGCATCTCGGCCGACCAGCCGAGTTCGCCTCGCGCGCCGGCGGCGGTCTCTTCCGCCAGGAGTCGTTCCCAGCGGCGCCGCTCGTTGTTGTTCAGGCGGATCCAGACGAAGTGGAAAACCTCATGCAGCGCAATGCGGGCCAGCTCGCCGGGATTGGATTTGAGATCCTCGTCCAGCACCATGCGGCGCTCGCGCAGGAAGCTGGCGGCGTGGATGGGCTGGCCCGGGCCGCCGCCGAAGCGCAGTTTGCCCTGGCAAGCCCGCAGCGGACCGGCCCACCCGAGCCGCAGGGGCGCGCCCGTGAAGCGCACCGGCAAGGGGCAAGACAAGCCTATTGCTTCGGCGAGCTGCCCGGGATGTACTGTGGATCCTTCACGTCGATCTGGAGGCTCTTCTGCACGCCTTCGATCCATTCTTTGAACTTCGCCTCCCGCACAGCCTGGTAGACCTCGCTGCGCACCTCCTCGAAGGACGGCGTTACAAAGTCCGTGAGCCGGAAGATCCAGAATCCCCCGGTCTGCCGCACGGGATCAGAAACCTGGCCGGGACGCAAGGAGAAGACGGCGGTGCGGATGGCGGGCGGGAGATTGGAGTCGTTGGGCTTGAGGGGACGGTAGTCGCCGCCCTTGGCGCGCGTCTCCTCGTCATCGGAGAACTTGCGGGCCAGTTCAGCGAAATCGGCGCCGGCGCGGGCGCGGGCCACGAGGTCGCGGGCCAGCTTTTCGGCCTCGGCGCTCGTGCGGGGCCGTTTGGCCTTGGGACCGGCGGCAGGCAGCGGGTTGTCGTTGAAGCTGATGTAGATCACTTTGACCTGGGCGCGGGCCCAGTCGTCCTTGTGATCGTCGAAGTACTTCTGCTGCTCTTCGCTCGTGACGCGGATCTTCATGGCCGCCACCTCCGTCTCTGCCTGCGCCAGGTAGACCAGGCGGTTGTATTCGAGACGCGTCCGGTGGGGCTCCTTGGCCGGCACGCCATCCTGTTCGGCCAGTTGTGCGAGGCGCAAAACGAGGGCGTACTGCTTGAGGAAGGCCTCCCGATTGAGCTGGAAGTTTTGGCCCACCTCGGGCGGAAGGGCGCGGATCATCGCCTCCCACTCGCTCTTGCGCCACGGCTTGCCTTCGAGCACAAAAACGACGGGATCCTCCTCAGCTGGTGCGGTCTGGCCCAAAGCCGGACAGAGGCAGGCGAGGGCCAGGAAAAACAGGGGGAAACGTGAGTGCCGGATCATTGCTTATCCTCAAGATAGCATGCAGGTTGCGATCCACTTCCAAAAGCGCGGGCGCGGAACCGGCCGGCGGCCGGGAGGCTGGCAATGACCTGGCGAGGCCTGCCTGAGCCGCTTTGGCTGGACGTGAGCCTGTGGTCGGCTGACCTGGCCAACCTGGAGCGTGACATCCGGCGGCTGGAGCCGTTCGCCGATTCGTTCCACCTGGACGCCGCCGACGGGCACTTCGTGCGGAGTCTGCTGTTCTTTCCCGATCTTGTGGCGCGCATCCGCGAGATCACGGCCAAGCCCCTGCACGTGCATCTCTTCGCCACGCGCCCAATGGACCTGGCGCCGTTGTTCGCCGAAGCCGGGGCGGACTGGATCACGGCGCCGCTGGAGGCGGGCAAACGGGTGTGGCAGGTGGCCGATTGGGCGCGGGAGCGGGGGCTGAAAGCGGGCGTCTCCCTGGAACTGGAGACGCCGGTGGAGCAGGTGCGCGGCTTCCGGCAGCGGGTGGATCATGTGATCCTGATGGGCACGCCATCGGGCGTGAAGGGATGCGGGCTGGACGAGCGCGCCTGCGACCGCATGGCGGCGGCTGCGGCTTATCTGGAGGGGACGAAGACCCTGCTGATGGCCGACGGCGGCATCCGGCAGGAGACGGTCCCTCTGCTGCGGGCGTCCGGGGCGCAGGGCGTGGTGCCGGGATCGCTGATGTGCTCGGCCAGCGACCCGGCCGGATTGCATCAGTGGCTCAAGAGTTTGTGAGCCCTCGGTCGTCCTGTGTGCGGCAGAAGCAGGACTCCCAGCGGCCGGGCGAGGTTTCGCCGGACCAGGCTTCGAAGCCCGAAGCGCGCATCATCTGGATGAGCGGCGAAGGGCAGAAGCTGGAGGCGAGCACGACCATCTGGCCCGGGGCGAGCGCGGAGGCGCACTGTCTGACCTTCGCGGCGGGGTGGACGCCGGTGGCGAGCATCTCGTCGGCGTCGATGCGGAATTGCGGCGTAAACTCCTCCGCCCACCGGGGGCGTGGCGAGGGTGGCAGAGGCGTATGGCCGCCGTGGCCGCAAGCGGCCTCTTCGGGATCCACGCCGGCCCATGCGCGCACGGTGGCGACAAACCCGGCCACGGGCAGTCCGGCGAGCCGCGCGGCGTGTTCCAGCGTGGTGCCTTCCAGGAGGCTGCGGCGCATGGCCTCGCTGCGGACCGCGGCCAGCTGGGGAAGCGCGGTCATGAGGCGCTGTTCGAGATCCGGGTGCGCCTCGAGAACCACGGAGAGGCGCGTGTCGGGCTGGATGCTGAGCGTCATTGGGAGACTCCTGCCGGGGATGGTTCGTCGTACTGAAGCAGGCGGCGCTCGCCTTCGAGCGCGCGGATGCGGGTGACGTCCTGGGTGACCTCGAGCGTGCCGAGGTACTGGCCGCTGTCGCCGCGGACGGCGAAGTAACGGATGTGGATGAAACGGCCGTGGAAGGGGATCCAGAACTCGGCCACGCTGTGGCGCCCGGAGCGGAAGTCCTCGAGGATCTGGTCGACGATGTGAACGCTGCGCGGCGGGTGGCAGTGCTGCACCTTGCGGCCGAGGATGGCGCGGGAGCGGGCGAAGATGCGGTCCGGCCCTTCGCTGTAAAAGGCCACGCGGTCGCCGGCGTCCACGAAGGTGAGATCGACGGGCAGAGTGCGGAAAATGGCGAGGAGCTGTTCGAGAGTGAGGCTGCCGGTGGGCAGCTGGACGGCGTCGGCGCCGGCGAGTTTCAGCCCCTCGCGCAGCACGCTCTCCGGGGGCTGGTAGCCTTCGCGCGGGGCGACGAGGCACCAGCCGTAGCGGGGCGAATCGGCCCAGATCTGCGCCCAGTCGTCTTCGGTGAAGACGTCCTGGCACATCGGCAAGAGGATGTTCTCCTCCTTGTGGATCATCTCCTCGATGGCGGCGGCGGCGCTTTCACCGGCGGTGCGGGCGGCGAGCTTCCAGTCCTCGAGGCAGGCATCGCGCACGGCGAGTGCCTGCTGGAGGCTTTTCAGCATGGCGCGGACTTCGTCGTCCTTGCCCCACATCACCTTGGAAGGGCCGGTGATGCCGTGGCTTTCCAGCCGCGAGAAGAAGAGCTGCTCCTTGCGCTGGTAATGTTTGTCGACATCCATGAGTTCGTTGGCGCACTGGCGCCAGGCGAGCAGCAGAGGCTCAAGCCCCTCTCCGTTGTCCAGCGCCAGGATCGATTCCATCGCCTGGCGCATGCGGCCGAGCGTCTGCCGCAGTGCCTGGTTTTCGAGCCGCATGGTGTCGGCAGGATGGCCGGGAGGGACGGGGCGCGCGGGCAGCTGGACCAGGACCTCGCGGGTGAGCTGCGAGTGCAGGTCGCACATGGACATGATCTCTTCGGCGGGCATGCCGTCGGCCATCAGCTCCTGCTCCATGGCGACGATCTCGGAGTAGTCGGTTTCGCGGACGATGGTGCGGAGCCGGTCCCTCACGGCATCGGGCGGGGCGCCTTCGTGAAGGCTGCGGATGATGCCTTTCAGCTGGCGGACGCGCTCGGCGCGGTTGTCGATGATCTCGCTCAAATCGCTCTCCTCAATCTGCAGAGTAAAGGAGAGCGGTGTCCGGTTCCATGACCGGAGTCACAAAGCGGGCGCTTCAGCGCAGGACGATGCGGGCGAGCCCCGGGTTGCCGGCGGCGTCGAAGGCGCGGACGACGACGCTGCGTTCGCCTCCCTCGGCGGGCAGGCGCAGGGAGAAGGACTCCTCGCGGCTGTCGGTGATGCCGTCGGCGGCTTCGAGGACGGTCCACGGGCCGGCGTTCACGGAACACTCGGCGCGGCGGATGGGCGAGGCGGAGTCCTCGGCGCGGATCTCGAGGAGCCACTCGGCGCCCTGGCGCCTGGGTTCCAGGATGCGGACTCGCGGAGGCGTCTGGTCGATCAGCACCGGCGGGCTGACGAGGTCGGATTCGCGCGCCGCCTGCGGGCTGTTGGCGAGCCGGTCGGAGGCCACGACGCGGAAGAAGTAGCGGCCGTCGGCGAAGACCTCGCCGTCCTGCTGGAAGGTGTTTTCCTTGATGTCGGCCTTGAGCAGCTTCCACTCGCGCTCATCCTCGCCGCGGTAATAGAGGCTGTAAATCAGCGCATCGCCGTCGGGGTCGTCCGCCTGCCAGGAGATGTAGAGCTGCTGCATGCCTGTGCGGGCCACGGTCTGGGTGGGGGTGCCGCTGCTGGTGGACTGGCCGGCATCGCCGGTATCGGTGACCGTGATGCTGTAGGCGACCGAAGACTGCTGGGCCGGCGTGGCAGGCTTGGCCTGGGCGGCGGCCCATTGCGGAGACACCTGGATGCTGCGCACCACAGGGCGGCCGTTTTGCGGCTGGTAGCTGATGGCGACCGAATCGATGACTGGCGCGGGTCCCTTGCCGGGCGTGATCTCGACACGCCACTGGATGAAGCGGGCGTTGGGGCTGGCGATGGCGTTGCGCGCCGGGTCGGCAATGGGCTCGGACCATTCGCTCCAGGTCGTGTCGGGGCGGGCGGAATTGCCGGAGCGCGTGCGGAAGCTGAACTTTCCGGCGCCGGTTTCGGCGCGCCATTCGAGGCGGCCCCAACGGGCGGCGTTGCCGGCGTCATGGACGGGGGATTCGTAGATGCCGGTCTGAGCGTCGGCGCCGTTGAGGCGGTAGAGCTTGCCCTGGTTGCTGGTGGCGGCGAGCAGCGAGCCGGCGGCGTCGGCGAGACGGGTGGTTTCGCCTTCGCGGGTTTCCACGAGCAGCGCGGCCTTCAGATCCGGCGAGAGGCGGTAGATGCGCCCGCTCTGATCGGTGGAGAAATAGAGTTCCGCGCCGCGAACGACGAGGTCGTAGACGTTCTCTTCCTTGCTGGACCACAGGATTTCGGCGAGGTTGTCGGGATGGATGCGGTACAGAGCGGATTTTTCGGCGCTGAGATCGACAGAGGGCGCGGGCGGAGGAGTCTCCGGGGCGGGTGCGGCGGGCTTGGGAGGCTCGGGCTTGGGCTGGAGGTCGATGCCGCGCTGGGCGGCAGCGTCGGCGTCGGCTGAGACGGTGATCGTGGTGGTGACCATGCCGGCGGGTTGTTGTGAGGCGGCGGCGCCGGCGGCGTGTGCCTGGCGCCGGGCGAAGGCGCCGCCCATGGCGGCAACATAGACAGAGCCGTCCGGGGCCGGGACGATGGAGCGGATCTCGGGGAGGCTGGAGTCGTACAGGACGAAGGCGCGGCCCTTGCCCTCGATGCGGTAAAGGATGCCGTTGGGCTCGGTGCCGGCCAGGAGGCGTCCCTTCGGGTCGAAGGCAAGCGAGGTGACATGGGTCTGGCCGGTTTCATACCAGATCTCGCCCTGGCCGGCAGCGGTGACCCGCCAGACGCGCCCGTTCTGGCCGGTGCCGACAAAAAGCGAACCGTCGCTGGCGGCGGCCAGGGCCCAGATGTACTTCTCGCCGGGATCGAAGAACTCGGACGCCTTTCCGCCTTCAAACTTCCAGACCTTGCCGTCCGGCGACGAGCCGGCATAGAGGGTGCCCCGGGCGTCAAGAGCGAGGGCGAAGACCTCCGGTTGCGGGGCGGACCAGAGCAGGGCCGGCTTCTCGCCGGCCTTCCAGCGGTAGACCCGGCCGCGGTGGCCGGTAGAGAAATACACGGCGCCATCTGGGGCGGCGGCCAGGCTCCAGACGCCCGCTTCGCCGGTCTCCGCGGCCGTTTCCAGGCGCGGCGACAGCGTCAGCCGTCCGTCGCGCGTGAGCGAGACGCCGAGGAAGCGCCCTTTGAGGAAGTCGCTGTAGGTGTTGCTCTCCCAGACGCTGGAGCTGCCCGCGAAACACAGCCAGGCGGCCAGGCAGGCCAAGGCGGGCGAAAGGCGAGAAGGTTTCATTCTTTCACTTCCACCTGAATCGTGCGGGACCCGGAGAACAGGTATGGCGCGGAATCCATGCGGATCTCGGCAACGAGGGAATTGGGCTGCTGCGAGGCGCTCTGCAAGAGGGCGGCGCCGGCCGAAGGCGGCAGCAGCGGGAGGTTCTCGCCCTGCACCTGGAGCGTGGGCGAGGAGCGCCAAACGCGCAGATAGGGCCTGTCGTTCGGATGGAGCCGCGTGAGGAAGGCGCGAAGCTGCTCCGGCGAGCGCGGCGGCGTGAGCAGGAACTGGCGGAACTCGGCGAGGTTGGCCGAAGGGCCGTCGGTGACAGTGAAGTAGAGCGGACCGGCGGGTGCGCCGACGGGGACGTGATAGGTGGCCTTGCGGGTCAACTCCACGCCGCTTTCGCCGAGAAACAGGGCGGTGATCTCGACCGGCTCTCCCGGGCGGACGGTGCGCTTCGAACTCCATACGCCGTCGAGCTGCACCTGGCGCTTTTCGCCCGAAACCTCGAGATCGATTTCGAGTCCGGCGAGGCGGAGCGAATCGAAGCCGCTTTGCAGAAGTGCAGCCACGGGCGCAGCCACGGCGGCGGAGACGAGGTTGGGGGCGCCGAGTTCGGCGGCGAACATATTGGACAGGGGCAGCGGCTCGCCCTGGCGGAGAAGCATTTTGCCACGCAGGGTGATGGTGGAGATGCCGGCGGTGCGCTCGGTGGCTTCCAGCGCGGAAAACACGGCCATCTGAACGAGTATCGGCGCCAGCAGGCGGTCGTCGACCATCTCCATCTGGTATGCGCGCAGAGCCGGCGCCCCGCCGGTGCCGGAGACGCGGATGCGGACGGGGAGCATGCGCGCCTTGCGGTTCAGTTCGCCGGCGATGGCGGTGGAGGTATCCGAAGTGACCGAGCCGAGCCATTGCCGCGCGTTGGAGATCTTGAACGACGTGTTCAGGCTGGGCAGGAGGGCGAGCACTTCGGCGCGGGCGAAGGGCATTTCCGTCTGGCCGGCGCCGAGGAAGCGGTGCCCGAAGGCGTAGACGCGGCGGCCGTCCACGTGGGTGACGGTGCCGTCGGCCCCGACGCTCATGTCGCCTGTCATCAGCTGCACGCTGATCATCTCGCCCGGCTGCAGGGGGCGCGGCTGCCCAGCGGGCTGCTGTGCGCGGCCGCCGCCCGCGCCTTGCATGGGTTCGAGCCCGGCGGCGCGAAGGCGGGGGGCGAAGTGCTCGATAGCGCCGCGTGTGAATCCGCCGAGCCACAGCGGCGTGGAGATTTCGACGAGGCGAGCGGAGCCCATTTCGATCTCGTGTCGCAGGGGGAGCGCGGCAGCGAGGTCGAACGGATCCATCGCGGCGTGGCGCGCGCGTGCGGCCGGGCGGGGATCGATCATCTCCTCGATGGGGCGGATGCCCGCGATGGGCGCCTTCGAGAAGGGAAACGAGTAGGCCACCGCGCCCACCAGTTTGCCGTCGATGTAGACGGGGCTGCCGCTCATGCCCTGCATGACGCCGGTTTCTTCCAGCGGCCCGCCGCTGAGGCGGGCGAGGATCACGGACTGCTTCGGGCCGGTGTTTTCGAGCACGCCGAGAATTTCGCAGCGGAATTCCTCGATTTTGTCGCCCTGAAAAACGGTCCTGCCCGTGCAGGGCATTCCTTTGCGGACTTCTTTCAGCGGGAGAATGCCAGCCGGGGGAGCGGCGAGCACACTGGCGGCAAAGAGGGAAAAGCAGATGACAGCCCGCTGCCGCAGCACGCTTTTATTGTAGACGCGCGGCCGTGCGGAGTCTGCCGGCACCGCGGCGCAGAGGCGTGTGGAAGCGGGGGTGTGCGGCAGGGGCACACCTTTGGCGTGAGCGGCGGGACCGGGTCCGCAGCGGGGCGGGAGGGCAGAAGAAGGAGATAGGTGGCGCGGGTTCAATCAACGAAACCGCGCCAGGTGTTGCCCTTCTGGTCGCGGAGAATTACGCCATAGCCATCGGACACACCGGTGATGAAATCGCCATTCGAAGAACGGAAGCGATAGCGGATGGTGTCGTCCGGCTGGCGTTCGGCCACCCCTCTCCATTCGTTGCCGAACTCGTCCCTCAGGTGGATGTAGTCCCCGTCTCCAGGTCCCGCGACAACGCGGTTCGAGTTGTCGTGGAAGTGGAGAAAGCCACTCTTGACGCCGGAATTCTGACGTTTCCTCCGATAGATCATAGCCCGTTCTGATTATCGGCAGGGCGGCGCCGGGCCTCCATCGGGTAAAGCTCCTAGCCGGGGGCGGTCCCGGAACGATGCACGGATTGCAGCGCATCGGCTACCTTGGAAGCGTCGGCGATGAGGGCAGTAATCCAGAGGGTATCGAGCGCGAGCGTGGAGGTGGATGGCCGTGTGGCGGGGCGCATCGGTGGCGGACTGCTGGTGCTGCTCGGAGTCGGAAGGGGTGACACGGAACAGGACGCCGAGGCGCTGGCGCGGAAGATCGTCCAGTTGCGCGTGTTCCAGGATGAAGCAGGGAAGATGAACCTGAGCGTGAAAGACACTGGCGGGAGTCTGCTGGTGGTGTCGCAGTTCACGCTGTATGGGGACACGCGGAAGGGGAGACGGCCGAGTTTCGATCAGGCGGCTCCTCCGGAAGAGGCACGGCGGCTGTACGAGCGGTTCGTGGAGACGGCGCGGGAGGAAGGCGTCGGGGTGGAGACGGGGATCTTCCAGGCGATGATGTCGGTGAGGCTTGTCAACGAGGGGCCGGTGACGTTTCTGGTGGAGAGTCGAGATCCCAGCCGAAGCGGCGGATGATTTCATCGGTGGGGCCGTCGGCGGCGATGCGGCCGTGATCGAAAAAGACGGCGCGGGGGCAGAGGGCGCGGGCGAAGGCGGCGTCGTGGGTGGCGATGAGGCGGGCTTGCGGGAGCGTGCGCAGCAGTTCGAGGAGGGCGCGGCGGGCGGGCGGATCGAGATGGGTAGTGGGCTCGTCGAGGATCAGGACGTCGGGCTCGACGGCGAGGATGCCGGCGAGGGCGACGCGCTGTTTTTCGCCGCTGCTGAGGCGGTAGGGGGCGCGGTCGAGTCCGTCTTCGATACCGACGGAGGCGAGGGCGCGCCGGGCGCGCTGTTCGGCCTCTTCGCGGGAGAGTCCGGCGAGCATCGGGCCGAAGGCGACGTCCTCGAGGATAGTGGGTCGGAAGAGCTGGTCTTCGGGATCCTGGAAAAGGAATCCGATCTTGCGGCGGATCTGCGCCAGGTGAGGGGGGGCGGCGGGCAGGTCGCAGACGCGGAGCTCGCCCTCGCCGCGGAGGATGCCGTTCAGGTGAAGAAGGAAGGTGGTCTTGCCGGAGCCGTTGCGGCCGAGCACGGCAACGCTCTCGCCGCGGTGAAGCTGGAAGTCGATGCCGCGCAGGACCTTGTGTCCCGGCTGATAGGAAAAGCGCAGCCCGCGGGCGTGGACGATGCAGCTCATGACATTCTCCCGGCGCCGCGGGCCAGATGCGCGCGGTGGATGCGGGCGGCGCGGTGGAAGGAAGCGGCGAACAGGACGGCGAGGCTTGAGGCGGAGACCTGGAAAGAGCGCTCCGCTCCGCGCGCCACGGCGGCGGTACGCATGCGCCGTGCCTGCTCGCCAAGGACGCCAAGGTAGCGCCAGATGAAGTGCATCACCTCGAGCACGAGGCGCGGGGCGCGGAACCAGGCGGCCGCGGCGAGAACGGTGTCCAGCGGCGTGACGGCCATCAGCAGGACGGCCCACAGGGCGGAGACAAGGGGCTTCCACAGAAGCATGGCGGCGCGGGCGGAGTCACCGGTGAGCCAGGCGAGCAGCGCGAAGACGGCGGAGAAGGGCAGCACGGCGGCGGCGCGCAGCAGCAGGGCGGGGACAGGCAAGCGGGCGGTGAGGGCCAGCACCAGCGGGATGGGCGCTGCCATCCAGGAGTCGTGACGGAGGGAGATGAGAAGCAGCGCCGCCATCGTGGCAGCGAGCTTCCAGCGGGCGTCGAAGCGGTGCAGCCAGGAGCGGCCGCGGCTCCATTCGTCGAAGGCGAAATGGTAGGGGCCTATGCGTTGCGCCACCGCGAAATCCAGCGGCCGGCCGCCCAGCAAGCCAAGGCCGTGCCGGCGAGGCCCAACAGCCCGGCGCCCGCTTTGCGGAGCCAGTCCGTCGTCAGCCAGGCGGCCTCGTAATCGGGCATAGGGGATGCAAAGACAGTACGTTCCAGGCCGGTGATGCCGACCCGTTCGGCCAGATGTTCCAGGCCGTCCGGTAGAGACGATGCGGCGAGGAATCCGAGTGTAGCCAGCAGCAACGAGGCCAGCAGGAGGCCGGAGAGGGCGCGGCGCGGGGAGCCGTGTGCGTGTTGCAGAAGCCCCGGTTCGACAGATTCCAGGGCCGTTGTGACGGCGGCAGTGATCGCGCCTTCCAGCAGAGCGGTAATGGAAAAGACGCCCAGTGCAAGAGCCAACGCCGGGCCGGGAATCCGGATTCCGGAAGCGGTCAGCTCGGCCAGCGCGAGGCAGGCGGCGGCGAACGCGCTGATCGCGCCGCCGAAGAAGGCGGCGAGGCGGCGGCGGCGCAGGCCGCCGAAGGTCTGCCAGGCCCATCCGCCGGCGGCGACGCCTGCCAGCGCCATGTTGAACACGTTGGCTCCGAGCGCAAGCACGCCGCCGTCCTGGAACAGGAGCGCCTGGATGGCGAGGATCGCCGTCATGACCACCATGGCGGGCGCCGTGCCGAGGGCGATGGCCAGAAGGGCGCCGCCCAGCAGGTGGCCGCTGGCTCCGGCGGCGACGGGGAAGTTGATCATTTGCGCAGCGAAGACGAAAGCGCCGGCCATGCCCATCAGGGGGACGCGGGACTCTTCCAGGGTACGGCCCGCGCGGCGCGCGGCGGCGGCCACCCCGGCGAGGCTTGCCACGCCGAGCGGCGCCAGCACTGCCGGCGAGAGGTATCCGTCCGGGATGTGCATGACGCCACCAAAGTAGCAAAACATACGGAAGCCTGCTACCGCACACCGGCCGGCAACGACCGGCACGTGACCCCGAAGGGGACAGCCTGACACGGGCAGTTCGCGGATTTCGCCAAGGGGACGGAGCC
>CAYWJB010000029.1:0-32439 GCA_964458495.1 uncultured Arcobacter sp.
GGACCGCTCACTCTGGCCGGCGTTCTGGCGAACGCCGGCCCCCGTTCGCGGCTCTGACCCCCGAAACTGCGCCCTCAGAGCCGCGAGCGAAGCGGGCCGCAGGCCTGCGAGAACGAGCGGTTTTCCGCATCGCGAGCGAAGCAGCGCCTTTAGCAGAGGCGCGAGAACGACCGGCCCCCCGAGGGGGACTGACCACTCTGTCCCGCCCCGAATCTCCCCAACCCTCCACCACCAGCCCACCCGTGGACAGAGCGGTCTGTCCCCCTCGGCCCCCGCAGCACTCTGCCTCGATTTCACGGGGCGCATGGACCGCGCGGACCCACCGGGGGGACCGCTCACTCTGGCCGGCGTTCTGGCGAACGCCGGCCCCCGTTCGCGGCTCTACAGCTGGCTTCCGCAGCTTCAAATACTCCAGGTTGCCCGTCAGGGTCATGTGTTCTTGAAGGAGCTCGAAGCGGTCTACCCCTATGAATGGCGTGGAGCCGGGGCTGGAGAAAATGGAGCGGGAGACGGGACTCGAACCCGCGACGTTCAGCTTGGGAAGCTGACATTCTACCACTGAATTACTCCCGCTCTGGGGGCAGTGGCTACCCTTATTCTACACAAACCGGCCCGGCAGGGAAGCCCGAAAGCAGGTCCTCCCGGACCGCCTCGCCGCCGCTTCCCCGGAACGGCGGCCTGTATGCTGGACGAAGCACGGCCCGGATGACGAGCCCCCCAGAAGAAACAGCAAAAGTGAATCGCGGAGCGCCGCCCTTTCCTGCACGGCAAGCGCCCCGAGCGCGTCATTCCCATCAGAGACGGTTGAACTGCGCCCATGCCCGAGTACGCACTGAAATACGCCGACGCCCGCGGCGAGATCCGGCAGGAGATCGTCGAAGGCGCAAGCGAGCAGGAGGTCCGGGACCGCCTGGCGCAGCAGGGCTTCCTGGTGTACTCGGTGCGTCCCCGCGCCACGCTCGCGCTGGCCCCCAAAGCCGGCCGCGCCCGCAAGCTGGATGTCGAGAAGTTCCTGATCTTCAACCAGCAGTTCGTCACCCTGTTCCGCGCCGGGCTGCCGATTCTCAAGTGCCTCGATCTGCTTGGCGACCGCCTCACGGACTCGAAGCTCGGCCCCATCGTCCGCGAGATCCGCGACGACGTGAAGAAGGGCTCGCTGCTGAGCGACGCATTCCAGCGGCAGCAGATGTTCCCACCCGTCTACGTCACCTCGATCATGGCGGGCGAGCGAAGCGGCTCGCTCGGAGAGGTGCTGGAGCGCTATCTCGCCTACCAGCGCCTGGCTCTCGCCGTTCGCAAGAAGATCCTGCTGTCGCTGATCTATCCGAGCGTCCTGGTGCTGCTGGTCATCGGGCTGATCGTTTTCCTGGTGACCTTCGTTGTGCCGCGCTTCGCCGAACTCTACTCCACCACGAATGCCACTCTGCCCGCGCCCACGCGCATCCTGATCTCGGTGGGGCTGGCGGCGGAGCAGTTTCTCGTCGCCGGCGCCGTGGCGCTGATCGCCGCCATCGCCGGCGGCCGCTACTACCTGCGCACGGACGCCGGCCGCGCGCTGGCGGACCGCATCAAGGCGCGCACGCCCCTGCTCGGAGAGATCTGGCTGAAATACCAGGTGGCGCAACTCGGGCGACTGCTGGCCACGCTGCTGTCCGGCGGCATCCCGCTGGTGCAGGGCATGGAAACGGCGTCGCAGTCGGTCAACAGCCCGCTGCTGCGCGCGGCGCTCGCGCAGGCGCTGAAACGCGTGAAAGAGGGGCAGACTCTCTCGGGCGCGCTGGCGTCCACGGGGCTGTTTCCGGGGCTCGCCATCGACATGATCGAGGTGGGCGAAAGCACCGGCGCGCTGCCGCAGATGCTCAACAGCGTCGCCGAATTCTACGAGGACGACGTCAATACGCGCATGCAGGCGGCCCTGTCCCTCATCGAGCCGGCCATCATGATCTTCATGGGCCTCTTCGTCGCCTTCGTGCTCGTCTCCCTCTACCTGCCCATCTTCTCGCTGGCCGATGCCATGAAATAGGAGATTCGCAATGGCTACCAATGGCGTGAAACCCGGCGCTCCGGAGCAGGAGATCGAACAGGCGAAGCGGCTTGCCGCACGCTACCGCTGCGAGTTCGTCGACCTCAAGGCGGCCAAGATCGACAGCGAGCTGTTCAAGTCGATCCCCGTCGACCTGATGTTCCGCTACAATTTCGTGCCACTCGCCGCCTCCAACGGCGTGCT
The DNA here is from genome assembly GCA_964458495.1 of uncultured Arcobacter sp. GTDB lineage: Bacteria > Acidobacteriota > Terriglobia > Bryobacterales > Bryobacteraceae > JANWVO01. Next base: position 2,228 of record CAYWJB010000029.1, read on the forward strand.
CGAGATCGCCCTGGCCGACCCGCGCCACCTGAATCTGATCGACGAGCTTTCCATCCTCCTCAAGAAGAAGCTGCGCGTGAAGGTGGCTGCGCTCGGCCAGATCGCCGACCTGCTCAAGAAGACCGAGCAGTCCCAGCGCGTGCTCGAGGAGATCACCGAGGGCTTCGCACTCGACGTCGTCGGCGACGAGGAGAGCGCCGACGAAACGCTCTCCATCGAAAAGCTCACGGCCCAGGACGCCGACATCGCGCCGGTCATCAAGCTGGTCGACACCACCATCTTCAACGCGCTCGAGCGGCGCGCCTCCGACATCCACATCGAAACGCGCGACAACGAGGTCGCCATCAAGTACCGCATCGACGGCGTCCTGCACTACGCCATGCCGCCCATTGCCAAGGACTGGCACTCCATGATCATCAGCCGCATCAAGGTAATGAGCGAGCTCGACATCGCCGAGCGCCGCATCCCGCAGGACGGCCGCTTCCGCGTCCGCTACAAGAACCGCCTCATCGACTTCCGCGTCTCCATCATGCCCACCATCCATGGCGAAGACGCCGTGCTCCGCGTGCTCGACAAGGAGTCGATGAGCGAAAAGTTCGCCCGCCTCACCCTCGACGTCGTCGGCTTCAGCGAACGCGACCTCGTCCGCTTCCGCCGCTACATCAAGGAGCCTTACGGCATGGTGCTGGTCACCGGACCCACCGGCTCCGGCAAGACCACCACCCTGTACGCCGCCCTCAGCGAGATCAAGAACGACGAGGACAAGATCATCACCATCGAGGACCCGGTCGAATACCAGATCAAGGGCATCACCCAGATCCCGGTCAACGAAAAGAAAGGCCTCACCTTCGCCCGCGGCCTCCGCTCGATCCTTCGCCACGATCCCGACAAGGTCATGGTGGGCGAGATCCGCGACCAGGAGACGGCGCAGATCGCCATCAACGCCGCCCTCACCGGCCACCTTGTCTTCACCACCGTCCACGCCAACAACGTGCTCGACGTCATCGGCCGCTTCCTCAACATGGGCGTCGAGCCCTACAACTTCGTCTCGGCGCTCAACTGCATCCTGGCGCAGCGGCTCGTGCGCGTCATCTGCGAACACTGCAAGCGCCAGGTGCGCTATGACGACGGCTTCCTTATCGAAAGCGGGCTGAACCCCGACGAGTGGCGGAGCGTGTCCATGTGGGAGGGCGCGGGCTGCTTCGAGTGCGGCGGCACGGGCTTCCGCGGCCGCACCGCCATCCATGAGCTGCTCGATCTGAGCGAACGCATCCGCGAGCTGATCCTCGAAAAGCGCCCGGCCACCGAGATCAAGCGCGCGGCCAAGGAGGAGGGCATGACCTTCCTGCGCGAGTCCGCTCTGGAAAAGGTCCGCGCGGGCGTCACCACGCTGCGCGAGATCAACAAGGTCACCTTCATCGAGGCCTGAATGCGCTGGCTGCACCGCCTCAAGTCGCTTGTCTCCGATCCGCCCCCCGAGGCGGTCTTCGAGGTGTCTCCGCGAGGCATCGCCTGGGCGGAAACCCGGAATCCCCAGCCGGCGTGGACTTCCATGCCCGAAGGGACGCTCGAGGTCTCGCCGCTCGAAAACAACATCCGCAACGCCGAAGCCTTCGCCGCCGCCGTGCGCGCCGCCGCCGGCAACGGCGAGGCGCGCGGCCGCAGGCGCGCGGCGCTGATCCTGCCCGACTACTGCGCCCGCGTCACGGTGCTCGACTTTGACGCGTTCCCCTCCGAGCCGGAGGAACAGCTGCAGCTCGTCCGCTTCCGGATCCGCCGGGTGGTTCCGTTCGACGTGGAGCATGCCGTGGTCGCCTGCTTCCCGCAGCCCCGCGCCGGCGGCTCGAAGCGCGTCGACGTCGTCGCCGCGGTCGTCAACATGGAGGTCGCCTCCCACTACGAGACGCCCTTCCGCGCCGCCGGGCTTCACTGCGGCTTCGTCACGCTCTCCGCTCTGGCCTCGCTCTCGCTGCCGCCCGCGGATGCGCCCTTCGACGCCACCCCCCGCGTGGTCGCCAAGCTCAGCGGCGATACTCTCGCGGTGAGCCTGCTCGAGGAGGCGCGGTTGCGCCTGTTCCGGTGCGTGCAGATCGGGGAGGAAGGGCTGGAAGAGGCCACCGGCGTCCTGGCCACCACCCTCGCCTACGCCGAAGACGAACTCGGCGAGCGGGCCGCCGCCTTGCAGGTCTGCGGCCTCGCGCCCGGCCAGCAGGAATGGCTCGCGCGCTGGCGCCAGGAGTTCGGCGTCCCCGTGTGCGGCATGCGCGGCCGCCTCGGCGAACCCGGCCCGCACAACGCCGGGCTGCTCGGATATCTGGAATCCCTGGAGACCGCATGAGTCCGCCTCGCGTCCATCTTCCGCTCAACCTTGCCAGCGAGCCCTTCCGGCGCGACCGCCCGATCCTGGCCGCCTCCGCCGCCACGGCTGTCCTGATGCTCGGCGTCCTCGGCGTGCTCGTCATGCTGATCGTGGAGCAACGCGAACTCGCCGCCGACAGCCGCGCACAGGCCGCCGCCGTCGAGGGGCAGCTCCGCGCCGCTTCTTCCGAGCAGGCGCAACTCGAAGCCCGGCTTCGCCTGCCCGGCAACGCAGAAGTGCTCGACCGCAGCGCCCTGTTCAACGCCCTCATCCTGCGCAAGAGCATCTCCTGGACGCTCCTGTTCTCCGATCTCGAAAGAGTGATGCCAGGCAACGTGCGCCTCATCACCGTCCGCCCTTTCCTCTCCTCCAGCAACGAGGTGCAGCTCGACATGGTGGTCGGCGCGCAGTCGCCCGATCCGGTCATCGAACTCCTGAAGCGCCTCGAGCGCTCGCCCTCCTTCGGCGCGACGTCCCTGCTCAGCTCGTCGCCGCCGACCCAGAACGAGCCCCTCTACCGCTACCGCGTGAGCGTGAGCTATGCCCAGAAACTCTGACGCCCTCTGGAAGGCCTGGCTGCGCGACCCGCGCCACGCCGTGCGCACGGCGCTCGGCGTGCTCCTCCTGGCCAACTTGGCCGCCGCATGGTTTGTTTTCCACACGCCCGGCGGCACCGTGGAAGAGCTCGAAAGAGAGCTCGCCGACAAGCGCCGGCAGCTCCTGCTCCGGCGGCAGGCGGTGGAACGCCTGAAAGCGCAAGTGGCAAAGACGCAGGCGGCGCGCGAAGCCGGCGAGACCTTCCTCCACGATTTCTTTCTCCCCCGCCAGCACGCCTATTCCCTGCTGGAAATCGAACTGGCCAATGCCGCCCGCCGCTCGGGCGTGCGCCCCCGCGAACGCAGCATCTCCTTCGAGCCCATCGAGGGCAGCGAGACGCTCGGCGTGCTCAATATCAATGCCGGCTTCGAGGGAACCTACGCCGATCTCATCGAGCTGCTTTACGCCCTCGACCGCTCGAAGCGCCTGCTGATCCTCGAACAGCTCCAGGCTTCGCCGCAGCAAAGCGGCGCCACCCTCGCCATGACGCTGAAGCTCAACGCCTACATCCGCATGGAGGGGCCGCAGGAAACCGAAGAGCCGGAGCTGATCAGCGCCGCACCCGCGGCGGTGGCGCCCGCCGCCGCCCCTGCGCCTTCGTCCGTCAGGCCCGCGGCCCAGCCGGCGGCGTCCGCGCCGGAGGCGAACTCCCCGCGTCCGCAGCCGGCCATCACCAGCGAGCCGCGCTCCGGCCCCATGCCTCAGCCTCCAAAGAGCCGCTTCTTCAACCGCCGCCGCCCGCAAGGCGCGGAGGAGGAACAATGAAACGGCTGCGCCTCGACATGAAACTCGGCGCCGAGCCGAAGAAGGTGGCCATTCTGGCCGCTCTTCTCGTCATTGCGGTCTATTTCTTCTGGCAAGACTCCTCCAGCCAGACATCCCCGGCAACGCCTCCCCGGCCCCGGGCCGCCGCGCCCGCACCCGCCAACAGCACCGCGCCTTCCGGCGCTGCCGCCACAGCCTCGCGTCCAGGCGCGGGCAAGCGCGAGTTCCGCCCCTCCCTTGCGCGGCGCAAGGACGAGGACCGCTCGGACATCGACCCCACTCTCCGGCTGGACCTTCTGGCCCGCCTCGAGAAAGTCCGCTTCGAAAGCGCCGGGCGCAATCTCTTCGAATTCGGTCCTGTGGAGGCCCCGAAACCAAAATTGCCGGAGCCGAAAATCGAGGTGAAAAACCAGCCCAAAATGATCGGACCGGAGCCGCCGCCTCCCCCTCCCGCGCCCCCCGTCAAGGCGCCGCCCCCTCCCATTCCTCTCAAGTTCTACGGACTCGCCTTGCCTGTCCGCGGCAACGACAAGCGCGTATTCTGTTTGCAGGGGGACGAGATCCTGACCCCGACCGAAGGCGACCTCGTGCAGAACCGCTACCGCATCCTCCGGATCACTCCTGCCGCGGTTCTGGTGGAGGACACGCAGTTCAAGCACCAGCAGCAGATCCCTATCGACCAGCCGGCGCCCCCGGGAGGATGAGCCGCATGCGATACCAGCGCCGCCAGAACCAGCGCGGGTTCGCCCTGCTGCTCGTGTTCGCCCTCGCCGCCGCGGCAGTGGTCATGCTCTACCTCGAAATGCCGCGCGTCGCCTTCGAACACCAGCGCGACAAGGAGGCGCTCCTCATCGAGCGCGGCGAAGAATACGTCCGCGCCATTCAGCTCTACGTGGCGAAATTCCAGAAATATCCGCAGAAGATCGAAGACCTGGAAACGAGCAACAACATTCGCTTCCTCCGCAAGCGTTTCCGCGATCCGGTCACCGGCTCCGACGAGTGGCGCCTGATCCACGTCGACGCCGCCGGACAGTACATCGACTCGCTGGTGCACAAGCGCCAGGAACAGAAGAAGGACAGCGCTCCGAACGTGCTGCAGTCCGCCGTGCAGGGCATCGGCGCCACCGCGCAGGCGGTGGCGCCGGAAGGCGAGGCCGCGGCAGTGAACCCCGCCTTGCGGCGCACGGCGAGCGACCGCATCATTCCCGGACTCGCGCCCGGACAGCAGCCCGCGCGCGAGGCCGGCGGCGAAGAGCCGGGCGCGCCTCCGCAGTCCCCGGCCCCGGGCGAGGATCAGCCGCCCGAGTCCCGTGCTCCTGTGCAGCCCGGATCGGAGACACTCGTGCAAGGCGAACCGGGCAGCCCCGCTGCGGGCGCTGCGCAGCAGGCGCCGTTCCGCATGCCGGGAAACGTGCCCGCGCCGCAGAGCCAGGGCGGCGCTCCCGGAACCGCCGCCACAGCGCCAACAGCGCCGGCCATCGGTTCAGGCAGCATCGGGATCGGAGCCGTGCCGGCCACGCCTCCTCCTCCACCGGGCGCCGGCGGCCTCGCCCCGGGCATGGTTCCGCCGCAGTCCCTCCAGACGGGCGTTTCCGGACCCGCGCCGGGAATGAGCCAGCGTCCCGGCGCGCCCAACGAAGCGTTGCAGGCCATTCAGCGCATCCTCACGCGGCAGCCGGCGCAGGGCGTTGGACAACAGGGAGGCGTGGTGCTCGGCGGCGGCATCGCCGGCGTCGCTTCCAAGGCGGACATGGAGGGCATCCGCACTTACAACGAGCGCACCAACTACAAGGAGTGGGAGTTCCTGTTCGATTTCCGCAAGGCCATGCAGGCGGCGGGCATGGGCGCCGGGCAGGGCGCGCCGGGGCAGGGCGCCCAGCAGCAGGGAAGCCCCTTCCAAAGGCCGGCCCGCGGCGGCGCTTCCACCGGCGGATTCGGGCTCGGCGGCTTCGGCTCGCAGAGCGGGAGCGGCTTCGGCGGTTTCGGCTCCGGCGGCAACCAGCCCAGACCCGCGCCCGCGCCGCGCCCCTGAGCGCGCCCCGGTTCATGCGGCCCCAGCCTGGTTCGGCTCCGGGGGCCTTGGCTATACTCGACCCATGATTCCCGCGCTGCTTGCCCTGCTCCTGTTCGATCAGCGGCCCCCTGCGGCCGAGGCGGCGCGCCGCTTCCACGAGGCCAACGCCGCGCGGCTGGTGCGCGATTACGCGGAGCTGCTCTCGATGCCGAATGTCGCTTCTGACAAGGCCAACATCCGGCGCAACGCGGAGCACATCGCGCGCATGTTCTCCCGCGCCGGAGCGAAGACAGAGCTGATCGAGGCGGCAGGCGCGAATCCGGCCGTGTACGCGGAGGTGAATGTCCCCGGCGCGCAGCGCACGCTGATGTTCTACGCCCACTACGATGGCCAGCCTGTGATTCCGGAGCGCTGGGCGGGCGGCGCTCCCTTCACGCCCATGCTTCGCACCGCCCCGCTCGAGGCGGGCGGCCAGGCGCTGCCGCTCGATCAGCCGGAGTACAACCGCGAGTGGCGGCTCTTCGCGCGTTCCGCCTCCGATGACAAGGTCTCGGTCTTCGCCCTGTGGGCGGCGCTGATGGCGTTGCGGGAGTCCGGCATTCCGCTGAAGTCGAATCTCCGGTTCTTCTTCGAGGGCGAGGAGGAGGCGGGCTCCACGAATCTCCGCGCGCTGCTCGAAAGGGCAGGGAGCCGCCTGCGCGGCGACGTCTGGATCCTCTGCGACGGCTCCGTGCATCAGAGCCGCAACCAGCGCATCGTTCTCGGAGCGCGCGGCGTGGCCACTGTCGAAATCGCCGTTTTCGGCGCGAAGCGCGGCCTCCACAGCGGCCACTACGGCAACTGGGCGCAGAATCCCGCGCTGCTGCTGGCGCGGCTGCTGGCTTCGATGACAGACGGCGAGGGACGCGTGCTCGTCAAAGGCTTCTACGACGATGTCGTCCCGCTCACCGCCGAAGAGCGCCGCGCCATTGCGGAGATCCCCGCCGTCGATGAGCCGCTCAAGCGCGAGCTGGGCATCGCCGCCACGCAGCCGTTTGGCGGCTTGCTGCGCGAGAGCATCTACCAGCCCTCGCTGAACGTGCGCGGGCTGGAAAGCGGCGGCGTGGGCGAGCGCGCCTCCAACGAGATCCCGCCTGTCGCCCGCGCCTCCCTTGACCTGCGGCTGGTGAAAGGCGCCGACGGGCGGCGTCAGACCGCGCGCGTCGTAGAACACATCCGCGAGCAGGGCTTCTTTGTCCTGGAGGGGCGCGACCCAACCGAGGAAGAGCGGCTGCGCCACGCGAAGATCGCGCGCGTCGACGCCGGTCCCGGCTACAACGCGCTGCGCACGCCGCTCGGGCTGCCCATCGTGCAGGAGATTCTCACGGTCGCGCGCTCCGTGCGCCCGCCCGTGTACCTGGAGCCATCCTTCGGCGGCAGCCTGCCGCTCGTCGTGTTCGAGGAGGTCACGAAGGCGCCGCTGGTCATAGTGCCCATCTCGAACCACGACGACAGCCAGCACACGCACAACGAGAACATCCGGCTCGGCAACCTTTGGGACGGCATTGAACTCTACGCCGCCCTGCTGGCCATGTAAGGCGCCTCACACCCCGCGCCGAGGGCGGTTCACGCGCACATAGTCCGTATCCTGCCGCGGCTCGCCGTCGCATTCAATGGCCAGAGTCGTGATCGGACGGTCCGGCGCCGCCTCCGGCAGCCCCGTGAACCGCACGCGGAACTCGTCCTGTTCGAACTTCACCGGCGCGCCGGTGGCCAGCAGCTTCGCGGAAAGCACCTTGCTGCGAAGCCCGGCGATCACGGCGGCGCTTCCCGGCCAGTAATGCACGTGCGCGAAGAGCGTGTTGCCCTTCCTCGTGAAGCTCATGTAGTTGGAGCGCGTCAACGTGCAGGGGTCCGCCGTGTAAATGGCCGCGCCGTTGCGGCTCAGCCACGCGCCCATCTCCGTCAGGATCTTCACGCTCTCCGGCGGCACGCTGCCGTCCGGCATCGGTCCGATGTTGAGCAGGTAGTTGCCCCCCAGCCGCGCGCAGGTGATCAGGTTGCGAAGGCATTGCCTCGCGCTCTTCCAGTTGTCGTCCGCCTTGTGGTAGCCCCAGCTGTCGTTCATGGTCATGCAGGACTCCCAGTTGCGGCCCTTCGACGCCTCGATGCGCTGCTCCGGCGTGTCGAAGTCCTCCGGAACGCGGCTGCGGTTGTTGATCACGATGTCCGGTTGCAGCTTGCGCACCATCTGGTTCATCTTCAAGCTCTCCCATCCCTCCGCCGTCAGCGGCCACGGGACGTCGTACCACAGGATGTCGATCTTTCCGTAGTTCGACATCAGCTCGCGGACGTGCGTGTGGATGTAGTCGACAAAGCGCCGCCGCGCCGCCTCATCCTCGCGGCAGCGCGCGCCATCGGGATGGTGCCAGTCCATCAGCGAATAGTAGAAGCCCACCCTCAGGCCTTCTCCGCGCGCCGCCTCCACGAACTCCCTCACCAGGTCCCTTCCCGCCGCCTGCTTCGGCGCGCAATAGTTGGTGGTCGAAGTGTCGAACAGGCAGAAGCCCTCGTGGTGCTTCGTGGTCATCACCATGTACTTCATGCCCGCTTTCTTCGCCAGCGCGGCCCATTCGCGCGCGGGCCACGGCTTCGGCCGGAACCGCGCCGCCAGCTGCTCGTATTCGGCGACGGGAACGGCCTCGTTCTCCATCACCCACTCGTGCCGGCCCAGCACGCTGTAAAGGCCCCAGTGAATGAACATGCCGAAACGCGCTTCGTGCCACCACTTCATGCGGCGCTCCCGGTCTTCCTCCGTACCCGTTTGCAGGGCCGGCACGAGCGACGCGGCCGTGGCCAGTTTCAGAGAATCCCGTCTCGTAACTCCTTTGGTCCGCATGGCGATCATCCTAACACCTGCCGGATCCCGGCTTGCTGCGCGGGCTGCGCGGGTTTTCACGCCAGTGATCCGCTGCTAGAATGTCAGCGGTTTCAATCCCGGAAGGAGGCCATTATGAGAAATCTGGCGCTCGCTGTTGTGGTGGCGCTCGCGTCCTCAGGGCAGCCCCTGGACTCCTATAAGCGTGTGGCACGTCTTCTCTGGGCCGTCGCCGACGTGGAGCGCACGTCGGAAGCCTGGCGGAGAATCGGCGTGCCCGTCGACGAAGCTGCTTCGGCCGAGTTTCGCCCGGCGTCCGGGGCCGCCCACGGGGGATTGTGCGCCACCGGACAATTCGCCAATCTGCGCGTGGACTGGGTCCAGCCTTCGAGTCCCGCCGGGCCGCTCGGCCGCCTCCTCCGCGAGAGAGGCCAAGGCGTCTTTGCCCTGATCTACGAAGTGCCCGATGCGGCCGCCTTGCGCCAAGAGGCGGCGCGGTTGGAATCGCTCGGACTCCGCCCCCTGGAACAGGGTGTTTTCGCGCTCGGTCCCGATCGCACGGAATACGTCTGGTTCGACACCGCGGCCGCAGGCAAGTTCGTGCTCGGCCTCATGACGCCATCCGCCAACTCCCGCCCCGCCGGCGCCGCCATGCGGGTCTCGCAGCTCGCCTTCGTCGTGCGCGACCCTGAACCCGTCTCCGCCTTCTGGGCCCGGCTCGGCTTCCCGCCCTTCACATTCACGCACCCCGAACTCGGCGACAAGATGTACCGCCGCCGCCCCGCCGAGTTCGACATGAGGCTCGGCTGGCAGCGCCATGCGCAGATGCCCTTCGAATGGATCCAGCCGCTGCGCGGGCCCAACGTCTACGAGGACCATCTCCGGCAGCACGGGGAGGGCTTCCACCACCTCGCTTTTGACGTCGAGGACATGGACGCGGCCATCCGCCGCTGGGAGTCTCTCGGCTACCCGCTCACCATGTCCGGCTCATGGGGCGAGTCTGGCCGCCCGGGCAGCGGCCGCTTCGCCTACGTCGACGCGCATTCGGTGGGTGGCACCGACATCGAGCTGCTGTGGAACTACCGCGCTCCGGCTCCGCCGCCCGCCGCAGGCCCCTTCGTGCTGCGCTTCCCCGCCGGCGAAGCGCTTCCCGAGCGCCGCGTCCCGGTGGCGCAATTGCGGTGGCCGAACGACTGGAGAAGCTGGCAAGCCATCCAGTTCGAGTTCGTGGCCTCTTCTCTCGAACCCTTCTCCTTCGGCTTCTCCGACGGCCGGCAGGTGAAGAGCGCCATCATCGAGCCCCTCCCTGGCGTGCGCATCCGCGCCGTCCTTCCGCTCGACACGTTCTACCAGACGCGCGCCATGACTCCTCTGCTTCCGCTGGGCTACAAGGTCTGGCCGGAGCGCCTCTTCACCTTCGAGCGCGTCGAGGAGATCGTCGTCCGCATGAAATACCCGGCCGCTGACTCCACCCTGACCATCTCCAACCTCGCTCTCACGCCCACTGCCGGCCAGGATGACATCCTCGACCGCAAGCCGCTCATCGATGCTTTCGGCCAATGGATCCCCGAAGACTGGGCCGGCAAGGCGCACTCTCTTGAGGAGCTGCGCAAGCTCTGGGACGAGGACCGCCTGCCCTCTGCCCGGTATCCCGACTTCTGCCCCCTCGGCGGATACCGCCATCGCACTGTGAATCCAGCCGGCGCCACCGGCAAGCCGGGCTTTTTCCGCGTGGCGCAGATCGACGGCCGGTGGTTCCTCCTCGATCCCCACGGCCATCCGTTCTTCTCCGCCGGCATGGATCTGGTGGGCTGGAAACAGGGCTCGTTCGCCACGCGCGTCACGGGGCGCGAATTCCTCTTTGAAAAGCTGCCCGCGCCTGGTCCCGCATGGCTCTCCCCCGGCAGGGACGTCTCCTTCCACGTCTCCAACATCATGCTGCGCTATGGGGACGCCTGGCAGCAGCGCTGGCAGAAGGCCATCGTCGACCGCCTGAAAAACTGGGGCTTCAACACCATCGGCAACTGGTCGGACCACGACATCGCGACCACCGCCGGCATGCCCTACGTCATCCCCCTGGCCGGCTGGATCACGAAGAAGACCTTCCCCTTCCCGTGGGACTTTCCCGACGTCTTCAGCGAAGAATTCGCCCGCAACGTCGACCAAGCCGCGCGCCGGCAGTGCGCCCCTCTGGCGAAAGATCCGAACCTCATCGGCTGGTTCATCGGCAACGAGCCCCACTGGGCGCGCGAGTTCGGCTCGCTCAAGCCGTGGGCGGACATGCTGCTCGAAGACCCCGAACCCTCCGCCACCAAGGACGAGCTCCTGCGCCGCCTCCGCGAGAACCCGTCACAGGCGGAAGAGATCAGGCGCGGGTGGGTGTTTGCCTGCGGGCGGAAGTACTTCGAGACGATCGTCGCCGCCATCCGCCGGCACGATCCCAACCATCTGATCCTCGGCATCCGCTACGCCGGCACGCCGCTGGACGAATGGGTGAAGATGTCTTCGCTGTTCGACGTCTTCTCCATCAATATCTACGACGCCGGTTTCCGCCCCGACCCGGCCAAGCTCGACCACTACGCGCGCCTCTCCGGCAAGCCCATTCTGATCGGCGAATTTACCGCCTGCGCGCCGGGGCGCGGCCTCCAGGGACTCTTCTACTGGACCCACAAGGTGAAAGACCAGACGCAGCGCGGCATCGCCTACCGCTACTATGTCGAGAACGCCGCCGCGCATCCGGCGATGATCGGCACGCACTGGTTCCAGCTGGTCGACGACCTTCCCACGGGCCGGCCGTCGGATCTCGAACGCCTGAACTACGGCTTCCTGAACGTGCTCGACCTGCCCTACAAGCCGCTGGTCGAATACGCGCGCGAAGCCCACCGGCGCATCTACGAAGTCAAGTTCGGCAAGGCGCCTCCCTACGACCGCAAGCCGCTCGTTTTCTAGCCGCGGCGGGCCTCACTGCGGCTCTGCGCGCCAGCCCCAGGCCTGCATCACGATGTCAAAGACGCGCGTGTTCGGCATATAGCCGCGCACCCGCTCGGCGCCTGCGCCTATCGCGGTCACCAGCACCTCCTCGCCCGTGTGCGAGTGACCCACGCGCAACGCCGGGATGCGGATCTCGTCCTTCGGGCTGTTCTTCGCCATCCACTCGTCCAGCCCTTCCAGCAGCGGCACGCCGCGACGCCCGCCCGTAATGCGCAACTCGAAAGAGTGGTCGGCGGTGAACAGCAGCAGCGTGTCCTTCAGATCCACCTTCGCCGCAATCTCGCGGATCAGCTTGTCGAAGTTCACCAGGCTGTCGAGCCCCTTGCGCGGATTGTCGGTGTGCGCGTCCCACTCGATCATCAGAAAGTAGCCCTTGCGGTTGGCCGACACGAGTTCCAGGGCGCGCCGCGATGCCGCGGCCACGTCCAGGTCGCCGTCGATCACCACCACGGGCCGCTTGTCGCCGGCCGGCGCCGCCTCGAGCGAATCGTAGATCTTGCGGCCCGCTTTTTGCGCCGCCTGGTCGATCTCCGCCGCGGCCTGCCCCCAGATGGTCTTGCGCCCGGCGCCGATTACCACATCGGGCCCGTCGCCGAAGCGCGGCCGGAAGATCTGCAGGAACAGCTCCCCCTGCTTGCGGCGGTCGTTCGCATGCCCGTAGCACGCCGCAGGCGTTGCGTCCGCAATCGACATGTTCGACACCACGCCCGTCGACAGCCCCTTCTCTTCCGCATATTCGAGCAGCGTCTTCAGAATCCGCCCGTCCTTCTTCCCGCGCTCCGCGTCCGGGCCCATGCTGATGACGCCGTTCTGCGTCTTGACGCCGGTGACGATCGCCGTCATTCCGGCGGCCGAATCGCTGACATAATTCGTGGCCGTCGTCGTGTCCGACAGGCCCATGTTCGGCCAGGTTTGCACGAACAGCTTCAGCGGCTCGCCATAGCCGTGCAGGCTGGCCGCGCTCACCGTGGAGACGCCGCCCGCGTCGGCCAAAAACAGGATCACGTTCTTCGCCCTTCTCTGACCGGAGGCAGGCAGCAGCGCCAGCAGCAGGGCGGCGGCAAGGAATGCAGTCTTTCGCATGGCTCTGATTTTATCCGCTCGCAGACGGGCGGCAGAGTGAACATCGCGTGACAGCTCGTGTAGAATCCGGGCCATGCCGCCGTTGACCCGCAGGGCCCTTCTCGCCTCCTGCGCCGCGCCCGCTTCCGCCGCCCGCAAGATCTCCGATACCGTGATCTACTCCGACGACCGCTTCTACTCTGCTTTCCCCTCCGCCGTTCGCCTCCGAAACGGCGAGCTGCTCGTCGCCTTCCGCCGCGCCCCGGAGCGCCGCCGCATGGGCGCGAAAGGCGTCTCGCACACCGATCCCAACAGCCATCTCGTCCTCGTGCGCTCTTCCGGCGGCGGCCGCACCTGGAGCCGCCAGCCGGAGCTGATCCACGCCCACCCGCTTGGCGGCAGCCAGGATCCCTGCCTGCTCGTACTGCGCGACGGAACGCTCCTGTGCGCCTCCTATCTCTGGGTCTGGCTCGACGAAGCGGCGCGCCAGTCCTCGCCCGCAACCGTGCGGCTGGGCGAGTATGCCTTCCACGGCGGATACCTCTTGCGCTCGCGCGACGGCGGGCGCAGTTGGGAAGGTCCGTCCACGCCCCCTCCCGTTCCAGGCAGGGACGCCCGCGACGGCTACGGCGCCCCGCTCCCCGCCTACAATCGCGGCGCCATGTGCCAGACGCGCGATGGCCGCCTCCACTGGGCCGTAGCCTATCCCAAAGGCCTGGAACGGAACTCCGGAACCGATGTCCACCTGCTCTCGTCGACGGACTCCGGCGTCACATGGCAGTATCGGTGCGTCATCGCCTCAGACCCGCGCGCAGCCTTCAATGAAACGTCGCTCTATGAAACCCCCGCCGGGGACCTCGTCGCCTTTCTCCGCACTGCCGGGCTGGACGACCACACTGTCATCGCCCGCTCCCGGGACGGCGGCCGCTCTTTCGAGCCATGGCAGGACACCGGCTGGCAGGGCCACCCGCACCACGCGGCGCGCCTGGAAGACAACCGCGTGCTGCTCGTCTACGGATACCGCCATCCGCCCTTCGGCATCCGCGCGCGCATCCTCGACGCCGAATGCACGAACGCCGCCGCAGCGCCGGAGATCGTGCTCCGCAGCGACGGCGGCGGCACGGATCTCGGCTACCCTTGGGCCGTGGCCATGCCCGGCAGGCGCGCCCTCGTCGTCTACTACTTCCAGACCGGCAACGGAACGCGCCACATCGCCGGCACGTGGCTGGAGTACCAGCCGCCGGAACGACAGCCGGGACGGGAGGGCCACTCGCGGTAGACTACGGCAAGAAGCCCTTCCATGCACTTTCGTTCCTCCGTTCCCCGCCGCCTGATCCTCGCTGCGCCCCTTCTGGCCGCAGCCTCGCTGCTGGCTCTGCAGACCGGGTCCGCGCCGTACGCTCCCTCCCGGCGCCCGGACCGCATCGTCACCAACTGGACCGCGCAGCCTTCCACATCCTTCAGCGTCACCTGGCGCACGGACACGAGTGTGCCGGCCGCCTTCGGCGAGATCGTCGAGGCCGCCGCCGGCCCGGACTTCGAGAAGGACTCGCGCCGCGTCCCGGCCGCGACCGAGGCCTACGCCACGGATGCGGGCCCCGCCCGCGCTCACAGCGTCACGTTCCGGGAACTCAAGCCGGGCGCCGAGTACCTCTACCGCGTCGGCGACGGCAACGATGCCTGGAGCGAATGGATCCCTTTCCGCACTGCGTCCGCCTCTGCCGAGCCGTTCGCATTTCTCTACTTCGGCGACGCGCAGAACCAGATCCTCTCCTCCTGGTCCCGCGTCGTGCGCCGCGCCTGGCAGACCGCGCCCGATGCGCGGCTCGTCATTCACGCCGGCGATCTGATCAACAATTACAACCGGGATTCGCAGTGGGGCGAATGGCATGAAGCCAGTTCCTGGCTCCACCGCTCCGTGCCTGCCATGCCCGTTCCCGGCAACCACGAGCACGGCCGCGACGATTCAGGCAAGCGCCGCATCACGGTGAACTGGCGACCGCAGTTCACCCTCCCGCTCAATGGCGTGCCCGGCATCGAGGAAACCTGCTACTTCACGGACTTCCAGGGCGTGCGCTTCGTGGCGCTGAATTCCAACGAGAAACAGAGAGAGCAGGCCGAATGGCTGGACCGGCTGCTGGCCAACAACCCGAACCGCTGGACTGTCGTCTTCTTCCACCACCCCATCTACTCCGGCGCGCGCAAGCGTGACAACAAGGAGCTGCGCGAGCTCTGGCAGCCGGTGTTCGACCGCGGCGGCGTGGATCTCGTCCTCAACGGGCACGACCATGTCTACGCGCGCACCCGGTTGCTGCGCGCCGACGGCAAGCCCGGCGGCGCCGTGTACGTCGTCTCCGTCAGCGGCGCCAAGATGTACGGCCTCGACGAGCGCCCCGTGTTCGCCCGCACGCTCGGCCGCACGCAGTTGTTCCAGGTGATCCGCGTCAACGGAAACGTGCTCTCCTTCGAGGCGCGCACGGCCCGCGGAGACATCGCCGACAGCTTTCGGATGGAAAAGAGCGGCGCGGAAAAGAGGCTCATCGAGAACTGAGCCCGTCCGCCCCTTTTACTGCCGCGGTTTGCCCGCCGCGCGGATCGCCTTCCCCAATTGATCCGTGACCCGCCGCGCGGTGCGATCCAGTTCGTCGGGCGTCGTTCGTCTCGGCCGCTCGTACGCCGACCATACAACCGCCCGCGATCCCCGGTGGACCAGGAAGACGGTGCCTTTGCCCCGACCGAAGCTGCTGGGCCGCTCGAGAGGGGTCACCTTGAGGTCCATCCCCGCCGAGGCCTTTTCGTCAGCCGGCTCTTCTTCCTTCGGCTTGGCCTCGGCCGCCGGCTTCGCCTCCGGATACAGCTCGTCCAGCTTCTGCTCGAAGGGCCTGCCCAGCCGGTCTGTCAGAATCGCGTCCGCCCTCGCCGGATCGGCCACCACCTGCACCAGCCCTTGGCGAGTCAGATGATTCGCCAGATGCTGATCCAGCCCGTTGGCCATCGGCAGCAAATACACGTGATGGATCTGGAGCAGCGCCGCGGCCTGCGGCGCGGCGGCCGTCTCCTGGGCGCCTGCCAGCGCGCCGCTCATCGCCATCAGCAGCAGTGCCAGACTCGTCAATGCCGTCTCTCCTGAACTCTGCAACTATACAATAGACGGTTTCGGAAGCCGGAAAGTCGGACGCTTGTACAAGGATCAGAAAATCACCGTCGTCATCCCCTGCCTGAACGAGGAGCAGGGCATTGCGGAAGTGCTGCGCCGCATGCCGGCCTTCGTGGACGAGGTCATCGTAGTAGACAACGCCTCCACGGACCGGACTGCGGAGGTCGCCCGCAGCCTGGGCGCGCAGGTCATCCGCGAGGACGTGCGCGGCTACGGGCGCAGCTACAAGAAGGGCTTCAGCATGGCCACGGGCGACATCATCGTCACCCTCGACGGCGACCACAGCTATCCGCCTGACGCCATCAGCTACCTGCTCGAGGCGTTCTTGCACCTGGAAGCCGACTTCCTCAACGCCAGCCGCTTCCCGGTGCGCGACCGCCGCGCCATGAGCTTCAAGCACAAGGTCGGCAACCTGATCCTCAGCCTGGCCATGTCGCTGCTGTATTTCCGCTGGGTGCGCGACTCCCAGAGCGGCATGTGGGTCTTCCGCCGCAGCATCCTCGAGCGCATGCGCCTGGAAAGCGACGGCATGGCCTTCTCCGAGGAGATCAAGATCGAGGCCCTCCGCCAGCCCGGCTTGCGCTTCGAGGAGATCTCCATCCTGTACTCCTCCCGCCTGGGTGAAATCAAGCTGAACCCCTGGCGGGACGGATTCTACAATCTCTGGTTCCTGCTCAAAAAGCGCTTTTCAAGGCGCTGATCCAGTGCTATGCTGGTATTTCCCGCCTTGGTTCCCACCCCCTGACCGCTGCCGCGAGAAAGTTGTCCCGAACCGTGGAAGAGGTCGCCGCCGTCATCCCGAACTGGAACCGTGCGGACCTTCTGGCGCGCGCGCTGGAAAGCCTGCACCGCCAGACGCACCGTTGCGCCCGTGTCCTCGTCGTCGATGGCGGCAGCACGGACTCGAGCCGCGACACCGCCCGCCGCTTCGGCGCCGAAGTGATCGCCTTGCCCTCCAACCCGGGCTTCGCCGCCGCCGTCAACACCGGCGTGGCTGCGGCCTCCACAGCGTGGGTGTGGATCCTCAACAACGACGTCGAACCCGATCCGCGCTGCCTTGAGGCACTTCTCGCCGGCGCCGCCGCCGCGCAAGCCTCGTTCGCCGCCCCGCGCCTCCTCCGCCACGGCGATCCCTCCCGCATCGACGGTTGTTACGATCTGCTCGCCCGCAGCGGTTGCGCCTGGCGCGCCGGCGCCGGCGCCCCCGACGGCGCCCTGTTCGCCCAGCCCCGCCGCATCCGCTTCGCTCCCTTCACCGCCGCGCTCGTGCGAAGTGAGTTGTTCGGGCGCGCGGGCACGCTGGACGAGCGCTTCGCGTCCTACTACGAAGACGTCGAGTTCTGCCTCCGCTGCGCTTTGCTCGGCTTCCACGGCGTCTATGTGCCGGAAGCCGCGGCGCTCCACCACGGTGGCGCCACCCACGGGCCGTGGAGCGCTTCCATGGTGGAGCTTGTCGCCCGCAATCAGTTGCTGCTCGCCGCCAAGCACTTCCCCGCCGCGTGGTGGTGGCGCGTCGCCGCCGGGCAGCTCCTCTGGGGCTCTTTGGCGGCGCGCCGCGGGCGCTTCCTCGCCTGGCTGCGTGGCAAGGCGCGCGGTCTCTCCGCCGCGCCGGCGCTGCGCCGCGCCCATCGCCGTCTCCCACGCGCCTCGCTGGAGCCCTTGCTCGCCGAGTGCGAAGCCGAAATCCGCCGCCTGCAGCAGGCGACACAACCCGAGCCTTATTGGCGGCTCTACTTCGCGGTGGCGCCATGAGGCTCGCGGCTCTCGTGATCACCCACAACTCCGAAGCCTGCGTGCGCGCCTGCCTCGAATCCTGCCTCCGCCACGCAGACGCCTTCCCGGAAGGCATCCTCGTGATCGACAACTCGAGCACGGACTCCACCTGCGCCGCCGTCGCGGAATTCCCCGACGTGCGGCTCATCGAGAATCCCGTCAACCGCGGCTTCGCCGGGGCAGTCAATCAGGGCATGGGCGCGCTGGGCTGCGCCGACGCCGTGCTCGTGCTGAATCCCGACGTCGAACTCGCTTCCTCCCCTGCGGCTCTCGCCGATGCCCTCGAGGCCCACCCGCGCGCCGGCGCCGCCGGAGGCCTGCTGCTCGACTCGGGCGGCGCGCCCCAGCGAGGCTTCCTCCTGCGCCGCCTCCCCACGCCCGCCTCGCTCTGCTTCGAAGCCCTGGGCCTGAACCGCCTCTGGCCTTCCAATCCCGTCAACCGCCGCTACCGCGCCCTCGACCTCCCTGTGGACCGCCCCGCCGCCGGGCTTCAGCCCCCGGGCGCTTGCCTGCTCGTCCGCCGCTCCGCCTGGGCGGCAGTCTCTGGCTTCGACGAGTCCTTCCACCCTGTCTGGTTTGAGGACGTCGATTTCGTTTGCCGCCTGCTCGACGCTGGTTGGGGCGCCGTCTATACCCCCGCCTTCCGCGCCAGGCACCTTGGCGGCCACTCTGTCCTTCAGATGGACTGGGAGGAGCGCCAAAGAAACTGGTATAGTGGTTTAATACGATACGTTTCCAAGCACTTCCAAACCCCTGGCCGCATCCTGGTCTGCTTGTCGATCATTGTTGGAACCTTGCCGAGAGTCGTAACGGGAATGCTCTGGAAGCGATCTCTTGGCCCCCTGCGATTGTATGCTAGATTGGTTCGGCTGGCATTGGCCGCGGCCGTTGCCCCCGTGCAGGGGCTCGCTGCCTGCCAACCGAAGGAGGAACTGCGGGACCCGGCGCGCGCGCCGGGCCGGCCCGGCATTTGATTCAGGCTGCTCTTTCCCATGGCATCAAACGACTTTGTCTCGGTGACGATCGTCACCTACAACAGCGGGCGCTACATCAAACGCTGCCTGGAATCGGTGCTGGCGCAAAAGGGGCCTCAGTTCGAGGTCATTGTCATCGACAACAACTCCACCGACGGCACCCGCGACATCCTCGAACGTTACGAAGACCGCTGCACCATCCTTTACAACGACCGCAACGTCGGCTTCGCCGCCGCCCAGAACCAGGCCATCCGCCTCTCCCGCGGCAACTGGGTGCTCACCCTCAACCCTGACGTTCTGCTGATGCCGTATTTCATCCAGGCGCTGCTCGAAGCCGGCCGGCTCGACAACCGCATCGGCACCGTCTGCGGCAAGCTCCTCGTCATGAGCCCGGACTTCAACATCGACGCCAAACCCCGCGTCGATTCCACCGGCATCTATTTCACCCCCTACCTGCGCCACCTCGACCGCGGCAGCCGCCAGATCGACAACGGCCATTACCTCAAGCGCGAATACGTCTTCGGCGCCACCGCCGCTGCAGCGCTGTACCGCCGCGAGATGATCGACGACATCTCCATCGACGGCGAGTTCTTCGATTCCGATTTCTTCGTCTACCGCGAGGACGCCGATGTCGCCTGGCGCGCCCAGCTCATGGGCTGGCGCTGCCTTTACACGCCTTACGCCCGTGGCTACCATGTCCGCGCCGTCCTGCCCGGCAACCGCCGCGCCCTCCCCAAAGAAATCAACATGCACTCGGTGAAGAACCGCTTCCTGATGCGGATCAAAAACATCACCGGGGACCTCTACCGCCGCTACTGGCTGCCCATCACTTTCCGCGACTTCGTCGTGCTCGGCTGCTGTCTGCTGTACGAGCATTACTCTCTCAAGGCTTTCTGGCACGTCCTGCGCTCCTGGCCCCGCCTGCTGGCCAAGCGCCGCTGGATCATGGCCCGCAAACGCGTCTCCGACGACTACATGGCCGCCTGGTTCCACTACCATCCGGTCAGCCGCCCCGCCCCGAAGAAGGCCGTCTCCGCTCTCAGTCCGGCCCGCTCCCAGGCCCAGATCGCCGAGGGGTGAGCCGCCCATGTGGCGCCCGAACCGCCGCGAGCTGCTCCCCGCTCTGGGCGGCGCACTCTCGCTCCGCGCCCAGCAGCCGGTGAACCTGACGGAGCTCTGGAACCGCGCCCCGGCCGACAACCTCTTCATGCCGCGCACACGGTGGTGGTGGCCCGGCAGCCGCGCCACGCGCGAAGGCATCACTCGGCAGCTCGAACAGATGCGCGCCGGGGGCATCGGCGGCGCCGAAATCGTCCATACCTTCCGCCTGTACCGCCACGGCAATCACGCCTTCCTCTCGCCCGAGAGAATCGAGCTGCTCCGCCACGCCATCAGCGAGGCCGCGCGCCTCGACATGAAGATCGCCCTCACCCCCTCGCCCGGCTGGGACTTTGGTGGCCCCTGGGTGCCTCCCGAACACCGCAGCAAGTGCCTCGCGCCCGCGTGGCTCGATCTTCAAGGCCCCTTCCAGTACGAGGGCCCGCTGCCCCCCTTCCGCGACTTCGGAACGCCCAGGACCGGGCTCTTCGAGTTCCTCTCTCCCGTCGAGGGTCACCCTCCCGGCCACATGAGCGTGGTCGCGGTCGCCGGCGCGCGCCTTCTTTCCGAGTCACAGCTCGACGGCGCCACGCTGGTGGATCTCACGGAGGAATTCCGCGGCGAAGCCGGACGCTGGCGCGTCGAGGAAGGCCGCTGGCGCCTCTTCGCCTTCCGCCTCGTCCACACCGGGCAGCGCACCGCCGCGCAGAACGAAGTCGAGCCCAGCTGGGTGGCCGATCACCTCGACCGGCGCGCCATGGAACACTGCATCCGCCATGTCACCCGCGCCTACCAGCTCGCCTTTGGACCCGCGCTTGGCCGCACCGTCGACTCCATCTTTTCCGACAGCTTTGAAGTCGTCCCACTCGCCAATACCCTCCTCTGGAGTTCCGGCACACTCGACGAGTTCCGCCGCCGCAAAGGCTACGATCTCCGCCGCTGGCTTCCCGCCCTCTGGTTCGACATCGGTCCCGATACTCCCAGGATTCGATACGAGGTCAACGAATTCCTCCACCAGATCGCTCTCGAGTTTGTCTTCGAGCCCTTCCTGGAAGCGTGCCGCGACATCGGCGTCCGCGCCCGCATGCAGCCGCACTACCGCTTCAACGAGGAAATCATCCAGGGCGCCGGCCTCGCCCACGCACCGGAAACCGAGGTCACTACCGCCCGCTTTGAAACGGTCGCCGATCCCCGCAAGGCCACCGTCAGCGGCGCCCGCTTCTATGGCCGCGAGGTCGTCTCCGCCGAGGCCTACACCTTCATCCACCGCGAACGCTGCCGCGCCACGCCTGAAGAATTGAAACGCGCCACCGACGCCTTCCTCCGCGACGGCGTCACGCGCTTCTACAACCACGGCTGGGTCTACTCCGAACGGCCCGAATTCGACCCCGCCCTCGACGTCATGCCCGCCGCCGAGCGCATCTCGCCATGGGCCCCGTGGTGGCCTCACTATAAAGGGCTGGCCGCCTATATCGCCCGCTCGTGCGCGCTCCTGCGCCAGGGCCGCTTCATCGCGGACGTGCTGCTCTACACCCCGCAGGCACAGGTGTGGCGCGAAACCGCGCTGTTCGGCGCCGCCCAGCGCGTCATGAAGTACGGCGACGTTCCGAAGACCCTCCTCGCCAACGGCTACGACTACGACCTCGTCAACGATCATCTCCTCCAGACGCGCGCCAGCATCGACAGCGGCTCGCTCGATATCAACGGCCACCGCTACCGCGCGCTCATCCTCACCCCGCGCGATTTTCTCCCCGATGCCTCCCGCGCCGCGCTCAACCGGTTCGCCGGTGCCGGCGGATTCGTTCTCGCCCTCGACCGCGCTCCAGAGGGCCTCGGTGCGCACGTCGTTGACTACGGCTTCACCCCCAACCAGTTTTCCCCCCAGGAACAGCCTTACGCGAAGACTCCGCCCCTGCGCCCCGGCCAGCTCCGCCTCCTGAAAGCCCTGCGCCGCGCCGCGCCTCCGCAGTTCATCATCGGCGCCGGCCAGCAGAGCGACGGCCTCACCTTCCATCAACGCGAGCTCGACGGCGGGTTCACGCTCTTCTTTGTCACCAACCTCCAGCCCGAACCCTCGCGCGCGCCCGTCACTTTTCGCGTCCGCGGCAAGTGGCCCGAAATCTGGGACCCTCTCACCGGCTCCATCCGCCCAGCCAACCTGTGGCGCGAAACGTCTGCCGGCGTGGAGGTCGATCTGGATTTGGAGCCCTGGGCTTCGTGCTTCGTACTCTTCCGTCCCGGAAACCGGCGCCCGCGCCCCGCCAAGACCCGCAAGCCGCGCCTCCGGATAGAACTCGCCGGCGGCTGGTCCCGTCCTCTCGGCGACGCACGCCAGGCGGGCGTGCTCGACTATGCCCTCGAGTTCACCTGCCCGCGGCGCGACGCCACCCTCGACCTCGGCCAGGTGGGCTGCGCCTGCGATACGTTCCTCAACGATGTTCCGCTCGGCTCGCGCTGGATGCAGCCGTTCCGCTACCAGATCCCCGCCCGCCTTTTCCGCCGAGGCGCGAACCGCCTGCAAGTCCGCGTCGCCACGCCCCTCATGCCCGCATTGCAGAAATGGGAGCGGTATCCGCTCCGCGAAGAGCTCCTCGATCCGCCTCCGCCTCAGATCGTCAGGGCCTTCGAACGCGACCGCCAGTTCCAGCCCTGGCCCTTCTCCGGACTTGGCGGCCCTGTGCATCTTTCGCTTTACTGAAAGACGGTGCTCATGCGCATCGCCATCCTTGGCACCCGCGGCATTCCCGCCTCCTATGGAGGCTTCGAAACCTTCGCCGAAGAGCTCTCCACGCGCCTCGCGCGCCGCGGGCACGACGTCACCATCTACTGCCGCGCTCCGCATGACGAACCCTTCTGGCGCGGGGTCCGCCTCCGCTACATCCCGCCCGTGCGCCACAAGTATCTCGAAACCGTCGCGCACACCTTCCTGTCGACGCTCGATCTCATGCGCAATCCTCCCGAGGTGGCACTTTACTGCAACGCCGCCAACGCGCTGTTCACCCCGCTCGCCCGCCGCGCCGGCGCCCGGGTCGCCCTCAACGTCGACGGCCTCGAGCGCAAGCGCAGGAAGTGGAACGCGCTCGCGCGCCTCTGGTATCACGTCTGCGAGGGACTGTCCACGTTTTGCCCTGACGTAATTGTCACTGACGCCGCGGAAATCCAGCGCTATTATCTGGAAAATTACGGCGCGAATTCCGTCTTCATTCCCTACGGCGCGGAAACCGGCAAAGTCTCCTCTCACGCCGTGCCCGGCGATCTCGGCCTTGCCCCGGACCGCTACTTCCTCTACGTCACCCGCTTCGAGCCGGAGAACAATCCCCTGATGGTCCGCCGCGCCTTCGAGCGCGTCCGGACCGGCCTGCGCCTCGTCCTCGTGGGAGATGCGCCCTATGCGCAGCACTACATTCGCGAATTGAAGAACACCCGGGACCCGCGCATCCTGTTTCCCGGCGCCATTTACGGCCAGGGCTACCGCGAACTCCAGTCGCACTGCTTTGCCTATATCCACGCCACAGAGGTCGGCGGGACGCATCCCGCGCTGATCGAGGCCATGGGGCGCGGCGCGCTCGTGCTCTACCTCTCGACGCCGGAAAACGAGGAGGTGGCCGGCGGCGTCGCGCTCCCGTTCCACGACGAGGATTCGCTCGCCGCTCTCATCTCTCGCACGCTCGCTATGCCGGCGGCAGAGCGGCGCCGCCTGGGCGAGGCGGCGATGCGCCGCGTGGAGGAAAGATACAGCTGGGAGGCTGTCACTGACGCCTATGAACGGCTCTTCGAAAGAATGCTTGCAGGGACTCCGCACCTGGGCTGAGGTGTCGCTCGAGCAGATCGCCGCCAACTGGCACGAGCTTCGCCGCGCCGCCGGCACGGCCGGAATCTGCGCCGTCGTCAAGGCCAATGCTTACGGCCACGGCGCTGTGCCCGTCGCCACGCGTCTGGAGCAGGAGGGCGCGTCGTGGTTTGCCGTGAGCAACGCCGCCGAAGGCGCCGAACTGCGCCGCGCCGGCCTTCGCGGCCGCATCCTCGTCATGGGCGGCTTCCTTCCGGCCGAGATGGACGCCCTGTTCGAGCACGCCCTCACCCCTGCCGTGCACTCGGTCGAGTCCCTGCGCGATCTCGATGAGCGCGCCGCCGCGCTGGGTCTCCGGCTGGCCGCGCATCTGAAGATCGACACCGGCATGGGGCGGCTCGGCTCGCGCGAGGAGGTGGCGGAAATCGCCGCCGCGGTGCGGTCGCTGCGGCACGTCGAACTGGAAGGCGTCCTGTCGCACCTGGCGTCGGCCGCGGACTTCGAATCGGACCAGAACTGCGAACAGTGCGCCGCCTTCGAACAGGCGCTCGCCGCACTCGCCCATGCCGGAGTGCGCGCGGAGCTCATCCACTTGGCCAGCAGCGCGCCCCTCTGCTATGGCCTGTCGGCCATGTTTCACCGCATGGTGCGCGCCGGTCTCGCTTTGTACGGATATGTGCCCGAACCACGCGGCGCCCCGCCCGCGCTTCAGGCGCGCGTGCGCCCGGCGCTCGCCTGGCGCGCGCGCATCGTCGAGCTGAAGCAGATCCCGGCCGGCGCAGCGGTTGGCTACAACGCCCGCTGGCGCGCGCCCCGCGCCTCGCGCATCGCCGTCGTCGCCGCCGGATACGCCGATGGCGTCCCCCACACACTGGCCGGGCGCGGCCATGTTCTCGCCGCCGGCTCCGCGGCGCCCATCGTGGGCGCGGTCTCCATGGATGTCATAACCGTGGATGCCACCGCCTGCCCGCCGCTTGAGCGCGGCGATGCCGTCACCCTGATCGGCAACGAGGGCCCCGCCTCGCACGACGCCGCGGACTTCGCCCGCGAAGCCGGCGTCATCCCGTATGTGATCCTCTGCGGGCTCGGCAACCGCGTCGCGCGCGTCTATCTCTGAGGCGCCCGCCTACACGTCCAGGTTGCGCACATCCAGCGCATTGTCTTCGATGAACTTCCGCCGCGCCTCGACGTCCTCGCCCATCAGCGTCGTGAAGATCTCCTCGCACTCCACCGCGTCTTCCAGCCGCACTTCCAGCAGCGTCCGCGTCTCGGCGTTCATCGTCGTCTCCCAGAGTTGCTCCGGGTTCATCTCGCCCAGCCCTTTGTAACGCTGCACCGTGCAGTCGCGCGTGCCTTCCCCCTTCAGGTAGCCGATCAGCTCGCGCCACGTCCCGATCTGCTCCCGCCGCGCCTCTTTCACCACCGTGAACGGCGGCTTGTTGTACTTCTGCGTGCTGCGCGCCAGCGCCCGCAGCCTCTTGTATTCGGGCTGATGCGCCAGCTCGACGCCGATGGTCCGGTCGCCGTGTGACTCGTCGTGGTAAACAATGCACCACGCCGAATGCTCCTCGTCCGGCTCCACGCGAGTCTGGATTTTCCCACCTTCGCTCATCGCCCGCGCCGCCCGCTCCAGCTCCGCCTTGTTCGCGAAGTCCGCCTTGCTGTCCAGCGCGTAGCCCGGGTCAGCCAGCACCTCCACCACGCGCGGCTCCCTCAGCCGCTTCTCCAGCCGGGTGAAGATCTGTTGCAGCTCGTCCAGCGACATCAGGAAGCTCCGCAGCTCGCCGCCCTCCAGCTTGCCGTGCTCCCCGTTCTCTCCCACCAGCACCTGCACGTTCTCGGTCGCGCGCCGCAGGATCTCCCGCACAAACTCCTGGTCGTTCTTGATGTACTTCTCGCTGCGCCCCTTCTTGATCCGGTACAGGGGCGGCTGCGCCACAAACACGTGCCCCCGCGTGATCAGCTCCTGCATGTGCCGGAAGAAGAACGTCAACAACAGCGTGCGGATGTGGCTGCCGTCGACGTCGGCGTCGGTCATCAGGATGATCTTGTGGTACCGCAGCTTCGTGATGTCGAAGTCTTCCTTGCCGATGCCCGTGCCGATGGCTGTGATCATGGCGCGGATCTCGTCGTGGCTGAGCATCTTGTCATACCGCGCCTTCTCCACGTTCAGGATCTTGCCCTTCAGCGGCAGGATCGCCTGGTACCGCCGGTCGCGCCCGCTCTTCGCCGTGCCTCCCGCGCTCTCGCCCTCCACCAGGAACAGCTCGCACAGCGACGGGTCCTTCTCCTGGCAGTCTGCCAGCTTGCCCGGCAGCCCGCCCGAGTCGAGCGCCCCCTTGCGCCGCGTCAGCTCGCGCGCCTTGCGCGCCGCTTCGCGCGCCCGCGCCGCCTCCACCGCCTTGCCGATGATGCGCTTCATCACCGCCGGGTTCTTCTCGAAGTACTCGGTGAGCTTCTCGTTCACGACCTGCGTGACATAGCCGCCGATGTCGGAATTGAGCTTCCCCTTCGTCTGCCCCTCGAACTGCGGCTGAGGCAGCTTCACGCTCACCACCGCGGTGAGCCCCTCGATGACGTCGTCGCCGGAGAGGTTGCTGTCCTTGATGTCCTTCAACAGCCCTGCCGAGCGCGCGCAGGCGTTCAGCGTCCGCGTCAGCGCCGTGCGGAACCCGGTGAGGTGCGTGCCGCCGTCGCGCGTGTTGATGTTGTTCGCAAAGCTGAAAATCTGGTCGCTGTAGCTGTCGTTCCACTGCAGCGCGATCTCGATGAGGAGATTCCCGCCGCCGGGAAGCTCGCGCTCGCCCTCGATCACGATCGGCTTGTCGTGGAGAACGTTCTTGCCGCGGTTCAGGTGCTTGATGAATTCCGCGATCCCGCCCGAATAGTAGAATTCGTGCGCCTTGGGCGGGTCCACCCGTTCGTCGGTCAGCGTGATCCGCAGCCCCTTGTTCAGAAACGCCAGCTCGCGCAAGCGCGTCGCCAGCGTGTCAAAGTTGAACTGCGTCGCCTCCATGATCGTCGGATCGGGCTTGAACGTGATCTTCGTGCCTGTCTTCCGGCCCGCCTTGCCGGTCTGCGTGAGCGGGCCCTTCGGCACGCCACGCTCGTAGTCCTGCTCCCATGTGTGCCCGTTGCGCCAGATCTCGAGGTGCAGCCACTCCGACAGCGCGTTCACACAGCTCACGCCCACGCCGTGCAGCCCGCCGGACACTTTGTAGGTGTTCGAGTCGAACTTGCCCCCGGCGTGGAGCTTCGTCATCACCACCTCCGCCGCCGAAACCCCTTCCGTCGGATGCATGTCCACCGGAATGCCCCGCCCGTTGTCCACCACCGTCACCGAGTCGTCAATGTGGATGGTCACCTTGATGTCGGTGCAGAAGCCCGCCATCGCCTCGTCCACCGAGTTGTCCACCACCTCGTAGACCAGGTGGTGAAGCCCGGCCTCTCCCGTCGACCCGATGTACATCGCCGGCCGCAGGCGCACCGCCTCCAGCCCCTCGAGCACCTTGATGCTCGCACCGTTGTACGTTTCCGCTTGGTTCAAATCCTTGCCATCCTCTTCAGGGGGGTTCATCCGCTCGGCTCGCCTCAGATCCTCATCGGCATCACGACGTAGCGGTAGCGGTAGCCCGCTTCCTCGCCGGCGGGCGTCAGCTCGCCCGCGCTCTGCGCGTCCTTGAAGTGGAACTGGACCTGGCGTTCGGAGGTCGCCCTCAGGAAGTCGAGCAAGTAGGTGGCATTGAATCCGATCTCCGTCGTCGGACCCGCATACTCCACCGCAAGGCTCTCCTCGCTCTCGCCGCTCTCGGAAAGGGAAGAGTGTATTGTCGCCTCGTTGTCGGCGAAGCGGATCTTCACCGCCCGCGACCGCTCGTCGGAGAACTGCGACACGCGCTCGATCGCCGCCCGGAAATCCTCGCGCTCCAGAGTCACCCTATGCGCATGCGCCTTCGGCAACACGCGCTCGTAGTCCGGAAAATTCCCCGACAGCTTCCTGCCGGACAGGAGCCGCCGCCCGAGCCGGAAGTACAGGTGGTTGTCGTCCATGGCGAAGTCCAGCGCCGCCTCGTCCTCCCCGGCATCCGCCGCCAGCCTCTGCAGCTCTTGCATCGCCTTGCGCGGAATCAGCGCACGGTGCTCGCCAGCCATCTCCACCGGGTTCGGATACTCGACCATCGCCAGGCGGTGCCCGTCGGTCGATACCATCGTCAACGTGCCCGGACGCATCAGCAGCAGCGCCCCGTTCAAAGTGAAGCGGGACTCTTCCGCCGCAATGGCAAAGATCGTCTTTCCGATCATCGCCGTCAGCAGACCGACGGGCAGCTGCGCCAGCGCCTCCGGCATCTCCGGCATCTCCGGATAGCTGTCGCGCGGCATCCCCGCAATCCGCGTCTTCGACCGCCCGCAGGTCAGCGTCGCCCAGTGCGTCTCGCTGAACTTCACCCGGATCTCATCATCGGGAAGCAGCCTCACATAATCGAGCAGCTTCTTGGCGGGCAGCGTGCCTCCGCCGGCCACGCTCACCCGCGCCGGCGCCAGGCAGCGGATGTTCAGCTCCAGGTCCGTCGCCGAGATCGTGACCGTGTCGTCAGCGGCCTCCAGCAGCACGTTCGACAGCACAGGCAACGTTGCCTTCTTCTCCACCACGCCTTGGGAAAGGGCCAGCTCGCGAACGAGATCGGCCTTGCTGACGGTGAACTCCATACGTGACGTCCTTCTTGTCGGTTCAGCGCTTCAACCGGTTTCTTCGGATCTCTGAGAGTGAACTCAATAGTGCCTGTCTACCGGATTCGTAGGGGCTGTGAAAATGTCAGTATCCAATCTAAATTATACAAAACTCGGTGCCTTCCTCGCTTCGCATCCTGTGACTTCCCGCATCGCCGCATTTGGGTTCCCGCTGTTGACTGTTCCTTTCCACAGGCGCTCTCTCCCCGGATTCGGGAGGCGCTGTGAAAATCGGCGGAAGCCTAATGAAATGTGTCGATCAGACTGTGGATCAGTCTGTTGATCTCCGGATCTTCCCTGCGCATCTGCTCTACCCTGCGGATGGCGTGCAGGACTGTGGTGTGATGCTTGCCGCCGAAGTGGCGTCCGATCTCGGGCAGGGATGCGCCGGTCAGCTCCTTGCACAGCGCCATGGCAATTTGCCGCGGGCGGCTGATCTCGTGGGCGTTCGTCTTCTGCTTCAGCTGTGCGGGCTGCAATCCGAAGCGCTCTGCCACGGCGCGCATGACTGCGTCCACCGTAATCCGCTTCTCGCTGGTGTGCAGCAGGTGCCGGAGCGCCTGCTGCGCCATCGGCACGCTGACCGGAGCGCCCGTCACCGACGAATACGCCAGCAGCTTTGTGAGCGCTCCCTCCAGCTCGCGCACACTCGACCGGATCCGCGTGGCGAGCAGAATCCTCACGTCCTCCGGCAGTTCAATTCCCTCTGCCTCTGCCTTCTTGTCGAGGATCGCCATCTTCGTTTCCAGGTCGGGCGGCTGCACGTCCACCATCAGGCCCCACTCGAAACGCGTGCGCAGCCTCTCGACCAGCCCGGGAATGTTCTTCGGGATCTGGTCGCTCGAGATTACGATCTGCTTCTGGTGGTCGTAAAGCGAGTTGAAGGTGTGGAAGAACTCCTCCTGGGTGCGTTCCTTGCCTCCCAGCACGTGAACATCGTCGATCAGCAGCGCGTCCGCGCTGCGGTAATGGTGCTGGAACGACGCCATCCTGCCCGTGCGCAGGCACTGGATCATTTCGTTCATGAATTGTTCGCCCGTCGTGTACACCACCCGCATTCGAGGATGGCTTTCGAGCAAGGCCCGTCCCACCGCCTGGATCAGGTGTGTCTTGCCCATCCCGCTGCTGCCGTAAATGAACAGGGGGTTGTACCTTGTCGCCGGCTCGCGCGCCACAGCGCATGACGCCGCGTGAGCGAACTGGTTGCACGAACCTACCACGAAAGTCTCGAAGGTGAAGCGCGGGTTCAGCTGGCTTGCCGTGTCAGGAAAGGGCGAACCATCCCGGGATACTCCCCCGGCCGGCGCGCCTGCCGCAGCAGGCACGCTCCGCGCTGTTTCACTCTCCCTCAGCGCCGCCACGTATCGGATGGTGACGTTCGCCAGTCCCACCGCCCTGCGCGCCTGCTCAACGGCAGGCGCCAGCTGCTTCTCCAGCCACATCCGCGAGTGATCATCAGGCACCGCGACCTGAAGGCACTCGCCTGTTCCCTCCAGCAGCTCCGTTCGGGCTACCCAGTTCTGGAACGCCTCCTCCGGCAACGTCCTCGACAACTGCTGCTTGATGCATTCCCATGGGTTCTCTGTGACTGTCACCACTGCACGATCTCCACAACTTACGCACACGATTTCCACAGGAGGGAAACCTGATAAAGTCAACTTGTCCGTGATCCGGCTGTGGCTCCTCACGAAACGGGGCTGCCCGAAAGGAAGTGTCCTTCCCGAGGCCTCGCAGCCGCACCGGCGTTGTTCAGAATAGCACAGTTGGACAGCTGCTTCCCCAGCCTCGAAACATATTTGTAACACATTGAAATTGAATCAGTTACTACAAAACAGAAAGACTTTTCCGGGGCTGTCATTTGTACCCGTTTTTGTTCTGGCCTCGCCGCAAATTTCTGACCCGCAACGCACTACGGCACGCCCTCCGCAGCCTGCCCCCTCCCGCATTTGACAGGCTGCCCTCCCTGCGGCACAATGGAAATGAACTCCCCGGGCGGGAGTAACTCAGCTGGTAGAGTGCAACCTTGCCAAGGTTGATGTCGCGGGTT
>CAYWJB010000030.1:0-31404 GCA_964458495.1 uncultured Arcobacter sp.
AGAGCCGCGAACGGCGGCCGGCGTTCGCCAGAACGACGGCCAGAGTGAGCGGTTCCCCCGCAGTGACACGCAGCACGGCATTTTGCGACCGCGCTGGCACCGAAACCTCGGCGGCCGCATTGTTGGAACCGCTCGTTCCCGCCGCCCTTCGGGCGGCTTCACTCGCGGCTCTGACAGCGTGCGCCTTCAGAGCCGCGAACGGCGGCCGGCGTTCGAAAGAACGACGGCCAGAGTGAGCGGTTCCCCCGCAGTGACACACAGCACGGCATTATGGAATCGCGCGATCGCCGAAACCTCGGCGGCCGCATTGTTGGTCCGAGGGGGACAGACCGCTCTGTCCACGAGCGGACCGGTTTCGGGAGGCTGCGGAGATAGTGGGGCGGGACAGAGTGGTCAGTCCCCCTCGGGGCGACCGCTCGTTCCCGCGGGCCTGCGGCCCGCTTCACTCGCGATGCGGCAAACCGCTCGTTCCCGCCGCCCTTCGGGCGGCTTCACTCGCGGCTCTGACAGCGTCAAAGAGCGCCGGCGCGATGTGCGCGCGGGCGCACGGCGGGGCAGACACGCGGCCGCTGCTCGTCGATCAGAAGTTGACGATGGCGGCGAAGTCCTCGGGCTTCAGCGACGCCCCGCCCACCAGCGCGCCGTCCAGATCCGGCTGCGCCATCAGCCCGCGGATGTTGTCCGGCTTGACGCTTCCTCCGTACAGAATCCGCAGCGCCTCGGCGGCGGGCTTGCCATATCTCGCCTCCGCCAGGCTGCGAAGGAAACGGTGCGCCTCCTCGGCGGTCTCGGGCGTGGCCACCTTGCCCGTGCCGATCGCCCATACGGGTTCGTAGGCGATGACGATGCGCGCGAACTCTTCGGCGCTCAACCCGGCGATGCCGCCTTCGAACTGCCGCCGCAAGACGTCATTGGTGCGCCCCGCCTCGCGCTCCTCCAGCAGCTCGCCGACGCAGACGATCGGCGTCAGCCCCGCTTCCAGCGCGGCGCGAGTGCGCTTCAGCACCGTTTCATCGGTTTCGCCGAAGTACTGCCGGCGCTCGCTGTGGCCGATGATCACATACTGGCAGCCGGCGGCCTTCAGCATCGCCGGCGTCACCTCGCCGGTGAAGGCGCCTTCCTTGTTCTGCCAGTAGCAGTTCTGCGCGCCGATGCCGGTGCGGCTGCCCGCAGCGGCTTCCACCGCCGCCGGGATGTCGACAAACGGCGGGCAAATGGCGATGTCGGCATGGTTGGACTTCTCCACCAGAGGCAGGAATCGGGCAAAGAAATCGCGGGTTTCAGCCGGCGTCTTGTACATTTTCCAGTTGCCGGCGATCAAAGGTTTGCGCATGCTTCGATTCTAGCCGTTTGACGACGCGCGCGTCCGAATCGTCCTTCCGCCGGCGCGCTCCTGCGGCCGGAAATCGGCGGCCCGCAGCACGACCGTCTGGCCCGCGCGCAGGCGGCGTTCCAGCATCCTGCCCGCGTAACGGACGCGCAGCACGCCGCCGGCGAGGCTGCGGATGCGCGCCTGCCTGAGCTGCCCGCCGCTCCACTCAAGATCCACGACGAAGCCGCCCCGCGCCCGCGCCCCTTGCAGGCGCCCGTGCGGCCACTCCGCGGGCAGAGCGGGCAGCAGGCGCACCACTCCGTTGTGGCTCTGCAATAGCATCTCGACGATGCCCGCCGCGCCGCCGAAGTTGCCGTCGATCTGGAACGGCGGGTGTGCGCAGAACAGGTTGCCGTAGCTGCCGCCGCCGGTGGCGCGGATGCCCGTTTCAGAAGCCCCGACAGGCTTCAGCAGATTCCGCAGCAGACGCGCCGCGCGGTCGCCGTCGCCCAACCGCGCCCGGAAGATCACCTTCCACGCCAGCGACCAGCCGGTGCCCGCGTCGCCGCGCGCTTCCAGCGACTTTCTGGCCGCTTCCGCCAGGTCTGGCGTCTGTTCCGGCGTGATCTCTGAGCCGGGATGCAGCCCCCAGAGATGCGACACGTGGCGGTGCTGCGGTTCGGCCTCCTTGTATTCCTCGAGCCACTCCATCAGCCGCCCGTCGCTCCCGATTCGCGACGGGGCCAGCCGGCGGCGCTTCTCTCCCAGCTCGCGGCGGAGTTCGGCGTCCGTGTTCAGTAGATGACTGGCTTCCATCACGGCTGCGAACAGATACCGCAGCAGCTGCATGTCGAACGTGGGTCCGAGGCAGATGGCGGCGCGCCGCCCGTCGGGCATCACGAACGAGTTTTCCGGCGAGTTGGCAGGCGCCGTCACCAGCCAGCCGTGCTTCGGCTCCTCGATCAGCATGTCGGCATAGAAGCGCGCCGCGTCGCGCATCACCGGGTAGACGCGCCGCAGGAACTGCCGGTCTCCGGTGAACAGGTAATGCTCCCACAGGTGCTGGCACAGCCAGCCGGAGCCGGTGGACGTGGCGCCCCAGCTGGCCTGTTCGCCCGGCGCAGTGAAGCCCCAGGCGTTGGTGATGGTGTGCGCCACCCAGCCGCGCGCGCCATAGTAGACGCGGGCCGTCTTCGAGCCCGGCCCGGCCAGGCTTTCGGTGAGCGCGAACAGCGGCTCGTGCAATTCGCCAAGCCCGGTGGGTTCGGCGGGCCAGTAGTTCATCTGCACGTTGATGTTCAGGTGCCAGTCGGCGTTCCAGGGCGTCTGAAGCTCCTCGGCCCAGACGCCCTGCAGATTGGCGGGCAGCCCGCCGGGGCGCGAGCTGGAGATCAACAGATAGCGCCCGTACTGGCAGTAGAGCGCGGCGAGCTGCGGATCGCCGCCTTCTTCGTAAGCCCTGCGGAGACGCTCCGGCAACGGCAGGTGCGCGCGTCCGGGGCCGAGGTCGAGCGAGAAGCGCGAGAACCAGCGGCGGTAATCGCCGACGTGCCGCCGGCGCAGCTCGCTCCACGCGCGGCGGGCGCGGCGCTGGTGTTCGAGGCAGAGCGCCGCCGGGTCTTGTGCGGAGAGTTTTGCGAAGCGCTGATAATTCGTGGCGGCAGTGAGGACGAGCACGGCTTCGGTGGCGCCGGCCACGCGCAGCGCGCCGTCTTCAGAAGCGATCTGCGCGCCGGGCGCATGAATTTCCAGCCGTGCGGCGAAGCGGACGCCATCGCCGCCTTGCCCGTTTGCGAGCGCCCCCGTCATCACGAGCGCATTCTCGCCGTCTGCGGCGGCGCGCGCGCGTTCCGGGCGGGTGAGACGCGCGCGGAAGTGCAGCGCGCCGGCGCGGCTGCAGGTGATGCGCACGAGCACAGCCTCGTCCGGGGCCGAAACGAAGGCTTCGCGTTCGAACCGAACGCCGGCGGCGTCATAGGCGACGCGCGCCACGGCGGTTTCGAGATCCAGTTCGCGGACGTAGCCCGAGACTTCCCGGGCATGGTCGAACTCGAGCCGCAGGTCGCCCAGCGTCTGGTAGCAGCCGTAGGGCAGGTCCTTGCCGCGGGCGTGGCCGGAGCCCTTGCCCTTGCAGACGAAGTGGCGG
This sequence comes from uncultured Arcobacter sp., assembly GCA_964458495.1. GTDB lineage: Bacteria > Acidobacteriota > Terriglobia > Bryobacterales > Bryobacteraceae > JANWVO01. The sequence goes on from CAYWJB010000030.1 coordinate 3,459, forward strand.
TTCACCATCGCCTCGGCTTCCACGTTGCGCCCTTCGAGAAGCAGGCGGCGGATTGCGGGCAGCGCGTCGGCGGCGCCTTCCAGATCGGCGTCCTCCACGGAGCCGGACCACATGGAGCTCTCATTCAGCACGATGCGCTCTTCGCGCACTCCGCCGAACAGCATGGCGCCCAGCCGCCCGTTGCCCAAGGGAAGGGATTCGGTGAAATGGCGCGCCGGCGAGCGGAACCACAGGCGGAGTGGCGATGCCGGCTCCTGCGCCTGCGCGGCGGCGCAGGCGGGCAGCGAGGCGAGGAATTCGCGGCGGCCAAGGGACATGATCTAACGATACCTGCCCCGCAGATCGTTCCAGCGGACGCGGAGGGGGTCGAGAAACGCCTCCAGGCCTTTCAGCAGGCTGACCTTGGTGCCTTCGGCGTTGGCCCAGCGCACGGGGACTTCCAGAATGCGGTAGCCGTGCTTGCGCGCGATGTGCAGGATCTCGACATCGAAGCCGAAGCCGTCGAGGAGCTGCCGCGCCGCCATGCACTGCGCCACGTCGCGCCGGAAGAGCTTGAAGCCGCACTGCGTGTCGCGGTAGGGCAACCCGGTGATGAGCCGCATGGCGAGGTTGAAGATGCGCCCGCTGAATTCGCGGAACGGCGACTGATGCTTCAACACCAGACTGCGGTCGAGGGCGCGAGAGCCGATGGCGCCGTCAGCCTGCCCGCCCTTGACGGCTTCCGCAAGCCGGTCGAGGTCCTCGATGGGCGCGGAGAGATCCGCGTCGGTGAACAGCACCCATTCGCCGCGGGCTTCCCTCATGCCGTGGCGGACGGAGTAGCCCTTGCCGCGGTTGCCGGGATTCTGGAGCAGGCGGATGCGCGGATCTGCGGCTGCCGCGGCGCGCGCCACGGCGGCGGTGCCGTCGGTGGAACCGTCGTCGACGACCAGGATCTCGACAAAATCCAGCTGTTTTGTTTGCAGGAAGGAACGGATGGCCTCGAGCGTGGCAGGCAGGCGCCGCTCTTCGTTGTAGGCGGGGATGACGATGCTGAGCGACCGCAAGTGTCCCATTATAATGAAGGTTTCCCCCAAAGGAGTCCCGCATTGTCCCTGGAGCAGGAGCTTTTTGAGCAGCGTTTTGCGCGCATCCGCGAGATTGAGGCGCTGGGCTGGCGCCCCTACGGGCAGCGGTTCGAGTTCACTCACACGGTGCCGCAGATCCGTGCCGGCTGGTCCGAGGCAAGCGGCGAGGAACTGGAGAAGCAGCGCGTGGCGGTGCGCGCCGCCGGGCGCGTGATGACGGTGCGGCGCATGGGCAAGGCGGGCTTCTTCCACCTGCAGCAGCTCGGCGAGCGAATCCAGGTCTACGTGCGGAAGGACTCTGTGCCGGAGAACGACTTCCGGCTTTACCAGCTCCTGGACCTGGGCGACATCGTCGGGGTGGAGGGCTGGCTGTTCCGCACGAAGACGGGCGAGCTCTCCATCCATGCCGGGAAGCTCACGTTCCTGTCGAAGAACCTGCTGGGGCTGCCGGAGAAATACCACGGGCTTGAGGACGTCGAGCTGCGCTACCGGCAGCGCTATCTGGACCTGATCGCCAATCCGGAGGTGCTGAAGGTCTTCGAGACGCGCGCGAAGGTGATCGCCTCGCTGCGGAGGCAGCTGTCCGGGCGCGGCTTTGTCGAGGTGGAGACTCCGATGATGCAGCCGCTGTACGGCGGCGCGGCGGCGCGCCCCTTCGTCACGCACCACAACACGCTGGATATCGACCTCTACCTGCGCATCGCTCCCGAGCTGTACCTGAAGCGGCTGGTGACCGGAGGGATGGAGCGTGTCTACGAGATCAACCGGAACTTCCGCAACGAGGGGATCTCGACGCGCCACAACCCGGAGTTCACCATGCTCGAGTTCTATCAGGCGTATGCCGACTACCGCGACCTGATGGACCTCAGTTGCGAACTGCTCCGGCAGACGGCGCTGGATGCGACGGGCTCCACCAGGGTCCTTTACAACGGCGTGGAGCTGGACTTCGGCAACGTACGGCGGTACTCGATGCGGGAGGCCGTGATCGAGTTCTGGAAGCACGGTCCGCGCCCCACGCCCGGGCAGGTGCGGGACCCGGAATGGCTGCTGCGCCACTCGGACAAGGCGACGCCGGGCGAGGCGCTGGTGGACCTGTTCGAGCGCCACTGCGAAGAGGCGCTCGTGCAGCCCACCATCATCCATGAGTACCCGGTGGAGGTCTCGCCGCTGGCGAAGCAGAACCCCGAGGATCCGTCGATGACGGACCGCTTCGAGATTTACGCGGCGGGCATGGAGATCGGCAACGCCTTCACCGAGCTGAACGACCCCGACGAGCAGCGCCGGCGCTTCGAAATGCAGCTGGCGATGCGCGAGCGCGGCGACGAAGAGGCGCATCAGATGGACGAGGACTACCTGCGGGCGCTGTGCTACGGCATGCCGCCGGCGGCGGGCGAGGGGATCGGCATCGACCGCCTGGTGATGGTCCTCACGGGGCAGAAGTCGATCCGCGACGTGATCCTGTTCCCGCTTCTGCGCCCGGAGGGCGAGATCGGGATCGCGGAGTGGCTGCGGCAGGCATCTTCCAGGTGACACGCGGATTCGAGCTGTTCGTCGCTCTGCGCTACCTGCTGGCCAGGCGGCGGCAGGCGGTGATTCCTCTGGTGACCGTGGTTTCGGTGGCGGGGGTGGCGGCGGGCGTGATGGCGCTGGTGATCGCGCTGGCGATCAACAACGGCTTCCGGGGCGCTCTCGAGGAAAGCCTGCTGGGGGCGACGCCGCACGTGGTGCTTCTCGAGAAGACGCCATCGACGGGCATCGACCGCTGGCGCGAGATCACGGGGTCAGTGTCGCGGATCGAGGGCGTGAAGGAGGCGGCGGCGGCGCTGTACGGCAAGGTGCTCGTATCGGGGCCGGTGCAATCGGCCGAGGCGACGCTGAAAGGCACGCGGCTCGACTCGCCCGAACTGCTGCCGCACATCCGCGAAGGCAGCATGGAGGGGCTGGACGACGTGCGGGGCTTGCCGGGCGTGGTGCTGGGTTCGCGCCTGGCGGCGCGGGTCGGCATGAGGACCGGAGACGTGGTGCGGATCCTGAGCCCGCAGGGGGAGATGACGCCGTTCGGCATGCGCCCGGCGGAGTTTCGCTTTCGCGTGGCGGCGATCTTCGAGTCGGGCTTCTATGATCTGGACAACCAGATGGCGCTGACCACGGTGCGGCAGGCGCAGCGCGTGCTGGCCTTGCCCGACGTGGTGAACGCCATCGAGCTGAAACTCGGCGATCCGTCGCGCGCGCCGGAGGTGGCGCGCGCCGCCGAGGCAGCGGCGGGGCCGGAGCTGGGCGCCACGCACTGGATGGAACAGAACCGGCAGCTGCTGAACGCGCTGCGCATGGAGAAGACCGTCTCGGTGATCACGATCTCGCTGATCCAGCTGGTGGCGGCGCTGAATATTCTGACGGCGCTGTTTCTGCGCGTCATGGAAAAGCGGCGCGACATCGCGGTGCTGCTTTCGATGGGCGCGCGGCGCGCGCAGATCGCCCGCATCTTTCTCTGGCAGGGGCTGCTGCTGGCGGGCGCGGGCGCGGCGGCGGGGCTGGCGCTGGGCTACTGGTTGAGCGCGCTGGCGGGGCGGCACAAGTGGATCCGCATCGACGAGGAGATCTACTCGCTCTCCTACGTGCCGTTCGATCCGCGCTGGGCCGACTCGTTGTGGATCGCCGCGCTGGCGCTGGCCGTGGCGGCGCTGGCGGCGTGGTATCCGGCGCGCGCCGCAGCCGCAGTGGCGCCCGCCGAAACTTTGCGTTACGAATGAGGGGACGAAGCGACGGCCCGCGAGGGGCGCGGCCGGCAGGCAGGAAGGGATGAACTTGGGAGCTTTGCTGATCCATGTGACCGGGCAGGACCGGCCGGGGGTGACCCATGCGCTGATGTCGGTGCTGGCGCGCCACGGCGCGCGGGTGCTGGACGTCGGGCAGGCGGTGATTCACGACGCGCTGGCGCTGGGCATTCTGGTGGAGCTGACCGCAGCGCTGCGCGCCTCGACGATGATGACCGACCTGCTGCTGGAAGCGCACCGTCTGGGGGTGCAGATCCGCTATACCGAGGCCAGCGCGGACCGGTACGCGCAGTGGGTGGGCCAGCAGCGCAAGCGGCGCTACCTGGTCACGGCGCTGGGCCGCAGGCTGGACGCGGAGGCTCTGGCGGCGGTGGCGGGCGAGATCGCGCGCGCGGGCCTGAACATCGACCGCATCGACCGTCTCTCGGCGCGCATGCCGCTGGAGGTTGCGGCCGGGGCGCCGAGCGTTTGCGTGGAATTCACGGCGAGCGCCGCCAATGCGGGATTCGACCCCGACGAGGGCGCGCTGCGCACCGGACTGGCGCGGCTGGCGGGCGAGACGGGCATCGACATCGCGTTTCAGCACGACTCGATCTGGAGGCGCCACCGCAGGCTGGTGGCCTTCGACATGGACTCCACGCTCATCCAGGGCGAGGTGATCGACGAGCTGGCGGCCGAGGCGGGCGTGGGCGAGCCGGTGCGCCGTGTCACCGAAGCGGCCATGCGCGGCGAGCTCGACTTCGGGCAGGCCTTCCGGCAAAGAGTGGCGCTGCTGCGCGGGCTGCGGGAAGAGGCGCTCCAGCGCGTGATGGAGCGGATCCCGCTCACCGAGGGCGCAGAGCGGCTGGCGCGCACATTGAAGCGGCTCGGCTACCGCATGGCGATCCTCTCCGGCGGGTTCACGTTCTTCGGGCGTATGTTGCAGGAAAGGCTCGGCATTGATTACCTGCACGCCAACACGCTGGTAGTCCGCGATGGCGTCGTGACGGGCGAGGTGGCGCCACCGGTGGTCGACGGCCAGGAGAAGGCGCGGCGGCTGCGCGCGCTGGCGGCGCAGGAGGGGCTGGATCTCGAGCAGTGCATCGCCGTGGGGGACGGCGCGAACGACCTGCCGATGCTGCGGCTGGCCGGGTTGGGCATTGCATTTCGCGCCAAGCCCGTGGTGCGCGCCGGCGCGCGGCAGTCGCTGTCCACCGTCGGTCTGGACGGGATCCTGTATCTGCTGGGGTTGCGCGACCGGGAGACGGCAATGGGAGCGGAAAGCGCGGGTCAGCCGAGCGGGTAGCTCTTCGGCACCAGGAAGGTGCGCTTCCAGCGCGTCTTCGTGAAGAAGTTGAGGCCCAAATCGATCAGGTGGTCGATGGAGATGAAGTTGGGATCGGCCAGCCGCTCCGTGCTCGTGTCATACGACCAGAAGATGATGGCCGGCTTGCCGATGATGTTCTCGCGCGGCACAAAGCCCCAGTAGCGCGAATCGAGCGAGTTGTCGCGGTTGTCGCCCATGGCGAAGTAGTGTCCCGGCGGCACAACCACCTCGCCGTTGACGACGTGGTTGGCCAGCATGTCGTAGGCGGCTTCGGCGAGCCGCGTGTTGGGTTCCGAAGGGAAATTGTCGCGGTAGGAGTCGATGTAGGGGGTCTTGTGGACCACGTAAGGCTCCTCCGCCGCCTTGCCGTTCAGGTAGAGCTGCTTGTTGACGACGCGGATGCGGTCGCCGGGCACGCCGATGATGCGCTTGATGTAGTTCTCGCGCGGATTCACGGGGAACTTGAAAACGATGATGTCGCCGCGTTTGACATCGACGTACGGCAACAGGAAGCGGCTCACCGGACCTGCCGGGGCATAGGAGAGCTTGTCGACGAACATGTGGTCGCCGATCAGCACGGTGTCCTCCATCGATCCGGTGGGGACGACAAAAGCCTGCAACAACGTGGTGGTGCCGAACAGCAGCAGCACGATGGTGACAGCCCATTCGGAGACGAACGAGCGGACCTTCTCCGCCAGGTCCGGCTTGAAAAATTCCTGCTTCTCCGCCGTGGCGGCTGCGGGCTTCTTGACGGGGTTCTTCATGGTGCGACAGAGCTAAGGCTGCAAAGGGTGGCCGCGAATCAGAAGGAATGTGCGGCGCCACCGGGTCTTGGTGAAAAAGTTGGCGGCGAGGTCGCGCAGGTGTTCCAGGTTGACGCCCGGGCTGGTGAGACGGTGGGTGGGAGCGTCATAAGACCAGTACACCAGCAACGGCTTTCCGATGATGTTTTCGCGGGGCACGAAGCCCCAGTAGCGGCTGTCCAGGCTTGAGTCGCGGTTGTCGCCGAGAACGAAATAGGCGCCGGGCGGCACGACGACTTCGCCGTTCGAAGTGTGCCGCTCCAGCATGTCCAGGGCGCGGACGTCGACGCGCGTGTTGGGCTCGGAGGGGAAGTTGTCCCGGTAGGAATCGATGTAAGGCGTCTTGTGAAACTTGTAGGGCTCCTCGGCGCGGCGGCCGTTGAGGAAGACCTCTTTGCCGGCGATGCGGATGCGGTCGCCCGGCACGCCGATCACACGCTTGACGAAGGTCTGCCGGACGTCCGCCGGGTAGCGGAATACGACGATGTCTCCGCGCTTCACGTCCAGATACGGCAACAGGAAGCTGCCCACCGGTCCCGCCGGAGCGTAGGCGAGCTTGTCCACCAGCAGATGGTCGCCGATCAGGAGGTTCTCTTCCATCGATCCGGTGGGGATGACGAACGCCTGCACGAGTGTTGTTGTGCCGAACAACAGCAGGATGATCGTGATGGCCCACTCGGAGATGGCGCTGCGCACAAATGGCGCGGGGACCGCCGCCGGAACTGGCTCGGGCTGCGGTGCAGGCTCGGGCTGAACGGCAGGGCTCTCCGGCGACACCACTGTCATTTTAGCGGATCGGGGGCTCCGGGCTGGCGGGACCGGCCGCCGGCGGCAGAAGGCGGAGCTGGATGGACTCCGACAGCGTATTGCCCGGACTGAAGACGGCCTCCAGCCGGAAATGCACGTCCGGGGATGCGTTCCGGTAGATCAACGCGCCGCGCGCCACGTCTTCCTTGCCCAACTCGATGATCTTCGTGTTGGCGCCGTCGCGGATGGTGAGGGAGGCGCTCCGGCAGGCCAGCAGGGCAGGCGCCTGCGAGTTCCAGCGAAAATGAATCGCTTCGCCGAACTGCACGGCGGAAAGACCCAGGGTGAACGGGTCGCCGGAGGGCGCGGGCGCGGCGGGCTGCCGCCAGCCGCCCGCCAGTTGCACGCCCACCAGGACGCCGGCAAGGAGGAAAACCACCAGGGAAGCGAACCACAGCCAGCCGCCGTGGCGCCGGGCGTATGGCGGAGCCGGCTCGGCGGATTCGTCGGCCAGCAGGGTCTCCACCACGCCGGGGTCTCCGGATTCCCCGGGGAATGGCTGCGGCGTGGCATCCTTCGCTACAGGAGGGAGAGGCTGGGGCGCCCTGTCCGGCGTGGTGGCGGAGGCGCCGCGCGGCGTCGCGCCTCCTCCCAGTTCCTTGCGCCGGAACGGGAACGTCTGCGCCGGAGGGCCGGGGTGGAAGGCGCCGCCGCGGCGAAGGAAGAAGGCGGCCTCCCCGGCGCGCATCGCGAAAGGCCGGACCAACAGGCACACCGCGTGCGCCTGCGGGAAACAGGCGTCCAGCAGCTCCACGTCCTCCTGCGTCAGCTCGAGTTCGCCGCGCGTGTGGGAGCGGTAGATCCCCACGGCGTAAAGAGACGGGTTCCGCGTGTGGAACCAGGAGTCCGCCAGCTGCGCGAAGGCCTCCCGGTCCTTTGGCGACAGCTGGAAGTTCGGCCCGTAGAGATGCTCGCAGGCGAAGGGGACGCAGTCCTCGATCCGGACGGCGCCCGGCACCCGCAGTGAATCCGCCCGGCCCAGCAGCAGCCCTCCCACTTCGATGCCGCGCCGCGGCAGGGCGCCCAGGCCGCGCAACGCTTCCGAGGCAAGCTTGTCCACCACGCCATAGTCGAGCTCCACCCGGAGCTTCGGCGTCCGGGACTCGTAGACGAAGCAATCGCCCTGCACTCCGGGTTGCGGCTGGCCGGTTTCCATGGCTTGAACGCCCGCGCGCCGCACGGCGGCGGGGATGGCTCCATTATCCCTTGCCGGAGCCGATGACGGCCAAGCGCCGGGCCTTACAATGGACGCGTGGCCGGAACGCTCTACATCGTGGCGACGCCGATCGGCAATCTCGCCGACATGAGCCCGCGAGCCGTCCAGACCCTGCGCGAGGCGGCCTGGATCGCCTGCGAGGACACGCGGCAGACGCGCAAGCTGCTGGAGCATTTCGGCATCCCGGCGCGCACGGTGAGCTATCACGAACACAACGAGGCCGAGCGGAGCGAGGAGCTGCTCCGGCGCCTGGAGGACGGCGATTCAGTGGCGCTGGTCTCCGATGCGGGCACGCCGCTGATCTCCGATCCCGGCTACCGCCTGGTGAAGAAGGCTGCCGGGCGGGGCATCGCGGTGGTCCCGGTGCCGGGCCCCACGGCCGCCATGGCGGCGCTTTCCGCCTCCGGACTTGAGACAGACCGTTTCTACTTCGGCGGATTCCTGCCGCGCAAGAGCGGCGAGCGGCGGCGCACCCTCGAGGCGTTGAAGGGGCTCGACGCGACGCTCGTTTTTTATGAGGCGCCCCACCGGCTGCTGGAGTCCCTGCGCGATGTCGAAGCCGTGATGGGCAGCCGCCCGGTGGTGGTGGCGCGGGAAGTGACCAAGGTGCACGAGGAGTTCCTGCGCGGCACTGCGGCGCAGGTTTGTACGGAGCTCGAAAGGCGCGGCGCCGTGCGCGGGGAGGTCACGTTGCTCATCGGCAGGACCGGGGAGCCGGCGGAAGCAAGCTTCACGGAAGGCGAGCTGAGAAGCGAAGTGGAACGCCTGGAACGCGAGGGACTGGCGCGAATGGACGCGATCAAGCAGGTCGCACGGCGACGCCGGCTGGCGAAACGCGACGTCTACCGCGCGGTGGAAGAGAAGCGCTAGGCTTCTTTCTGCCCCGTCCAGAGCCTCCTGGCATCCTGCACCGCGCTGCGCAGATCCTCGTGGTGGATGAGCCCGCCGGCAAGAAACTCCAGCCCTTCCAGCAGCCATTCCGCAAGGCGGGGATTGGTGAGCGAATAAAATACACGCCGCCCCTCTCGCCGTTCGCGCACCAGATGGTGCGCCCGCAGAATGGCGAGATTTTGTGAAACGCCGGAGTGGCTGATGCCGAGAATCTGCTGGAGCCCGTTGACATCCAGCTCCCCGTGATGCAACTCGATGAGGATCCGCAGGCGGTGCGCGTGCGCCACTGCCCCAAGCAGTTCCGCGAGCTCTTTCGAAATCAATGCGCGCGAGGGAATGGGAGCCTCCGCTAACAGTCTGGTCAATTGGAATGATAGCCGAAACTTGCGGATGCCGTCAAACATCTAGATGTCTTGATACGATGAAGAATTCAGGCCTCTCCACGCCGGAGGGGATCTCCCCGGCGGGCAGATAACGCCCGGCGGGGACGCTGGCTGCGCCGCCAGTCCCGGAGGAGAGCGGGCGCCGGCGCCGGCCCGGTGCTGAAGGCAACCGAGGGCGGGTCGAGAATCAGCGCCCCGATTCGAGTCACAATTCAGAAGAGAAAAGCGAATGGCTGGAGACGCGTCCGGAATTTCAATCTATCACTCCGTTCACCCGTTGGTGCGGCTGCGGCAATGGATATCGCTGGAGTCCGAGGACGCCTGGGTAGTCGTCATATACACGGCGGCGACGGGACTGGTTTCGCTGGTGCTGCCGATCGCGGTGCAGGCCGTGGTGAACACCGTTGCTTTCGGCACTCTTTTGCAGCCTCTGGCGGTGTTGACGGTGCTGGTGCTGCTGGCCCTGCTCGCGGTTGCCTGGCTGAACGCCTACCGGCAGTACGTGGTGGAAATGATCCAGCGCCGGGTCTTCGTCCGGCTGGCCGGAGACGTGGCGGACAAGCTTGTGCGCGTGGAGCCTCGCGCCTTCGACCGTTATCACGGACCCGAACTCGTGAACCGTTTCCTGGAAGTGGTGACCGTTCAGAAGGCCGGAGCGACGCTGCTGCTGGACGGGCTCACCGTGGCCGTGCAGACGCTGATCGGCATGACCCTGCTGGCGGTCTACCATCCGTTCCTGCTGGCGTTCGACGTGCTGCTGGCACTGAGCCTGTTCGTGGTGCTGTTCCCGATGGGATCGGGCGCCATTCCGACGGCGGTGAAGGAGTCCAAGGCCAAGTACGCGCTGCTGGCCTGGCTGGAGGAGCTGGCGCGGCACCAGATTGCGGTGAAATCGCGCGCCGGGCTGGTGCTGGCGCTTGAGCGGACCAACGAGCTGGTGAAGGACTATCTCGGCTACCGGGCGAAGCACTTCCGGATACTTCTGCGCCAGATCGTGGGCTCGTTTGTCCTGCAGGCGCTGGCCAGCGCAACCTTGCTGGGGGTGGGCGGCTGGCTGGTGATCGACCGGCAGATGACGCTGGGGCAACTGGTGGCGGCGGAGCTGGTGGTGGCCTTGGTGACCAGCGGCATCACGAAGTTCGGCAAGCACCTGGAGTTGTTCTATGACCTGATGGCGGCGCTCGACAAGCTTGGCTATCTGACGGACTTGCCGAGGGAGCGGGAGGCGGGCGAACTGCTGCCGCGCAAGCACGGGGCGGCGGCGATCCGGATGCAGGATGTGGCCGTTTCCCCGGGCGTCTCCGCGCCCCTGATCCAGGGGGTGAGGCTGACGGCGGAGCCGGGCGACCGGATAGGGCTGGTCGGCTCCACCGGCAGCGGCAAGAGCAGTCTGATGGACGTGCTCTATGCGCTCCGGCCGCCAGACAGCGGGCATGTGGAGATCGACGGGATAGACTATCGCGTCCTGAGCCTGTACGAGTTGCGGGACCAGATCGCGCTGGTGCGGGAGCCGCAGATTTTCGAGGGGACGGTGCTGGAAAACATGCGTCTGGGCCGGGAAGAGCTGACGATGGACAGGGCGCAGGCGGCGCTGGAGGAAGTAGGTTTGCTGGAGCAGGTCCTGAAGATGCCCGGCGGTCTCAACACGGAGCTGGCGACGGGCGGGGGGCCGTTGTCGTCCGGGCAGGCGGTGCAGTTCGAGTTGGCGCGCGCGCTGGCGCACGAGCCGCGCGTGCTCTTGCTGGACGAGTGCCTCGACTGGCTGGAGGACCTGCCGGAGCGCGGGCGCCTGCTGGATCTGGTCTTCCTGCCGCGAGAGCGCTGGACGGTGATCGTGGCGAGCCACAACCAGGAGATTCTCGGACGATGTGACCGCGTCTATGCAATTCGGGAGGGAACCCTGCGGGAGGTGAAGAGATGAGCGCCCATGTTTTGCCGGTGATGGCGGAGCTGGACTCGGGCAAGCGGGTCAGGACCGTGGCCCGAACGCTGGTGCTGTTTTTCGTGTTGGCGGCCATTGCGCTGATCTTCACGCCGTGGCAGCAGAGCGTTTCGGGAATTGGGCACGTCTCGGCGTTGACGCCGGTGGAGCGCGTGCAGGCCATCAGCGCGCCTGTCGAGGGCCGCGTGGCGCAGTGGCACGTCACCGAGGGCGTCCATGTGCGCGAGGGCCAGCTGATTGTGGAGCTGACCGACAACGATCCGATGATTCTCGACCGGCTGCGCAACGAACGGCTGGCGGTGAACGACCGGCTGATGATGGCCGAAGGACGCGCCTCGGCTCATCAGGAGCGGCTCGGGCGATTGCAGGAGTCGAAGACCAACGCCGTCAACGCCGCGTCCAACCGCGTGCGCATGGCGTCCGAGCGGATCGTGCAGAACGAGCAAGCCTTGCGGGCTTCTGAAGAAAGGCTCACCGTGGCCCGGCTCAACATCGAGCGTCAGAAGAGCCTGCGGGACCGCGGACTGGCCAGCCAGCGCATGGTGGAGCTGGCGCAGCAGGAGTTCGCCACCGCGGAAGCCGAGGTGCGGCGCGCCACCGCCGCCCTCAACGCCGCGCGCACCGAGAAGCAGGCGCTGGAGGACGACCTGCGCAAAGTCACCGCCGACGCCGACGCCGCCATCGAGGGCGAGCGCGCCGCCCTGAATCTGGCCCGGGCCGAGATCGCCAACATCCGGGCCGAGCTTCAACGCGTGGATTCGCGGCTGGCGCGCCAGCAGACGCTCAGGGTCTACGCGCCGCGCAACGGGACCGTATTGCGCCTGCTGGCGCAGCCGAACAGCGAACTGCTGAAGGGCGGTGAACCGGTGGCCCTGTTCGTCCCGGATGCCGGGCAGCCCACCGTGGAGCTTTGGCTGGACGGCATGGACATGCCGCTGGTGCAGGTGGGCGACAAGGTGAGGTTGCAGTTCAACGGCTGGCCTGCGATTCAGTTCGTCGGCTGGCCCGCTGTGGCGGTGGGCACCTTTGGCGGCGTGGTGCGCCTGGTGGACGCTGCGGAGACCAAAGGGGGCCAGTTCCGGATCCTGGTGACGCCCGACCCCGAAGACGACCCGTGGCCGTCTTCGCGCTACCTGCGGCAGGGCGTGCAGGCCAAGGGATGGGTGCTGTTGCGGCAGGTGACGCTCGGCTGGGAGCTTTGGCGGCGCTTCAACGGCTTCCCGCCCGTCATCGCCGAGGACGAACCGGGCGCGAGGGGAACGAAGGGGAAAGGCAAATGAGGTTCGTGGCTGTCTTTCTGGTCTTGGCGCCGCCGCTCGCAGCGCAGGCTCCGCTGGCGCTGGAGGAGGTTCTGCGTTCGGTCGATCGCCACTATCCGCCCCTGCTGGCGGCGCTGCAAGACCGCGTCGTCGCCGCCGCCGACGTCCTTGCCGCCACCGGGCGCTTCGACCTGTCCCTGAAGAGCGGCTACGAGGGCGACTACCTCGGAAAGTACCGCAATGACGTCTACCGGACCGGCGTCGAGCAGGCGACGCAGTTCCAGGGCATGACCTACTTTGCGGGCTATCAGCTCGGCCGCGGCGAGTTCGCCTCCTACGACGGCAAGCTGCAAACCGACCTCGGCGGCGAGTGGAAGGCGGGCTTCAAGCTGCCCCTGTTGCGCGACCGCTCGCTTGACGCCCGCCGTGCAGAGCTCCAGAAGGCGCGCATCGGACAGCGGATCGCCGATCTCGGCGTGGACCAGCAGCGGCTGGTGATCCTGCAGCTCGCCACGCGCCGCTACTACGAATGGGTCGCCGCCGGGTTGCGCCATCAGGTAGCCAGATCCGTCTTGCAGGTGGCCGAGCAGCGCGACGGCCAGCTCCGCGAGGCCGCCCGGCTGGGGCAGATCCCGGCCGTCGACGTCACCGACAACCAGCGCGCCATCCTCACACGCCGCGCGCAGGCCATCGAGGCCGAACGCGGTTTGCAACAGGCGGCCATCGAGCTGTCTCTGTACTACCGCGATGACGCCGGCGCCCCGGTCCTGCCGGGCGTGGAGCGTCTGCCTGCCGCGTTCCCGGCCCTGCGCGACATCGACGAACAGCGGTTGCAGGAAGATATCGAGCTGGCCTGGAAGCGGCGTCCGGAGATCCGCCGTTTCCGCGAGCAGCGCTCACAGGTGGAGGTCGACCGCAAGCTGGCGCAGAACCTGCTGCTGCCCGGCGTGGATCTTTCCATGAGCTTCTCGAGCCAGCTGGGAGAGCGCCGCGTGGGGCGCGGCCCGAACGATCTGATCGCCTCGCTCGCCTTCGACCTGCCCGCCCAGCGAAGGGTTGCAAAAGGGCGCGACCTGGCGGCGCTGGCGCGCATCGAGCAGTTCGACCAGCGCGAGCGCTTTGCCCGGGACCAGATCGCCGCCGAAGTGCGCGACGCTTACTCCGCGCTGAAAGCCGCATACGAGCGCGCGCGGGTGCTGCGCGAAGAGGTGGATGTGGCGCGGCAGCTGGAAACGGCCGAGCGCGTCAAGTTCGATCTTGGCGAGGGCAACCTGTTCCTGGTCAACCTGCGCGAACAGGCCACCTATGAAACCGAGCTGCGCGAACTGTCCGCGCTCACCGAATACTACCGCGCGCTGGCGCTCTACGAATTCGCCATCGCCGAGGCCATGAGCCGTCCGGCGAAGCCCTGAAGCAACAGCCGCATCAGAGCGCGAGCCTGCCCTCGAAGAGCATGTCCTTCAGCTTGAACTTGCGCTTGACCTCCATCGGCCCGCGGCGCATGCAGAACTCCACTTCCTTGTCCTCGAGCTCGATGGGATGATCCTTGGGGAAGTGGAAGATGAGCACATTCCGCTGCCCGCCCGGCGGAAACGCGACCGAAGACGGGTGAAGCTTCTCATGCTCTTTCCAGGCGAGCCATGTGTTTTCCTTGAGCGCTGCCATCCACTGTTCGGGATCTCCGCGCCGCCCCTGCGGCGGTCCTTCGCCTTTCTGCGGCGCCGCGCCCGGACGCGGCGGCTGTCCGGCGCGTGCCTGCCCCTCCTCCATGGGGCCCATCGGCGGACCGATCACGGCGATGACGTAGTCGGGCTCTTCTCTTTCGACAAACTCGCGCGCCTGCGGCGAGCTGTCGGCTTCCGCGCCCATGCGCGCGCGCACGGTGGCCAGCTTCACCGGCTTGGCGGATTGCCAGCGGATCTGGAACTGGATCGAAGGCGCCATTGTGCCGCCCATCCCCTCGCCCATCCCTGCGCGCCCGCCGCCCGAGATTCCCTCGCTGCCGGCGCCGACGCTTGCGTCCGGCATCGCACCGCCCATTCCTCCTCCCCCGCCACGCCCGCCCCGCCGTCCGCCGCCCCCGCCCGTCATCATGCCCGTTCCGAGCGTGATCGACACCCGACGGGACCACGGCGAGTCATTCAGAATCCGCTGTACGTCCTTTTCGGTCCACTCCGCAGGCGGCTTGGTCCAGGGATCGGCGGCGCGGAGCGGGCGGGAGAAGGCCGCGCCCATCGCCACAAACAATGCACGGCGGTTCAAGGCTTGCATGACGATGCTCCGCCATCAATATATCGCATGCTCTTCTCCGAAACCTGCCCGCCTCATGCGCGCGCGCAGCGGGCCGTCGGGATCATGGCAAGATGGGAGGGCGCCGGTGGAACCGCATGCCCCTGGTGAGCATCCTGATTCCCGCTTACAACGAAGCGGAATTTCTGCCTGAAGTGCTGGCGCGGGTCTTCCGCGCCCCGTTGCCGGACGGCCTGGAGCGGGAAGTTCTGGTGGTGGATGACGGCTCCACCGATGGCACGGCCGAAGCCGCTCTGGATGCCGCGCGCCATCTGGACGGCGCTGTCCGCGTGCTGCGCCACGAGCGCAACCGGGGCAAGGGCGCGGCCGTGCGCACCGCCCTGGCAGAGGCGCGCGGCGAGTTCGCTCTCATCCAGGACGCCGACCTCGAATACGACCCGCGCGACTACCCGAAGCTGCTCGAGCCGCTGCTGGAGGGGCGCGCCGACGCCGTCTACGGCACGCGCTTCGCCGTCGGCACGGAGCGCCGCGTGCTGTACTTCTGGCACTCGGTGGCCAACCGCTGGCTGACCACGCTCGCCAACCTGGCCAGCGACCTGAACCTCACCGACGTCTGGACCGGCTACAAGGCCTTCCGCACCGCCCTGGTGCGCAGCATCCCGCTGCGCTCCGACGGCTTCAGCTTCGAAGCCGAAATCACCATCAAGCTGGCGCAGCGCGAAGCGGTGATCTATGAGACTCCCATTCGCTACCACGGGCGCACCTACGAGGAGGGCAAGAAGATCCGGCGCCGCGACGCCCTGCTCGGGCTGCTCGCCGTGCTGTGGTACTCCCTCCGGCGGGACACTTACAACGAGGCGGGAGCCGAAATTCTTGACCGCCTGGCGCAGGCGCGCTGCTTCAACGCCTGGATGGCGGATACCATCGCTCCCCATGTGGGGCGCCGGGTGCTTGAGATCGGCGCGGGCATCGGCAACCTGACACGAAGGCTGGCGCCGGGGCGCGCGCTTTACGTGGCTTCCGATCTCGATCCAGAGCACCTGACGCGGCTGGCGGCGCGCATGGCGCACCGGCCGAATGTGCGCGTGGCACGGGTGGACCTTGGCCGCGCCGAAGACTTCGAGCCGCTGCGCGGCAGCTTCGACACGGTGATCTGCCTCAACGTGGTCGAGCATGTCGAGGACGATCTGGCGGCGCTGCGGAATCTTCGCGCCGCGCTGGAGCCCGGCGGGCGCGCCATCGTGCTGGTCCCCGAAGGGCGGTCGATTTACGGCGAACTCGACGCCGTGCTCGGCCACTGGCGCCGGTATTCGGAAGCCGAGCTGCGCGCGAAGATGCAGCAGGCGGGCTTCGAGGTGGAGCGGGTCTTCGGCTTCAACCGCGTGACGCGCCCCGGCTGGTGGCTCAACGGACGGGTATTGAGAAGGCGCACCTTCGGCCGCGCGCAGCTATGGCTGTTCGACCGCACGGTGTGGCTGTGGAAACGCGTGGACGGGCGGCTGCCCTGGCGGGGCGTTTCCCTGATCGCCATCGGGCGCAACCCCGGCAGCGCTCAGACGAGATAATCCTTCAGCTTCTCAAGGAGCGACTTCTCTTGCGGGTCGCTTTCATCGGGCAGCGTCTCGCGCAACTGCTCGAACAGCTTGCGCTGCTCGCGGGTCAGCTTCCGCGGGATGCGGACGTCGAGATGCACGACGATGTCTCCGCGCCCTTTGCCGTGCAAATGGGGCACACCGCGCCCTTTCAGCCGCAGCGTCTCGCCGTTCTGCACGCCTTCCGGCACTTTCACCGATTGCACGCCGTCGAAGGTGAGGATGTTGAGCTCCGTGCCCAGCGCCGCCTGCGCCACGTTCAACGGCACCACGCAGTGCAGGTCGTATTCGCGCCGCTCGAAGACAGGGTGCGGCTTGACGAGGATGAAGACATACAGGTCGCCCGGCGGCCCGCCATGGACCCCGGGCTGCCCCTCACCCGCAACGCGCATCTTGTTGCCGCTGTCGATGCCCGGCGGGATCTGCAATTTCAGCTTGCGGGTGGTGCGCACATGGCCTTCGCCCTGGCAGGTGCGGCACGGGCGCCGCAGCACGCGCCCGGAGCCGCCGCAGTGCGAGCAGGTCCGCCGGATGGTGAGAAATCCCTGCCGGTAGTAAAGCTCGCCCCGTCCGTGGCAGGATGTGCAGGTGGCCCAGCCGTCCCGCGATTCCGCCCCCGATCCCTGGCAGGCGGAACAGGTCTCCAGCCGCGGCACCTGGATCTCGACCTCCTTGCCGAAAATCGCGTCCTGGAATTCGATCTCGAGGTCGAAGCGCGTGTCCTCTCCGCGCTGCGGGCGGTTGCGCCGCCTGCCCGCGGATCCGAACAGATCCCCGAAGCCGAAAAAGTCGCCGAAGATGTCGGCGAAGTCCGCGAACGCCTCGGGATTGAAGCCCGGCGCGCCGGCGCCCTCCAGCCCCTGATGGCCGTAGGAGTCATAAATGCGGCGCTTCTCCGGGTCCGAGAGCACGCCGTAGGCTTCGGCGGCTTCCTTGAACTTTTCCTCGGCTATTTTGTCGCCGGGGTTGCGGTCCGGGTGGTACTGCAGCGCCAGCTTCCGGTAGGCGCTCTTCAGCTCCTGCTCCGAGGCGGAGCGGGAGACGCCGAGAATCTCGTAGTAGTCGCGCTTCGTCACGATCAGCTCTTGACGGCGACGCGCACAAGCGACTCCCGCAGCAGCCGCCCCTTGTAGGTGTACCCGCGCTGCAACTCGGCCAGCACGGTGTCCTGCTCGACGCCGGGATCCTCCACGCGCTCGATGGCGTGGTGCAGGTTGGGGTCGAACGGCTTGCCTTCCGACTCTACCGGCTCGACGCCGAGCTTGCGCAGCGTCTCCGACATCCGCTGGTAGATCAGCTCCACCCCGCGGGCATATTCGGCATCGGAAGTCTGGATCTTCAGCGCCCGCTCCAGGTCGTCCAGAACAGGCAGCAAAGCCTTCAGCGCGCCGGCGGCGGCGAATTCGATGGCTTCCAGCCGCTCGCGGTCGCTGCGCTTGCGGTAGTTGTCAAACTCGGCGGCAAGGCGCAGGTAGCGGTCCTGCAGCTCCGCCTTCTCCTGCGCCAGCCGGTCGCGCTCGGCGGCCAGAGCCTCGGCGCCTGCGGCTTCCGGCCCGGCGCCCGCCTGCGTTTCTGACGGCTGCTCCAGCGCCGATTGCGCCTCAGGCGAAATCGAAGCCACATCCTCGGTTGCGTTGGGCAGTTCCTGCTCGGTCATATTGCCTGAATCCGGACTCAAATCCCAGAGTAGCAAGCGCCGCGCCTACTGCGGCAGGCTCTTCAGAAGAGAGCGCAACTGAACCACCGCGCTCATCACGCGCGGATAGTGCATCCTCATCGGCCCCAGCACGGCCAGACGCGTTTCCAGCCCTCCCGGCCCCTCCACCCGGATGCCGATCAGCGCAAACTCCCGCAGCGCCGGGTGCGCCTCTCCCAGCCCGATGCGGAATTGCAGGCCGCTCTCGCTGCCGTCAAGATACTGGTCCAGGAGTTCGATCAGGCGCTGCTTCTCCTCGAGCGCGTGGAACAGCTCGCGCAGCCGCTCGCGCGTGATGTGCAAGTCCAGCCCCAGCAGGTTCGACGCACCTTCCAGGTACACCCGCGGCGGCAGCTCGAATGACAGCAGCCCCTGCGCATGCAGCAGCTGGAGCCTGCCGAGCAGCAGGTCGTATGCGGCGCGCTCCTCGCGCACCATGCGGTCCAGCTCGGCGCGGATGTCGCGCATCTGCCAGCCGGCGAAATGCTGGTTGACGAAGTTCCGGATCGACTGCAAGTCGTCCTGCGTCACCGGCTCCGGCAGATGCGCCACCTGGTTGTGAACCAGCCCGTCGCGCGTCACCACGATCATCAGAATCCGCCGGTCGGGCAGGCGGATCAGATCGATCTGGTCGAGCTGCTGCGCCGAGGCGGGGATGGCGGCTGCGATGCCCACGTTCCGCGTGAGCGACGTCAGCAGATGCGAGGCCTGCTGCACGCACTCGTCCGGCGAGCCCACCCGGGCCAGTTCCTCGCGCATCCGTTCATTGGCGGCCACTTCCCGCAACCCGGCGGCGACGGCGGCGGCATAGTGGGCGAAGGCCTTCGCCGTCGGCACGCGGCCGGCCGAAGTGTGGGGCTGCTCGAGATAGCCCATCTCAGCCAGGTCCGACATGATGTTGCGGATCGTGGCCGGACTCAGCGGCTCCTTGCGGCGCCGCGCAATCGTGCGCGAGGCGACAGGTTCCCCGGTCTCCACGTATGTCTGGACAATGGCGCGGAGCACCTCGCTGGACCGCCGGCTGAGTCCCTCTGTCATGGATGCGGGCCTGCTCTCCTGATTCTGATCATAGGGAAGGGCCGGCTGCTGATTCAACAGGGCCCGCAGTAGAATGGGCGCATGCTTTCGCGCAGAGCCTTCGGCGCCGGCATGGCCCCAGCCATCCTGCGCGGCCGCCAGAGGCGGCGCCACCCGAATCTCCTGTTCCTGATCGCCGATGACCACGCCGCCTGGGTGATGGGCTGCGACGGCAACCGGCAGGCTTCCACGCCCAACCTCGACCGGCTGGCGGGCGAGGGAGTCCGATTCGCCTCCCATTACTGCAACTCGCCCGTCTGCACGCCCTCCCGCCAGAGCCTGCTCACCGGACAGATGCCCCATGCAGCCGGGGTCACCGTGCTTTCCACCGCGCTCGACCCCGGCAAACCGACTCTGGCCAAGCAACTGAAAAAGGCGGGCTATATGACCGCCGCCTTCGGCAAGATGCACTTCAACCGCGAGGGCGAGCCCGGCCTCCACGGCTTCGACCGGCTGCTGACCGACGGCGGCGCCACCCGCGCCTGGCGACAGAGCGTCAAGCCCGCGCCCGTCGATGCCTCCATCGCCGTCCAGAAGCTGCCCTGGCAGCCGTTCCAGACGCCGGCCCGGGAGTGGCTGAACGCCGGGAAACGCCCCTATCCGCGCCAGGATGCCGATATGCGCGGCACTTTCATCGTTCGCGAGGCGCTGCGGTTTCTCGAAGAGAAGCGCAACGAGCCCTTTGCCCTCTGGATCAGCCTCTTCGAGCCGCACTCGCCATTTGATTTCCCCGTGGAGGACCGGGACCGCTTCGATCCCCGCGCCTTCCAGCCGCCGCGCGTAGGTCCCGAGGACCCCTGGCAGATCCCGCTGATCTTCCGGGAACTCTCCGATGCCGAAAAGCGCGGCATCACGGCGGCCTATTACACCAGCGTCTCGTTCCTCGACCGCAACTGGGGGCGCGTGCTCGACAAGCTGCGCGAGTTGCGCCTGGACGAAGACACGCTGGTCGTCTACACCGCCGACCACGGCTACTGCCTCGGCCACCACGGGCGCTTTGAAAAGCACTGCGGATACGAGCAGGCGCTCCGCGTGCCGTTGCTGGCGCGCTGGCCCGGACGCATCGAGCCGGGCGTGGTGCGGGAGCTCACGGAGCACCTTGACCTCGGTCCGGCGCTGCTCGAGATGCTCGGGGCGCCTCCGCTGGAAGTGCAGCACGGCGGCAGCCTCGCCCCGTACCTGATGGGCCGCAAGCCGGAACGCCGGCGAGAAGTGGTGGTCAGCGAGTATCTCGAGAATGAAGAGGTGTTCGTGCGAACGGCACGGTGGAAACTGGTGTACTGTTCCGGCAAGCGCAGGCGGATGGACGGCTACGAAACCGACAACCCCACGCCCGGGCGCTACGTGCGGCTCTTCGATCTTGAGCGCGACCCCGGCGAGTTCCGCAACGTGGCCGCCGTGCGCCAGGATGTGGTCCGCAGACTTCTTCAGGCCGCCCTCGACCGGATGCGCCGCACTCATCCGGAGGCGGCGGCAGAGCCCTCGGCCGGCGGCGTGGAAGACCTGCTGGACTTCTATCTCCGGCCGCGCGACGCGCGTCCTCAGGCCTGAGGACGCCGGAACAGCGCCTCCGTCTGCGGGTTCAACAGCACCCAGAAGGCGTAAACGGAGATGAGTGTGCCCAGCGGCACATTGAAGAGATGAATGGCCGCCAGCACGATGCCCAGGATCCTTGCCCATGGCCGCAGGTTGTACAGCCCGAACCCGAGGATCAGAGAAGGCAGGCTGAGAACCAGCACGATGGCGACAATGACTGTGACGATCGCCTGCAGGATCGACGCCGGCAGGAAACCTGACTCGCCCGCCGCCACGGCGACCAGCGCGGGGATCAGCGAGCCTCCGGCAAAGGTGACAGCCGCCACAAGGACGCCCAGTCCCCCGAGGATCAGGTTGAACCAGGCCAGGATCTTGACATGCGTTTCCATGGGTGCTCCTGTATTCTACGCCGGATCGGGACACTGCTTGCACCCCCGGCCGGCGGTTTATGATAGGAAGTGGCAGCCGCGGAGGAGACAGCCGGGGCTTGCGGCGCGCCGCGCGGGGCCGCGCGCCTGTTTGGCCTGATAGCAGGACCGCGAAAGGAAGTCTCACGCACATGCTCTCATTCCTGCTGGCGCCGTCAGCGGCAGCGCGATGGGCGAGGGTTCTCAGCGACGATACGTTTGCCGGCATCCACCAGCTCGACTGGTTCGACTGGGCGTTGCTGGTTCCCTACTTCCTGATGCTGGGCACGCTGGCCGTTTATGGCGCGCACCGCTTCGCCGTGATCTGGCGCTATCTGAAATCCCGGCACAAGATCCCGCGCCAGCCGGAGAGACGTTTCGAACAACTGCCCCGCGTCACCATCCAGCTTCCGCTTTTCAACGAGCGCAACGTGGTGGACCAGCTGCTGGAGAGCGTGCTGAAGATCCGGTACCCCCGCGAGCTGCTCGAAATCCAGGTTCTGGACGATTCCACCGACGACACGCATCCTTATACCGAAGCGCTGGTGGCGCGGCTTCGCGAGCAAGGGCACCCGGTTGAATACATCCACCGCACCAACCGCACCGGCTTCAAGGCGGGCGCCCTGCAGGAGGGGATGAAGCGCGCCCGCGGCGAGTTCCTCGCCATCTTCGACGCCGACTTCGTCCCGCCGGAAGATTTCCTGGAAAGGACGGTCCATTTCTTCGCCGACCCGCAGGTGGGGCTGGTCCAGACGCGCTGGACCTACATCAACCGCCACCACAATCTGCTGACGGAAGTGCAGGCGCTCATGCTCGACGGACATTTCGCGCTCGAGCACGTGGCGCGTTGGGGCACGGGGCTGTTCTTCAACTTCAACGGCACGGCGGGCATCCTTCGCCGCAGGATGATCGAGGACGCTGGCGGCTGGGAGCACGACACCCTGACCGAGGATTCCGATCTGAGCTACCGCGCCCAGCTCAAGGGCTGGAAGTTCGTTTACCTGCCGTGGCTCGAATGCCCTTCCGAGCTGCCGGTGGACACCTACGGCTTCCAGGTGCAGCAGCAGCGCTGGGCGAAGGGGCTGACGCAGGTCGCCCTGAAACTGCTGCCCCGCATCCTGCGTTCCAACGTGAGCTGGCGCGAGAAGCTCGAGGCGTGGTTCCACCTGACGCCGAACATCAGCTACCCGCTGATGGTCTGCGTGTCGGCGCTGATGCTGCCGGTGATGATGGTGCGTTTCTACATCGGCTGGCAGCAGCTCCTGCTGGTGGATGTCCCGCTGATCATCTGCTCCTTCTGGAGCGTGGTCTCCTTTTACCTGCTGGCGGAGAGGGAATTGTACCCGGACCGCTGGAGGCGTTCCATCCTGATTCTGCCCTTCCTTCTCGCCATGGGCGTGGCCCTGACGATTTCCAATACCAAAGCCGTGCTGGAAGCCCTGCTTGGCAAACAGTCCAGCTTCGTCCGCACGCCGAAATACGCGCCCAAAGCAGCCGGCAGCGCCGTCGCCGTGATCTACAGGCGCAAGTCGGGATGGCTGCCGTTCGCCGAAATCGGCATGGGCGTTTTCTTCCTCGGCATGGTCGCCTATTGCATCGACGTGGCCAACTTCTTCGCCCTGCCGTTCCTGTCCATCTTCGTCTCCGGCTACTTCTGGGCGGGCTTCTCCACGCTGTGGCAGGAGCATCAGGCGAAGCTACGCTTCGAGCGCGCGGCGCGCAAGGTCGAAGTCGAAGCGGTGGGCTGAACCGGGCGATTCCCCGCCCGATTCACTTCATGAACTCTGCATGACGGCCGGACCGGCTCGCCAGCGCCAGAGTCGCGAGCCAGGCAAGATAGGCACCGTGCACGACAATCTGCGTGTAAGGCGTGGCCAGGAAGGCGACGGCCCCCAGCGGGGACAACAGGAACAGCGACAGGCCCCTCTCCCGGAGAGGATTCGACGGCTGCGCGCTTGAAAGCAACGCCGGCGTCAGGATGCTCCAGTCATACAAGTAGATGTGTGGCGTGAGATACAGAGCGCCCGCCTGCGCAGGAGCGTACCTTCTTTGCCAGACTCCGCTCCGGAAGGCGAGCAGAATCAGAACGAGGACAGGCAATCCGGCGGCGGAGTAGATCCACACGGACCACGCAGGCACGTTCGCGGCCAACCCTTGCAGGCACGCCAGCTTCTGTGGCGCCGGATAGAGGCCCTCGGTGGAGGGATTCATCAGCATGCGGGCGTACAGCACGGCGCCCTCGCTCCCGCTCAAGCGCAGATTGATGGCTCCCAGCAACAGGCATCCGCAAAGGAACGAAGCCATCGCGCGCCAGCGGCGCGCAGCCAGCAGCGCCACCGCAGGGCCGATCGCCAGATGAAACTTGACGAGCAGCAGGCTCCACCAGAGTCCGCCGCGAGTTTCCTGTCCCCTGGCCAGGGACCGGTAGCCAAGAAAAGACAGCAGCGCAATGAGAGCACTGTCTTGTCCGTGCAGCAGTCCGAGCAGCGGGCCGGCGAACAGGGCCGCCAGGAGCACCCCTTCGCTGCCCATGTCGCGCCCGACGAGGATGAGCAACGTGAGAAGCAGCGCTCCTTGCAGAGCGATCCAGATTCCGAACGCCACATCGAGCGGGAAGCGCGCCAGTGGAGACAGCGCCAACGCGTAGAAGTGGGGCCGGACGAAGGGCACGAGCGTCCGGCGCGGGCCGGCCAGCTCGTTTTCCCGCTCCAGTTGCAGCGCAGGATCATGAAGCTGGCGGTATTGCCCTTCCCGCGCCAGCCGGGCGCCCGTGTAGAGATTCAGAAAGTCCTGCTGTTTCGCGTGGCTCAGGATGCCTGACCCGGCCAAGAGGCCGAAAGCGAGAACGACTCCGGCGGCCAGGAAGTTGGCCACGCGGCGCTGCCGGGGCTCGGAGCGATTCACTGTCGTCGGTTTCATTCGGTGTTCCCGGTTCGTAGCACCCTGCTGCGGGTTTGGCGCCTCACCAGAGCCCGATCAGCTTCCACCAGGCGAAGCCCACGCTGCCCCAAACCGCCAGGTGGCAGACGGAAACCAGAAAGCCCACCCGCCACCAGTCCCGGAGCGAAACATACCCTTGCGCGTAATACATGGGCGACGGCGTGGTGCCGTAATTGGTGAGCCCGGCGCTCAGGTTCGCGAAGCAGGCAAAGGAGAATACCACAAGCCCCAGCGGCGCGCCCTTGGCTGCCAGCAACGCCAGAAACGGCGCGTACAGCGCCAGCAGGTGCGCCGTGATGCTCGCAAACAGGTAGTGTGCGTAGTAGAACACGAGCAGCGCCACCACCAGCAGGGCCAACCACTCCAGCCCGGAGAGCATCGCGCCGAAGCGCTGCGCGAACGCCTCCGTCACATGCTGCTCGTGCAGCGCCTTGCCCAGCCGCAGCAGCCCCCCGTACCAGATGAAGATGTCCCACGCCGCCCGCTCCCCGGTCACGTCCTGCCAGGCGAGCACCCGCGCCAGCAGCAGCACCGCGCTGCCGCAGAGCGCCGTCACCGTGATGTCGATCCCTGTCCAGGACGAGGATGCCCACGCGCCGCACACAGAGACGAAGACCGCCAGCAGGATCTTCTCCTGCGGCGACATCGGGCCCATCTTCTCCAGCTCTGCCCGCGCAAAGTCCGCCGCTTCCGGCGTGCGCCGGATCTCCGGCGGATAGATCCTGGACACCACCCACGGCACCAGCGCCAGCGAGCACAGCCCCGGCACGCACGCCGCGTAAATCCAGCTCGCCCACGTGACCGAGTAACCAAAACTGCCGGCCATCTGCGCCGCCAGCGGATTGCTCGCCTGGCCCGTGAAAAACATCGCCGCCGTGACGCAGATGGACTGATACACGCCCGCCATCAGGAAAGCGCCCATCCGCCGCGCTGTCGCTCCCGGCTCGGATCCATACAGCCCGGCAATCGACCGCGCGACCGGCAAGATCACCCCGCCCGACCGCGCCGCGTTCGACGGAATGATGCTCGCCAGCACCATGTCCGACAATCCCAGCGCATAGCACACGCCCAGCGTGCTTTGCCCGAACGCCCGCACAAACATCAGCGCGATGCGCCGCGCCAGCCCGGTGTTGATCAGCGCCCTGGCGATGAAGAACGCCGCCATCACCAGCCACACCGTCGGGTCTGCATAGCCGCCGAGCGCGTCGGCGAGCTTGAGCGGCGTCAGCAGCGGCGCGATGGTGATCGCCAGCAACACGACCGCGCCCCCGGGCACGGGTTGCAGGATCAGCCCCGCCACCGTGGCCAGAAACAGCCCGGCCAGCCGCCACGCGCCGGGCGTGAGCGTCTCCGGTCTCGGCGCCAGAAACACAAAGGCGCAGAAGATCCCCGCCAGAATGGCCAGCTTCATCCACATCCCGTCCCGCTTTGCGCTCACTTCGCTCATTCGCAGGGAGTATATCGGTCCTGCCCGCCTCCGCGCACCTGAGTTTCAGCACATCCGCGCGGCCGCCCGAACGTGATAAAACGGTATCAGTTCTTCGTAGAGGGCCTCTTCATGTCGTTTCGGGCAATCGCGCTCTCTCTGTGCGTGTGTGTCTTCGCCGCCGGCGCCGCTGCGCAGTCGACCGCCGTGCTGCAGGGCGTCGTGCAGGACCCGAGCGGCGCCGTGATCCCGGAAGCGCGCATCCGGGTGGAGAACCCCGTGACGCGGTTCCGCGCGGAGATGCTCACTTCGAAGGAAGGCGTTTTCGAGATCCGCAACATCCCGTTCCACACCTACACGGTGACGATCGAGCGCGAAGGCTTCGAGCCGCACGAGGAGACCGTCTCCCTGCGCAGCAACGTGCCCCACGAGATGCTTGTTCGCCTCGCCCCGGCGGGCGTGCGGGAGAGCATCACCGTGGCCGCCGTCAGCCAGCTGCTGGTGGACCCCGAGGAAACGGGGACGCACGTGCAGATGAACCAGAGCGACATCGAGAAGCTGGCATTGCAGGCGGGCAACAAGGGGCTGGAAAGCATCATCGTCTCCATGCCCGGCTTCGCCCAGAACGCCAACGGCGCCATCCATCCCCGCGGCGCGCACAACCAGATGACCTTCGTCATCGACGGCATGCCGGTCTCCGACCAGCTCACCGGCGCGTTCGCCAACGCCGTGGATCCGAACATCGTCCAGACGGTGGAGCTGTTCACCGGCAACGTGCCCGCCGAGTACGGCAACAAAGTGAGCGCCGTGGCCAACATCACAACCAAATCCGGCATGGGCACGGCGCGGCGCTTCGGCGGAAGCACGCTGCTCAACGCGGCGCAGTTCGATCTGCTCAGCCAGGTGACGCAGGTCTCCGGCGAGGCAGGTCATTTCGGCTACTCCGCCGTGATCAACACTTCGAAGACGAACCGCTATCTCGATTCGGTGTCGCTCGACAACCTGCACAATGGCGGAAACAACCAGCGCGCATTCACGCGCTTCGACTGGCATCCCGGCGCGCGCGACGTCTTCCGCCTGAACCTCATGGCGGGGCGCGCTTCCTTCCAGCTGGCCAACCTCCGCTCGCAACACGCCAATGGCATGGATCAGCGGCAGCTGCTCCGCGATGGCGCCGTCTCGCTCGGCTGGGTGCGCACGCTGAATGCCCAGACCACGATGGACGCCAACTTCTCCGCCCGCAAGGCGCAGTCCTGGCTGCGGCCGAGCGCCGGCGACATCCCGGTCACCGCCAGCCAGGCGCGCCAGATGTCCACGATCACCGCCGGCGCGCGGTTGAACGCCGTCCGCAGGCGCCACACCCTCCGCGCCGGTTTCGATATTCAGCGCTACCCGGTGAGCGAACACTTCACGATGGGCATCACCGTGCCGGACTTCAACGATCCCCTGAGCCCCGAATTCAACCCGAATCTCCTGCCTCATGATTTGTCCCGCGGCGGACGCCTCTTCGACTTCCGCGCCCGCCGCACGGGCGGCCTGTATTCCGGCTTCCTTCAGGACGCAGTGTCCGCCGGAAGGCTGAACCTCTCGCTCGGGTTGCGCTTCGACGCCTACCGCTTCCTCGTCAACGGCAACCAGTGGCAGCCGCGCCTCGGCGCCGCCTACCACATCCGCGAAACCGGCACCGTTCTGCGCGCCTCCTATTCACGGCTCTACCAGACGCCGCCGAACGAGAACCTCTTGCTGTCCTCCTCGCCAGAAGCCGCCCGCATCACGCCGCCGCTGGTGCAGGAGAAGCTGGGTGGATGGATTCCGATGCGCCCCGAGGAGCAGAACTTCCTTGAAGCCGGCCTGCAGCAGGCCATCGGCAAGAAGGCCAGCCTGAACGTCTCCTGGTATCACAAGAACTCGCGGAATCTCCAGGACAACAACAATTTCCTCGATACCGGCATCATCTTCCCCATCACCTTGTCCCGCATCCGCGTCAATGGCGTCGAAGGCAGGCTGGTCGGCCCCGTGACGCGCGGCTTCTCCTACACCGTCAGCGTCACGCATTCTCGCGCCATCGCCACTCCGCCTTTCACCGGCGGGCTCTTCCTGGGAAACGACGCCGTGGAGTCCTTCAGCCAGGGAGCGTTTGTCATCGATCACGACCAGCCGCTTTCGGTCCACGCCGTGCTCAACTGGAACCACCGGAGCGGATGGTACGCCACCGCCAGCAGCCGCTACGACTACGGTCTCGTGGCCAACCCCTCCGATCCCGCGGAAGTCGCCGCCGATCCCGATTTCCGCGACCTGCTTCCTTACGTGAAGCTCGAACAGACGCCTGCGCGCGTCCGCCCGCGCAACATTGTCGATCTCGTCGTGGGCTTCGAGAAGACCCGCGACCAGAAGAAGCGCTACGACATCGGGCTTCAGTTCACCAACCTGACCGACCGCACGGCTCTTTACAACTTCCAGTCGATTTTCGTCGGCACGCGCGTCGTGCAGCCCTTCACGGCGGGAGTCAGGCTCCGCTACTACTTCTGATATGGAGCGACCTTGTCAACCCTCCGGGGCTGACGGGTTTTGCAT
>CAYWJB010000031.1:0-29721 GCA_964458495.1 uncultured Arcobacter sp.
TGATCGAGTCGAGCAGGATCACCACGTCGCGCTTGTGCTCGACCAGGCGCTTGGCTTTCTCGATGACCATTTCGGCCACCTGCACGTGGCGCTGCGCCGGCTCGTCGAAGGTGGAGCTGATCACCTCGCCCTTGACCGAGCGCTGCATGTCGGTGACCTCCTCGGGGCGCTCGTCGATGAGCAGAACAATGAGGATGATCTCCGGGTGGTTGGCGGCGATGGAGTGCGCGATGGATTGCAGCATCATCGTCTTGCCCGTGCGCGGCGGGCTGACGATGAGGCCGCGCTGCCCCTTGCCGATGGGCGTCAGCATGTCCATGATGCGCCCGGTGAAGTTGTCGCGCGTGGTCTCCAGCCGGATCCGCTCCAGCGGGTAGAGCGGCGTCAGGTTGTCGAAGAAGATCTTGTTGCGCGCCTGCTCGGGCGGCTCGAAGTTGATCGCGTCCACCTTGATCAGGGCGAAGTAGCGCTCGCCTTCTTTCGGCGGACGGATCTGGCCGCTCACCGTGTCGCCGGTACGCAGGTCAAAACGGCGGATCTGCGAGGGTGAGACATAGACGTCGTCGGGGCCGGGCAGGTAGTTATACTCGGGCGCGCGGAGGAAGCCGAAGCCGTCGGGCAGGCACTCGATGACGCCTTCGGAGAAGATCAGCCCGGCCTTCTCCGCCTGCGCCTGGAGGATCTTGAAGATCAGCTCCTGCTTGCGCATGCCGGCGACGCCGGGGATCTCCAGATCGCGCGCAATCTGGTTGAGCCGGGAGATGGACATCTCCTTCAGCTCGCCAAGGTCGAGGTTGCCGCGCTTGTTCAGCGCGCCCTGCCGCGGCGCTTCCTCCTGCTGCGGCGGCTCGGCGCGCTCGGCCGCCTCGGCGGCCCTCGGCTCGGCGTCGTTGTTCTTCGCCGGCTGGCCCTCGGGCTTCGCCTTGGCCTCCGCCGTCTTCCGGCGCGTCGGCGTCCCCTCGCGTACAGCGTTCTCCGCAGGACGGGCTTCAACCGCCTGGTTCTTTTCCTCGGTGGCGGGATCCTGGTTCACCGAGCCGTTCTTTTCCAGATCGTTTGCCAAATCTCTTTCACTCCTTGGCCTGTCAGGCCTGAAAACCAGAACAGATCCCCTTCGGGGTACGGCCCGCGGATGGCTTTCTGGCTTTCGTTTCGCTCTCTCCGGTTCAGCTTGTCCGTCTTCGTCGCCACAACCGCGTACGGCCGGTGATGCGCCTCCAGCCACTCTTTCAACTGAAGGTCGGATTCCATCCAGCCGCGCCGCGCGTCGAGCAGCACGAAGCACAGCGCCAAACTCTCGCGGTCGAGCAGGTAGCTCTCGACAAGCTCCTGCCAGCCCCGTTTCACCGCTTTCGGGGCCTCTGCAAATCCGTAGCCGGGCAGATCGGCGAAGATCACCCGGCCATCAACTTCAAAGAGATTGATAGCCTGCGTTCTGCCGGGCGTGCCGGAGGTGCGGGCCAGCTTCTGCCCCAGGAGGCAGTTTAGCAGGGTGGACTTCCCCACGTTGCTGCGACCCAGGAACGCCACCTCGGGCAAACCGGGAGCCGGCAACCGCCGCGCATCCGTCACGGTCAGAAGAAATCTGGCTTGCGGACGCACGACACCGCCGCTCCAAAGCCGCTCTCAGTGGGCCCGGCTTTCGTCCGCGGGCAGTTCCGGCGCCACCTCCAGGGGATGGGCCGGCGGCCTCGCGGCCAGCGCCTCCAGATCGCCCGCCAGGGCGATTCTCAGCACCTCGTCCATCCATTCGACGAAGTGCAGCTTCATTTCGTTCCGGATGTTCTCCGGGACGTCGGCCAGATCTTTCTCATTATCGCGCGGCAGCACCACCTCGAAGATGCCGTGGCGGTGCGCCGCCAGCAGTTTCTCCTTGACGCCGCCGATGGGAAGCACCCGCCCGCGCAGCGTGATCTCGCCCGTCATGGCCAGATCGCCGCGCACGGGCAGCCGTGTCAGCGCCGACGCCAGCGTCGTGGCGATCGTGATGCCCGCCGAAGGACCGTCCTTCGGGATGGCGCCCTCCGGCACATGCACATGGATGTCGAGGTGGCGGTAGAAGTCGCGCGGCAGACCCAGCATCGCCGCGCGCGAGCGGATGAAGCTCATCGCCGCCTGCGCCGACTCCTGCATCACGTCGCCCAGCTTGCCCGTGATCATCAGCCGCCCGCGCCCCTCCATGATGGTCGCCTCGGTCGTCAGCACCTGGCCGCCGACTTCGGTCCACGCCAGCCCTGTGGCCATGCCCACCTCGGGCTTCTTCTCCGTGCCCAGATCGCGGTAGCGCGGAGGACCCAGCAACTGCCCCACCTTCGCGCCATCGACCACCACCTTCTCATGCACGACCGCGGTCTTCTTCGAACCCTTCTTCGGATCCTGCTCCGCCGCCGACTCGGCGATCACAATCTGACGCGCCACCTTGCGGCACACATTGCCGATCTCGCGCTCCAGGTTGCGCACGCCAGCCTCGCGCGTATAGTTCTGGATCAGCGTCATCAGCCCGGAATCCTGGAACTCCAGGTGTTTCTCCTCCAGACCGGTGGCCTTCATCTGCTTGGGCACCAGGAAGCGCCGCGCGATCTCCATCTTCTCGAACTCGGTGTAGCCCGACAGCCGGATCACTTCCATGCGGTCCTGCAACGCCGGCGGAATCGTGTGCAGCACGTTCGCCGTGGCGATGAAGAACACCTCGCTCAGGTCGTACTCCACGTCGAGGTAATGATCCATGAACATGTAATTCTGCTCGGGGTCGAGCACTTCCAGCAGCGCCGCCGACGGGTCGCCGCGGAAATCGGTGGACATCTTGTCCACCTCGTCGAGCATGAACACCGGGTTCCGCGTCCCCGCCTTCTTCATCATCTGGATGATCTGCCCCGGCAGGGCGCCGATATACGTGCGCCGGTGGCCGCGGATCTCCGCTTCGTCGCGCACACCGCCCAGCGACAGCCGCACGAAGTTGCGCCCCGTGGCCTTGGCGATGCTCATGCCGAGCGACGTCTTGCCCACACCCGGCGGGCCAACGAAACAAAGAATCGATCCCTTGGGGTGCTTCACCAGCCGCCGCACGGCCAGGAACTCGAGGATGCGCTCCTTGATCTTCTCCAGCCCGTAGTGGTCTGCGTTCAGCACCTGCTCGGCGTAGCGGAGGTCGCGGATCTCCTTCGACTTCTTCTTCCACGGCACCGAGAGCATCCACTCCAGGTAGTTGCGCGACACCGTGGACTCGGCCGACATCGGCGGCATCTGCTCCAGCCGCCGCAGCTCCGCCAGCGCCTTCTCGCGCGCGTCGCCCGTCATCCCGCTCTCGTCGATCCGCTTGCGCAGCTCGTCGAACTCGCTCTTCTCGCCGCGCCCGAGCTCCTTCTGGATCGCCTTGATCTTCTCGTTGAGGTAGTACTCTTTCTGCGCCTTCTCCATCTGGCGCTTCACGCGCCCCTGGATGGTGCGGTCGACGTTGAGCTTCTCGATCTCGATGTCGAGCATGTCGGCGATCCGCGTCAGGCGGTCCACCGGATCGAAGATCTCCAGCAGCTCCTGCTTCTCCTCGATGGTGAGCTGGAGGTTGGCGCCCACCGTGTCGGCGAGCTTGCCCGGATCATCCACCCGCACGGCGGCGATCATCGTCTCGTAGTTGACGTTCTGGCTGAGCTTGACGTATTGCTCGAACAGCGACGTCACCCGCGCCGTCAGGCTTTCCAGCACCGGGCCCGGCTCCGCCTTCTGGGGAAACGTCCGCACCACGGCGCGGAAGTAGCCCTCCTCGTCGGAGACCGAAACCACCTTGCCGCGCTCCACACCCTCCACCAGCACCTTGATGTTGCCGTCAGGCATCCGCACGGACTGCACAATGTTCGCAATCGTGCCCACCTGGTAGATCTCGCCGGGCTGCGGATCGTCCACCGTGGCGTCGTGCTGCGTCGCCAGGAAAATCTTCTTGTCGGATGCCAGCGCCTCTTCCAGCGCGCGGACGCTCGACTCCCGCCCCACCACGAAGGGGGTCATCATGTGCGGGAAGATCACCACGTCCCGGATGGGCATCATGGGGAGCCGCCGCGTTTCCAACTTCTCTTTCGAGCTGCTCATGGGTTGTTGATCGGTTGTCCGGAACAGTCTGCGTCCTGCCACCCGGGCCGCCCGGCACCCCCGGTGCGCTTTGGCGCGGGCCCGAATCTCCTCAGCCGGCCTTTTCCAGCAGCGCCCAGTTGATCTTCTGCGTCATCACCATCTCCCGCGTCACCAGGAACTCCCGGACTTTCTTGTAGGACGGGAGATAGTACATGACGTCCAGCATCAGTTCTTCGAGGATCATCCGCAGGCCCCGCGCCCCCACCTTCCGCTGCAAGGCCAGATCAGCGATCGCCTCGAGGGCGTCGTCGCTGAATTTCAGTTTAACATTTTCATACTCGAACAGCTTCTGGTACTGCTTGATGATCGCGTTGCGCGGCTTCACCAGGATCTGCACAAGCGCGTCGCGATCCAGATCCGCCAGCACCGCCGCCACCGGAAGCCTGCCAATGAACTCGGGAATGAAACCGAACCGGATCAGGTCCTCCGGCTGCAGTTGCTCGAGCAGCGACATATCCCGCTGCTGCGGTCCGCGCGCCCCCTCCCGGTTCTCATCCACGCTCTTGAAGCCCAGAGTCTTCTTGCCCACGCGCCGCGCAATGATCTTTTCCAGCCCCACAAACGCGCCGCCGCAGATGAACAGGATGTTGGTCGTATCCACCGGCGTGAATTCCTGGTGCGGGTGCTTGCGCCCGCCCTGCGGAGGCACGTTGGCGATCGTCCCCTCCAGAATCTTCAGCAGCGCCTGCTGCACGCCCTCCCCGGAGACGTCCCGCGTGATCGACGGATTCTCGTCCTTGCGCGAGATCTTGTCGATCTCGTCGATGTAGATGATCCCCGTCTGGCACCGCTGCACGTCCCAGTCCGAGTTCTGCAGCAGCCGCAGGATGATGTTCTCCACGTCCTCGCCGACGTAGCCCGCCTCGGTCAGAGTCGTTGCGTCCACAATCGCGAACGGAACGTCGAGGATCCGCGCCAGCGTCTGCGCCAGCAGCGTCTTGCCCGTGCCTGTGGGGCCGATCAGCAGGATGTTCGACTTCGACACCTCGACGTCGCCCACCCGGTGGCGGTTCATCTGGATCCGCTTGTAGTGGTTGTAAACGGCGACGGCAAGCTTCTTTTTCGCCGCCTCCTGCCCGATCACGTACTGATCGAGGTGCTCCTTCAGTTCCAGCGGCTTGGGCAGCTTCTGCGGCGCGCCGTATGCGCGTTCCGGCCGGTCGTCTGCCAGAATCGAATTGCACACGGCGATGCACTCGTCGCAGATGTAGGCGCGCGGGTAGTCGCTCGGGGAGGCGATCAGCTTTCCAACCGCGTCCTGGCTCTTATGGCAAAAAGAGCATCTCAGAATCTCGTCGTTTGGGGATCGCTTCACAAATCCTCTCCCTGCGGCCCTGGGGACACATGACTCCCCCCGGGGACCCGCGGTTCCCGTGCCCTCATTATCCATCGAAAGCCGGAGGGCTGGCAATGGTTCATTTCGGGGGGCTTTCCTATTCCCTTGGATGCAGACCTGCGCGAAAAGAAGCCCAACTGTTGCAGTACTCCGCCGGGCGGTTGTCGGCAGCCGCCCGGCTCCATTATGCTCAAGATGCGTTTCCCATGAGACACTCGACCCGCATCTCCATCGCTTTGCTCGCCTTCTCCGTTGTCCTGCCCGCGCAGGAAAAGGTCGATCTGGAGGCCATCTACCGGATCAAACAGGAGGCGTTCCAGAACTCGAAGGTTATGGACACGCTGTTCCAGCTGACCGACGTCCACGGTCCCCGGCTCGCCGGCTCGCAGCGCTACCGCACCGGCGCCGAGTGGGTCGTCAAGACCCTGAAGGAGTGGGGCATCACCGACGTGCAACTGGAGCCGTGGGGCCAGTTCGGCCGCGGCTGGGAGAACCGGAAGTTCTACGCCGCCATGACCGAGCCCGCCTACATGCCCCTGATCGGCGCCCCGCAGGCATGGACCTCTTCCACAGAAGGATTGGTGGGCGGAGAGCCCGTCCTCGCCGCCATGAGCACCGAGGCCGATCTCGAAAAGTGGCGCGGCAAACTCGCCGGCAAGATCGTCCTCATCGACCAACCCCGCGACATCACCCTGCACGAGAAGGCCGACGGCCGCCGCTACACCGGCGAGGAACTGGCTGAAATCGCTCAGGCGCAGATCCTCCCCTTCGGCCGGCGCATGGCCGCTCCCGGCCAGCCGCAGCCCAACTTCATGCAGATGATGGCGTTCCGCCGCAAGCTGAACGACTTCCTGCGCGAGGAGAAGATCGCCCTGCTCATCCAGAACGGGCGCGGCGACCTCGGCACTTTCTTCACCTCCGGCGGCGGCTCGCGCAATCCCAAGGACCAGCCCGCGCCGCCGATGATCACCCTCACCGCCGAACATTACAACCGCATCTGGCGCCTGCTGAACCGCAAGATCCCCGTCCGCATCGAAGCCGAGGTCCGCAACGAATGGTTCGATGCCGACCAGCACAACTTCAACATCATCGCCGAGATCCCCGGCAGCGGCAAACACAAGGACGAAATCGTGATGATCGGCGGGCACTTCGACACCTGGCACGCCGGCACCGGCGCCACCGACAACGGCGCCGGCTCCGCCGTGATGCTGGAAGTGATGCGCATCCTGAAGAAGCTCGACCTCAAGCTCGACCGCACCGTGCGCCTCGCCTTGTGGGACGCCGAAGAGCAGGGGCTGCTCGGCTCGCGCGGCCACGTGACCAAACACTTCGCCGACCGCGCCACCATGAAGACTCTGCCCGAGTACGACAAATTCAGCGCCTATTACAACGTCGACAACGGCGGCGGGCGCATCCGCGGCATTTATCTCCAGGGCAACGAAATGTGCCGCCCCATCTTCGAAGCCTGGCTGGCGCCGCTGCGCGACCTCGGCGTCACCACCATCACCAGCCGCAACACCGGCGGCACAGACCATCAGAGCTTCGACGCCGTCGGGCTGCCCGGCTTCCAGTTCATCCAGGATCCCCTCGAGTACGACACGCGCACCCACCACACCAACATGGACGTCTACGACCGCATCCCGCGAGAAGACATGATGCAGATGTCCGCCGTGGTGGCGACGCTCGTCGTCCACACCGCCAACCGCGACGAGAAACTCCCGCGCAAGCCCCGCCCCGAACCGCGCCCGCAACAGGGGCCCATGAGCTTCTGAGAACCGCCAAACCCGGGGGCGCCTCGCGCCCCCGCCTCACTTCAACAGCGCGTCCACGGTCGCCCGCGTGATCGGGTGATATCCGGGGCGCGCTTTTTCATAAATCCGCCGCGCCCGCCTCAGCCCCTCGGGCGTCTTCGCCAGCTCCCCGTACAGCGGCTTGACGAACTTGCGCCGCCCCACCTGAATCAGAAACTCTTCCAGCCGCGCGTAAGCCGGCTCGTACCCGCTCCGCACCGCCATCAGCAGCCACTGCGCGGCAATCTCGCTGTTGCCCGTCTTCGTGAACCCCCACTGCCGGTCCAGCTCCGCCATCTTCGCGCCCGGCAGCGTCTCCGGCATGGCGCGCAACCAGTGCAGCCACTCTTGCGTGGCCCAGTCCTTGCGCGGCGCGGCGCCAAATTCGTACCGCGGGCGCGGCGCATCCTTCGGCAGCCCTGGCTCGTGCAGCCAGGCGCTGACGTCCTCGCCGGGGAAACCGCGCCGCAGTTCCTCCAGAAAATCCCCGGTCGTGATCGACTGGAACGCGAACCTTTCAAAATACCCCCGCACCCACGCATCCCACTTCGCCCGGCCGTGCTTCTCCTCCAGACGCCTCAACAACAGCGCACCCTTCACGTACGGAACCTGCGTCATGCCGTCGTCCGGATCCCTGCCCTTCAGATTCAGCACCAGCCTCTGGTCGTCTTCGGGTAGCCGCCGCAGCTCTTCCTCCAGCTCGCCCACCTCCACCGCCATCTCCATTTCGCTCCGCGCCCGCCCGTAGAGCGCCTCCTGAATGCGCCGCTCGATGTAAGTGGTGAACCCCTCGTTCAGCCAGAAGTCGTTCCACGTCGCGTTGGTCACCAGGTTGCCCGACCACGAATGCGCCAGCTCGTGCGAGATCAGCGCCACCAGGCTCCTGTCTCCGGCGATCACCGTCGGCGTCGCAAACGTCAGACACGGATTTTCCATGCCGCCGAACGGGAACGATGGCGGCAGCACCAGCAGATCGTACCTCCCCCAGCGGTAGGGTCCGTAGAGGGACTCCGCCGCCTCCACCATCTTCTCGACATCGGCAAACTCGCGCGCCGCCGCATCCAGCACCGCCGGCTCCGCCCACACCCCGCAGCGCGCGCCCAGCGCGCGGAATCCCACATCGCCCACCGCCAGCGCCATCAGGTACGACGGCACCGGCAGCGGCATGTGGAAGTGTCCATCGCGCACCCGCCGCGCCGCCATCAGCGCCTTCAGCGGCGCCGGCGCGTGAATCCGCGCCGAAAACGTGGCGCGCGCGCCG
Organism: uncultured Arcobacter sp.; assembly: GCA_964458495.1. Taxonomy (GTDB): domain Bacteria; phylum Acidobacteriota; class Terriglobia; order Bryobacterales; family Bryobacteraceae; genus JANWVO01. The sequence continues at coordinate 8,513 of CAYWJB010000031.1, forward strand.
GGCGAGTCCTGCAACGGAATCCAGCTCCGCGCATGAATCGCCTGGGACTGCGAATAGAGAAACGGATGACGCTTGCCCGCCGTCTGAGGCGGCTCGAGCCACTGCAGCCCGCTCGCTTCGGGCGAGGTTTCGTATTCGATCAGCACGCTGCGCTCACCCGGCTCGAGCCGGATCTCCAGCGGCGCGCCCAGAATCGGGTCCGGCCCACCCAGCCGGAAGTTGTCCGTGCGCCCGTTGACGCGGTGGATGGTCAAATCGCGCGTGTCGAGCACCAACCGGCGCCCTGCAGGCTCCAATTCCAGCGTCACGGCGCCTTTCAGCTTGCGCTCGGCGAACGACACGGCAAGATCCAGCTCGATGTGCCGGACGCGCGATTCCTCCGGGTTCGCGTAAGAGTGCGGATCCACGACGGTCACAACCGTTATCCTACCGGGATCTCCGCCGCGGCACCGCGCCCGGTTGTGGTAGCTTCTGGATTCGTATGCAGCAGGCTCCCGCCGGCAGGCTCCAGTCGCTCGACATTTTCCGCGGCTTCACGATCGCGTCCATGATCCTGGTCAACAACCCGGGATCCTCTCCCGCTTACGCGCAACTTGAACACGCGGAGTGGCACGGCTGGACGTTCACGGACACGGTCTTCCCCTTCTTCCTCTGGATCGTCGGCGTCGCCATGACGCTCTCCACGGCGCGCCGCATCGAGCGCGGGCAGTCGCGCGCCGGATTGCTCCGCCATGCCTTCCAGCGCGCCGTCATTCTCTTCCTGCTCGGCGTCTTCGCGGGACCACTGCCCGATATCGACTTTGCCACCATCCGCATTCCCGGCGTGCTCCAGCGGATCGCCGTCTGCTACCTCATCGCCTTCGTCATCTTTTTGTACACCAGCGTGCGCGGACAGATCCTCTGGCTGCTCGGATTCAACGCAGTCTACCTTGGCCTGATGCTCTTCTACCCGGCGCCCGGCTGCGGCACGGGCTCCTGGTCGATGGACTGCAACTTCGCCCGCTATGTCGATTCGCTCCTGCTCCGCGGGCATATGTGGCGTCATACGCGCGACTGGGACCCCGAGGGCATCGTCAGCACGCTGCCTGCCATATCCACCGTGCTCTTCGGCGCTCTGGCCGGGCACGTGCTGCGGCATTGGACTTGGCACCGCGCGCGCATCCAGGCGTTCGTTTTCGGCGGCTCCGCCCTGTTCGCCTTCGCGCAGGTCCTCTCCATCTGGATCCCCGTCAACAAGAACCTCTGGACCAGCTCCTTCGCGCTCCTCATGGCTGGGCTCGCCATGCTCGCCTTCGCGTTCTGGTATTGGGTGGCTGAGGTCCGGGGCATTGGACGCTGGTTCCGCTTCTTCGAAATCTACGGATCGAACGCGATCCTGATCTACGTGCTGTCCGGCATCTTCGCCGACATCGCCGCCGCCACGGGGTTCCACAAGTGGTGGTACGGGAACGTCTGCGCCGTCCTCGCTTCCTCGCAGAAGAATGCCAGTCTGCTCTACGCCCTCACCAATGTGCTCGTTCTGTGGCTGGTGGCCTGGATCCTCTGGCGCAAGCGCTGGTTCGTGAAGTTCTGATCCACACCCGTCAGCGTGTGCGGCGCGCCGCCGCGAGCTTCTCCGCCATCCGGAACGCCGCCACGAAGCTCTCCACCGATGCCACGCCCTTGCCCGCGATGTCGAACGCAGTGCCGTGATCGACGCTCGTGCGCACGATCGGCAATCCCAGCGTCACGTTGACGCCGCCCTCGAAATCGAGCAGCTTCAGCGGAATGTGCCCCTGATCGTGATACATGCACACCACGGCATCGAAGCGTCCGCGCACGGCAGCCAGGTAGAAAAGCGTGTCCGGCGGCAGCGGACCTTCCACCGGCCATCCCTGCTCGCGCGCCCATTCCACGGCGGGCGCGATCACGCGGATCTCCTCGTCCCCGAACGCCCCGCCCTCGCCCGCATGCGGGTTCAGCCCGGCGACGGCGATCCGCGCCCCGGGCTTCAGTCGCAGCGCGGCCTCACAAGTCAGCTCCAGGATCCGCCGCACGCGCTCCGGTGTCACGCGTTCGATCGCCTCGCGCAGCGAACAGTGGGTGCTCACGTGCGTCACCATCAGACGCTCGCTCGCGAGCAGTATGGTCACATCCTGCACGCCGCACACTTCGCCGAGCAGCTCCGTGTGCCCCGTGAATCCCGGGTCACTCAGCTGAATCGCGCGCTTGTTCACCGGCAGCGTCACCACCGCGTCGATCTCGCCTGCCAGCGCCGCTTTCGCCGCCCGCACCACCGCTTCCCGCGCCGCCTTCCCCGCCGCCGCGCTCAGCTCGCCGGGCCGGACCTCGCTTTCTGCAAGAAGACCGAGATCCACAACGTTCAATGCGCCGTCCTGAAACCCGCCCGGAGAAGCCACGCGGCGCAGCGGCGCCTTCAGCCCCAGCGCCCGGTTGTAGTGTTCAAGCGCGCTCGTCTCGCCGTAGACGACGAAGGGCTCATGGATTCGCCCCTCGCGCCACGCCTTGAGTACAATCTCCGGTCCGACGCCGTTGGCGTCGCCCATCGTCACGCCAATCATGAAGCCTCCGCCGCCATTCACGGCGTGATCCGCGCCGCCCACCCTCCGCCGGGCGCCAGGTGCACCTTCATCACGGTCTGCCGGTTTACCTTGCCTTTCTTCATACGGAAGTCGCTTGCCGCGCGGTCCGCATTCGCGCCGTCCTCCCACCACGTGATGGAGAACTCGCCCTGGGGCAGGAATTCGAACCGCAGCTCCAGGTCGCGCGCCGTCCAGTTTGTCATCGCCCCGGCATACCAGGTCTTCCCGTGACGCCGCGCCACTGCCACGAATTCGCCGATCTGCGCATCGAGCACCACCGTCTCATCCCACGTTGTCGGCACGCCGGCGAGAAACTCCATCGCCTCGGGCTCCCGCAAGTAATGCGAAGGCGTGTCAGACAGCATCTGCAACGGCGCCTCGTAGACGGCATACATCGCCAACTGATGACAGCGCGTGCCGCTTGACATCGGCGTCTGGAACAGCGCCGCAAAGCTGCCCCGCGCGGCGTTGCGCATCGCGCCGGGCGTGAAATCCAGGGGCCCCAGGAACATCCGCGTGAACGGCAGCATCACCGTGTGCGGCGGCTGGATCTCGGCGCTCCACTTGCTCCACTCCAGCCCCTTCACACCCTCCACGTTGATGATGTTCGGCCAGGTCCGCGTCATCAGCGCCGGCCGCTGCGCACCGTGGTAGTCCACCAGCATCTTCCGCTTCGCCGCCTCCCGCGCCAGCTCATGGTAGAAGTTCACCAGCTTCTGGTCGTCGCGCTGCATGAAGTCCACCTTGATCCCCTTGACGCCCCACTTCGCATACTGGTCCAGAGCCGCTTGCATCTGGTCGGCCAGAGTCTTCCACACCACCCACAGGATCACGCCCACGTTCTTTTGCCGCGCGTAGGCCAGAATCTCCTCCATCCGCACGTCCGCAACCACCTCCAGCACATTGCCCAGCTTGTACCAGCCTTCGTCCAGCACGATGTACTCGATCCCGTACTTCGCAGCGAAGTCGATGAAGTACTTGTAGGTCGCAGTGTTCACGCCAGAGCGGAAATCCACGCCGTACACATTGAGCGCGTTCCACCAGTCCCAGGCCACCTTGCCGGGACGGATCCAGCTTGCATCGGTGATCTCCGAGGGCTTCTGCAACAGCCACGCGAGCGAATTCGTCAACAGATCGCCGTCCTTCTCCGCCACCGCCACAAGCCGCCATGGGAATGGTCGCGTGCCGCGAGTCTCGGCGATATAGTCCTCGGCCTCCACGACACGGAAATCCCGGTCCCCGCGCAACGCCTCGCGGCGCGGATAGGGCGGGAACGTGGCGTCCAGCCCCTTGCCTCCGGCGCCGCGGAACCACAGCCCCGGATAGTCCTCCACGTCCGCCTCCGCCAGCGCCAGCTTCACTCCGCCCGCATCCACCACGGCGGGCATTGAACCCAGCGTGCCGGGCGCGATGGCGCTCAGCTTCCGCGGCGCGTAAGTCCGCTCGTTGTGAGAGAAGAAGCTCTCTTCCGCCGGGTAGTAGACCGTGAAGTCTTCCGGGAACCGGAACGACGCCTCCTCCTCGAACACCTTTAAGCGCGCCGCAGGCAGCGCAGTCTCCAGCCGGTACGCCACGCCCTCGTTGTAGGCGCGGAACGTGACAGCCAGCCCGCCCTCGGCCTCAATCCGCAGCTCGTTGTATTGCTCGCGAATCCGGGCGCGCTTCAACTTCACCTGCGGTTCGATCCACGCATCCTGCGCGCGTTCCTTCGCTCCGCGCACCTTCATCCCCACGCCCAGCCGCGCGCTGTCGATGCGGATTGACGCGGTCGAATTCTCCATCACTGTCCTGCCGTTCACGGCGACGTCGTAAGACAGCCTCTCGCCGGCGCGGATCCGCAACTCAATCCGCCCGTCCGGCGAGCGCAACGTGTAGCTCTGTTGGGCTGCAGCCCCGATGCACAGCACGCCCGTCAAGGACGCCATGAGAAGAAACCGGAAGAAAAACATGGAGAACACCTCGCTGGTTCGCACAAGCTTCCCGCGCAGCGCGAACGTAGCGATTCTATCGCCGCCCGCGGCCGGACGCCCGGCGCTGCCGCCCTGCCTTTCGCGCCCGCGCGTCAAGTTCCCCGAGCTTCAAACGGATGCTCACGATGTAGGGCGGCTCTCCGGCTGTCCAGTGCCCGTAGGTCGTGGTCAGGATCGTGTCGTCTGGCAGCCGCAGCACGCCGGGATAGCAGCAGTCCAGGTCCTTGTGGTTTTTCATCAGCCGCACCCGGTACTGCCCTTGCCTGCCCTGCTCGATGTCCTCGAAACGCCCCACCCACGCCACCCAGTCCCCGCGCGTCGGGCTTTCCAGCGTCGTGTCGCGGAAACTGATAAACAGCCGCCCGTCGCGCGCGTACACTGCCGTGTGGCGGTCGCCCGTGAGCGCGCCCGGCAACTCCCGCGGCTTGCTCCAGGTCTCGCCCTCATCGTCCGAAAACGAAACGAAGGAGTTGAACTTCCGGCTGTTCTCCCGCAACAGGATCGCGATCCGTTTCCCGTCGGGCGAGCGCACCAGCCCCGGCTCGCACAGGTGCGCCTCGGGATGGGACAGGATCGCCACCGGCTCGCTCCAGCTCAAGCCCCCGTCGCGCGAAACCGTCTTGTATACGATGAACCGGTCCTGCTTGCCATCCTTGCGCAGGAACCGCCCGTCGTCGTGAAACAGCGCCATGTAGCGCCTGTCGCGCAACCGCTCCACGCTCGCCATCGCCACCACGCCGCCGAAGTCGCCCACCGGCGCAAGCGGCGTCCACGTCTCGCCATCATCCTCCGAGACCGACATCCGGATCGGATACAACCCCGAAAACAGGATCAGCCGCTTCTTGCCACTCGCATCCACCACGCGATGAATCGTCGGCGTCTCCTGCGATGTCGCCCAGTTCCCGGGCACGGGGAGACGGTCCGACCACGTGCGCCCGCCGTCGCGGCTGCGCTTCAGTACAATCGCCCCGCGCCCGTGCCCCTTCGGAAACACGGCCAGCACCGTGCGCCCGTCTTCCAGCAGCACAGTGGTGGGATGCCCCAGATATTGGCCCGGCTCGCGGTCCACCACCGTCTGCCGCTGCGTCTCCTGCGCCAGGTCGATCAGCGGAATCGTGTAGCCTCGCGGCGGCTGGCAGAGCGCCGGCAGCGCAGCCACAAAGAAAAGCGCGGCTCGCATGTCGCTCACCGGATCATCGAGCCTGCCACCGGCGACAGAATCGAACTGCTGATATTGGAGACCACTTCGCCGTCGCTCAAGCCCGGCGTCGCCGCCATCTTTTTCCACTCCGGGCTCGTCGCAAAGGCGCGCCAGTTCGCCTCCCGAGCCGCCAGGCTGTCGAACGCCACCATGTAGGTCAGGTTCGGCATCTTCGCTCCGGCGATCATCTCGCCGAAGAACACCGGCTGCAGTCCAAACTTGCGGAACAGGTCGATCTCGCCGTCCTCGAACATGCCGATCTTCTTCGCGAGCGATTCCGGCGTGTTCGACTCGTACGTCCGCAACTCGAACACCCGCGCCGCCTTCCCCTCCGCCGCCGGCGTTTCGATGGCGGGAAACTTCGGGAAGCCGCGCAGCAGATGCACCTCCATCCGCTGATAAGGCAGTTGCACCTGCTTGTAAAGCGCTGCCGTCGCCGCCTTCAGCTCGCCGTCCGCGTTCGTCTTCTGCCAGCACTGCTCGAATCCGCTCATCGACGCATGCTGAGCCACCAGCAGCAGAAACGGCGCATCCGGCGCAATCACGCTCGAAAACAGCCCCACGGCGCCCGAACCGGCCCGACGCAGCGCTGGCACAAGCGCCTTGCCCAGATATTCGGTCAGCCTCCCCCGCTGGTTGTCCAGCGTGTTGCGAAGCCGGAAATACCGCATCTCGAGAATCATCGGCGTCTCCGTGCGAATGGAAGTTTGCATCATGGCTGCCGCCGGCAGGCTGGCGCCTCCGGCCAGAAGAGTTCGTCTGCGCATAGCGGCTGCGATTCTATCGCAGGACCGCGCCCGCCGTTACCAGCCCGTGGGCTTGCCCTTGTTCTGCTCGATGAGCCAGTCCTCCAGCGGCTTGAAATAGGCACGGATCGCCGAGGCGTCCATCTGCCGCGTGCCGGTGATCTTCTCCAGCGCCTCCTGCCACGGGCGGCTTGCGCCCATCTCGAGCATCTCCTTCAGCCGCCGCCCCGCTTCCTTGTTGTCGTAAATCGAGCAGCGGTGCACCGGCGCCGTGCAGCCCGCCGCGTCGCTCAGCGCCTTGTGGAACTGGAACTGGAGGATGTGCGCGAGGAAATACCGCGTGTAAGGGACGTTGGCCGGCACATGGTACTTCGCGCCTGCGTCGAACAACTCCTCCCCGCGCTCGCCCACGGGCGCCACGCCCTGATACTTCCGCCGCAGCTCCCACCACGCGCGGTTGTACTGCTCCGGCTTCACCTCGCCGGAAAACACCTTCCACCGCCACTGATCGATCAGCCGCCCGAACGGCAGAAACGCCACCTTGTCCAGAGCCCGCGCCATCAGCAGCCCCAGGTCTTTGCTCGCATCGGGAGCGCGGTCCAGCAGGCCGATCTTCACCAGATACTCCGGCGTGATCGACAGCGCGATGGTGTCGCCCACCGCTTCGTGGAAGCCGTCGTTGGCTCCGGCGCGGAACAGGAACGGCTGCCGGTTGTAGGCGCGCTGGTAGAAGTTGTGCCCCAGCTCGTGGTGGATCACGTTGAAGTCGTCGGCGTTGATCTCGATGCACATCTTGATCCGCAGATCATCCACGTTGTCCACGTCCCACGCCGACGCATGACACACCACGTCGCGATCCCTCGGGCGCGTGAACATCGAGCGCTCCCAGAAGGTCGGCGGCAGCGGCTCAAACGTCAGCGATGAGAAGAACCGCTCGCCGTAGCGCACCATGTCCACGGCCGTGGTGTTGCGGCGTTTCAGGATCGCCGTCAGGTCGTAGCCGGGATCGGCCCCTGCCGGCGACACCAGCGGATACAGGTTGTCCCACTGCTGCGCCCAGATGTTGCCCAGCAGGTGCGCCGGAATGGGCCCGTTCCCGGGCACTGCCGCGGCGCCGTACTTTTCCCGCAGCTTCCAGCGCACAAAGCCGTGCAGCTGCACATAGAGCGGCTTGACCTGTTCCCAGAGCCGGTCCAGCTCGCGCGAGAACTCCTCCGGCGCCATGTCGTACCCGCTGCGCCACAGCGCACCGGTGTCGGCGAAGCCCAGTTCGCGCGCGCCCTTGTTGGTGATCTCCACCAGCCGTGCAAAGTCCTTCTTCATCGGCGGCGCGATGGAATGCCACCCCTGCCACACATCCAGCATCTGCTTCGGATCGCGGCTCGACGCCATGATCCGCGTGATCTCGTCGATGTTCAGGCACTTCTTTTCGTCGCCGCCGGGGCAGTACTTGCCCTTCCCGTAGGCGGACTCGAGCCCCGCCGCCAGCTTCGTCATCTCCGCCGCTTCCGCCGGATCGGATGGCGCAGGCAGCGTGATGGCCAGCTTCAGCAGGCGGATCTTCCGCTGCATCTCCTCCGGCAGCGGCAGATTCTCGAACTTCGACGCCTCTTTGGCCAGGCGCACGCCCGCCGTGATCAGCCGCTCGTTGGCCTTCGCCGCCAGCGCCTCCGTGTCCAGCGTGATGTAGGTCGATTGCACCCAGGCGGCTTGCGACGCTTCATTGGAAAGCTGCAGCAGCTCGCTCTCCGCTCTTTCGAGAAACTGCCGCGCCTCATCCACCGTAGGCGCGGTACGGCAGCCCGAAGCCGCCAGCAAAAGCGCAAACACAAAAGTGCGTTTCATAAGAGACTCCAACCCGCCCAGTCTATCCAAGCAGGCTGTGCGCGAGAAGCACGCACACGAGCCCCGCCGCCGACGTGATCACCTTCATCACCGTCCACGTCCGCAGCGTGTCCGCCACGCTCAGCCCCAGGCACTGGTTCACCAGCCAGAAGCCGGCGTCGTTGACGTGCGACAGCGCCGTGCCGCCCGCGCACAGCGCCAGCAGCAGGATCTCCGGCGAGTAACCGGGCAGCCCGTGAAACAGTGGCGCCACGATGCCCCCGGCGGTGATGATGGCCACCGTCGCCGATCCCTGCGCCACGCGCAGCCCCAGCGCCACCAGATACGCCACCACCAGCGGCGACACCGCGCTCTCCGCCAGCAGCCTCCCTCCATACGCCCCCGCCCCGCTGTCCACAATGATCTGCTTGAACGCGCCCCCGCCGCCGATGATCGCCAGCAGGCTGCCCAGCGGCTTCAGCGCCTCCTCAGCCAGCCTCAGCGCGCCGTTCCGGTCCAGCCCGCGGCGCAGCCCGAACAGCACGACCGCCGCCAGCGCCGCCAGCATCAACGCCGTGAACGGATGCCCCAGGAATCGATACGCCTCCAGCCCCCGCGCGTTCGTCATGCCGGCGATGCTCGCCGCGAAGATCAACGCCACCGGCAGCAGCAGCACCACCGCCACCAGCAATGGATTCTGCGCGTCCTTGCTCTCGCGCGGCGGCTCGGAAGCCAGCAGCGCCGAAGCCGGAACCGGTATGTGCATCCGCCCCGCAATCCACAGCCCGTAACCCATGCCGCCGGTCAGCGCCATCGGAACCGAGAGCGCCGCGCCGTACAGGATCGCCTTCCCCATGTCCGCGCCCAGCAGCTGCGCCGCCGCCGCAGGCGCCGGATGCGGCGGCACCATCGCGTGCGTCACCGTCAGCGCCGCCGCCACCGGAAGCCCGAAATACAGCAGGCTCCTGCCCGATTCGCGCGTCAGGCTGTAGACGAGCGGCACCAGGATCAGAAACCCGACCTCAAAGAAAATCGGCAGCCCGATCACGAATGCGGCGAAAAACACCGCCCACACCGCGTGCCGCGACCCCGTCTTCTTCAGGAGCCACTCCGCGAGCGCGCGGCCGCCGCCGGAATGCTCCAGCATCCGGCCGATCACCGCCCCGAGCGCCACCACCACCGCGATGAACCCCAGCGCATCCCCGAACCCCGCCTGGATCGACTTCAGCACGCGCCCGGGCGCCATCCCCGAGCCAAGGCCGAGGGCCATGCTGACGAGCAGGAGCGAGAAGAACGCGTGGAGCTTGAGAACGAGGATCAGCAACAACAGCAGGATCACCGCGCCGAGCGTGAGCACGAGCAGCGCAGGGCCCTCGACCATGGCCCCGCCATTCTATAACACCGCTTCACGTCACCGGCGCCGGGTTGAACAGCGCCAGCGCATTGGCCAGCCCGTGCCGCTCCGTCCAGGTCTCCCGCCCGCTCGCCACATCCAGAATCAGCCGGAACAATTCCCGCCCGGCTTGTTCTATGGAAATTTCCCCGCCGGCGATCCGCCCTGCATCGAAATCGATCAGATCGCTCCACCGCCTCGCCAGCGCCGTCCGCGTGCTCACCTTGATCACCGGGCACACCGCCAGCCCGTAAGGCGTGCCCTCTCCGGTTGTAAAGACATGAACGTTCATGCCCGCCGCCAGCTCCAGCGTCCCGCAAATAAAATCGCTCGCCGGCCCCGCCAGAAACAGCAGCCCCTTGGTCTCCGCGCGCTCGCCTGCCGCCACCACGCCCGCCAGCGGCATCGACCCCGACTTCGCCACCGAACCCAGCGCCTTCTCCACCACGTTGGCCAGCCCACCGCGCTTGTTGCCCGGCGTCGGGTTCGCGCTCCGGTCCACGCCGCCCCGGCCCAGATATGCGTCGTACCACGCGAATTCGCGTTTCAGGTCTTCGGCCACCTCAGCCGATGCGGCCCGCGCCGCCAGCAGGTGCGCCGCGTCCCGCACCTCCGTGATCTCGCTGAAGATCACGGTCGCGCCCGCGCGCACCAGCAGGTCCGCCGCCGCGCCCACCGCCGGGTTCGCCGTCACGCCGCTGAACGCGTCGCTGCCCCCGCACTGCAGCCCCACGGTCAGGTCTGAAGCCGGACACCATTCGCGCCGCCGCGCGTTCAGCCGCTCGAGCCGCCTCTCCGCCAGCTCCAGAATCCGCGCGGTCATCGATTCCAGCGACCCCAGCCCCTCGTCCTGCAACCGCACCAGAAACGGTTCCTCCCCCGCGACGCCCAGCCGCGCCGGCTGCAGCTTCTCGCACCCGAGGCTCACCACCATCACTTCGCCGCCAAGGTTCGGATTGCGGGCCAGGTTGCGCAGCGTGCGGACCGGGATCTCCGCCCCTGGCGCATCGATCGCCACGCCGCAGCCGTAATTGTGCGTCAGCGCTACCACGCCGTCGACGTTCGCATAGCGCGGCAGCAGTTCCTTCCGGACCCTTTCCACGGCGTGATCCACCACGCCCGCCACGCACTGCACCGTCGTCGTGATCCCCAGCACGTTCCGCGTGCCCGCGGTTCCGTCCAGGTTCCGGTAGCCCTCGAACCCGAACCCTTCCAGCGGCTCGGGCGCGGCAGGCGCGCGCTCCGGCGCCCGTAGCGAATCCAGCGGCGGCGGCGCGGGCAGTTCCAGCATCTCTTCATGCACACGCTCGCCCGCCTCGATGTCCCGCACGGCGAGTCCGATCACCGCGCCGTAGCGGATCACCGCCGCCCCGCGCGGAATCCTCTCCAGCGCCACCTTGTGCCCCGCGGGCACAAACTCCCGCAGCTCGATCCCATCCGCCGTGCGGGTTCCCGCCCCCAGCCCCGGCTCCGCCGCCACAATCGCGACGTTGTCCCGCGCATCCACGCGGATCAGATTCGCCCCTTGCATGCCTCCAGCCTAGCGCCGGCGGAAGTGCGTTTCGCTCTGTTCGCGCAGCCGCGCCGCCGCCGCCTCCGGCGTGATGTCCCGCTGCGGCATCGCAAGCATCTCGTACCCGACCAGGAACTTCCTCACCGTCGCCGAACGCAGCAGCGGCGGATAGAAGTGCCCATGCAGGCGCCACGCCGGGTTCCGCTCGCCCGCCGGACGCTGATGGAACCCGAACGAATACGGGAACGAGATCTCGAACAGGTTGTCATACCGCGTCGTGACGCGCTTGAGAATGTCGGCCAGCCCCGCGCGCTCATCGCCGTTCAGTTCGTCGATCCCCGTCACCGCGCGCCGGCTCGCGATCATCGTCTCGAACGGCCACACCGCCCACCACGGCACCAGCACCACAAAGTGATCGTTCGCGCACACGATCCTCTCTTCCAGCTTCAGCTCCAGATCCAGGTAGTCGCCCAGCAGCGTGCGCCCGCGTCCCCGCCAGTACTCGGCCTGCCGGGCGCCCTCGCGCGCCACCTCGTCCGGCACGACACTTGAAGCCCAGATCTGGCAGTGCGGATGCGGGTTCGAACACCCCATCATCTCCCCGCGGTTCTCGAAGATCTGCACGTAGCGCAGGAAGGGCCGCGCCATCAGGTCCTCGAACTCCGCCACCCACGTCTCCACTACCGCCTCCAGGTCGCTCGCCTCCATCTCCGCCATGGTCAGATCGTGCCGCGGCGAAAAACAGATCACGCGGCAAACGCCGCGCACGCCCTCGGCGCGCAGCAGTTCGTGCGGAGCCGCCTCGCCTTCGGGCGTCCCCTCCAGCAGCGCGGAAAAATCATTCGTGAACACAAATGTCTTTTCGTATTGCGGATTCCTGCGCCCCCCGGCCCGCGCGTTGCCAGGGCACAGATAGCAGCCGGGGTCGTAGGCCGCCCGCTCCTCCGGCGGCAGTTTCTCCACCTGCCCCTGCCACGGGCGCTGCGTGCGGTGCGGCGACACCAGCAGCCATTCCCCGGAGAGCGGATTGTAACGGCGGTGCGGATGGGAGCGAAGATCGAGCATCGTGACTCCGGAAACTCCCATCGTAAGCAACCGTGCGCCCCGCCGCCCGGGGCGGCGATATCATCGAGCCATGCGCAGATTCGTCGTCTGGCTGCTTTGCGCCCCTCTGGCGGCACAGAACACTCCGAAGCCTTCCACGGAAGTCTTCCACGGCGTCGCCGTTACGGAGAGTTTTCGCTGGCTTGAAGACCCGGACTCGCCCGAAACCCGCGCCTGGATCCAGGCCCAGAACGCGCGCACGCAGGCCTTCCTCTCCCGCATCCCGCAGCGCCCCGCCATCCGCGCGCTTCTCGAAAAGCTCTACCAGTACGACCGCTACCCCACGGTCAGCCGCGATGGCGGCACTGCCGGCTATTTCGTCCGCGGCGAGCGTGTCTTCTTCCTGCGCCAGTCCGGCCTGCAAAACCAGCCCGTTCTATACGTCCGCGAAGCCGGCAAGGAACGCATCCTGCTGGACGCCAACGCCCTCTCGCCAGATGGCACCGCCTCCGTCAACACGTTCTCCATCTCGCGCGACGGGCGCCTCCTCGCCTACGCCGTCTCGCGCTCCGGGTCCGATTGGGTTACCTGGCGCGTCCGCGATGTCGCCACCGCCAACGACCTGCCGGACACGCTCGAGTGGTCCAAGTTCTCCTCCGCCGAGTGGGATGCCAAGGGAGAAGGCTTCTGGTACGGGCGTTATCCGCAGCCGCAACCCGGCGCGGCTCTGCAAGCAGTGAACGAAAACTTCGCCCTCTGCTATCACCGCCTCGGCACACCGCAGTCTGCCGATCCCGTCGTTTACCGCCGCCCGGACCAGCCCCGCTGGTCCTTCTCCCCGAACCTCACCTCCGACGGGCGTTACCTGGTGATCGAAACGGCCGGCAGCACCGCCATCGAGCGGCTCATTCACTTCCTCGACCTTCAGGATCCGCAGCCCGCGCCGAAAACCGTCATCGGCGAGTTCCGCTTCTCCTACCGCTACGTCGGCAGCCGAGGTTCGCGAATTCTGCTGCTCACCAACGACGGCGCTCCCCGCTATCGCGTCATTGAAGTCGACCTGCTCAACCCCGCTCCTTCCGCCTGGCGCACCGTCGTTCCGGAGGCGGAGGACACACTCCGCCAGGCGCGCCTCGCAGGCAGCCGCCTCGTGCTGAACTACATGCGCGACGTCTCCGCGCTCGTCAAAATCGTCCCGCTCGCGGGCGGCGCCCCCGTCCCCGTTCCTCTCCCGCCCAACTCCTCCATCACGCTCGCCGAAGACTCCGCCGAAATCTTCTCGGTCTCCAACTTCATGACGCCCGAAACGCTCTATCGCTGCGCCGCCGACACGTGCCGCCCGCTGTTCGCATCGAAGCTGCCCTTCGATCCGGCAAAGTACGAAACGCGCCAGGAGTTCGCCCGCAGCAAGGACGGCGCCCGCATCCCCTTCTACATCACCTGCCGCAAGGGGCTTCCGCTGGATGGCTCGCACCCCGCCCTTCTGTACGGCTACGGCGGCTTCAACATCCCGGTCACCCCCTCCTTCAGCGTCTTCACTCTGGCATGGCTCGAGCGCGGCGGCGTCTACGCCTCGGCCAATCTCCGCGGCGGCGGCGAATACGGAGAGGAATGGCACCGCGCCGGCATGAAACAAAACAAGCAGAATGTGTTTGACGACTTCATCGCCGCCGCCGAACATCTCACCGCCCGCAAATACACCAGCCCGCAAAAGCTCGCCATCCGCGGCGGCTCCAATGGCGGTCTGCTCGTCGGCGCCGTGCTGAACCAGCGCCCGGACCTGTTTGGCGCCGCCGTCCCGGCGGTCGGCGTCATGGACATGCTCCGCTTCGACCGCTTCACCATCGGCCATGCCTGGGCGACTGAATACGGGTCGCCGAAAAACCCGGAGGACTTCCAGATCCTCTACCGGTACTCGCCGCTGCACAACATCCGCCCCGGCGCCTCCTATCCCGCCACCCTGGTTCTCACCGCGGATCACGACGACCGCGTCGTCCCCGCCCACTCCTTCAAGTACGCCGCCACGCTTCAGGAGGCGCAGGGAGGTCCCGCTCCTGTCCTGATCCGCATCGAAACCGCCGCCGGCCACGGCGCCGGCAAGCCCACATCCAAAATCATCGACGAGGCCGCCGACGTCCTCGCCTTCCTCCACCGCGCCCTGTTCCCGGAGCCCGAGCCCCGCACTTTCCGCGTCTCCATCGATCAGGACCGCCTCGCCGGCCCTGTCGACTTCTCCTTCCTCAACCAGTCCCTCACCGCCGACCACCGCGTGACCGTGCGCGATGGCCGCTTCATCGACGCCCTCGGCCGCCGCGTCCGCTTCTGGGGCGTCAACCTCGCCTTCGGCGCCAACTTCCCCGAACCCGCCGACGCCGCCCGCATCGCCAAACGCCTCCGCCGCCTCGGCGTCAACCTCGTCCGCCTCCATCACATGGACACAAGCCCGGACGCCGATCCCGCCAACGCCCGCTCGATCCTTACCACCACGCCCTATCCCAACCTCAATCCCGTCGCCGTCGGGCGCCTCCGCGCCTTTCTCGACGCCCTTCGCGAAGAAGGCATCTACATCAACCTCAACCTCCACGTCGGCTACGCCTTCCGGCCCGGCATCGATGCCGTCCCCGACCCCGGCTTCCCCGTCCCCACGCAGTCCAAACCCATCCACATCCTGAACGAGCGCATGGTCGAGCTCCAGTGCGATTTCGCAAGAAAAGTGATCCAGGCGCTGCGCCTGAAGGACGACCCCGTGCTCGCCATGGTCGAGATCAACAACGAAAGCTCGCTGCTCTACTCCTTCCAGACCGGCGCCCTCAAGAAATTCTGGCCCGAAGCCACGCTTGAGGAAGTCATCTCCCGTGACAAGGCCTATCTCGACCGCCTCGCCGCCGTCGTCCGCCAGGAACTCGGCCCGTCCGTTCCCGTCACCGGCACCCAGGTCGAGTTCGGCGGACCGTTCACCTTCGACACACACGCTGCGCTCGACTACATCGACGATCACTTCTACATCGATCACTACAATTTCCCCAACCGCGCCTGGGACTCCACCGACTGGCGCATTCGCGACTCCTCCGGCGCCGGATCCGGCTACCTCCAGTACCTGCACAAGGCCTTCGCCCGACAGGCAGGCAAGCCTTACACCGTGAGCGAATTCAACCAGCCCTATCCCAACCGCCAGGCAGCCGAGATCGATCCCACCTTCGCCGCCTTCGCAGCCTTCCAGGACTGGGACGGCGTCATGCACTTCGCCTACGAACACAGCCGCGCGTGGGACCGCAACGCCCCCTCCGGCTTCAACCTCAACGGAGACTTCTCCAAGCTGGCCGCCTTCGGGCAGGCGGGCTACCTGTTCCGCAAAGGGCTGGTGCGTGCGGCCGAGCAGGAACATGTCATTCCCCTGCCCCGTTCCCTGCGCGAGAAGGCCACCGCGGAGCGGATGCAGTTCCGTCTGGCCACCTTCTTCGAAAGTCTCGGCATCGACCCGAATCTCGCCTTCGCCCGGCGCATCGCCGTCGATCCCACCGTGGAAATGGCACCGCGCGCCGAAAAGGCGCAACCGCCCTACCGCGCCAAGGACGGCGACATCAGCTACGATCCCGTCCGGCAGCTTTTCCTGATTCACTCCGGGCAGGCTGCCGGCGCCTTCGGCTTTCTGCTGGAAGAGCCTGCCTCGGCAGGCCCCGTGACCTTCGCCCTCGCACCCGGCGCGCGCGGCTTCGCCTCGGTTCTGCTCACAGCTCTGGACGGAAAGCCGCTGGAGGAATCCGCACGCCTGCTTCTCACCAACCCGGGCTTCACTCTGGGCGCAAATCAGCGGCTCATTTCGTACAAGAAGGACCCTGCCTGCTTCACTCTGGCCCCCGAAGATCCCGGCCGCCCCTCCTCGCCCTACAGCGCCTCGCCGCCGGTGACCATGGAGCACGTGCCCGTCACCGTGACGATGAAATCCAGATTGCGCGCCATCTCCGTCTACCCGCTGGATGGCGCCGGGAAGCGCTTGAGCCCGGTTGCAGTCGAGAAGACTCCGCAGGGCTACCGCTTCCGTCTCGCGGCTGACACCCCGTGGTACGAGATCACCACAGAGAGACCCTTGTAGCGGCGCTTGTGCATCACGTGGGTCAGAGGGCGGCCCGGACCGGCGGGACGGACGCCGCTTTTCAGAGCAAGGCGAGTCCCTGGCCGGTCCTGATTCCGGAGTTTTCGAAGAATTTCCAGCGGGGGAATCGTGGAAAATGCGGGCGCCTTTTGGGGTGTTGGGGTGAGGGCGCCCGCACTCGTAACGGGGATTGCCTATACGACGTGCTGGCGCGGAGGCGAGGTTACGCCACGCCGGGAAAAAAGATCCCGGGGCTTCCGCTCTGAGAAGGCCCCCTGCAGCCTGCATATTTGATAGAAACTTCCACATGCGACCTGCTCTACTACTCTCTTTCGCCTGGGCCGTGTGCCTCGCCCAGCCGGCGTGGCGCGACGAGGGCCTACTCCACCTCCGCAACAGCCCCCACGCCCGGCTCCATCCCGTCCCGGTCCGGGCCGTCCAGTTGCAGCCTGGCTTCTGGAAAACTCGCCAGGACGTCACCATCGAGCGATCCATCCCCACGCTGCTGGAACTGCTCGAGCAGCACGGCATCGTCGACAACTTTCGCCGCCTCGCCCGTCCGGATCGCAAGCCGCCACGCCGCGGCCCGCTCTACACAGACCCCGACCTCTACAAGTGGATGGAAGCTGCAGCGTGGAGCCTGCAAGTCCGCCCGGATCCAAAGCTCGAGGCCACGCTCGACGAACTGACGGCCACAATCCACGCCGCCCAGGAACCTTCTGGCTACCTCAACACCTGGTTCGTCGACGACCGCACCTCTCTCCGCTGGCAGCAGCAGGTCACCGGCCATGAGCTTTACTGCCTCGGCCATCTCCTCCAGGCGGGCATTGCGTACTACCGTTCCACCGGCAAGCGCGAACTCCTCGACACCGGCATCCGCTTTGTCGAACATCTGATCCGCGACTTCGGCCCCGCCCCGAAGAAACCCCTGCTCACCGGACACCCGGAACTGGAACTCGCGCTGGCGGAATTGTTCCGCACCACCGCCGACCGCCGCTATCTCCAGCTTGCCGCCTATCTGTTCAGCGGAGTTGAGCGCGAGCGCCTGAAGCTGAGAGAGCGCGACCTCGTCTACATCTTTTCCGGCAGGCCGTTCACCGAGCGAACGCAGCTCGAAGGTCATGCCGTCCGGGCCCTCTACGCCTCCACCGGCGCTGCCGATTACGTCCTCGAAACCGGCGACGAAGCCTTCCGCCGCACCATCTTTCGGCTCTCGGAAGACCTCGCCCTGCGAAAGATGTATGTCACCGGCGGCGTCGGTTCCCGCGCCGCCGGCGAGGCCTTCGGCGATGCCTACGAGCTGCCCAACCAGCAGGCATACACGGAAAGCTGCGCCGCCATCGCCGGCATGCTCTTCCACCAGCGCCTGCTCCACCTCACCGGCGACGCCCGCTACGCCGCTCTCATGGAGCGCGCCCTCTACAACGGCGTCTGCTCCGGAATGTCCGCCAGCGGGACGCTCTACTGTTACCGCAATCCGCTCGCCGCCCCGGCGAGCGACCGCATCCGCAACCCCTGGTACGACACCACCTGTTGCCCGCCCAACCTCCAAAGGACTTTCGCCGCCCTCGGCGCCTTCTTCTTCAGCACCTCGCCCGAGGGCGTTTGGGTCCATTTCTACGACAACGCAACTCTCGACTGGAAGCTCGAATCCGGCGCGCCCCTGCGCCTTGCCGTGCAAACCGGCATGCCCTGGCAGGGCGAGACCGCGATCACCGTCTCGCCGCAACAGCCGCAGGAATTCACGCTCTATCTTCGGATCCCTTCCTGGTCCCTTTCCACCAGCGTCCGGATCAATGGAGAGCAGTACCGCGGCGCAGTACGCCCTGACGAATACCTCGCCCTCAGGCGGTCCTGGCGCCCCGGCGACCGCGTCCGCCTCGTCTTCGACATGGCCCCGCGGCGTGTCTTCGCCAATCCGCGGGTCAGCGAGGACTACGGCAAGGCCGCCTTGCAGCGCGGCCCGTTCGTCTACTGCCTCGAGCAGCAAGACAACTCCGGCGTCCCGGTCTTCGAAGTCGCGCTCGACGGGCGCGCTCCCATCGAGACTGTCCCCGGTTCAGGCATTCTTTCTGGCGCCGCGCTGCTCCGCACCGCCGGCCTCGCCCACCCTGCGCCACTCGGGAATCAGCCGCTTTACAGTTTCCAGCCTTCCATTCCGGAACGGCCAGTGCAGCTCACCCTCATCCCCTACTACGCCTTCCACGACCGCGGCCCTGCCGACTTCACCGTCTGGCTCCCCTGCCGCCACTGCGGCTGGTAGTCCACTCACACCCTACGCCAGCACGTCTTTCATCAGCGCCAGGAACCGCGCCGCCGTCGCCTTCATGTCGCCGGGGTGCTTGTCCTGCTCCAGGCTCACAAATCCGGCAAAGCCCGTCTCCTTCAGCGCTTGTCCGATGTGGCGGAAGTCCATCACGCCCTCGCCTATGTGCGGGAACCTGCGCATCAGCCCGTCGATGTCCCGCATATGCACGTTCATCAGGTGGCGCTTCACCTTGTGGATCGCCACCACCGGATATTCGCGCTGCGCCAGCGTCCAGCCCACGTCCAGGTTGTAGCCAAGCGCCGGATCCCTCACTTCGTTCCACAGCAGCAGGAATGAGCTCGCATCATGAACCATCGTGTGCGTGTGGTGTTCCAGCGTCATCTTCACCCCGTGCCGCTTGGCACGGTCGAGACATGCCTTCACCGTCTCCACAAACGCCGCCCACAGCCGCTCCCAGTCGAACTGCGGCGCCACGTCAATGTGAAACTTCTGCCCCGCCCTCGCATTTTCGATCTCGTAATACCGCGGCAAATACGACTGCGGTCCTTTCAGCTCCCGCGGCCACGGCGCCACGATGTTGATGATCGGCGATCCCATCCGCTTCGCCACGCGGCAGCCGTGTTCGAAGAAATCCAGGTTCTGCGCCCGCTCCTTCGCGTCCAGGCTCGTCAGCCCCTCCACCACCGGCTGGAACAGAATGAACTGCGCCACCTCCAGCCGCCACCGCTCCAGCTTCTTCCTGAGTTCGGCGCACTTGCGTTCGGTCCAATACTCGCGCAACTGCTCGCGCGAGTTGGCGATGAGCTCGATCCCCTCGAAACTCAGCTGCCCGATGATCTCGATCGCCTCGTCCGGCACCCCCGCCGTGTCAAAGCCGTGGAAGGCGAAGCTCGTGCATGCGATCTTCGCCCGGCGCCCCGCCGGCGCAGGCTGTGCGCCCAGCGGCGCTGCCAAGGTGGCACTGAGAAACGAGCGGCGGTCCATGCCGCCAAGTCTAGACGATCGAGAACCGCCGCTCAATCCGCCGGACGCCCGGCAAGGGAGCTAGTCGTTGAACAGCCCCTCAAACAGCGCCGAACTCAGATAGCGCTCGCCGGCATCGGGCAGAATCACCACGATGGTCTTGCCCTCCATCCCGGGCTCCATCGCCACCCGAACCGCCACCGCCGCCGCGGCCCCGCACGAGATTCCGCACAGGATGCCCTCCTCGCGCGCCAGCCGCCGCGCCATCTCCATGGCCTCTTCGTTGGTCACCTGTTCCACACGGTCGACAATCGAGAGATCCAGCGTCCCGGGAATGAACCCGGCGCCGATGCCCTGAATCTTGTGCGGACCCGGCTGCAACGGCTCACCCCGGAGAGTCTGCGTGATCACCGGGCTCGCCGCCGGCTCCACGGCGATCGACACGATCGGCTTGCCCATCGCCTGCTTGATGTAGCGCGACACGCCCGTGATTGTGCCGCCCGTGCCCACGCCGGACACCAGCACGTCGACGCCGCCCTCCGTGTCTTCCCAGATCTCCGGCCCCGTTGTCTCGTAGTGAATCTTCGGGTTTGCCGGGTTCTCGAACTGCTGCAACAGCACATAACGCTCCGGATCCGAGGCTGCGATCTCCTGCGCCTTGGCAACGGCGCCTTTCATCCCTTTCGCGCCTTCCGTCAGAACCAGGTTTGCGCCGAAGATCTTCAGCACCTTGCGCCGCTCGATCGACATCGTCTCCGGCATCGTCAGCGTGATGGGATAACCCCGCGCCGCCGCCACAAATGCGAGCGCGATCCCCGTATTGCCCGACGTCGGCTCTACCAGTTCCTTGCCCGGCTTCAGAATGCCACGCTGTTCGGCATCCCAGATCATCGACGCCCCGATGCGGCACTTCACCGAGTATGCCGGGTTGCGCCCTTCGATCTTTGCCAGCACTGTCGCCTTCGCCCCGTCGGTCACCCGGTTCAGCCTGACCAGCGGCGTCCGGCCAATGCTCAATGAATTGTCTGTGTAAACTCTCATCGCTCTCTCCTTGGTTCCCTCGCCCTCGTCAGATCTCCCAGTTCGGCACGAAGCTCGCCTGCCGCTCTCGCCACTCCCGCACGAGATCGGCGAACGTCGTCCGGTCGATGATCTCCGCCACTGCCCCATCCACGCGTTCCCAGAAGAAATCCAGCGCTCCTCCCGCATCCAGCGTCGCCCGCCCCGTGCGACCCCCCTCCACGCTCCGCAGGATCTCCCCCACGGTGATCATCTCCGCCGGGCGCCCCAGCAGGTACCCCCCCTCCGCCCCGCGCTTCGACTCCAGAAACCCGCTCTTCTTCAGCTCCGCAAGGATTGATTCCAGGAACTTTTGTGGAATCCCCTGCCTCTCCGCTATGTCGGCGATCCGGATCGGCTCTCCGCCCCCCCGCAGCGCCAGCTCAAACACCGCCCGCAGCGCGTACTCGCACTTCACGGAAACGTTCATCAAAGTGATGGAGGCCATGTACCTATTCTCTCTAGAGAATAGTAAAATCCTCCCCGCAAGTCAATCCCCGATGGGGACAGCCTGACACGACGAGTTGGCGTATTTTCCAAGGGGACGGAGCC
>CAYWJB010000032.1:0-27302 GCA_964458495.1 uncultured Arcobacter sp.
GCCAAGCGCCTGGTCGAGCACAAGCGCGACGTGGTGATCCTGCTCGACTCGATCACCCGCCTGGCGCGCGCCTACAACACCGTCGTGCCGCCCTCGGGCAAGGTGCTCTCGGGCGGCGTCGATTCCAACGCCCTGCAGCGGCCGAAGCGCTTCTTCGGCGCGGCGCGCAACATCGAGGAGGGCGGCTCGCTCACGATCATAGCAACCGCGCTGATCGACACTGGCTCCCGCATGGACGACGTGATCTTTGAAGAGTTCAAGGGCACGGGCAACATGGAAGTGCACCTCGACCGCCGTCTGGTGGACAAGCGCATCTTCCCGGCGATCGACATCAACAAGAGCGGCACCCGCAAGGACGAGCTGCTGATCCCGCGCGAGGAGCTGAACCGCATCTGGATCCTGCGCAAGGTGCTGGCCCCGCTGTCTCCGGTCGAGTCGATCGAACTGCTGCTGGACAAGCTGGCCAAGACGCGCAACAACGGCGAGTTTCTGGCGTCGATGTCGACCTGATCCGCTTCACGAACGAACGAAACGCCCTGGCGGCGCCATCGCGCCGCCAGGGCGTTTCTCATTTGGCACTGGAGGAAATCCCCGGCCCGAGAGCCAGACGCCGGGCCGAAGACGTTGCAGTGCTCGCGGCACAATGAAGAGATGCCTGCCAACCGTCTCACCCGCCGCGGACTGCTCAGCGCGGCGATTGCTTCCCGTGCCACTTCGGAGATGCCGCCGGATGCAGGCGCGCCGGAACCCGTGAAAGCGGACTCCGGCAATCTCTTCCCCGTGATCGAAGCTCTTGCGCCCTCCGCAGACTATCCGCTCTCCTTTCTGCAAGCGCGGTTCGGCGACGTCGAGAGATGGCGCAGCGAAGCGCGCGCGGCCGTGCTTTCCGCGCTCGGCCCTGTTCCGGCGCGCTTGCCTCCGGAGGCGCAGACCGTGGCGAGGTTCGAGGCGCGCGGAATCATTTTCGAAAAGATTCTGTTCTCCACCGCGCCAGGCGTGCGCGTGCCGGCGTACCTGCTGCGGCGCGCGGATCTGAAAACGCCGGCCCCGGCCATTGTCGACCTGCACTCCCACGGGGGCATGTTTTTGTTCGGCAAAGAGAAGGTCATCGACTTTGGCGACAACCACCCGGCCATGCGCGAGTATCACGAAGTAAATTACGGCGGCCGGCCCACGGCCACTGCGCTGGCGCGCCGCGGCTACGTGGTCATCACCATCGATGCCTTTCCTTTCGGCGAACGCCGCTACGTGGCCCCGGAAGACGTGCCTGCGGGCTGGGACCGGGAAAAGCTGAGCCTGGACGATGTCCGCCGGCTGAACGCGAAATGCCGCGCGAAGGAATCGACTATCGTCAAGACGCTGGCCTACGCGGCTCTCACCTGGCCGGGCGTCACCGCATGGGATGACATTCGCACGGTAGACTACCTCTGCTCGCGGTCCGAAGTGGACCCGACGAGGATCGGCTGCGTCGGCGTCTCTTTCGGGGGCTGGCGCTCGCTGTTTCTGGGCGCGCTGGATGACCGCATCCGCGCCTGCTGCATCGCGGGCTTCCTGTCGACAGTGAGGCCCATGATGCGGGCGCACATGGATACGCACTCGTTCGTGCACTTCGTGCCCTCATTGCACCGCCATATGGACCTGCCCGATGTGGCCGGGCTGCGCGCCGGACGTCCGTTGATGGTGCTGCAATGCCGCGGCGACGCCCTTTTCCCGCCGGAAGGTATGCAAGCTGCAGTGGACCAGCTGCACGCAATTTACGCGAAAGCCGGCGCCAAGGATCTCTTCGCGGCGCGCTTCTACGACGGACCCCACCGCTTCGACATGCCAATGCAGGAAGATGCTTTCGCGTGGCTGGATCGCTGGCTGAAGCGGTAATCAGAAGCGGCAGTCCAGGTTCAGCGCCATCCGGAGACGCGCGAGGTACTCTCTCCTGTCGATCTCAACCGCCCCGAACTGCGCCAGGTGCGGCGTCCAGTACTGCACGTCAAACAGCATGAAGCCCGCCCCATGAAGCCTCTCCAGCAGCGACACGAGCGCCACCTTCGACATGTCCGTCGCGCGGTGGAATTTCGACTCGGCAAAAAACGCGCCGCCCAAATGGACGCCGAAGATTCCGCCTGCCAGCTCGTCGCCGATCCACACCTCCAGCGAATGCGCCTTGCCCCGCCGGTGCAGTTCCTCATACACGGCGCGGAGCTTTGGCGTGATCCAGACGCCGGGGCGCGCCGCGCAGGCGGCAACGACGCTACTGAAAGCCCGGTCCGTGGTGACCGTGAAACCTCCGCGGCGCAGGGTGCGGCGCAGGGAAGCGGGCACATGGTAGGAATCCAGAGGAATGATGCCGCGGGGATCGGGCTCATGCCATGTGAAGGCGCGCTCGCGTTCATGGCCCATCGGGAAGATTCCGGTGCGGTAGCCCTCTTCCACGGACTCGGGCGTCACCGAGAATGTCACCTTGACGATGTCCAGCACGCAGCCCCTCGTTCACTCACAGGCGCGATCCCTGTAGAATGCGCCCATGAAGCTCTGCTCCATCGTGTGTATGTGCGCGATGCTCGCTGGCGCGGCCGATCTGCGGCTCGGCATCGTCGGCACGGACACCTCGCACGTCATTGCATTCACTTCCATTCTGAACGACCCGAACCACAAGGACTATGTGCCGGGCGCGCGAGTGGTGGCGGCATACAGAGGGGGGAGCCCGGATCTGGCGTCGAGCCGGGACCGCGTGGAGAAGTACGCCGCCGAGCTGCAGTCGAAGTTCGGCGTCGAGATTGTCCCCGACATTCCCAGGCTGCTCGGCAAGGTGGACGCCGTTTTGCTCGAAAGCGTCGACGGGCGCGTGCATCTGGAACAGTTCCGCGAGATTGCCCGGTCCGGCAAGCCGGTATTCATCGACAAGCCGCTGGCGTCGGCGCTGGCAGACGCGCGCGAGATCGCGCGGCTGGCGCAGAAGCACGGCGTGCGGTGGTTCAGTTCGTCGGCGCTGCGCTACTCGTCGCTTCTGCCGGATTTGAAGCGCGAGAAGGTGGATGGCGCGCTGGTGTGGGGCCCGGGGCCGCTCGAGCCGACACACCAGCTGGACCTGTCCTGGTACGGCATCCATGCCGTCGAGATCCTGTACACGCTGATGGGCGCGGGCTGCGAAGAGGTCTCGCGCACTTACGCGGAGGATGCGGAGATCGTTTCCGCGCGGTGGAAAGACGGCCGCGTGGCCGCCATCCGGCTCGCGCGTCCTTATTCGGGTTACGGAGCTGTGGCGTTCGCCGGCAAGGAGATCCGCCAGTCACAGAAGGACCTGTACACCGGCTACCGGGGGCTGGTGGAGCAGATCGTGAAGTTCTTCCAGACCGGCGTGCCGCCGGTGCCGGAACAGGAAACCCTGGAAATGTTTTCTTTCATGGACGCCGCCCAGCGCAGCCGGGAAGGGGGCGGCGTGCCGGTGAGGCTGCGCTGATCGAGTGGAAACCGACTTTGTCCTTTTCACCGCCCGCCACTGGGGCGTGTTCCTGGCGATCCCCGCCGCCGCGGCGCTGCTGCGGCTGGCCGCGGGGCCGCAGGCGCGCCGGGGCCGCGCCGTCCGCCTCGCCGCAGGTGTTTTTCTCGCCGTCAACGAGCTGGTCTGGTACGCATACCGGCTCTACACGGAGGGCGTGCGCTTCCCGGAGGCGTTGCCTCTGAATCTGTGCGACCTCTCGCTGTGGCTCACCGTCTTCACACTGCTCACCCTGAACCGCTGGCTCTTCGATGCCACGTGGTTCGTTGGCATCGGCGGCGCCGCGATGGCGGTGCTGACGCCCGAGTTGTGGGCGCCGTTCTGGTCCTATCCGACGATGTACTTCTTCACAGCGCATGGAGGCGTCATCGCGGCGCTGGTCTTTCTCGCCTGGTCCGGCATGGCGCGCCCGCGTCGGCGCGCCTTCTGGAGGGGGATGCTGGTGCTGCATGTCTGGGCGGCTTTCGTGGGCGGCTTCAACCTGGCCTTCCACACGAACTACATGTACCTGTGCGGCAAGCCGCACGCGCCGTCGCTGCTCGATTTCATGGGGCCTTGGCCGTGGTACATCCTCACGGGAGACGCCGTGGCCGCGGTTGTTTTCGGGATGCTGGCGCTGCCCTTCGCCCGGCGCCGCGTGGAAGAATAGTGGGGTCATGCGTACGGCCCTTCTGCTGCTCTCGACTCTGGCGCTGGCGCGCGCCGGCGCGGCGGAGAAGCCCTTCCTTGAGAAGGAGGACATCTTCCCGCTGGACGCGAAGCACAACCATGCGTCGGCCATCGTCCGGTTGCCGGACGGCGGTTTGATGGTGTGCTGGTACCGCGGCTCGGGCGAGCGGACGGCGGACGATGTCCGGATCATGGGCGCGGCGAAGCCGCGCGGGGCCAAAACATGGTCTGCGCCTTTTGTTCTGGCAGACGAACCCGGCTATCCGGACACCAATCCGGTTCTCTATGTCGATCGCCAAGGCCGGCTGTGGCTGTTCTGGCAGACAATTCTGGCCAATCTTTGGGAGAGCGCGGTGACGAACTTCCGCATGGCGGAGAAGTACGCCGGCCGCGGCGTGCCGCGGTGGGACCGCGCCGGGCTGGTGCTGCCGAAACCAGCAGGAATCGAGGAAGCCGCGGCGGAGCTCGCGCGCCGCGCCCGGGGCACGGTCTGGGAGAAGCAGGCGGCGCGGATCGCCGAAATGGCGAAGGACAAACTCACGTCGCGGCTCGGCTGGATGACGCGCGCGCATCCGGTGCAGCTGCCTTCGGGAAGGATCCTGCTGCCAATGTACTCCGACGGATTTGACTTCTCGCTGGTGGCGATCAGCGACGACGGCGGGTTGACCTGGCGCGGCTCGCGGCCCATCGTCAGCGTAGCGGGGATCCAGCCTGCGTTCGCGCGAAAGAAGGACGGCACGCTGGTGGCATATATGCGGGACAACGGTCCGCCGCCGAAACGGCTCCAGGTGAGTTATTCGAAGGATGACGGTGAGACATGGTCGCCCGCGGAGGACACCGATATCCACAACTCGGGCACCGGCGTGGAGGTCATCAACCTGAGCGATGGACGCTGGCTGATGATCAACAATGACACGGAAAGGGGCCGTCACTCGCTGGCGCTGACGATCTCCGACGATGAAGGCGCGACGTGGAAATGGAAGCGGCACATCGAGCTGGACACGCGTGCCGAACGCGCCGGCTCGTTCCACTACCCGTCGATCCTTCAGGCGCCTGACGGCACGATCCACGCCAGCTACAGCGTCTTTCTCAACCACCTGCCGGAAGGGCAGCCGCGCAAGACCATCCGCCACGCGCACTTCAATCTCGCCTGGGTGGAGGCTGGCGACCCGAAGTAAGGACGCGGCCGCCGGCGGCAGCCCGCAAACGGCGGGTGTATGATCGCTGTTTCCAGGAGATTCCGATGCGCAATTCTGCGTGGGTTCTCGTCCTCCTTGCGGGGTGTGCGATGGGGCAGATACAAACGCGCGGCGTGGGGGTCTACCCGGGCGATCCGCGAGAGGATTTCTCTCCTGTGGCCCGGATTGATGGCTCCACTTACAGGAATCTGGCCCTGCACAGGGCGGCGTGGCACTCGTCGAGTTTTGACTACAACCTGACGGCTCAACTTGTGACCGACGGCATCCGCGAGCAGCGGCTGCCGCGCTGGCTTGCGGCTGGAAGCAGCGAAAGGCCCGTGCTCGAAAAGAATGAGCGCGAGTGGCTGGTGGACGGCAACTGGGTGACGTCGGTCGATCTGAAGGGCCCGCGGGGCTGGGTGCAGGCGGGCTTTCTGGGCGGCGACAGGCCCGTGCAGGCGGACCGGATCGACCTGGAGGCGAGGCTGAATGTTCGCGCCGAGGGCGATGCCGGATGGACGTTGATCGTGAAGACCTCCGACGACGGGGCGGCGTGGAGTGAAGCGGGACGCGTGGAAAGCCGGGAACGGCCCCGGCAGGAATTCCTGGCCAGCGTGGTCCTCTCGCCGGCGGTTGCGGGAAGGTGGTTTCGGGTCGAGTTCGAGGCCCCTTCCGTGGCGCAATGGCGCATCGGCGAAATGACGCCGTACTTTGCGGGAAGGAGGCTTCAGTTGAGCGGCCCGCACCCCTTCACCAGCGCGTGGAAGAGCGCGGGGGCGGGGGAGGAATGGGTGATGGTGGACCTGGGGGCCGAATGCGCGGTGGACCGCTTCGTGCTTCACTGGATCTGGCGCGCGGCGGCAGGGCGCCTGCAAGTCTCGGCCGACGGAAAACAGTGGCAGGATGCGGCGCCGCTGCCTGGCGCGGGCGGTCCCGCTGATGAGATCCGGCTGCCCTCGCCGGTGAAAGCCCGCTATGTGCGTGCGTTTCTGACGAAACCGGAACAGAATGAGGGCTATATTCTTTCCGAATTCGAGGTTTACGGCCGGGGAGGGCCCGTGTGGTCTCCCAAGCCGCAGTCGAGGGCCGAAGGCGGGCGGCTGCTGCTTTCGGGAGGAGAGTGGCGGTTGCAGCGTGCGAACTTCGTGGCCGCCCGAGGGGAAGAGGTGAGCCGCCCGGGATTTGCCGACAAAGAGTGGATTCCAGCCACAGTTCCGGGCACGGTGCTCGTGTCTTATCTCAATATCGGGGCGATTCCTGATCCGAATTACAGCGATAACCAGTTGATGATTTCGGACTCCTTCTTTTATTCGGATTTCTGGTACCGAAATGAATTCGTTCCGCCGCCGGTTCTGAAGAATGAGAAACTTTGGCTGAATTTCGACGGAATCAACTGGAAAGCCCGGGTTTGGCTCAATGGCGAGTTCCTCGGCCGGATCGACGGGGCGTTCCGGCGGGGCCGGTTCGATGTGACCGGAAAGGTCCGCTTCGGGGAGAAGAACGCCGTTGCGGTGCTGGTGGAGAAGAACGCCACGCCAGGGAGCGTGAAGGAAAAGACTTTCCGGAACCCCGACAAGAACGGCGGCGCGCTGGGCGCGGACAACCCGACCTTCCATGCCTCCCTCGGCTGGGACTGGATCCCCACGATCCGCGGGCGGAACGCGGGGATCTGGAACCGTGTGTTTCTCTCTTCGACCGGGCCGGTGGCGCTGTCCGATCCGCTGGTGGCGAGCCGCGTCAGCGCAGACCGCAGGGTGGCAGACGTTCGCCTGGAGTTTCTCGTGGAGAATCACGCAAGCCGCCCTGTCGCGGGCGTATTGCGCGGAACATTCGGCGACCGCGAGTTCACGCAGCCGCTGTCGCTGAAGGCGGGCGAGATGAGGTCCGTGCCGGTGGAGCTGAAGCTGGAGAAGGCGCGGCTCTGGTGGCCGAACGGCTATGGCGAGCCGTATTTGTACCGCGTGAATGCGCGTTTCGAGATGGATGGAGCTGTTTCCGACCGCATGGAGTTCCAGGCAGGGGTGCGCGAATTCCGCTACAGCGAGGAAGGCGGGGCGCTGCGAATGTGGGTCAACGGGCGCCGCTTCGTGCCTCGCGGCGGCAACTGGGGGTTCAGCGAGAGTCTTCTCCGTTACCGCGGGCGCGAGTATGAGGCAGCGGTGCGGTATCACCGCGACATGAACCTCACGATGATCCGCAACTGGGTGGGGATGATCGGAGAGGACGAATTCTACGAAGCCTGCGACCGGCACGGCATCGTCGTCTGGCAGGATTTCTGGCTGGCCAACCCGTGGGACGGGCCGGACCCGGATGACAACGCGCTGTTTCTGGACAACGCGCGGGACCTGATCGCCCGCATCCGGCGCCACGCCTCCATCGGGCTGTATTGCGGCCGCAATGAAGGATTCCCGCCGGCGCCGCTGGACCGGGAGTTGCGCCGGCTTGTGGCGGAGCTGCATCCCGGCATGCATTACATCAGCAGCTCCGCAGACGAAGTTGTGAGCGGGCACGGGCCGTACCGGGCGATGCCGTTGGAATACTACTTCAAGGAACGGGCCACACCGAAGTTCCACAGCGAGATGGGCATGCCGAACATCGTCTCGTGGGAGAGCCTGCGCGAATTCATTCCGGAAGCGCAGGCGTGGCCGCAGGGGCGGCTGTGGGGCATCCACGACTTCTGCCTGACCGGCGCGCAGGGCGGCGAGTCCTTCCGGGCGCTGATCGAGAAGCGCTTCGGCCCGGCAAGCGGCGCGCGCGAGTGGACGCAACTGGCGCAGTTCCTGAACTACGAGGGCTACCGCGCGATGTTCGAGGCGCAGAGCCGCAACCGGATGGGGCTGCTCATCTGGATGAGCCATCCGGCATGGCCGTCCTTCGTGTGGCAGACTTACGACTACTATCTGGAGCCCACGGCCGCCTATTTTGGAGCGAAGAAGGCCAACGAGCCGCTTCATGTGCAGTGGAACCCGCTGAACAATGCGGTGGAGGTGGTCAACTACCATGCTGGTGACGCGTTCGGTCTGGCAGTCACGGTGCGAATCCTCGGGCTGAACGGCGAGGTGCTGCGCGAGAACACCGCAGGGCTCGACAGCAAGGAGGACACCGTCGCGGTTCCGCTCAGCCTCGAGATCCCGGCCAATCTCCCGCCTGTGTATTTCATCCGCCTGGAGCTGAGAAAGCGAGGCGAGCTGGTCTCATCGAACCTGTATTGGCGCAGCGCTGCGGGCGAGGACTTCACCGCGCTGAAGGCGTTGCCGCGCGTGCGGCTGGAATCTTCCACGCGCTCCCGGCGCGAGGGAGGCGCTTGGATCCTGGAAACGACTCTCCGCAATCCGGAGCGAGTTCCGGCGATCCTGACCCGCCTGACGGCAGTGCGAGAGAAGAGCAGGGACCGGATTCTGCCCGCGCTGTATTCGGACAACTATGTGACGCTGATGCCCGGTGAATCTCTCACGATCCGCACAGAAGTGCAGGAGACGGACTGCCGCGGCGAGGCGCCTGCGGTGCGGATAGAGGGGTTCAACGCGGAATCCGCGCCGTGATTCAGCCTGACACGCGCACGGGCGCCGAGGGGAGCGTGTCCCAGAGGTGGCGGTCGGCGCCGCTGATGAAGGTCGAATAGGCTGCAGCCACCTCCTGGTAAGGGCCGTTGCGGACGGCGCGGCCGTGGTGCAGCCAAAGCCCTCGCGTGCACAACGACTCGAGCATGCCGGACAGGTGCGATACGCAGACCAGCGTGCATCCCCTCTGCCGCAGTTCGGACAGGCGGCGGTGGCACTTCTTCTGGAATGCGGCGTCGCCGACGGCGAGGATCTCGTCGATCAGCAGCACGTCGCACTCGGCGTGAACGGCCACGGAGAATGCCAGCCGCAGCACCATGCCGGAGGAGTAGGTGCGGATCGGTTGGTCCATGTAGCCCTGGAGTTCGGCGAAATCGACGATCGCGTCAGCCCGCTCGCGGACTTCCGCACGCGACATGCCCAGGATGGCGCCATACAGCCGCAAGTTCTCCCAGCCGGTCAGGTCCTGGTGGAAGCCCGAGCCGAGTTCCATCAGCGTGCTCATTCGCCCGTGCATGCGCACCGCGCCGTGGTCGGGTCTCAACAGCCCCGCCAAAACGGCCAGCAGCGTGCTTTTGCCCGCGCCGTTGGCGCCGACCACGGCCAGCCCCTCGCCGCGCGGCAAAGAAAAGCTGACGTCATGCAAGGCGTAGAAGCCTTCCTGGCGCTTGCCTGTGAGCCGGTCCTGAAGATACTGGCGCAGCAGCCTGCGGCTGCCGCGGGGGCGGTAGATCACGGAGACGTTTTCCGCGCGGATCGCCTCGGCCATATCAGAGATACCTGTAGAAACGGTGGCGCAGGCGGGCGTGCGTCCAGGCCCCTGCAAGGAGGAAGACCGCGGCCACCAGCGCCATCTTCCACATCAGGCTCTGCGGAGGCGTCCGGTGGTTCAGCACCACGTGCTGCGTGGCGAGTACGAGCGCGGCCACGGGGTTGAACTCGTAAAGGCTCTTGAACTGCTGCGGCACCATTGCGAAGCTGTAGAAGATCGGCACCAGCCAGAACAGGACGAGGTTCACCGACTCCACCATGTACCGCACGTCGCGCACAACCACATGCAGGCTGCTGGTGGCCAGCGACAGCCCATAGATGAACAGCAGCTCCAGCGCCCAGATCACCGGCAGCCACACGTAGTGCCACGTGACTGGCAGCCGGTACCACAACACGAGCGCCAGAACCAGCAAAAGCTGGATGGCCAGATGCAAAGTGTTGGAGAGGACTGTCACCAGGGGCAGCAGGGCAGTCTGGAGCGGGACGCGTTTAACCAGGGCGGGATTCTCCGAGATGGAAAGAGTCGCCGTCACCCAGGAAAGCGTGAAAAAGTTATAGGGGATCAGACCGCAGAGGACGTAGAGCGGATAGTGCGGAATGCGGTTCTGGAAGACCTGCGTGAAAACGAAGGTCAAAATGGCCATCATGGTCAGCGGATTCAGCAGCGACCAGAACACGCCCAGCGACATGTTCCTGTACCGCACCTTGAAGTCTTTCAGGACCAGTTCGGCTGTCAGGAATCCGAGGTTAGAGGATCGCATGGCATAACAGCGCTGATGGCGCCGCGGAACGCCTCCTTGGCGGCGGCCCGCGGAACCTCTTCATGATAGGCAACGGCCGCAGGATGCCGCAAACCAGGAGCGGTCCACGTTTGACACTCCCTGCAACGCTCTTCTATCCTATGTAACGTCAAGCACTTGAGCGAAGGCAGCGGCCCTCGCTGCCGCTGGCGGGACATCCCACGTCCCTTACTTCCGTACCAGAGGATGATCCGATGATCAGGGTCGAGAATTTGACGAAAAGATACGACCGCAATGTCGCCGTCAACGACATCAGCTTCGAGGTCGGCAAGGGGCAGATCGTCGGTTTTCTGGGGCCGAACGGCGCCGGGAAGACGACAACGATGCGCATTCTCACCTGTTTTATGCCCCCTACGGCGGGCAAGGCCTCCGTGGCGGGGTTCGACGTGCTGGAACAGCCGCTGGAAGTGAAGCGCCGCATCGGCTACCTGCCGGAGACGCCGCCGCTGTACCCGGAGATGGAGGTGCACGAGTATCTGACGTTCGTCGCCCGGCTGAAAGGAGTGCCAAACACGGAACTGCGCCGGCGTGTGGCCGAGGTCAGCGAACGCTGCGCCATCGCGGACGTTTCCAGGAAGCTGATTTCGAAGCTCTCGAAGGGCTACCGGCAGAGGGTGGGGCTGGCGCAGGCCATCCTGCACAACCCGGACGTGCTGATTCTCGACGAGCCGACGGCGGGTCTCGACCCCAAGCAGATCCATGAGACGCGGCAGCTGATCCGCTCGCTCGCCGGCGAGCACACCATCATCCTTTCGACGCACATCCTGCCGGAAGTGGAGCAGACCTGCGACCACGTGATCATCATCAGCAAGGGCCGGATCGTGGCGCAGGACACGGTGGACAACCTGACCTCGCGCCTGCGCGGGCAGGAGGCGGTGCTGGTGACGGTGGGCGGCGCCGGGGCGGACGAGATCCGCGGCGCCCTTCAGTCGGTGCAGGGCGTGTCCCGCGTCACGCTCCGGGACAGCCGCAACGGACTTCATTCCTTCGAGGTGGAGTCTTCCCCGGGGCAGAACGTGCGCGCGCCGCTGGCGCGGCGGGTCGTGGAAAACGGCTGGCCGCTCCACGAGCTGCGTTCGATCGCCATGAGCCTGGAAGAGGTGTTCCTGGAACTCACGGCCTCGGAGAAGGGCGGCGAGGCCGAAGCGAAAGGAGAGCGGCAATGAGAAACATCTGGACGATTTGCAGGAAAGAGCTCAAGTCTTATTTCGCATCCCCTATTGCCTATCTCTTGCTGGCGATGTACGCCACCATTTTCGGGTTCTTTTTCTGGAATGCCGTGGGCTATTTTGTGAACATCAGCATGCAGTCCACAATGATGGGCCGGAGTTTCCCGATGGACGTGAACGAGGTGATCATCCGGCCGCTTCTCATGAATACCTCGGTCATCGGGCTGTTCCTGATCCCGCTGATCTCCATGCGGCTGTTCGCCGAAGAGAAGCGCACGGGCACGATCGAGCTGCTGATGACGTCGCCGGTGCGCGACATGGAAGTGATTATGGGCAAATGGCTGGCGGCGCTGATCCTGTACTCCTGCCTTCTCGGGATCAGCCTGCTGGACATGGGCTTCCTCTTCGCCTACGGCAAGCCGGACTGGCGCCCGATGCTGGTGGGCTACCTGGGGCTGCTTCTGCAGGCGGGCGGGCTGCTCGCCATCGGCGCGCTGATCTCCACCACCACGCGCAACCAGATCATCGCCGGAGCGGTGACCTTCGGCGTCTGCCTGCTGCTGTGGGTCTTCGAGTGGGTGGCGGGTTACGAAACGGCCACGTGGGCCACGGTAATGGGCTATATGTCGGTCGTCCGGCATTACGAGCCGTTTTCCAAAGGCGTGATCGACACCAAGGATGCCGTGTATTTCCTTTCCCTGGTTTTTCTCGGAATCTTCCTGACGTCGCGGAGCCTCGAGTCGCTCCGGTGGAGGGCTTAAGCGATGAAAGTGCCTTTCCTGAGATCCCGGCAGGCCCGCTACGGGGCATTTGCTTCGACGTACATTCTGGTGGTGCTGGCCATCCTGGTCACGGTCAATTTTCTGGCCAACCGCTACAACAAATCGTATGATTCCACTTCCAACAAGCGCTATTCGCTGGCCGACCAGACCATCAAGGTGGTCTCGGGGCTGAAGGCCGACGTCGAGATTGCCTACTTCGACGAGACGGCCGATTTCGCCCGCGCGAAGGACCTGCTGGACCGGTATGACAACCTGTCGCCGCGGCTCAAGGTGGCCTACATCGATCCGTTCAAGAAACCGACTCTGGCCAAACAGTACGGCGTGACGCGGACCGGCACTGTGATCCTGTCCACTGCGGGGAAGCGCGAGGAGGCGCGCAGTCTTTCGGAGGAGGAGATCACGTCAGCCTTGATCCGGCTGCTGAAGTCGGGCGTGAAGACGGTGTGCTTCACCACCGGCGCCGGCGAGCATTCGCTGGAAGACAGTGACGGGCCGGCGTACTCGTCGCTCAAGGAGCTGATCGAGAAGAACAATTACAAAACGGACACCATCAACCTCCTGGAAAAGCCGCAGATTCCCGAGGCGTGCTCAATCGTCGTGGTGGCAGGCCCGCGAACGGACTACCCGCAACCCATTGTGGACGTGCTGAAGAAGTACGTGGAAGAAGGCGGCCGCGCCCTGTTCCTGATGGATCCGCCGCTGAAGACGCCGAAGGACAGCGTTGCGGAGAACGCGGCGCTGGCGAAGGTGCTCGAGGATTGGGGCGTGAAGCTGAACCGCGACCTGATTCTCGACACCTCGGGCATCGGCGGACTGTACGGGCTTGGGCCGGAGACCGCGCTCGGCACGCGGTATGAAACGCATCCCGTCGTGCGCGAGATGAAGCGCACGGCGACGGCGTTCCCGATTGTCCGCTCCCTGGAGCCCAAGCCGACCGACAAGACATCGGTGGAAAAGCTTGTTTCGACCTCCCGCAATTCCATCGCGGCCACCAATCTGAACCTCGCTTCCGGCGCGCTGGCCATGCCCAAGGGCGAGCCGCAGTCCTACTGCGTCGCGGCGGCGGGATCTTACCGCACAGGCAAGGAGAAGGACGGCAACGCGGTGGAGGGGCGCTTCGTCGTGGCCGGTTCCTCGGACTTCGCCGCCAACTACGCGCTCGGTTTCGGCGGCAACCGGGACCTCGTCATGAATATGCTGAACTGGCTCAGTTCGGACGAGGACCTGATCTCCATCCGGCCCAAGGATCCCGAGGACCGCCGCATCCAGCTCACGCGGAACCAGATGCAGCTGGTTCGCACGGTTTCCCAGTTTGTCATTCCTCTGGTTGTGATCGCGCTCGGCATCGCCGTCTGGTGGCGCAGGAGGTAGAGGAATGCGGACAAAGGGTCTGCTGATCGCATCGGCCGTGCTTGCCGTGCTTGCCGGCGCCGTCTGGTGGTCCAACCGTCACCCGAAGACGGAGGATGGCGAAAAGACGGCTTCGCCGAAGCTCCTCGAGTTGAAACAGGATGACATCACGCGGATCGAGATCGTCCGGTCCGGCACGGAGACCACGCGCGTCGAGAAGGGCGCCGGCGGAGTTTGGCGGATTACCTCGCCCGAGCCGCTCCCGGGAGACAAGGATGCCATCTCGAGCCTCGTGAGTTCGGCGGCGTCGGTGAATGCCGACAAGGTGGTGGAAGAGAAGCCTGAGGACCTTGCCATCTTCGGGTTGAAGGAGCCCCGCACGCGGGTCGTGATCACGCTGAAGGATGGCAAGACGCGCACACTGCTTCTGGGTGATGATGCGCCCGTAGGGGGAGGCGGCTACGCCCAGGTGGACGGGGACCCGAAAGTGTATCTGCTGACGTCCTGGGTGAAGGGCGGGCTGGACAAGCTCGCCGTCGATCTGCGCGACAAACGGATCCTGACATTTGACCGCGACAAGATTGTGCGCGTCGAGTTGGCCAGGAAAGCCGGGACTATCGAGTTTTCCAAGAACGCGCAAGGATCGTGGGTGATCAGCCGTCCGCAGATGTACCGCGCCGACGGCTGGAGCGTAGACGATTACATCCGCCGGCTGCAGGACCTGAAGCTCGATCCGCTGCTGACGTCGGACCAGAAGACGGATCTCGAGAAGCAGTTCAAGGGCGGCGAGGCGGTTGTTTCGGTCAGTGTCGCCGATTCGGCAGGCGTCCAGAAACTGGAACTGCGGAAGAACAAGGACAGATATTACGCGCGCAGCTCCGCCGTGGACGGGTTTCATCTGATCCAGGAATTTGACGCCAAGGCCCTGGACAAGGGTCTGGAAGATTTCCGGAACAAGAAACTCTTTGATTTCGGCTTTGACGATCCGTCGAAAATCGAATACCGCGGAGAAAAGCGGCAGCTCAGCCTGACAAAGTCCGGCGAGAAGTGGCTGGACGGGCTGAAGCCGGTGGATCCGGTGGGCGTGCAGACGCTGATCGACCGCCTTCGGGAACTGTCAGCGGCGTCGTTCCCGGAAGGCGGCTTTGCGTCGCCGGTGATCGAAGTGACGGTGAACGCGAAGTCCGCGGAGAAGGTGCTGATCTCGAAGTCCGGCGGCAAGTACATTGCGCGCCGCGAGGGCGAGCCGGCGCTTTACGAGCTGCCTGCCTCCAGCGTGGAAGAGCTGGAAAAGGCGGCGGGCGATGTGAAGGAAGCTCCGCAAGAGAAGAAGAAATAAGCGGGCGCGATCCGCCCGCCGAAAGGACGCGACAGCTTTGGACGCCCTGCTGACCGATCTGTATCAGCTCACCATGGCGGCGGGCTACTGGTCGGCAGGGAAGGCGGGGGAAACGGCGACGTTTGAGCTCTTCGTCCGCCGGCTGCCGCTGAACCGAAATTACCTCATTGCTGCCGGGCTGGCGCAGGCGGCTGATTACCTGCTGAATCTGCGTTTCGAGGAGGACGAGATCGGTTACCTCCGCAGGCTGCCGCAGTTTCAGCGCGTCGACGGGGGCTTCTTTGAAGCTCTGCGCCGGTTCCGTTTCACCGGCGACGTGTTCGCCATGCCCGAAGGCACGCCCGTCTTCGCTGGCGAGCCCCTGCTGACGGTGCGCGCGCCGCTGATGGAGGCACAGATTCCGGAGACCTACCTGCTCTCGATGATTGGCTTCCAGACGATGATCGCGACCAAGGCGGCCCGGATGGTGGACGCAAGCGGCGGCAGGGCTGTGGTCGAGTTCGGTACGCGCCGGGCGCACTCGCCGCAGGCGGGACTGTATGCGGCGCGCGCCGCTTTCATTGGCGGCTGCGCGGGGACTTCGAACGTTCTGGCGGGCATGCGGTTCGGGCTCCCCGTTTTCGGCACGGCGGCGCACTCCTGGGTCCAGAGCTTTCCGACCGAACGCGAAGCCTTCGAGCGTTTGCAGGCGCTGTTGGGGGCAGGCGCCACCTACCTGATCGACACCTACGACACACTGGAAGGCGCGCGGCAGGCGGTGGCGCTGGGCAAGCCTTTCTGGGGCGTGCGGCTGGACAGCGGCAACCTGGTGGAACTGTCGCGCGCCGTGCGCAAGATTCTGGATGAGGGAGGCTGCCCCGAGGCGAAGATCATGGCCACGGGGGATCTGAACGAGTACAAGATCCTGGAACTGGTGGCGGCGAATGCGCCGATCGATGCATTCGGCGTAGGGACGGAGCTGGCGACTTCGATGGATGCGCCGAGCCACGGGGCGGTTTACAAGATGGTGGAGCACGTCTCCCCGCTGGGGCGGCGCTACACGGCGAAGTTCAGCCACGAGAAGGCCACGCTGCCGGGCGCGAAGCAGGTCTTCCGGTTTCCCGGCCGGGACATGATCGGCCGCGCGGATGAATGTCCGCCCGGCGAGGCCGAGGCGCTGCTGCGCCCGGTGATCCTGCGAGGCGAACTCGTGGCCCCGCTGCCATCGGCTGCGGAGGCGAGGGAGCGAGGGCGCCGCTCGATCGAGGCCCTGCCCCGGAAGCTGCGCACCCTGTTCGAGGTCGATCCTCCCTACCGCATCGACCTGAGCGAGGAACTCATCCAACTGGCCGAGGAGGTCAAGGCCCGCCGATGAACACCGTCTTCTTCGACATCGACACGCAGATCGACTTCGTTTTCCCGGCAGGCGCTCTCTATGTGCCCGGCGCCGAAGGCGTGCTGCCGCAGGTGGCGCGGCTCAACCGCTGGGCCAAGGAGCGCGGCATTCCGCTGATCTCGACGGCCGACGCCCACCTGGAAAATGACGCGGAGTTCGCCGCCTGGCCCCCGCATTGCGTCGCCGGGACCCTGGGGCAGCGCAAGCCGGACTGCACAATGGTGGGCCAGATTGTTTTGAACAAGCGCAGCGTGGATTGTTTTACCGTTCCGGAACTGCCCGCGCTGCTCGGGCAGCTCAGGGTGGAGCATGCCGTGGTTTACGGGGTGGTGACGGAGATCTGCGTCCGGCACGCCGTCTTCGGGCTGCTCGGCCGCGGCATCCGGGTGACCCTGGTGGCGGATGCCGTTCGCGCGCTGAACGAGGCCGAGGCGGCGGCGATGATCCGGGAACTCGAAGCGCGCGGGGGCTCCGTCAGCCACGCAGCCTCCATCTGCGCGGCGTGACCGCGCCGCGCCGCGGCGTTTTCAGGCGGCGGCTTCCGGCGGAACGGGGACGTCCTTGGCGTCCCGCCAGAGGCGCTCCAGCTGGTAGTAGTCCCGCTTCTCCGGCGAGAAGACGTGAACGATCACGTCGCCGAAATCGCCGAGGATCCACTCGCCGTGCTCATATCCTTCGACGCTCAGCGGCACTTCGCCAGCCTGTTGCTTCATCTGTTTCGCCACCTCGTCCCAGATGGCCTGGTTCTGCCTCTGGTTGGTGCCGGTGCAGATGAGGAAGTAGTCGCAAAACGACGCGATTTCGCGCAGGTCGAGCACGCGGATCCCGGAAGCTTTCTTGGATTCGGCGGCTCGCAGGGCAATGAGCCACGTGGGGCTTTCCGTGGCGGTGGAAGGAGATGCCCCGTTGGATTTTCGTTTCCGCAAGAGTTTCGGTTAGAACCTCTCCCTACCCGGTATCGTACTACAATAAGAACAGTGCGCAAGCTTTTTGTTTGCGCCGCCATCGCCTGCCTGCCGGCGTTGTTCGGGCAGCGGCTTGAATGGCGGCAGACGGTGGTCGAAAAGATCCGGGAAAGCGCGGCGGACCTCGGCGACGCCGACGTCCTGAACCGCACTCTCTACTCCTCTGTCCGCCCTGATGAGCTCGGACTGGAGCTTTGCGCGCAGATGGTGGAAGCCGCCGAAAGGCGGATGTCGCGTGTGGAAGAGAAGATCGAAAGCCTGCGTCCGCTAGTCGAAGAAGGCGTCTTTGCGCGCAACGAGCTGAAGCTCCTGGAAGACGAGCTCGCTGAGCGGCGCCGGACGCTGGAACTGGCGCGCTCCCGCGCCGATTTCATCCGCCAGTTGGCGGAGATGGCGCAACTGGAGGCGGCGCTCGCGCAACTGCC
The DNA here is from genome assembly GCA_964458495.1 of uncultured Arcobacter sp. GTDB lineage: Bacteria > Acidobacteriota > Terriglobia > Bryobacterales > Bryobacteraceae > JANWVO01. The sequence goes on from CAYWJB010000032.1 coordinate 17,877, forward strand.
CGACGAGGACGACGCCTCGCGCCCGTTGCAGGAGCGCTTCGACGGGAGCGGCTCCTTCAGCCTCGCCCAGATGAAGAAGATCGCCGATGCCTTCGAGGCGCAGTTCGGACGCGCACTCCCGGTGAGCGCCCACGGCGAAACCGCCTTCCACCGCCGCCTCGGACTCGACCACCGCGGGCGTGTGGACGTGGCTCTTCTGCCCGATTCGCCTGAGGGGCAGTGGCTGCGCCAGTGGCTGGAGAGCCAGCAGATCCCGTACTACGCCTTTCGTGGCGCCGTGCGCGGGAAGGCGTCCGCCGCCCACATCCACATCGGTCCGCCGAGTCCCCGCCTGCGCGTGGCAGACTAGTGGGCATGAGCGCGCCCCGCTTTGATGTCCTGATCCCCCACGAGAAGATCCAGCAGCGCGTGGCGGAGTTGGGCCGTCAGATCAACGCCGACTACCAGGGGCGCTCGCTCGTCATGGTGGGAGTGCTCAAAGGGTCCTTCATGTTCCTGGCGGACCTGATCCGCCACATCGACGTGCCGCTGCGCATCGAATTCATCGGCACGAAAAGCTACGAGGGCACCACAACCTCGGGCCAGGTGCAGCTCACCAAGGATCTCGACCGCCCGATCCTCGACGAGGACGTGCTGCTGGTGGAAGACATCATCGATACGGGGCTGACGCTCAACTACCTCAAGCACCTTCTCGAGCAGCGCCAGCCGCGCTCGCTGAAGACGGTCGCCTTTCTCGACAAGCCTTCGCGCCGCCGCATTGAAGTGCAAGCCGACTATGTTGGCTTCACCATCGAGGACAAGTTCGTCATCGGCTACGGCCTCGATTTTGAGCAGAAGTATCGAAACCTGAAGGATCTCTGCGTGCTCGTGCCGTGACAGCGGCCGCGCGCGCCCTCCTCTGCCTGGCGGATCTCACCTGAATCCTTCCGCCCGCAGGATGTCGGCGTTGGAGGGATCGATCCGCACCACCAGCATCGACTTGCGGTCCGGGGCGAGCGAGAACGGCCCGATTCCGATCGGCAGGATCGGCTCGGGATAATCGGCCACCGCGCGCACCGCGCGGGTGCGCCAATCCATGTAGTAAACCGACTGCTCCGCCGGCGCCTTGGGCCGCACGCCCAGGTAGTAGATCCCGCCCTCGTCCAGCGCCCAACAGGAAGTGCAGTAGGGAACCAGTCCGGACAACACCCGCTCCACTTCGCCAGTGGCCACTCGGACGCGCGACAGTGTCGTGTCCGCCGGCTCGCGCACGAAGTAGATGAACTCGCCATCCGGCGACACGTCGAGCGACAGTCCGCGCGTGGGCGTCACCACCTCGGCGGCGCCGCCGCCCGCCGGGTATTTCAGGATGGAACCCGCGGCGGCTGCGTAGATCCACTCGCCGTCAGGCGAAAATACCGGATGTACGCCGCGCGCGCCAAAGGGCCGCACCGTCCAGCGCCCGCCGTTTTCCTCCGCAAGGAACATCTCCGTCGTGGCGGCGTCGTTGAACACCAGAAGCCGCCCGTCGGGCGACCACCGCGGCACCGACGGCCGGCCCTTGCCGCTCGTCACCTGCACCGGGTCGTCTCCGCCGGCGTTGCTGACCCAGATCTGCTCCTCGCCCGTCCGGTCGGACCGGAAGGCGATCCTGCGGCCGTCGGGCGAGTATTGCGGGCTGGCATCCTGCCCCGAGGAGGCTGCGATGCGCTTCCACTCCAGAGGCGGACCGAACTTCAGCCGCCAGATGTTGGGATCGTTCTGGATCAGCGAATACACGAGCCTCGCGGCGCGGCGCGAGTAGGAAAACTGGATTGGGAACTCGCCATAAATGGCCGTCGGCGACGGATCCTTGCCCGGAGCCAGGCGCCAGATGCGGTAAGAACCGCCCCTTGAGGAACCCGCCAGCAGGCCGTCGGCGCTCCAGTCGACACCCGTCACCATACGCGAATCCGACGTCCACTGCCGGGGAGTTCCGCCGGTCGCCGGGACGGTGAACGCCTCCTGGTAACTGCGGTGGAAAGCGCGGATGAACGCCACCGACCGGCCGTCCGGCGAAAACTTGGGCGCCACGTCGCCGATGATCAGTTCCTCCGGCTGCGTGAGTCTCCGCTTCTCACCTGTCTTCAGATTCACCAGAAAAATGGACAACGGCTGGCTGAGCGACGGGGTGTCGTCCACCGCCAGCCACTCGCCGCCGGGCGACCAGTCCAGGTGCGAGTAGGTCAGCCCGAACCGCGTTGGCAGCACCGGCGCCACAACCTCCGGCGCGCCGCCCTCCGCCGGCAGAATCACGATTTCACCCGAGGAGACGCCCAGCCGCAGGCAGGCAATCCGCTTCCCGTCCGGAGACCACGCCGGGCTGGACCAGGAAAAGCCGGGCGCAGACAGTTGCCGCGGAGTGGGTTCGCCGGTCTTCTGTACCCAGATGCCCGGCAGAGCCCGTTCGCTCTCCTGCCATACAAAGGCGACCGCCGATCCATCCGGCGAGATGGCCGGTTGGTACTCCTTGCCGGCCAGCCTCGTCACTGGCGCTACGGACAAGGCCGCCTCCGATCCGCTTTGCCGGATCGCCACCAGCAGAAGCACGACAAGCCCCGATAGCGCCAGGATTGCCGCCAACGCCGGCCAGAGCTTACGTGGCGCTTGAGCCGCAGAAACCGCCGCCGGCTCAGCGGGTTGCTCGGCAGGCTGCGCGGCGTCAGCCTCCGGCGCCTCGTGCGGCTGCTCCACTGTCACCGGTCCGGCCAGACGGTAGCCACGGCCCGGGAATGTTTCGATATATGAGGGTTCTCCGGGAGACGCGCCCAACGCCTTTCGCACTACGGCGATGTTCTGCGCCAGATTGGCCTCGTCGACAATCCGATCCTGCCATACGGCGGAAAGGATCTCCTCTTTGGTCGCCACTTCCGGGGAGCGCGCGGCAAGAACGATGAGCGTCTCCACCGCCTTCCGTGTCAGGTGCAGCGGCTGGTCGCCGCGGAAGAGGACCTTGGCGGCGGCATCCAGCCGGAACGGGCCAAACCTGTACACCGGATGAGTTTCCAAGACGTTACACCGCCGATTTTAGAAATTTCTTAGAAACTTCTCACTGCCCCATCATTGCACGAATTCGGCATCCGGCCGATCTTGAATTGGAGCAGTTGCAGTGTAGCGCGGAGCGGCTCGCTCCGCGGCTCACTGATATGTCTGTGGACCGGGAGCCCCGGTTGCTCCCGCCCCCTGCGGGAAGGAATGCGATGGCCTCCAAGTGGAGAGGATGGATTCTGGGATTGGTTCCGCTGCTGGCAGCCGGAGCCGCCTCTATCGAAGAGACAGCGAAGACTCTGCAGTCGCCTCCCCGGGAAGCCCGAATCATGATGCGCTGGTGGTGGTTCGGGCCTGCCGTCACGCAGCAGGAACTGGCCCGGGAGCTGGAGGCGATGCAGGCCGCCGGAATCGGCGGCGTGGAGATCCAGCCTGTTTATCCACTGGCGCTGGACGATCCCGGGAACGGTGTCCGCAACCTGCGCTTCCTTTCGCCCGAGTTCCTTGACGCGCTCCGTTTCACGGAGCAGAAGGCCCGGCAGCTGGGGCTTCGCGTCGACCTCACGTTAGGCAGCGGCTGGCCGTTCGGCGGGCCCAAGATTCCTGTGGAACTGTCCGCCGCGCGCCTGCGGATCGAGCCGCTCAACCGGGCGCCGCAACTGCGCTGGGGCGAGCGCGTGATCGGGGAGTTTCCCGGGCACGGTTTGCGGTTCATCGAGAGCCGCACCGGCCAGATGGTGAAGCGCGCGGCAGTCGGGGCCGAGGGTTTTGTCTTCGACCATTACAGCCGCGCCGCGCTGGATCGGTACCTGGAGACCGTGGGCGAACCGCTGCTCAGGGCATTCGGACCGTCCCGCCCCTACGCGGTGTTCTGCGACAGCCTGGAGGTGTTCGGATCGGACTGGACGCCGGACCTGCCGGAGGAATTCCGCCGCCGCCGGGGCTATGACTTGCTGCCTTTGTTGCCTGCCTTGACGGGCGAATGGAACGAAGAGAAGGCGCGGGTCCGGCACGATTGGGCGCTTACGCTCTCCGAACTGGCCGAGGACCGGTTCCTGCGCCCGCTGGCGGAGTGGTCCCGGCGGAACGGCGTGAAATTGCGGGCGCAGGTCTACGGCACGCCGCCGGTGACCCTGGCCAGCCAGCGTTATGTGGATCTGGCGGACGGGGAGCAGACGCAGTGGCGCCGTTTGAGCGCCTCGCGCTGGGCGTCAAGCGCCAACCATATTCTCCGGCGGCCGGTCACGGCTTCGGAGACCTGGACGTGGCTCCATTCCCCGACGTTCGCCGCCACACCTCTGGACGTGAAGGCGGAGGCGGACATCCACTTCATCCAGGGGATCAACCAGCTCATCGGGCATGGCTGGCCATACTCGCCGCCGCAGGCGGGCACGCCCGGCTGGGCGTTTTACGCGGCTGCGGCACTGAACGATCACAACCCGTGGTGGCTGGTGATGCCGGAGCTGGCGCAGTATCTGCAACGCGCCAGCTGGCTGCTGCGGCAAGGAGAACCGGTGGCGGACGTGCTGCTGTATGTTCCTGTCGCCGAAATCCGCTCGCGGTTCTCGGCCGCCAGCGGCCGCGTGTCCATCGACCGCGCGGTGCACGAAGCCATCGGCGACGCCGTGATTCCGCAGATCCTCGAGGCGGGCTACAACTTTGATGCAGTGGACGATGGTCTGCTGGAAGAGGCGCTGGCAGGCAACCGGTATCGCGTCATCGTCCTCGTGAATGCGGAGAGGATGGAGCCGGCGGCGCTGGAGCGAATGGCCGCCTTTGCCCGTTCCGGCGGCCACGTGATCGTTCTCGGCAAGAAGCCGCGGCTCTCGCCCGGCTACCGGGATCGTGAGGAAAACGACCGCAAAGTGCAGGCAGCCGCGGAGGCGTTGCTGGCCGAGGCGCGCGTCCGGGTTCTGGCGGCAGAGGCAAGGCTGGGTGAGGCGCTTCGGCAAGCCGTGCAGCCTGCCGTCGAGTGGCAGCCAACTTCGCCTTCGCTCGCCTTCGCCCATCGCAAGCTCAGCGATGGCGACGTGTTCTTTATCGCCAATACGGGGAACACGCCCTGGCGCGGGCGGCTGCGATTCCGCGCCGGCATGCAGCCGGCTGCGGCTTGGGACCTGCTTTCCGGGGAGAAACACGAATTTCGCGGCGAGGCGGAGCTGCCCCCGTATGGTTCGCTGGTCTTCTTCGCCGGAGGGAGCGCCAACCCCGCGCCCGTCCGAAAACAGCCCCTGCGCGAGCTGGACCTGAGCAACGGGTGGGACGCCACGTTCCTCGACACCGGACGGAAGGTCCGCTATGACGCGCTGCGTTCCTGGACCGACGATGCGGAGACGCGTTTCTACTCCGGCGTCGCCGCCTACGAAAAGGTCATGCAACTGGGAAGCGACGCACTGCGGGCTTGGCTGGAGTTCGGCCCCGTGGCGGCTCTGGAGCCGGCGCCGCAGCGCCAGCCCGGCATGCGGGCGTGGCTCGACGCGCCTGTCAAGGACGCCGCCGTGATCTACATCAACGGCAAGCGTGTGGGCAGCGTGTTCGCACCCCCTTACCGGATCGATCTGACCGGTTGGCTCAAGGAAGGAGAGAACCGGCTTCGGATCGAAGTCTCGAACACAAACCTGAACCTGCTGGCGCGGCTGGGCGAGCCGGACTACAAGGTGCTCGCCGCCGCCTTCGGGGAGAGGTTCCAGATGCAGGACATGCGCAATTTGCAGCCGGCGCCCAGCGGGCTGACCGGCACGGTGAAGCTCGTCGTCTGGCGGCAGCTGGGCGGCGACACTTCAAACAGTGGGAGTTTGTCAACCGCGCCACGGGACGGGCAGCGGGCCCGACGCCAGGGCGCGAATGAATCCAGGTGAAAGGAAGGCTATGAAGTCTCGCATTGTGTGGACTGTCGTTCTCTGCTTCCTGCTCGCACTGGCGGGCATGGCGCAGGATCCGCGCGGCGCGATCACCGGCGTCGTCACCGACCCCTCGGGGGCGGTGGTGCCGAGCGCAAGCGTGGAAGTGATCAACAAGGCTATGGGCACGCGCGTCTCGCTCAAGACGAACGATTCCGGCGTGTACAACGCGCTGTACCTGATTCCGGGCCGCTACCAGATCGTTGTTGAAATCCCCGGCTTCAAGAAGGCGATTCGCGACGACATCGAAGTCCGCGTGGATGACCGCATCGCGGTCAACATCCAGCTCGAGGTCGGCGCCACCGAACAGAGCGTCACCGTCACGGGGGAGACGCCGCTGTTGTCGACGGAAACCGCATCGATGGGCACAGTCGTCGATTCGAAGCGCGTGACGGAACTGCCGATCCCCCATGGCAATCCCTACTTCCTCATCGGACTGGCGGCAGGCGTTTCGTTTACCCGTGACGCCAGGCTGGACCGGCCGTTCGAGCCGACACATATTGTGGGCTACACGATGGACGGCACCCGCGCCAACCGCAGCGATGTCACCATCGACGGCGCCGTCAGCACCGCCACGGCGAACGCCGGCGAGGTGATCGCCTCCTACGTGCCGCCTGCCGACATCGTGCAGGAGTTCAAGGTGCAGACGGCCACCTTCGACGCACAGTTCGGCCAGACCGAGGGCGGCGTCACCAACATCAGCATCAAGTCCGGCGCCAACGAGTTCCATGGAACCGGCTACTACACCAACATGACGCCGTCGCTGTTCGCCAACGACTTCTTCGCCAACCGCAGCGGCATCCCCCTGGCGGACTTTTACTATCACCGCTACGGGAGCTCCCTCGGCGGCCCCATCACGATTCCGAAGCTGTACAACGGGCGGAACCGAACGTTCTTCCAGTGGGGCATGGAAGGCATCAAGGAAGGGCGCCCGCGCAACAACGGCACGCCCACCGTGCCGACGGAAGCCATGAAGAACGGCGATTTCTCCACACTGCTGAACGTTTCCAGCAGCTTCCAGATCTACAATCCCTGGACGCGCCGCCCTGCATCCGGCGGGCGCTTCCAGTCCGACCCCTTCCCGGGAAACATCATCCCGTCCTCGCTGTTCAACCCGATTTCCAAGAAGGTTCTCGACAACTACTATCCCAAGCCGCTGCAGGCGGGCAACGCGGACGGCACGAACAACTACCTCCGGCCGGAGCTCATGGAGGTCGCCGAGTATCTCTCGAACACGATTCGCGTCGACCACAACCTCACGCAAGCCAACCGGATGTACTTCCGCTACAGTTGGTACGACAGGGACAGCACGTACAACAACTACTTCGACAACCTCTCAACCGGGCAGACGTTCTGGTTCATTTCGAAAGCCGGAGTCATCGACGACGTTTGGACGCTGAGCCCCACCATGGTGCTCAACACCCGTTACGGCTACAACCGCTTCATCCGCGGCACGGATGGCAACGCAGCGGCAAAGGGGTTCGACCTGACCTCCCTGGGCTTCCCGGCTGCGTACAACAACGCCATCTCGCCTGACCTCCGGCGCTTCCCGAGGTTCGACATCACCGGGTATCAGGGGACCGCTCACGGAGGCGAAAACCGCCCCAACGATACTCACAACGTCTCAGCGATTCTCACCAAGATGTTCTCCCGGCACTCTGTGAAGTCTGGCATGGAGTTCCGCTCCTACCGGGAAACCAGCACGTTTTTCGGCAACGAACAGACCGGGCGGTTCATCTTCGACGCCACCTACACGCGCGGTCCGCTGGATAACTCGCCAACCTCCCCGAACAGCCTCGGCCAGTCTGTCGCCGCCTTCCTGCTCGGCATCCCGACTTCGTCGAGCTACGTCGCCGTGCGCGACAGCTACGCCGAGCAGTCCGTCGCCTGGGCATGGTTCGTGCAGGACGACTGGAAGGTCAATTCGCGCCTGACTTTGAACCTCGGCATGCGGTGGGAGTACGACGGCCCGCTCACCGAACGCTTCAACCGCAGTGTGCGCGGGTTCGATACCGCATACACGCAGCCCTTCGAGGCGGCGGCGCGCGAGGCGTATGCGAAGAACCCGACGCCCGAGGTGCCCGCTTCGCAGTTCACCACGCGCGGCGGCCTCACTTTCGCCGGTTACAACGGGCAGCCGCGGACGTTGTATGAATCGCCCAGGAACAACTGGATGCCCCGTTTCGGCTTTGCTTACCAGATTGATCCGAAGACCGTTGTGCGCGGCGGCTACGGCATGTTCTTCGGCTTCCTCGGACAGCGGCGCGGCGACGTCATCCAGACCGGCTTCAGCCGCAACACCCCGTTCATCCCGACGCTGGACGGCTACACCTTCATCAACACATTGTCGAACCCCTTCCCGTCGGGCATTCTGACGCCGGTCGGCACGGGACAGGGCTATCAGACTTATGTCGGTAATTCCATTTCCTTCTACAACGAGAAGCCGCTGCGCCCGTATATGCAGCGCTGGCAGTTCGGCTTCCAGCGCACCATCGGCGCGGGTTACGTCGCCGAGCTCAGCTATGTCGGCAACCGCGGCACGCACGTCGAAATCGGCCAGAACTTCAACGCGACGCCGATCGAGTACCTCAGCCACAGCCTGCTGCGGGATAACGCCACCATCAACTACCTCAGCCAGAACCTGCCGAACCCGTTCCGCGGGCTCATGCCGGAAGGCGCCACCAGCTCGTTCACCGGCGCCAACATGGCGCGCGAGCGCCTGCTGCGGCCCTACCCGCACTTCGACTCGGTGAGCGCCTCGCGCTTCGACGGTTACTCCTGGTATCACGCGCTTCAGGCGAGCCTCGAAAAGCGGTTCTCGAAGGGCTACATGGTCGGCGCCAGCTACACCTTCTCCAAGTTCATGCAGGCTACTGAAACCCTGGTGACCAACGCCCCGCGTCCGGTGGAGGTGATCTCCGACCTCGACCGCCCGCACCGGCTCGTGGTCAACGCCATCTGGGAAACGCCCTTGGGCAAGGGACGCCGCTGGGGCTCCTCCATGCCCTTCGCCGCCGATCTCCTGCTGGGCGGCTGGCAGCTCTCGGGCGTTTACACTTTCCAGAGCGGCGCTCCCATCAACTTCGGCAACATCATCTTCCTGGGCAACCTCAAGGACATTGAACTGCCGCGCGACCAGCGCACGGTGGAGCGGTGGTTCAACACCGATGCCGGGTTCGAGAAGCGCGCTGCCTACCAGCTCGACCGCAACGTCCGCTGGTTCGCCCCGCGCTTCAGCTTCCTCCGGGCGCACGAGATCAACAACTTCGATCTCGCGCTCACCAAGAACACGCGGCTGTTCAGCGAGAAGCTGAACGTGCAGTTCAAGGCGGAGTTCCTGAACGCCATGAACCACCCGCTGTTCCCGGCGCCCAATACGACCGTCACTTCGGCCCAGTTCGGCCAGGCAATCGCCTCGACGCAGGCCAACTACCCGCGCCGGACCCAGTTGACGGCCAAGTTCATCTTCTGATATGGAGCGACCTTGTCAACCCTCCGGGGCTGACGGGTTTTGCATCAG
>CAYWJB010000033.1:0-26678 GCA_964458495.1 uncultured Arcobacter sp.
GGCTCCGTCCCCTTGGCGAAATCTGCGAACTGCCCGTGTCAGGCTGTCCCCTTGAGTCCTGGAGTCCTGGACCCCTCGCGGTTCAGAGCCGCGAACGGCGGCCGTCGTTCGCCAGAACGACGGCCAGAGTGAGCGGTCACCGCGCGGCGTGGGGCGCCGCGAGCCACTGTGGAGCCGCGCCGGCGGCGGAATTGTTGCGCGGGCTGCGCCAGCGGTACGCGTTCCGGTTGACTTGCGGCGGCGCCGCAGGGGCGGTCTTTTCAGGAAGGCCAGACCCGGCGGCGGGCCCCAGAACAGCTGGCGCGAGAACAGTTCATGCTTCTCAAAGAAGCCGCAGTGTCTGCGCGCCACCCCCCATGAACGGCCTGCCCGGCGTTCGCCCCACCCGGAACCGCTTCGTGGCGGGGTCAGCCCGACTCGCCGCCACCCTGCTTTCTGGCGGATTCCGCGCTGGTTTCTTTCCTCGCTTCCTCAACGAAGCGCCTCATCGAGCCCGCCACGTGCTCCAAAACCTGCGCCCACTCCTCCAGGTGCCGCTCGCCTTGCGGCGTCAGCCGGTAGACGCGGCGCGCCGGACCGGTGTCCTCGATCTCCCATTCCGACACCACATGGCCGTTGACCTCCAGTTGCCGCAGCGTGCGGTACAGCGCGCCCCGCTCCACTGCGGCGTCGGTCAGGGCATAGGCAGGCAGATCCTGCGCCAGATCATAGCCATAGGAAGCGCCCTTCTTCTTCAGCAGCAACAGCACCACCGGCTCGACAAACCGGTAGAGGTTGCCCATGGCGCAGGTGCACGGCTGGCCGCCGCCATGTCTACGGCACATCCGTCTCGGCAAGGCAAAGCTCCTTATCGGAAGCGGAACGCGTCGTCCGCGAAATAGATGCGACTTCCACCCGGAATCCTACCACGGCCACTCGTCCTCATCGCAGCACCAGCAGCGCCAGCGAGCCCGCCGCCAGCCCGGCCGCGAAATTCACCGCCTTCACGGCCAGGAAGGCCCGGCGGGAATGCGCCAGCAGCGGCAGCATGCCGTGGCCGTCCTGCACGATGGAGTTCGCCAGCAGAACCGCGAACGGCACCGCGCCCCGCGCATACAGCGTCACGAATACCAGGTGCGGGCCGGACTCCGGAATGAGCCCCGTCACCGCCGCCAGTACCAGCAGCAGCCACGGGCTTCCGTCCCCCTCCACCGCCAGCAAACGCGACAGCGGACCGCTCGCCGCCAGCGCCCCCAGAGTCCAAAGCAAGACCCGCGGCACGTGTTTCCGCAGGATGTGGCGCCAGAGATGCTCTTCCAGAAAGTGGTCCGGAGCGGTGGCTCCAACCCACATGGCCAGAACCGCGACACCAAGCAGGCTGAAGCGAACCCAGCCCCATGTCCCCGGCCCGATTCGTCCTGCGGCCACGGCTGCCGCAAAGCCCGCCAGTGCGGCCACCAGAATCCCGCGCACAGCCGAGCAATCCTTCCACTGGGCCACAGCGGCGCCCGGCGAAAACAGCCGTATCTTCTCTTCCCCGTGAACCACCAGCGACTCGCACCGCAGCAGATCCGCCGCCCGCCTCCCCGCCAGAATGTCGGTCAGCACTCCCACGGCGATCCCGATGACCGCCATCAACCCCATCAGGCGAACCGCCGTCCCCGGAATCAGCGCCAGCATCACGAACGCTTCGTCGCCGCTGGCGGCGATCATCGCCGCCACCAGCCCTCCCAGCGTGAGAAGCCCGTGGGAATACAACGAGACTGCCGTGAAGCCGCCCAGGCATCCCGGCAGCGCCCCCAGTCCCGCCGCCAGCAGGTAGCCGAGCGGGCGGCCCCGCTTCAGCGCCGTCTCCAGCCGCCCCCCTGTGAGCACATGCACGTACTCGATCAGCAGCATCATCGCTGCCACAAAGCCGGTGATCATCAGCGACGTCAGGATCAGGTCCGCCATCGCAAGACCCTCCAATCCGGCGCCCTGCCTTCAGGGCTGTCGCCGGCCCGCACTTACGGCAGTTCCCAAACCGTTCCGCAACCAGCCTCCAGCACGAGCCCCGGAAAACGGCTGCGGAGAAAATCCCGGCCCCGCGCACCCGTGCAATGGCTGGCGCCGATCACTCTCACGCCGCAACCTTCCAGCGCCGCGGCCGCACGCTCCAGCTCCGCCTCCGTGGCATCGGCCAGATGAAAGCCGCCGAACACGGCATGCACGGGCCGCCCGCCGCCCAGCGCCTTGCACCAGTCCAGCGTCGCGGGCAAACCCGCGTGTGCGCAACCGGTGATCAGCACCAGTCCGTGCGCGCTCCGGATCATGAGAGCCTGTTCGTCTGCAAACGGATCCGGCACGCGACATTCCGGATCCAGGAAGAACCGGCCCCCTCCGGACGCGACAGGAAACCGCCTCGGAATCTCGCCCGTCGCGATCACACCCGCCGCCACCTCCACCGGGCCCGAGTTCCAGCAAACCCGGCTCGCACCCCGCTCGAGCGCCGCGAACGAATCCGCCGGCATCCCGATGGCGCGGTGCGGCGCCGCCGCACTGCGCGCGAACTTGGGCTCCAGAGTCGCCGGATGCAGGTACACGTGCGCCGAAGAGTTCCGCGCCAGCACAGCCGCCAGGCCGCCGGTATGATCATAGTGCCCGTGGCTCAACACCACGGCGCCGAGGGCCTTCAGCGGAAGGCCCAACAGAGCGGCGTTGTGCGCCAGCGCCTTGCCCTGTCCGGTATCAAAGAGCACACGAAAACCGTCTGCCTCGATCCAGGCCGCAAACCCGTGTTCGGCCAATAAGCCCGTGCGCGAAGCGCAGTTATCGGACACGATCACGATCCTGAGGCGCTGTGTCATGCGTGCGATTCCCTTTTCCTGCCTCCCGCCCGGGCCTCCGGCCACGGCGGAAAAAAAGATGCGTGTCACATCTGAGATCAAGTATACTATAGATGTGACTTACATCTATGGAGGGCTTATTCAGTGAGAGTTGCCGTCAGCACGCGAAAGCCGTCGGCGGATGCCCCCATCGAGCCGCACTTTGGCCATGCTCCGTGGTTCATGATCTACGACACGGATCGCAAGGCTTGGGATGCGATCGAAAACAATCCTGGGCCGCCCGGCGCCAAAGGAGCGGGAATCAGGACGGCGGAGAACATCCGGGGCGCTGGCGTGCAGGCGGTCATCAGCGGGCGTCTGGGTCCGCATCCTCTGGACAAGTTGCGCCGGGCAGGTATCGAAGTTTGCCAGGCCAGCGGCATTTCCGCCGCTGCCGCCGTTGAGATGTTTCAGCGCGGCGCTCTGCCGGAGTACATCGCTTCCCCGGAGGACCGGTGCCCGCACGATGCCCCTGGCGTGGAGTGAGTCACACAGATTCGGCGAAAGGAGTGGAACAGTCATGCGAGGAAGAAATGATAGCGGCCGGCGCGGCTGCGGATTCGGCCAAAGAAGAGGGGCCGGCGAGTCTGGCGCCTCCGGAGAAGGGCGCGGGCGGGGCATCTGCGCGCGCCGCAGGGGCGGCGGCGATCGCCAGCAACTCGAGCGGCGCGCCGAGTGCCTGGAGCGGCGTCTGGCGGAGGTCCGCGAGCGGCTTGAGGCGCTGCGCAACTCCGCGCCTGAGCAGGAGCCGCCGCGCCAGTGACCCGCTGCCGAAAGTGATTCTTGCCAGGAGAATTCGATCCCGCAGGAGATCCCCATGCGTCTTGCCATCCCGGTTTCCAATGGTGTCCTTTCACAGCACTTCGGCCACGCCGAGTGCTTCCTGTTTCTCGACGTCGACCCCTCGAACGCAGCCATCCACAAGGCGGGTGAGGTGCCCGCGCCTCCGCATCAGCCGGGTCTGCTCCCGGCTTGGCTGAAAGGTCACGGGGCCGAGGTGGTCTTGGTGGGCGGCATCGGACCGCGCGCGGTGCAGTTGCTGCAAGCAGAAGCCATCCGGGTTGTCGGCGGAGTCCCGGGCCTCGAACCGGACCAACTGGTGGAGGAGTTCCTGCGGGGCCGTCTGGCAGAGGGCGCCGATCCTTGCAATCACGGCCATCACAAGGAGGGGTGCAGCCACTGACCGGCCCGCCCCACGGATGTCACGGGCGGGGCCCCGGCCGCATCGAATGGCGTGGGGCTGGTTCTTCTTCCCCGCCCTGATCGTCCGGCGAGAGAGCCCCGGTCTTGCCGACCGGATTCCATGCGGACGTTTCGCCGCCGCCGGAACTGCGGGCTGATCCTGACAATACGAGGGAAAGCAGAGTGCGAAAAGTCCTCATCATCGGCGGCGTCGCTGGCGGCGCCACCTGCGCGGCGCGCCTGCGCCGTCTCGACGAGCAGGCGGAGATCATCGTTCTGGAACGCGGGCCCTACGCATCCTTCGCCAATTGCGGCCTGCCCTATTACGTCGGCGGCGTCATCCAGGAAGAGGCGAAACTGCTGCAGGCGTCGCCCGGGCTGTTCCGGCAACGCTTCCGCATCGACGTGCGCACGCAGCACGAGGCTCTCTCCATCGACCGCAAAAAGCGCGAGGTCGCCATCCGCGATCTCGTCAGCGGCGAGGAATACCGCGAATCCTACGACGCGCTGGTCCTCTCGCCCGGCGCCTCGCCCGTCGTGCCCCCGCTGGAAGGCATCCGCCTGCCCGGCGTCTTCACCGTACGCACGGTGCCCGACAGCGCCCAGATCCGCGAGTGGGTCGAGAGGCATAACGCAAAGCGCGCCGTGGTCATCGGCGGCGGCTTCATCGGCCTCGAAATGGTGGAGAACCTCGCCCACCGCGGGCTCGAGGTGACATTGGTCGAAGCGGCGGACCAGCTCATGCCGCCGCTCGACCCCGAGGTGGCCGAATACGTTCACCAGCGTGCCGCCGCGCACATCGAAAACGTGCGCGTCGGCGACCCGGTGGCCGGTTTTGAAACCGATTCGCGCGGCGCCCTGCTTGTCAGGACCAAGAGCGGGCTCAAGTTCGGCGCCGACCTGGTCATCCTTTCCATCGGCGTGCGCCCGGAAACGAAGCTCGCGCGCGAGGCCGGACTCGAAATCGGCTCTCGCGGCGGCATTCGCGTCAACGGGCAGATGCAGACCTCCGACCCGCACATCTGGGCCGTCGGCGATGCCGTGGAAGTGCGAAACGCCATCACCGGAGAGTGGCAACTCTGCCCGCTGGCCGGCCCTGCGCAGCGCCAGGCGCGCGTGGCGGCGGCGTCGATCTGCGGCCGCGAAGCGGCGTTCCGCGGCGTGCAGGGCACCGCCATCGTCGGCCTGTTCGGCCTCACCGCCGCCATCACGGGCGAAAGCGAGAAGACCTTGCGCCGCGCCGGTTTCGCGGACTACGAGGCCGTCTACCTCCATCCCGGCCATCACGCCGGCTACTACCCCGGCGCGAAGCCCATCCACATGAAGCTGCTGTTCCGGCGCTCCGACGGGCTCGTGCTCGGCGCCCAGGCGGTGGGGGAAGCCGATGTCGCCCGCCGCATCGACGTCATCTCCATGGCCATCCAGAAGGGCGCCACGGTGTTCGATCTCGAAGAGGCCGAACTCTGCTACGCCCCGCAGTACGGCTCGGCCAAAGACCCCGTCAACATGGCCGGCATGATCGCCGCCAACGCCCTGCGCGGCGACATCGAGATCGCCCGCTGGACTCACGTCGGCTCGGACGGCGCCATGGTTCTCGATGTGCGCGAACCCGGCGAGCATCACGCGGGCGCGATCCCCGGCGCCGTGAACATCCCGCTCGGCCAGTTGCGCCAGCGGCTCGAAGAGCTGCCGCGGGACCGCGAGATCCAGGTCGCCTGCGCCGTCGGGCAGCGCGCCTATTACGCTTGCCGCCTGCTCCGCCAGCACGGCTTCCGCGCCACGCTGCTTTCCGGCGGCTACCGGACTTACAAGACCCTGCCGCAGCCCTGCGCCGGGTCTGTTGTGCAAGGCTGAAGGAGAAAGGAGGCGCGGCACATGGATCGGGAACCTCCCAGTCCGCTCGCCGCGGAGGGATTGTCTAACGGCTGCTTCGCCTGCGGCCAGGAGAATGCCATCGGGCTCAAGCTCGTCTTCGAACGGCATCCCCACGGCGAGGTCCTCGCGACATGGATCCCGGCCGAGACCCACGAAGGCTGGCCCGGCGTCGTCCACGGCGGGCTGCTGAGCACCGTGCTCGACGAGGCCATGTCCCATGCCGTGATCGCAGCCGGCCTGAGAGCGATGACCGCCGAGCTGCGCGTGCGCTTCCGGTCCCCCGTGCCTCCGGGCCGCCCGCTGTCGCTGAAAGGATGGATCGTCCAGCGCGCCAAAAGGCTGGTGGAAGCCGAAGCCAGCATCTCTGACGCCGGCGGCGTGGAATACGCCCACGGCTGGGGCCGCTTCCTCTGTACCAGCCCGCCGCCGGACGAACCCCGGAAGGACGATGGCGCTCCCCGGCAGTGATGCGCCGCCCGCGCCTGCGGTCTACATCTTCGGCGCGTAGTAGCCGCGCCGCGCCCGCACGAACAGGTCCTTGCGCCCGCGCACGCGCAGCTCCACCGGGTGGAACCGCCCGTCGGTGACCAGCGGGTCGGGACGGTACAGGATGCTGTATTGCGAGCGCAGCTCGTTGGCGATGTTCTCGAAGTCCTGCGCCAGGTCCTCCGCCTTGAACGGGAAGAAGGCGCGCCCGCCCGTCTCGCGCGCATAATACTTCAGCACTTTGTCCCCGTCGGTTTCCACCCGGCTGATGTTGGTCGAAATGGCGTAAATCACCGTCTCGGCGCGGTAGGCCATCTCCAGCGCCTGGTCGCGCGTGAAGCGCGACGAATTGTCCTCGCCGTCGCCGATGATGATCACCGCGCGCCGGTACTTGTACCGCGGCTGGTCCAGCATCAGATGGTCTCTGCACGCCAGGTAGATGGCTTCGTACATTGCCGTGCCGCCGCCCGGGCGCAACTCGCGGAGCTTCTTGCCGAGCAATTCCACATCATCGGTGAGCGGCGCGACCAGCTCCGGCTCGGTGTGGAACGAGTAGATCAGCGCCTTGTCCACCCTCGGCCGGATGACGCGCTGCAGGAACTCTGCCGCGGCTTCCAGTTCGAAGCGGAAACGGTCGCGGATCGAATTGCTGACGTCGATCAGCAGCGCGATGCGCAGCGGCAGGTCGGATTCGGAGGAGAACTCGATGATGTTCTGCCGCCGCTTGTTCTCGATCAGGTCGAAGTCCTCCCGCGCCAGGTTGTTGACGAAGCGGCCGCGGCGGTCGGTGACCGTGAACAGGAGGTTGACGCGGGTCACCTCCAGCTTGATGGTCTCGTCCATCTCCTGCGGAGGCGGCTGGACGAGCGCCGCGCGCGCCACAGCGCAAGGAGCGCCGGCGGCAAGCACTGGCAGAAACGCGCGTCTCTTCATGGGCTGCCTTCATTATGGGCATGGGCCAGCAGCCGTTTCCACTGCGCCAGTTCCTCCGGCAGCGGCGCCTCCACGGCCACGCGCGCGCCGCTGGCCGGAGAAGTGAACACGATGCGCGCCGCGTGCAGCCACGGCCGGCCCAGCGGCTCTGTTCCCGCCGGCCGCGCCGCCGCTCCATAGAGCGTGTCGCCCGCCACAGGGTGGCCGATCGACGACAGATGCACCCGGATCTGGTGCGTGCGCCCCGTCCGGATGCGGACCTCGAGAAGCGTGAACCGCTCGAAGCGCTCCAGCACCCGGTATTCAGTCAGCGCCGCCCGCCCGCGACCGGTGCGCGACGTCATGCGCGTCCGCCGCGCGGGGTCGCGCTCGATGGGCCGGTCGATCACGCCTTGCCCGGCGGCCACGCGGCCTTCCACCAGCGCCAGATAGACCTTCTCCACCGTGCGGGAGGCGAACTGCTGGGCCAGGCTCCGGTGCGCCGCCTCGGTCCGCGCCACCAGGATCACGCCGCTGGTGCCCTTGTCCAGCCGGTGCACGATGCCCGGACGCAGCGCATCGCCCGTCTCCGACAGCCGCCCGTAACGGTGGAGCAGCGCATTGACCAGCGTGCCGGAGGCCCGCCCCGCGCCGGCATGCACCACCAGCCCCGCAGGCTTGTTCACGGCCGCCACCGCATCATCCTCGTAAAGGATCTCGAGCGGGATCTCCTCGGGAAACGCGCGCAGCGGCGGCGGCTCAGCTGGTTCCACTTCGATGCGCTCTCCGGCGCGCACCTTCCACGACGCCTTCCTCGGCGCGCCGCCGACACGCACGCGGCCTGCGTCAATCCACGCCTGAATGCGCGAGCGGCTGTGCTGCGGCATCCGCGCGGCCAGAAAGTGGTCGAGCCGCAGCCCCGCCTCGGCCTCTCCGACAGTGAACGCGATCACACTTCCAGCCTACAGCGGCCCCCGCAGAACGCCCGCGGCGGAGCTCAGCTGTGGTGCGGGTTGGGCTCGTCGCGGTGGATCTTGCCGTCGCGGATGGTCACGATGCGGTGCGCGTACTCGGCGATGTCGCGCTCGTGCGTGACCAAAACGATCGTGTTGCCCTGCTTGTGCAGCCGGTCGAACAGCGCCATGATCTCGGCGCTGGTGGCCGAGTCGAGGTTGCCCGTGGGCTCGTCGGCCAGCAGGATCGACGGGTTGTTCACCAGCGCCCGCGCGATGGCCACCCTCTGGCGCTGGCCGCCGGACAGTTCGCTCGGCTTATGGTACATGCGCTGCTCGAGGTCGGTCAGGCGCAGGGCGTGCTTGGCGCGCTCGATGCGCTCGTCGGCGGGCACGCCGGCGTAAATCAGCGGCAGTTCGACATTGTGCAGCGCCGTCGCGCGCGGCAGCAGGTTGAACGTCTGGAAGACGAAGCCGATCTCCTTGTTGCGGATCCGCGCCAGCTCGTCGTCGCTCAGGTCGCTCACCAGATGGCCGTTGATGAAGTAGTCGCCCTTGGTAGGCGTGTCCAGGCAGCCGATCAGGTTCATCAGCGTCGACTTGCCCGAGCCCGAAGGCCCCATGATCGCCACATACTCTCCGCGCTTGATCTCCAGATCCACCCCGGAGACCGCATGGATCTCCTGGTCGCCCATGATGTAGGTCTTCCAGAGATCGTATGTGCGGATGACGATGTTGTTGCGCCGCAGCTCCTCGCCCAGAGCCTGCTTCTCGGTCAGTGCCGCCGTTGCCATAGTCCTATTCTCTCACGCGAATTGACGCCGCCGGCTCAGCTTTCCAGCCTCGCCGGGGCTTTGTTGTCGACCTTCACCTTCGCCTGGTTCTTCAGCGTGCGGATCGCCTTGTAGCTGCCCGTGACAATCTCCTCGCCTTCCTTCAGGCCTTCGAGCACCTCGATGTCGGTGGCCCCGGTGATGCCCGTCTTGACTTCGCGGAACTCGGCCGCGCCGTTGCGGACCACAAAGACGCCCTGGAGCTCCTCTTTCTGTTTCTTCTGCCTGTCTGGATCGGCGTTCGCGGCCGCCTGAACGTTACCGGACTTCTTCTCCGGCTCGAGGTCGCCGCGCTGCCGCACCGTAAGCGCCTGAATGGGGATCGACAGCGCTTTCTGGCGCGTGGCGGTGACAATCTTGGCCGTGCAGCTCAGCCCCGGCCGGGCCTCGTCGGGCGGATTGTCGAGCGCGATCACCACCTTGAAGTCCTTTGCCTCCTGGCTGGACACCGCGCTCTGGCTGGCGGCCAGGCCGCTGGAGCGCAGAATGGCCGTGTTGCCAATCTCGATGACATGCCCTTTGAACACGCGGTTCGGCATCGCGTCGATCGTGATGTCGGCCGTCTGGTCCAGCTTCACGTTCACAATGTCGGTCTCGTCCACCTTCACCTCGGCCGTGATCACGCTCATGTCGGCGATCGTCATGATCAGGGACGCCGCGGAGTTCTGCACGCCGGGCACCACCGTCTCGCCCACCCGCACCGGCAGGTTGGTGACGATGCCGTCGATCGGCGAGATCGCGCTGTGCTTCTGGAGCACGTCGGCCACGCGGTCCACCGCGGCTCGGACTTGCGACACCCGCCGCTGGGCGGCGGCCAGCTGCGCGGCCGTCTGCTCGCGCTGCGCCTTCATCTGCGAGAGCCTTGCCTCGGCCTCGCGCAGCGCCGCGGCCAGCGCGTCGTACTGCGACTTCTTCGTTTCAAACTCCTGCCGGGCCACCAGCTTGTCCTGGAACAGCTTCGACGCCCGCTCGTAGTCCAGCCGGGCGCGCTCCAGCTCGGCGCGGGCGCGGTCGACACCGGCCGCCGCCGTCCTCAGGTTCTCATCCATGGCGCGCAAGCCGGCCTCCGCCGCGCTCGACTCGGCCAGCGCCGAGTTCAATGCCGCCTGCTGCGCCTGCAGGTCGGCCTGCGCCTGCACCGACTCCAGGCGCGCCAAAACCTGGTTCTTCCGGACCCGGTCGCCTTCCTTCACATAGATCTCGACAATGCGCCCCATCACGTTGGCGCCGATATTGACGTAATTCCGCGGCTTGATCTCGCCGGATGCCGTCACCTGGCTGACCAGATCCTGACGCACGACGCGGCCCGTCTGAACAGTTACCACGCCGTTCTGGCTGATCTTCACCTTGGCGAAGATCCCGCCCGCCACGGCCAGCACGAGGCCCACGCCAATCATCCACTTCCACTTGCGTTTCACTGCAAACGATCTCCTGTCAGGAAAAGACGCTCCCGGAAGCCCATTTGTTCTCGAAAGTTCTCAGACTTCCACGCATCCGCCGCGGCGCGGCCAGATCCGGAGCAGGCTCTTGTGAGCAACCACTAACTTATATTGTAGACCCTGTGGCCGGGCTTCTGTACCGCCTGCATGCGGACATGCGCGGCTCGATGAAGAACTTCCGGCAATTCCGGCCGGACGAAAGTTGTCAGGAGCCGCATCCGCACCTCCCAATCCCTCTGCTCATTCCCCTGCCGGCCCCTGTTCCAGTCCTTCTGGTGTGCCTCAGTCCATCCCAAAACACCGGGCGTCCGGGGCGAAGAACCGCCCGCCGAGAGGCGTGCGGCGGTCGGGAATTTCCTGATTCCTGATCTCGGGCTAAAGCCTGAGCGCGTACTGGCCGATGGGAAGGGCGTGGAAGGCGTGCCCCGGTTCGCAGCGCTGGCGGAAACGGCAGCCGGCCTGAGCCAGCAAATGCAGGCACAGATGGTGTGGATGGCTCGCGCGCTGGCGTCCCGCTGGGCAGGCATCGACCGCCGGTTTCGCCGGCGATTGAAGGAACTGGGCTACACGGCGCCGCAGGCGGCATCTCTCGTGGAGATCACGCCCGGTGCGGCGGGCCAGATGCTGGCCGCGGGCCGCCCTCTCGCCGATTTCTTCGAGCAGGTTCGCTATCGGGCGCGGCGCCTGGCGAAGCTCGACTTGGTCCCGGCGCGGGTCGTGGAAGCGCTGCGGGAGTACGACCGGCTGGTGGACGAAGCGGGCGGCCTTGTGTTCGGAGAAGCGGCCCAGGACGTCCGCTGGGCGCGCAACCAGTTGCATTTTCTTGTAGTCTTGACGCTCAACGACGCCTACTATCAGGTCCGAGAGGCCGAAAGTCAGACGTTCTATGAACTGTTCCGCGCCCAGACGGAGGCCGCCAACCTCGAACAACTGTGGGAGCGCTGCCTGGAGATTCTCAAGCGGTTCACGGGCGCTGCCGAGGCGGGCATCTTCATCGGTAGCGAGAGCGGAGGCTGGCTGGCGGCCGCCGGGATGGCCGAATGGAAGGGTGGGCGGCTCGAGGCGCCGCCAGGAGTCTGGAAGTGGCTCCGCGAGCCGCGGGTATTTGCTCCGGGCCGCCCAGGCTCGCAGGCCATCTTGGGTCCCGGCTGGGCGGAGAAATTTGTGACCGTGTGGTCGGTCCCGATGCACTCCGGCGAGCAACTCGGCGGCGTCCTGCAATTCGCGTTTCCCAAGACCTATGAGTGGCTGCCCAGGGAATTGGGCCTGCTCGAGGACGCGGCGGCTCGCTGCTGGCAGGCGGCCGAGAAGGCGAGGCTCACCGAGGAGTTGGCCCGGCGCGAGCAGCAGGTGCGCGCGCTGGCCGCCCACATGGTGGAAGTGGAGGAGGCCGAGAGGCGGCGCATCAGCCGGGAGCTGCATGACGAGGCGGGCCAGTCCTTGCTCTACATCCGGCTTCAGCTCGAGATGCTCGAGCAGCAGGGCGTCAGCGGCGGACCGCAGGCGCAAGGGAAGCTGCGCGAACTGCGCCAGATGGTCGAGCACAGCATTCTGGAGATCCGCAGGCTCATCGCGGCCCTCAGCCCGGCCATCCTGGAGCAGATGGGGCTGGCGGCGGCGCTGCGGCAGCTGGCAGGCAGGTTCAGGCAATTGCATCCTGCCGAGGTGGCCGTCCATATCCCGAGAAGGTTGGAGCTGCCAAAGAAGGTGGAAATCATCGTCTACCGGCTGGTGCAAGAAGCGCTGAACAACATAGCGAAGTATTCGATGGCCTCCCATGTAAACCTTTCGGTGGAAACCGCCGATGGAATCTTGAGACTTCTCGTTGAGGATGATGGCGTGGGTTTTGACGTGGAGCAAGCCTTTTCGCGGCAGGACTGTTACGGGCTTTCCGGTTTGAGGGAGCGCGTCAGCCTGCTGGGCGGCGCCCTGGAAGTGGAAAGCGTCAGGAAGGCCGCCGGGGAGGACGCGCCGCGGGCCGGACAACGTTCCGGGCCAGCGCGCCACGGCACCCGGATTCGCGTCACGCTGCCCGTCTCGGGCGGCCTGGACAGCCCGCCGGGGGGCGCCGGCCCGGTGGAAGCGGCAAATCCGCCGAAGGCACGGCGCCGGCGAAGCGTGAAATGAAGAATCTCTGCGCTTGGGACTTGGGAGTGAACTATGGCAAAGATCCGGATTCTGCTGGCGGATGACCACACGTTGTTCCGGCAGGGCATCCGCCAACTCATCGCCTCCGAACCGGACATGGAGGTCGTGGGCGAGGCTGCCAACGGAGGAGACGCGGTGGACAAGGCGGCCGAACTCCGCCCTGACCTCGTGCTCATGGACATCGGCATGCCGGGCCTGAGCAGCTTCGAGGCGACCCGCCAGATCAAGAAGAACCGCCCGGAGACGAAGGTCCTGATCCTCACCATGTACGACGACGAGGACTACCTTGTGGAGGGCATGGAGGTGGGCGCCAACGGATACGTCCTGAAGGACAGCCCCTCCAACCAGTTGACCGGCGCCATCCGCGACGTCTGCCGTGGCGGCAGCTACCTGAGCCCGCGCATGCTCTCCCAGCTTGTCGACGACTTCCGTTCCCGCATCAAGTCCGCCAACCGCTTGCCGCGTTTCGCCACCCTCACCACGCGCGAGCGCGAGGTTCTGAAGCTCCTGGCAGAGGGCAATTCGGTCAAGGAGATCGCCTGCGACCTCAACCTGAGCGTCAAGACCGTCGAAGCCCACAAGTTCAACCTCATGCGCAAGCTGGACATCCACAACAAGGCCCAACTTGTGCAGTACGCCATCCAGAAAAAGATCATCAAGATCCCGAATCTGGCCTGACCCAAACAAGGGTCGGGAGGCAAGCGCCTGGAGTTCCTTGAGCCGTTCCATCTACTCCGGGGCTTTACAGCCTGCGGAGGCACCTTCCGAGGGGCCCGCCCTTGTGGCGGGCCCCATTTGTCTCGCATTGCCGCCGCACTGCATCCGCCGGAGCGCCGCAATGGCGTGACCCTTCGCGAGGCCCGCAACTCCTGAACCTCTCAACATCCCGCCTCGCGGTTCAGAGCCGCGAACGGCGGCCTGTGGTCAGAGCCGCAAACGGCGGCCGTCGTTCGCCAGAACGACGGCCAGAGTGAGCGGTTACCGCCATGGCGACTCCCGCCATACTGACGTCCCCGCGCGGCCGCTCCGAGGGCACCGAAGACACCTCACCGCCCCCGCTGCAACCGCGCCGCCGGCGGAATGGTTGCGCGGGCTGCCTTGAAACCGCTCACTCCCGCGGCGCTTTGCGCCGCTTCGTTCGCGGCTCTGACAGCGCCGGTCCTCCACCGTGCCCAAAATCGGCACACCCCCGAACGCCCGGCCACCGGTTCTCAACCGCGAATGCAATGCAGGCCGCTCTCAGTCGCGAACACGGTGCACGCGGCTCACAGGCGCGCACGCTTCGCGGTTCAGGGCCGCGAACGGCGGCCAGTGGTCAGAGCCGCGAACGCCGGCCGTCGTTCGCCAGAACGACGGCCAGAGTGAGCGGTTACCGCCACGGCGACACCCGCCATCCGGCCCCCCATGCGCGGCCTCCTCGACTACTGAGACGCTGCGGCGCGCTGCGGTGCTGTCATGCGCACTCCGGGTCCGCAGCGTGTGCGGCCTGGTCGACTATGCCAACGCCACGGCACCGCCCCCGCTGCAGCCGCGCCGCCCGCGGAATGGTTGCGCGGACTGCCTTGGAACCGCTCGCTCTCGCGGGCCTTCGGCCTGCTTCGTTCGCGCTGCGGAAAACCGCTCACTCCCGCGGCGCTTTGCGCCGCTTCGTTCGCGGCTCTGTCCGCCGCCGCCCAGGCGGCATCAGCTGGCAACCGCTCACTCTCACGCAGCCCCCGTCACAAACAATCTCCCAAATGGAATCAGCAGGTTAACCTGTCTGGCCTTGCCCGGCCGTGCGATACTCTCTGCTGCGGGGACAAAAGTCTCTGGCCAGAGCTCCCCCGCTTGAACCGGACTGCCTCAGTAGGGCGGCCGCTTCGGCGGTTTTCCAAACCAGGCAGCCTCGCCGCTCCGGCGGCAGGATCGCGGATGTCCCAAGGTAAGACCTGATGAGCCCGAACAAATACGGCCATTCCTGTTCCGGCCCCCAAACAGGGGCCGGCGACCGGCCGGGCTGCGCCAGCCGTGCGCGTTCCGGTTGACTGCGGCGGCTCGCTCGCGGGCCGGTTTCCCTCGCGGGAGCCGGCCCGCCGCCGCCGAACCGGACCCCTGCGGACCCTCGCGCACGAGGGCCGCTGACAGCGGACACGCAAGAAACGAGGCCGGCGTGTGCCCACAGGCGATGCGAACGGCGCGCGCATCCTCCGGCGGCCGGTGCCGCCAGGGCACACTCAGCCGGACAGGCCCACATGCAGAGCCACGATGCCGAACGTCATCCGCCGGAAGTGGACTCTCGTGAATCCTGCGGCCTCCATCTCCGCTGCCAGTTGCTCCGCGCCCGGAAACTTCCTCACGGATTCGGGCAGATACGTGTAGGCACCGCGGTCGCCCGAGATCCATCCGCCCAGAGCCGGCAACAACTTCCCCGAATAGAACCGGTACAACGCACGCACCAACGGGTTCGGCGGCGTCGAAAATTCCAGGATCGCCAGCATCCCGCCCGGCTTGATCACACGCCGCAGTTCGGCGAGCCCCGCCCGGTAGTTTGCAAAGTTCCGGAAGCCGAACGCGATCGTCGCCAGGTCCAGACTGTGATCGGGAAACGGCAGTTGGAGTCCGTCACACTCCACCAACTCGTGACTCGCGCCGCGCCGCGCCTGCTTCCGCTTCGCCTCTTCCAGCATCGGGCGGCAGAAGTCGCCCCCAATGATTCGCGCGTCTACCCCCGCCCGCGCCTCCAGCGCCAGCGTCAGGTCGCCGGTGCCGCAGCACAGATCCAGCACCCGCGCCCCCGGCCGCCTCAGGAACGGCTCGGCTTCCAGCGCCGTGCGGTAGCGCCAGTAGCGGTCCATCTGAAACGAAAGCAGATGGTTCAGCAGATCATAGCGCCGCGCCACGCGCCCGAACATGCGCCGCACCCATGCTGCGGCTTCCTGCTCGCTGGCGGCCCCGGGCGGAGTGGTTCCTTTCACAGCGTCGTCTGAAGAATGGATGCCACGGCCTCGCGCACGAGCGCATCCGGCACATCCGCCGTGACTTCTGTCGATCCGATCCCCGTCGCCAGCACCCAGTGCACCGCTCCCCGGATCGCCTTCTTGTCCTTGCGCAGCCGCGCCAGCACGCCGTCCACCGTCAGCCCCTCCGTCGAGGGCAAGGGTCCATAGGCGCGCACCACCGCGCTCATCTCTTCGCACTGCTCCGCGCCGATCCTGCCCGCCAGATGCGACAGCCGCAGCGCCGCCAGCATGCCCAGCCCCACGGCCTCGCCGTGCAGGAACCGCGCGTACCTCGTCTCCGCCTCCAGCGCATGTCCCACCGTGTGGCCGAAGTTCAGGATGCGCCGCAGCCCGCTTTCCCTCTCGTCGAGCGAGACCACCTCGCATTTGATGCGCACGCTCTCGGCCACCATCTCTTCCACCACGCCGGGCTCGCGCCCCAACACCGCCTCGCGGCGCCGCTCCATCAGCCGGAACAGCGGCTCGCTGCGGATGATGCCGTGCTTGATCACCTCGAACAGCCCGGCGCGGTACTCCCGTTCCGGCAGCGTGGCCAGCACGTCCGGATCGGTGATCACCGCCAGCGGCTGATGGAACGCCCCCACGAGGTTCTTGCCCGGCTGGAGATTCACGCCCGTCTTGCCGCCCACGCTCGCATCCACCTGCGCCAGCAGAGTCGTCGGCGCCTGGATCACCGGCACGCCCCGCATAAACACGGCCGCCACAAAGCCACCCACATCGTTCACGATCCCGCCCCCGAAGGCGATCACCACGCTCGTGCGGTCCCCGCCCCCCTCCACCATCTGCCCGGCAAGCGCCTCCACCTGCGCCAGCCGCTTGTTCTCCTCGCCGCCCGGGAACACCAGCTTCCTCCACTCGCGGCCCTCGAGCGCCCGCTCCACCTCAGCTCCGTGGAGCCGCCACACGGATTCCTCCGTGATCACGAACATCGTGCCGCAACGCGCCGGAAGGAATTCGGCCAGGCGCGCCAGAGCGCCGCGTTCGGCCAAGACAGGATACTCGACAGCGCCGGTCTCCACCGTGAACGTCGGCATATCTTCGGTTTTACCATGCAGTCCGAAGGGGACAGCCTGATCTGGCACTTTCGATCATTTTGCGAAGTCGCCAGATCAGGCTGTCCCCTTCGCCGGGAGGGCGTTTGCCGTGAGTTCCGGCGTATCCCCCGGTTGTACCATGTGGG
Organism: uncultured Arcobacter sp.; assembly: GCA_964458495.1. Taxonomy (GTDB): domain Bacteria; phylum Acidobacteriota; class Terriglobia; order Bryobacterales; family Bryobacteraceae; genus JANWVO01. The sequence goes on from CAYWJB010000033.1 coordinate 16,851, forward strand.
TATCGGATCGCTGACTGGAACCATTCGCCCGGGTTTTCCCGTCAACGGCGCGGGCAGCGTGCTGGTGGTGGCCAAGGAGAGCCTCGATGAGTCCCCCTCGGGGCACCCCCGGGGCGGCATCGCCCTCGCTTTCAGCAGCGAAGACCACGTCCCTTTGCACGAGGCCGGTACGCTCGCCGTTTCATGAAGGGGACAGCCTGATCTGACACTTTCGATCCTTTAGCGAAGGAGCCGGATCAGGCTGTCCCCTTTGCCCGGTTGTACCATGTGGGTATCGGACCGCTGACTGAAACAATTCGCACGGATTTTCTCGTCATCGGCGCGGGCGTCGCAGGCATGCGCGCGGCCATTGAACTCGCGGGCGCGGGCAGCGTGCTGGTGGTGGCCAAGGACAGCCTCGAGGAGTCCTCCTCGGAATACGCCCAAGGCGGCATCGCCGTGGCCCTCAGCGACGACGACGACGTCTCCCTGCACGAAGCTGACACGCTCGCCGCCGGCGACGGGCTTTGCGATCTCCGCGCCGTCCGCACACTGGTCAGCGAAGGTCCGGCGCGCATCGAGGAATTGATCCGCTGGGGCGCCGAGTTCGACCGCGAGGGCCCGCGCCTGCTGTTCGCCCGCGAAGGCGCGCACTCCCGCAGCCGCGTGCTGCACTCCCACGGCGACTCCACCGGCCGCGAGATAGCCCGCACGCTCTACCGCCGCGCGGCGTCGCTCGAAGGCGTGCGCTTTGAGGGGTTCACCGCCGTCGCCGATCTCCTCCTCAACGAAGGCCGCGTGGTGGGCGCCTCGATCCTCGACGCCCGGCGCGGCCGCATGCTGGCAGTCCTGGCCCGCGCCACCCTGCTCGCCACCGGCGGCCTCGGCCGCGTCTACGCCGACACAACCAATCCCGACGTCGCCACCGGCGACGGCGTAGCCATGGCCTGGCGCGCCGGCGCCCTCATCAGCGACATCGAGTTCGTCCAGTTCCACCCCACCGCGCTGCACGTCGAGGGCGCGCCGCGATTCCTGCTCTCGGAAGCCCTCCGCGGGGAGGGCGCGCTGCTGAAGAACCTCGACGGCGAGCGCTTTATGCCGCGCTACCATCCGATGGCCGAGCTCGCGCCGCGCGACGTCGTCTCCCGCGCCATCGTTTCCGAGATGCGGCGCACCGGCGCGCCCCATGTGCTGCTCGACATCAGCGGCCGCGGCCCGGACTTCGTCCGCAGGCGCTTCCCCCGCATTCACTCCACCTGTCTCGCCTTCGGCATCGACCTCGACCGGCAGCCCGCTCCGGTCCGCCCCGCAGCCCACTACGCCATGGGGGGCGTGTGGACCGATCTGGAAGGCCGGTCCTCGCTCAAGGGCCTTTGGGCCGCGGGCGAGGCCGCCTGCACGGGAGTCCACGGCGCCAACCGGCTGGCCTCGAATTCGCTGCTGGAGGGCGTTGTCTTCGGCGCGCGCGCCGGCGCCAGCATGCGCGACCGCGCCGGCTTTCTCCCTGCCGGCTTCGCGCCGCCGCCGTCCCTGGAAGCGCCTGTCCTTGCACCCGGCGAAATGCGCCGGCTGGCCATGGACTCGCTCGGAATCGTGCGCTCCAGCGCCAGCCTCGCGAAAGCCCTCGAGCGGCTCAGGCAGTCTCACGCCGCGCCGTCCGCCCCCGTGACCCGCGAACTGCTGGAAGCGGCCAACACCCGCGCCGTGCTCGAGCTGATCGCCCGCTGCGCGCACGCGCGGCGCGAGAGCCGGGGCGCGCACTACCGCACGGATCACCCGGAAAAATCCCCCGATTTCCGCGCCCACTCGCGCCTCTGCCGCGGGCAGTCAGAGGTGGCCTTCGCGGCGGTCGATGCGGATTGACCCGCCTCAGTTGTTGTTCGCGCTGAGATCATCACTCACAACGGCGCCTTCAGGCTCCGGCAGCGCAATGCGCCGCGCGCCCACGAAGGCACGCCGCCAGTAGTCATCGGCAAACAACGGGCTCACGCGCACCGTCTTGCGCCGGTTCGGCGCGTGCAGAAACGCGTCGTTGCCTACGTACAGCCCTACGTGCCAGCCGCGGCGCGTGCGGAAAAACACCAGATCGCCCGGCTCGAGCTCCCACTTCTCCACCCTCAACCCCGTCTGAAACTGCTGCGGCGCCGTCGGCGGCAAAGAGATTCGGAAGTTGCGCTCGAACAGATAGCGCATCAGCCCGCTGCAATCGAAGCCTGTCTCCGGGCTCACCCCGCCGCGGCGGTAGCGCACCCCAATCTGCTCGTAAGCCGACGCCAGCAGCATGGTTTCGCAGACGCGGCAGTTGCCCTGCACGGGCGGCGCCGGCGGGGTCTCGATCCACGCCGTGGGAATCCGCTCCACCGCCTCGGCCGGCCAATTCTGCACGACGTACGGTTCAAACCGCGGCGCCTCCGGCTGGCGAGCCTTGCGCCGCACGGCCCGCTTGCGGCCCTTGACAGCGGCAGCCGTGACTGCCGGACGCTTCGCCTGCCGGGAGCGCGCTGCTTTGGAGGCGGGCTTCACACTCTTGCGTGCCGCCGCCTGCGGGGCGCGGCCCGCCGGCGCCTTGACAGCTTGCACCTGTTTCTTTGCGGGCGTCTTCGCGCCTGCATGCACGGCGCCCCACGCCGTCGCCGCGGCGCATCCGGTGATCAGGAGCAGGAGGAGGAGAACCTGAACTCGCAAAACAGCCTCAACCGGAGCGTTTGGAACGAAACTGTCACAGTATATACCAGAAGACCCCGCCTGCGGCCGCTGCTACCATGAAAGTATGACCCTGGAAGACCTCAGCCAGGCCTACTCCGAGCTCCGCCGGCAGTCAGAGGCTGTGCGGAGCTATCTTTGACACGCCCACAAAGCGGAAGCGCCTGGAAGAAATCGAACAGATCATCTCCGCCCCGGACTTCTGGTCCAATCAGGAAGCCACCCAGAAGATCATGCAGGAGCGGAAGAGACTGGAAGCCGCCATCAGCCGGGACCGTGAACTTGCCGCGCTGATCAGCGACATCGACACGCTCATCGAACTTGGCAACGAGGGCGAGGACGTCTCTGCCGATCTCGCGCGTGACATCGAGCGGCTGCGGAAAGCCACCGAGCAGCTGGAAACCGAGATGCTGCTTTCCGGGGAGAACGACCACCGCAGCGCCATCCTCACCATCCACCCCGGCGCCGGGGGCACCGAAAGCCAGGATTGGGCGGAGATGCTGCTCCGCATGTACCTTCGCTGGGCGGAGCGCAGCGGATACGGCGCCGTCGTGACCGACCGGCAGGAGGGCGAAGGCGCGGGCATCAAGTCCGCCACCGTCGAGATCAACGGCGAGAACGTCTACGGGCTGCTGCAAAGCGAGATCGGCGTGCACCGGCTGGTGCGCATCTCCCCGTTCGACGCCAACGCGCGCCGCCACACCTCCTTCGCCAGCGTCTTCGTCATTCCGCAGATCGACGACGACATCGAAATCGAAATCCGCCCCGAGGATCTGCGCGTCGACGTCTTCCGCGCCTCCGGCGCCGGCGGGCAGCACGTCAACCGCACCGAAAGCGCCGTGCGCTTCACGCACATCCCCACCGGCATCGTCGTCCAGTGCCAGAACGAGCGCTCGCAGCACAAGAACCGCGCCTCGGCGCTCAAGCAACTGAAAGCGCGCCTCTACGAACACGAAATGGAGAAGCGCCGCGCCGAAGAGCGGCGGATGGAGGAGTCCAAAGCCGACATCAACTTCGGCTCGCAGATCCGCTCCTATGTGCTGGCGCCCTACCGCATGGTGAAGGACCTGCGCACGCGCCTTGCGATCGGCGACGTGGACCGCGTGCTCGACGGCGACATCGACGACCTCATCCACGCCTTCCTGGTGTGGAAGAAAACCGGCAAGACCTTCGGCGACGGCAAGGACGAAGAGTCGGAATGACCCATCCGCAGCTTGAGCAGGCGGCCGCGCTCATCCGGGCCGGTCGCCTGGTCGCTTTCCCCACGGAAACCGTCTACGGCCTGGGCGCCAATGCGCTGGACGAGGCCGCCGTGCGCCGCATTTTCGAGGCCAAAGGCCGCCCCCCTTCCAGCCCCGTCATCGTCCATGTGGCGTCGCTTGAGATGGCGCGCGCGCTCGCCAGCCAGTGGCCCGTCCAGGCGGAGGCTCTCGCCGTGCGCTTCTGGCCCGGGCCGCTCACACTCGTGGTCCCGAAGCAATCCTCGATCCCTTCCATCGTCTCCGCCGGGCTGCCCACCGTCGGCCTGCGCATGCCCGCCCACCCGCTGGCGCTTGCCCTGATCGAAGCCAGCGGCTGCCCCATCGCCGCCCCCAGCGCCAACCGCTTCACGCAGCTCTCTCCGACTACCGCCAGCCACGTGCGCAAATCGCTCGGCGATGCCGTGGACCTTGTGCTGGATGGCGGCTCCACGCCCGTGGGCATTGAATCCACCGTCGTCTCCCTGGCCGCCGATCCGCCCCTGCTGTTGCGGCCGGGCATGATTACGCGCGAGGAGATCGAATCCGTCACCGGTCCTGTCGAGGTGCGCATTTCGGCCGCAGAAGGCTCCGCCCATCCCGCCCCGGGCATGCATCCCCGGCACTACAGCCCCCGCACGCCCCTGCTGCTGGTTCGAGGCGGCGCGCTGCCCTCCACGGGCCGCGGCATCTACCTGCGCCACGGCGATGCCATGCCCGCCGACCCCCGCCAATACGCCGCCGCGCTCTACGCCACCCTGCACCGCTGCGACGAGCAGGGGTACGATTGGATTGCCGTGGAGGAGCCGCCGGACAGCCCCGAGTGGGCCGCCGTCCGCGACCGCCTCCGCCGCGCCGCCGCAGCCCCATGAGCCCCGCCGCGCAGCCGCTGCTCGCCAACTGGATCGGCTACACCGCGGGCACGGTCGTCTTCGGCATCTTCCTCGTCCTCGTCCTGAAGGACCTCTCCGGGCGCGGGTTCCGCGCCTCCTGGCGCACCGTCTCCGCCGCCGCCATGGCTTTCGTCTGGAACGCCGGCGCGCTGGCCAATCTCTTTATCGACTCCTTTCTGCTGCGCGTCGTCACCACCGCCGCGCTCAGCCTCTTGCCCGCGCTGCTGCTCGACCTGCTCATGGAAGGCAGAAGCCGCCGCCTCGCCGCAGCCGGATACTCGATCGGCTTCCTGTCCATCGCCCTGCACGCGCTCGAACCGCTCGTCCCCGGCTTCCCGCTGCACCACCGCACGCTGCAATGGACCGCGCTCGGCTTCGCCCCTCTTACCGCCGCGGCCATCATTCAGCTGCGCCGCCAGCGCACGCCCGCGCGCCGCGCGGCCGCCGCCATGGCGCTGCTGCTGTTCGCGCTCTCCTTCACGCACCTCCACTCGCTGGACGCGCCCCATGCCTGGCCCGTCGAACTGCTGGTGCACCACGCCGGCGTCCCGCTCGCTCTGTGGGTGCTGATGCAGGACTACCGCTTTCTTCTGCTCGACGCCTTCCTGCGCTTTCTGGCCAACATCCTGCTCGCCGCACTGTTCGCGTGGCTCGGCGCGGTGATCGCCGCCGCCATCGGCTGGTTCGATTACCGCACGCTGCCGCCCGCGCGAGTCGTGCTGCTCGGTCTCGGCGTCACCGCCGCCCTGGCTGCCTTCGCCGCACTGCGCGACGCCGTGCAGCGCCTGCTGACGCGGCTCGTCTTCCGCCGCGGGGACGCCGAGGCGCTGCTTGAGGGCATCCGCCGCATGCCGGTCCGCGGCGAGGCGGAGTTCCTCGAAGAAGCCGGCGAGCAAATCGCCCGCTTCTTTCAGGCGGAGCGCGCCTTTGCCGCCTCGCCTGCCGCGCCTGCACTGGCCTTCCATCTCGGCCGCCGCGCCGGCGGCAGGCCGTACCTCAGCGAGGATCTCGCCCTGCTGGCGAGGCTCGAATCGCTCGTCAACGAAAAGCTGGAACACCACCGGGAGCAGCACCTGCGTGAACTGGTCTCCCAAGCCGAACTGCGGGCCCTCCAGGCGCGCATCCATCCGCATTTCCTCTTCAATGCCCTGAACGCGCTCTATGGCTCCATCCCGCGGCAGGCTGCCGCGGCGCGCCGCGCCGTGCTGAATCTGGCCGAGATCTTCCGCTACCTGCTCCGCGGCGAGGGCGGTTTGATTCCGCTCGAGCGCGAGCTCGAGATCGCGGAAGCGTATCTCGAAATCGAATCCCTCCGCCTCGGCGAGCGGCTCCGCTGGCGCCTCGACGCGCCGACGGAAGCGCGTGGCGTGCTGATTCCGGTGCTGAGCCTCCAGCCGCTGGTGGAAAACGCCGTCCGGCACGGCGTGGCGCCGCTGGACCGGGGTGGCGAGGTCACCGTGCAGGCGCGCTTCCATCCGGGGCGGTGCGAAATCTCCGTGATCGACACCGGGCCGGGCTTCGCGCCTCAGGCGGGCGGGGAGGGCATCGGCCTGCAAAACGTGCGCCGCCGCCTCGCGCTCCACTTCGGCTCGGACGTGGAAGTGCGCCGGGAAGGCGGGCGCACGGTGGTCGCGTTCAGCGTTCCCGTTGCGGGGCAGGCAACCGCTGCGGCGCAGGCGTCATCTGCCGGTTTCGAGCCATGAGAATCCTGATCGCAGACGACGAACCCATCGCCCGGCAAGTGCTCCGGGAACTGCTGGAACAGTGCCCCGGCATTCAGGTGGCTGGCGAGGCTGCCTCCGGAGCGGAAACCCTGCGGCAGGTGGAGGGGCTCGATCCCGACGTCGTGCTGCTCGACATTCATATGCCGCAAGCGGACGGGCTTGCGGTCGCGCGCCGTCTGCGCCCCCTGCCGCTTCCGCTGGTGATCTACGTCACCGCCTACGAGCAGCACGCGCTGGCGGCGTTCGACGCCGGCGCGGTGGACTACCTGCTGAAGCCCGTGAAGCTCGAACGCCTGCGCGCCGCGCTTGAAAAAGCCCGCCGGCAACTGGAAGGCTTGCGCCCGCCGCAGGCGCCCGCCGGCGAGCCGCCCCGCCGCTTCGCCGCCCGCCTGGGCGACGAAATCCACCTGCTGGACACGCGCGACATCGTCGCCTTCCGCGCCGCTCCCGGCGGCGTCGAGGTTCTCGCCACAACCGGGCGGTACCACACGACCCATACGCTGCGCGAGATCGAACAGCGCTTCCCCCCGCCGCAGTTCCGCCGCATCCACCGCTCCTTCCTCGTCCACACGGCGCACCTGCGCTCTATCGCGCCGCTCTCTTCCCGGCGCTACCTGCTGCGGCTGACCGGCGGCATCGAAGCCGTGGTCAGCAAGCGCATGGCGAACGTCATTCGCGAGACGGCGCAGTGGTGAGCTCAAGCGCCGCCGCCACGTCTTCCGGGCGCCCCACGTCGCGCCACGCCTGTGCGAGCGGCTGCGCCAGCACGCGCTGCCCGTCCTGAATCAGCAGCTTCAGCGCATCCGTCAGCTCGTATTCGCCCCGCGGCGACAGTCCGATCCGCCCCAGCGCCTCGAACACCGGCTCGCGGAAGGCGAAGACGCCCGCGCTGTTCCACCGTGTGCGGCTCGTGCCCGGCGCGGGTTTCTCCACGATCTCCGTCACCACGCCGGCCTGCTCATAGACCGCCGCGCCCTGCCACGGATCGTCCACTTCCTTCACCGCCACCACTGCGGCGGCTGCATCGTCTTCCAACAGCCGCTTCCAGACAGAGCCGATGTCCTCGGGCGCCGCCAGAATGTCGCCAAACATCAGCAGGAACGGCGCGCCGCCGGCGAACGGCATGGCGAGCCGCGCCGCCGATCCCGTCCCGTTCACCGGATCCTGAAGCGCGAAATGAATGCTGCGGTCGCCGGCGAACCGCGCGTAGAACAGCTCGTGGCGGTAGCCCACCACCAGCAGGAACCGCCCGAAGCCCGCCTCCCGGAGGCTCGCGAGCACATGCTCCACCAGGGGCTTGCCATGCAGCGGCAGCAGCGGCTTCGGCAGCCCGCCCGTGACTTCTTTCAGGCGCTCGCCGCGGCCCGCGGCCAGAATGACCGCGGCCGATTTTGACATTTCAGTATAATCGGCTTCGTGCATCCGAATCCGACGAAGACCCGGTGGTGGATCCTCGCCCTCCTGTTCCTGATTACCACGAACAACTACCTCGACCGGATCATCCTCGGAATTCTCAGTCCGGTGATCCTCGAGGACATGCACTTTTCCAAGATCGAGTATGGCTACGTGAGTGCGGCGTTTCAAGCCGCCTACGCGGGCGGCTTCCTGCTGATGGGCTGGTGGATTGACCGCGTGGGCACGCGGCGCGGCTACGCCGGCGCCATCACGCTGTGGAGCGTGGCGGCGGGGCTCCACGCCCTGAGCACCAGCTGGCTGCAGCTCAGCTTTTGGCGCGCGCTGCTCGGGCTCGGCGAAAGCGGCAACTTCCCGGCCGCGATCAAGGCGGTCACCGAGTGGTTCCCCAAGCGCGACCGCGCCTTCGCCACCGGCATCTTCAACGCCGGCACCAATGTGGCCACCATGATCGGCCCGCCGCTGTTCGTGTGGATGAATTCCCATTTTGGCTGGCGGACGTGCTTCCTGATCACTGCCTCCACAGGCGCTCTTTGCCTGGCCGCCTGGTGGTTCTTTTACCGCGTGCCCCGGCAACACAAGTGGGTGAACGAAGCCGAGCTCGCTCTCATCGAGAGCGATCCGGAGGAGAAGATCGAAGCCCGCGTCGGCTGGGCGCAGGCGCTGAAGATCCGGCAGACCTATGGCTTCGCGCTGGCCAAGTTTTTCTCCGATCCCGTCTGGTGGTTCTATCTCACCTGGCTCACACTCTACTTCAAGGAAGCCCGCGGGCTGAGCCTGGAGCAGATCGGCTGGGCGCTGCCGGTCATCTACCTGATGGCCGATTTCGGCTCGGTCTTCGGCGGCTGGGTGAGCGGCTTCCTGATCCGCCGCGGCTGGCCCAATGGCAAGGCGCGAAAGACCACCATGGCCTTCTTCGCCCTGTGCATGCCGGTGGCGGCGACAGCCGTGGTGGCACCCAAGACCTGGATGGCCGTCGCCCTGATCTCGCTGGCCACGGCGGCACACCAGGGCTGGTCGGCCAATCTCTACACTACGGTTTCCGATGTCTTCCCGAAGTCCGCAGTGGCCTCTGTGACCGGGCTGGGCGGCTTCCTCGGCGGCTTTGGCGGCATCATCTTCACCGCGCTGCTGCCCGGCTACCTGATCACCTACTTCGGCTATCTGCCCGTGTTCGTCATCATGGGCAGCTTCCATCTCATCGGCTGGACCTGCGTCCACATCTTCCTCGGCGACATGCGCAAGCTCGGCGCGGAGCCCGCCTGAGCCGGGCGTCACCCGGCGCGGGGCTCCTGCATCACAATAGTGGATAGACAGCCTATGCCGATGTACGAGTACCGGTGCCTGGAATGTGGCGCCAAGTATGAGCAGCTCCGCCGGATGAGCGACGCCGACAAGAACCTGGAATGCCCCGTCTGCGGCAGCCCCAACGTCCGGCGCGAGATTTCGGCCTGTGCCATTGGCAGCTCGTCTTCCTCTTCCAACTCCGGAGGCGGTTGCGTTCCGCGCGGCGGCTTCTCCTGAGCCCGCTGAGCCTGAGCCCCCCGGGTGGGGGCGTACAGAAAGGTGCAGCGGGGGGCGCGACCATCGCGGGAATTTCCGGCATGGGATACCCGGGCGACAAGAGCCTCCAACCGTCTTTCCAAGCCACGGCTTCGCTGCTCCGTTCGCAGAGGGCTGCGGCCGTGAGCACGCCGCCGAACCCGCCTCTCCAGCCGGCTCCCCCTCCCCGCAACCCGTCCCCTGACAGGCGGATTCTGTGGATAGGCTGGGCGGGCTACCGCCCTCTTGCCCGGTCCGGCAGCCATCCAGGTGGGACCGATGGGGACAGCCTGACACGACGAGTTGGCGTATTTTCCAAGGGGACGGAGCCCTCCG
>CAYWJB010000034.1:0-25668 GCA_964458495.1 uncultured Arcobacter sp.
TCGCAGCGTAACCCGCGAATCTGCGAATCGGCGGTTGGTCGCTCCATAATGACTGTTCGGGCTGCTTCTGCTCCTCTTTCCGCTTCGCCTCTATATCCGCTCGCTGTCGTCGAGCCTGAAGGTTGAGAATGGCATGCTGCGCCTGCGCACGGGGATAGTGACCGAACAGGTGACCACCCTGGCGCTGGAACGGCTTCAGGAGGTTTCTGTCAGGCGCACTCTCTGGCAGCGCCTCTGGGGCACCGGCGATCTTCACGCCGAGTCCGCCGCGGAGTCCGGCGGCATCACCATGGCCGACATCGACGACCCGCAATCGGTGGCCGACCGCATCGTGGAACTGTCCCGGACCGCGAAATCCGGAAATCCCTGATTCCTGCCATGTCTGACACCCAGCCGCTTCTCCACCGCACTGCCGTCGTCACAGGCGCCTCGCGGGGCCTCGGCCGCGCCATCGCCGTGGCGCTTGCCGGGGCGGGCGCGCGCGTCGCCTGCGTCGGCCGCGACATCGAAAAGCTCGATGAGACCGCCCGCCTGTGCGGCGCCGGTGCGTTGATCGTTCCCGCAGACGTCACCCGGGAAGATGACGTGGCACGCCTGGCCGCGCATGTCGCCGAACACCTGGGCCCCGCCGGCATCCTCGTCAACAACGCCGGCGTCAACCTCCGCAAGCCGGTGACGGAATTTACGCTCGACGAGTGGCGCTGGGTGATCGACTCCAACCTCACCAGCGCCTTCCTCTGCGCCCGCGCCTTTGTCCCGCAGATGATCGAAAACGGCTGGGGCCGCATCCTGAATCTCACCTCGATCATGAGCCACGTCTCGCTGCCCGGCCGCGCCGCCTATTCGTCGTCGAAGGCCGGCCTGCTCGGCCTCACCCGCGCCCTCGCCTTGGAGCTGTCGCCGCACCACATCACCGTCAACGGCATCAGCCCGGGGCCTTTCGCCACCGAGATGAACGCCGCCCTGATGAACGATCCCCAGGCCAATGCCGCCTTCCTCGCCCGCCTGCCGCTGGGCGAATGGGGCCGCCCGGACGACATCGGCGCGCTTGCCGTCTATCTCTGCTCGGATCAGGCGCGCTTCATCACCGGCACCGACATCGTCATCGACGGAGGCTGGCTGGCCCAGTGAATCCGGGCGGTCGCCTGCCTGCTCACGCCATGAACCGCGACTCTCTCGACACCCGATTCTTCGGCCACCCCGCCGGACTCTCCACGCTCTTCTTCACCGAGCTGTGGGAGCGCTTCGGCTATTACGGCATGCGCGCCATCCTGGTGCTGTTCATGACGGCCGCCGCCGCCTCGGGCGGCCTCGGGCTGGATGCGCCGCGCGCCTACGCCATCTATGGCCTTTACACCGCCAGCGTGTACATGGCGAGCCTGCCTGGCGGCTGGATCGCCGACCGCATCCTGGGCCAGCAGCGCGCCGTGCTGCTGGGCGGCCTTCTGATTGCCGCCGGCTATCTGACGCTCGCCGTCCCTTCCAGCGCCGCATTTTTCCTCGGCCTCGCCATCGTGGTCGCAGGCAGCGGGCTGCTGAAGCCGAACATCTCCACCATCGTCGGCCAGCTCTACGCGCCGTCCGATGCGCGCCGCGAGTCCGGCTTTTCCATTTTTTACATGGGCATCAACATCGGCGCCACCATCGCGCCGCTGGCCTGCGGATGGGTGGGGGAGCGCGTGAACTACCGCCTGGGTTTCGCACTGGCAGGCCTGGGCATGGTGCTCGGCGTGCTCACCTACTGGCGCGGGCTTCCGCGCCTCGCCGGCGCCGGACTTCGGCCCGTCGAGCCGCCATCGGCGGAGATCGGCGTCCGCTGGCGGCGCAACTTCCGGCTGGCGCTTGTGGCCGCAGCGGCTCTGGCGCTCCTGATGGCCGCGGCGCACCTGAGCGGCCTCGCTGCCCTCAGTATCGAGGTGCTGGTGAACTCCGCCGGCGCCGTGCTCGCCCTCACCACGCTCGGACTCTTCGCGTGGATGTTTTTCGGCGGAGGCTGGACGCCCGCCGAACGCCGCCGTCTGGCCGTCATTGCCGTGCTGTTTTGCGGCTCCGCCCTGTTCTGGGCGGCGTTCGAGCAGGCCGGCTCGTCGCTGAATCTCTTCGCCCGCGACCACACGCGCAACGTGCTGTTCGGCTTCTCATTCCCTGCCAGCTGGTTCCAGTCGCTCAACGCTGCGTTCATCATCTGCCTGGCGGCGGTCTTCGCCTGGACCTGGATCCGCCTCGGCGACCGGCAGCCCACGTCGGTGGCCAAGTTCGCCCTGGCCATGGTCTTCGCCGGAGGCGGATTCCTGCTGATGATGGAAGCCAGCCGCCGTTCGGCCTCCGGCGTGCTGGTCAGCCCGCTCTGGCTGGTTGGAACGTACCTGCTCCACACCATCGGAGAGCTGCTGCTGAGCCCGGTCGGCCTGAGCGCGATGACGAGGCTCGCGCCGGCGCGCGTCGCCGGGCTCATGATGGGCGTCTGGTTCCTTTCGCTTTCCATGGGCAACTACCTCGCCGGACGGCTGGCGTCATTCTACGGCCACCTGCCTCCCTTCGAACTGTTCCGCGCGCTTGCCGTGCTTACTCTGGGCGCCGCCGCGGTGCTCTTCCTGCTGGTCAAGCCTGTCGGCAGGCTTTCGGCGCCGGCGGACGCGGGCCCGCGCGAATCGTAAAATGAAGCCAATGGCCGCAGAGCACGAAAAATCCAAAGCCGCGGAAGACAAGGCGCGCGAAGCGCCGTTCGAAAAGTCGCTGGCGGAGCTGCAGCAGATCGTCGAGGAGCTGGAGAAGCCGGGCGTGCCGCTGGAGCGCGCGCTCGAACTGTTTGAAAAGGGCGTGCAGCTGTCCGAGACCTGCCGCAAGCAGCTCGTCGAGGCCGAAAGCCGCATCGAGATCCTCCTCAAGCGCGGCCAGAAGGTCATCCCTCAGCCTTTCGGTCCGGAACAAAAATGACGTCTTCGGTTTTGCCCCTCTCCGAGTACCTGGCCGCGAGCGCCGCGCGCATCGACGCCGCCCTCGACCGCCTGCTGCCGCCGGAATCCGAGCCGCCGGAAACCATCCACCGCGCCATGCGCTACTCCGTGTTCGCCGGCGGCAAGCGGATCCGGCCCGTTCTTTGCCTGGAAGCGGCGCGCGCCGTGGCCGGGCGCGACATCGAGGGGATCGACGACGTCGCCTGCTCGCTCGAGCTGGTCCACACCTACTCGCTGATCCACGACGACCTGCCCGCGCTCGACAACGACGACCTGCGCCGCGGCCGGCCGACTTCGCACAAGGTGTTCGGCGAGGCCATGGCGATCCTGGCCGGCGATGCGCTGCTCACGCTCGCCTTCGAGGTGCTCGCCGCGGCCTCTTCGGCGCCGCTGGTGGCCGAACTCGCCCGCGCCGCCGGAACGCGGCGCGGCATGATCGCCGGCCAGGTGCATGACATCGAGGGCGAGAAGCTCGAACCCACGCCGGAGCTTCTCGAGCGCATCCACCGCGCCAAGACCGGCGCCCTGCTGCGCTGTTCCCTGCGCCTGGGCGCCCTGCACGCCGGCGCCGGCGAGGATCAGCTCGACGCGCTCAGCCGTTTCGGCGAACACATCGGGCTCGCCTTCCAGATCGTCGACGACATCCTTGACATCACACAATCGCCGGAGCAGCTCGGCAAGACTCCCGGCAAGGACGCCGCGCAACACAAGATCACCTTCCCGGCCGTCTACGGCCTGGAGGCGTCCCGCCGCATGGCCGAGGAGCAGCGTTCGCTCGCACACCTGGCGCTCGAGCCATTCGGCGGCGCCGCCCTCCGCCTGCGCCAGTTGGCGGACCTGGTGGTCGACCGATCCTCCTGACCGCCGTGCCGCGCCGCCGCATCGATCTGCTGTTGCTGGAACGCGCGCTGGCTCCCTCCAGGGAAAAGGCGCGCGCCCTCTTGCTGGCGGGCGCCGTGCGCGTGCGGGGCCAGACCGTCGACAAGCCGGGCGCTCTGGTCGACGAAGCGGCGCCAATCGAGGTCGTCGAACCGTTCCCCTGGGTCAGCCGCGGGGCGCTGAAGCTGCTGGCGGCTCTCGACCATTGGCAAATCGATCCGGCCGGGCGCGTCTGCCTCGACGTCGGCGCCTCCACGGGCGGCTTCACCGAGGTGCTGCTGGCGCGCGGCGCCGCGCGCGTCCACGCGGTCGACACCGGCCGCGGACAGCTCCATTACAAGCTCCGCAACGATCCCCGCGTCGTCCTGCACGAGAGGGTCAACGCGCGCTTCCTCAGCCGCGATATGCTGGGCGAACCCGTGCAGCTGGCCACCTGCGACGTCAGTTTTATCTCTGCTACGCTCGTGCTCCCGCCTCTCGTTCAGGTCCTCGCCCCGCCGCGCGAATTCGTCATCCTTGTCAAGCCGCAGTTCGAAGCCGGCCGCGAGCATGTCGGCAAGGGTGGCATCGTCCGCGACCCGGAAGTCCACGCCGCCGCGGTGGAACGCGTGCGGCAGTGCGCCCGCGGGCTAGGCTTCCTCACCGCTTCAATGGAAAGCCCGATCACCGGCGCCGAAGGCAACAAGGAGTTTCTCCTCTATGGATACGATCCGGACTGTCGGCATCATCGCCAAGCCTGACGTGGCCCACGCGGCGCCGCTGGTGGGCTCGCTGCTGGACTGGCTCGAACAGCGCGGCGTCGTGTTCCGCCTCGACCCCGTCGCTGCCTCCTACGTTTCCGGCCGCTGCGAAGCCCTACCGCGCGAGCAGCTCGCCGAAGGCTGCCAGCTCGTGATCGTGCTCGGCGGGGACGGCACGCTGCTGGCCGCCGCCCGCGCCATCGCCGGCCGCAACATCCCGTTGTTCGCCGTCAACCTCGGCGGGCTCGGCTTCCTCACCACCATCTCCACCAGCGAACTGTTTCCGGAACTCGAGCGCGCGCTGCGCGGCGAAAGCCGCATTGCGCGCCGCCGCATGCTCGCCTGCGAGGTGCGGCGGGGCGACTCGACGGTGTCGAGCTACGTCGCTCTGAACGACGTCGTCATCACCAAGGCGCACATCGCCCGCATGATCGACCTCGCCGCATTTGTCGACGCGCACTTCGTCTGCCGCTATAAAGCCGACGGCCTCATCATCTCCACTCCCACAGGCTCCACCGCCTACTCGCTCAGCGCCGGCGGGCCCATCATCTTCCCCAGCGTGGCCGCCTTCTGCGTCACGCCCATCTGCCCGCACACGCTGACCAACCGCCCCGTCATCGTGCCCGATTCCAGCGTGATCCAGGTGATCAATTCCGCCGGCGACAACGACGCCTACCTCACCATCGACGGACAGGTGGGCGAGCCGCTCATGCGCGAGGACCGCATCGTCTGCCGCGCCTCGCCGCACTCGCTCTCCCTCGTGCGCCCGCCGCGGATGCTGTTTTTTGACGTGCTTCGCCAAAAACTCAAATGGGGGGAAAGATGAAACGCATTTCGCTCACTTCCTGGATCTTCATCGCCATGGCCGGCGGCATCGCCATCGGCCACTTCTGGCCCGAATTCGGCAAGGACACCGCATTTCTGGCCACGATCTTCCTGCGGCTGATCAAGTCGATCATCGCCCCGCTGCTGTTCGCCACGCTCGTGGTGGGCATCGCCGGCTCGGGCAGCGCCAAGGCCATGGGGCGCATCGGGCTGAAGGCGCTCATCTACTTCAACGTCACCACCATCGGCGCCCTCGCCCTTGCCCTGCTGTCGGTGAACTACTTCAAGCCCGGCCTGGGCGTCTCGCTGGAAGGCGCCGGCAAGGCGGAGATCCCGGAGGCAAAGGCCAGCCTCATCGGAGTGCTGGTCAACGCCACGCCCACCAGCGTCCTCGATGCCATGGCGCGCAACGAGGTGCTCCAGCTGGTCGTCTTCACGGTCCTGTTCGGCATGGCCTGCATCGCCATGGGAGAGCGCGCCGACCCCGTGGTCCGCTTCTGCCGCTCGCTGTCCGATGTGATGTTCGAGTACACGCGCTACGTGATGTACCTTGCGCCGGTCGGCGTGGGCGCGGCCATCGCCAGCGTCGTGGGAGCCAAGGGCATCGGTGTTCTTCTGGGTCTCGGCAAGCTCATCGGCTCGCTCTATATCGCGCTGCTCGGCTACATCGTGCTCGTCATGGGTCCTGCGGCGCTGCTGTTTCGCATCCCCGTCCTGCGGTTTCTCCGCGCCGCCAAGGATCCTTACATCCTCGCCTTCTCCACCGCCTCCAGCGAAGCCGCCTTCCCCATGGCGATGCGCAACATGGAACGCTTTGGAGTGCCCCGCCACATCGTCAGCTTCGTCCTTCCCACCGGCTACAGCTTCAACCTCGATGGGAGCACCCTGTACCTCGCGCTGGCCTCGGTTTTTGTCGCGCAGGCTGCGGGCGTAGACCTGTCGCTGACCCAGCAGCTCACCATGATCGCCACGCTCATGCTGACCTCGAAGGGCGTTGCAGCCGTGCCGCGCGCCTCGCTCGTGATCCTCGCCGCCACCCTTTCCACGTTCAATCTTCCGCTGGAAGGCGTGGCGCTGATCCTGGGCGTGGATACACTCATGGACATGGGCCGCACCTCGGTCAACCTCCTGGGCAACTGCCTCGCCACCGCCGCCGTCGCCCGATGGGAAGGCTACGACCTTGTTGCCCGCGAAGAGAAGCCCGAAGATTCCGCCGCGCCCGGTTCGGCAGCGGCGCAGACACAGGAGTAAAGCCGCCATGATGCTCGGCGCCGTCACCTACAACGTCCTCAAGGATTGGGACCTGGAAACCGTCATCACAAAGCTCGAACAGGCGGGCTTTGAAGCCGTGGAGCTGCGCACCACCCACGCTCACGGTGTGGAGCCCACGCTCTCGCCGCAGGAACGCGCCCGTGTTCGCGCCCGCTTCGAAAAATCCAGGGTCCGCCTTCTCAGCTTCGGCTCCACCTGCGAATACCACAGCCCCGACGCCAACATCCGGCGCAAGAACATCGAGGAAACCAAGATGTGGGTCGACCTCGCCCATGACACCGGCGCCTGGGGCGTGAAGGTGCGCCCGAACGGGCTGCCGAAGGAGGTCCCGCCGCAAGTCACCATAGGCCGTATCGCCGAAGCCTTGCGGGAGGCGGGCGACTACGCCGTCGGCCGCGGCGTCGAGCTGTGGCTGGAAGTCCACGGCGCCGGCACCTCCGCCCCGCCCGTCTGCGCCGACATCATGCGCGCTGCCAACCACAAGGCAGTCGGCCTGTGCTGGAACTCCAACCCCGGCGAGGTGCAGAACGGTTCCATCCGCCCCGCCTTCGATCTTCTCCGCCCGTGGATCCGGAATGTCCACATCAACGAACTGGCCGACCCGCGCTATCCGTGGCGCGAGCTGTTCACCCTGTTGCGCCAGAGCGGATACGACCGCTACACGCTGATGGAGGTGGCCGAGAGCCGCGAACCCGAACGCTTCCTGCGCTACTACCGCGCCCTGTGGAAGGAGCTCACGCGTCCATGATCTTCTCGCGCCGCCTGTTTGCCGCTCTCGCCCTCCCGCTCCTCCTCCCCGCGCAGGTTCCAACTCCTGAGCAGCACTTCGGCCATGCCATGGGCGCGGACCGTTCCGTGCTCGACTGGCACAAGGTCGTCTCCTATTTTCAGCAGCTGGAAAGATCTTCGCGGCGCGTGAAATTCCTTGAATACGGGAAATCCACCGAAGGAAGGCCGATGATCGCGGCCGTCATTTCCGCGCCTGAAACGGTGGCGAACCTCGAGAAATACCTGGAAATCCAGCGGCGGCTTGCGGATCCCCGGACGACGCCGCCGGACGAGGCGGCGCGGCTCGCCGGGGAAGGGAAGACCGTCGTCCTCATCACGTGCAGCGTCCACGCCACCGAGATCGCCTCCACGCACACCGCTGTCGAACTCGCCCACCGGCTCGCCACAGCGCAGGACGGGAAGACGCTGCGCATCCTCGGCAACGTCATTCTGGTTCTCGCCCCGTCGATCAACCCCGACGGGCTCGACCTCGTCACCGCCTGGTACCGGCGCACGCTCGGCACGCCCTTCGAGGGGACCAGCCCGCCGGAGCTGTACCAGAAATACATCGGCCATGACAATAACCGCGACTGGTATTTTTTCACCCAGGCCGAAAATCGCGCGGTGATCCAAAAACTGCACAACGTGTTCCGCCCGCAGATCGTTTACGACGTCCACCAGATGGGAATGTTCGGCGCCCGCATGTTCGTCCCCCCGTGGATGGACCCCATCGAGCCGAACATCGATCCCCTCATCGCCCAGCTCTGCAACATGGTGGGCATGAACATGGCTGCCGACCTCACCGCCGCCGGCCGCAAGGGCGTCCTGGTGAACGCCATGTACGACTACTGGACCCCCGCGCGCCACTACCAGAGCTATCACGGCGGCTTGCGCATCCTCAGCGAATCGGCCAGCGTCCGGATCGCCACGCCCGTCGATGTCGACCCGTCGAAGATCCCTGCCCGCGGCGCCAACTACTCGCCCCGCGAAAGCTCCTGGAACCACCTCGAGCCCTGGCCCGGCGGACGCTGGACGCTGCGCGATATCGTCACAGACCAGCTCATCGCCATGGAGAGCCTGCTCGACACCGCAGCCCTGCGCCGCGAACTCTTCCTGCGCGGCTTTTACGACATCCTCGGCCGCGCCGCCACCCGAACCAGCCCGTACGCGTTCGTGATTCCCGCCGCCCAGGAAGATCCCGGCGCCGCGCGCCGCCTGCTCGAAACCATGGACTTCGCCATGGTGGAAGTCGAACGGGCCCCGGCGCCCTTCTCCGCCGGCGGGCGCGAATACCCGGCGGGCTCTTACGTCATCCGGATGCAACAGCCGTACTCGTCCTTCGCCAAGGCGCTGCTCGAGCGGCAGAAGTATCCCGACCTGCGTGAATACCCCGGAGGCCCGCCCAAGCGCCCCTACGACGTGGCCGCACACACCCTGCCGCTGTTGCTCGGGGTCGCCGTGGAGACCGTCGAAACGCCTTTCGAAGCGCGGCTGGAGCGCGCGCGCGAATTCCGGTTCCCGGCGAAGACCCTGGCCGCT
This sequence comes from uncultured Arcobacter sp., assembly GCA_964458495.1. Taxonomy (GTDB): domain Bacteria; phylum Acidobacteriota; class Terriglobia; order Bryobacterales; family Bryobacteraceae; genus JANWVO01. The sequence goes on from CAYWJB010000034.1 coordinate 8,981, forward strand.
TCCGACAGCGACTCCTGGCGCGCCGTCACCGCCGCATGGCGCGCCGGCCGCCCCGTCTACCGGCACACGACAACCGGGGATTTCGCTCTCGACTCGAGTCCTTCGCCTGATTACAAGCCACTGCCCGAGCCGCGCGTCGGCGTCTTCAAACCACACGTGCCCTCGATGGACGAAGGATGGACCCGCTGGATCCTCGAGCACTTTGGCTGGCGCTATTCGTCGCTTCTGAACTCAGACATCCGCTCCGGCAACCTGCGCAGCCGCTTCGATGTCATCGTCTTCGCCGATATCGGCGCCGGGGTGATCGAGAACGGCCACGCCCGCGGCTCGATGCCGGAGGAGTTCACCGGCGGGCTTGGCGAGGAGGGCGCGGCGGCGCTGCGCGAATTCCTCGCCGCCGGCGGCAGGCTCCTCTTCTTCAACCGCTCCGGCGAATACGCCGCGCGCCATCTCGGCATTCCGGTGCGCAACACCCTTTCCGGCGTCCCGCCGCGCGAGTTCTACTGCCCCGGCTCGTTGCTGAATGTCAGCGTGGACGCCGCATCTCCGCTCACGCTGGGGCTGCCCGCTTCCTTCACCCTCTGGAACGAGGCGAGCCCCGTTTGGGAGCCGCAGAACAACGGCGCCAAACCGGTCTTGCGCTATGCGCCTTCCGGCGTGCTTGCCTCAGGCTGGCTGCTCGGCGAGAGCCACATCGCCGGCAAGCCTGCCCTGCTCGAAGTCCCCTCCGGGCAGGGGCGCGCCGTGCTGTTCGGCTTCCGCCCGCAGTATCGCGGTCAGTCATGGCTCACGATGAAGCTGCTGTTCAATGCCCTGGTGATGTGATCCCGCGCCGCGCTCAGTCCAGCCGGATCTGATTGGCGTCGAGCGTCGATCCCATCGCCTGCTGCAACTGCGCTGCCGCGCGGTTCAGCAGCAACTCCGCCGCCACCACGCGGCGGCGTGAATCGAGCAACTCGTTCTGCCGCGCCAGCACCAGGAAGTTCGTGCTCTCTCCGGTCTGGTAGAGCCGGATTTCGCTCTCCAGCTTTTCCCGCGCTGCACGCTCGCTGGCCCGCGCCGCCTCGATGCGCAGCCGCGCCGCCTCCAGGTTTTGCAGCGCCGTGCGAACGCTGGCGGCGATGCCCTGTTCGATCTGCGTTCGCGTCAGCTTCAGCCGGCGCTCCTGAATCATCGCCTGCTCCAGCTGCCCCTGCGCGGCGCGGTTGCGCGGATTCCACTCGAAGGAGATGCCTGCCGCGACGGTCTGGAAATTGCCCGTCGTGAGGTTCGAAAGCGTCGATCCGTAACCGCCGATCAACGATGCAGGCACGGCCCCGCCCGTCTGAACCGGCGGCAGCGCCGGCAGCCCGCTCAGGCTCGACAGCGTGTTCACGCGCTCAAACAGCGGCGCGAAGAAATTCGCGAAACCGCCGCCGGAAGACGGCGCCAGCACGCCCGCCAGCCCGCTGTTGAAATAGTTCGCCGTCAGCATCACCTGAGGCTTCAGCGCCGAACTCGCCAGCTGCACCTGCGTGCGGTTCTGCTCCAGGCTCAGATCGAGCGAGCGCAGCTCGAGCCTTTGGCGGAAAGCGGTGGAAAGCGCATCGTCGACGCTCGGCGAAGGCGGCGGCAGCGCCCGCGCATCCACCGGCACCAGCCGCTCGCTCCACAGAGCGTCTGCAGGACTCGGCGTCAGGATCGTCTTCAGCTGATTCTCCGCGGCAGCCACCACGGTGAGCGCGGTCTGGAAAGAATCGATGCGCCGCTGCAACTCGGCCTCCGACGCCGCGCTCTCCACCTGCGCCAGCGTGCCCGCTTCGATGAACCGCAGGTTCCGCTCATGCTGCTCGCGCGCCAGGCGCACGCCGTCGGCCGCCACCGTGGCGTCCTCGATCGCCGCTGCCAGGTCCCAGTAAGCCGATTGTGTCCGCGTCACAACGTCGATCACCTTCAACTCGAAGGCGGCGCGCTGCTGGTCGCGCTGCTTGATGCGGATCCTGAGCTGCGCGCGGTCGGGATCGACCTCGCGGAACCGCAGCAGCGGGAACGTGAAGCCCGCGCCGAGCCGCGATGTCAGGAACGGCGTCAGCGCGGTGAAGGGGTTGTTGGTGGACTGCCGCTGGTTCTCGAAGTCGATGTGCCAGCCCAGACCGGAGAACGGCGTCTTGCCCCGCACGTAGAAGTTGTGGTTCAGGTAGCGCTCGCTCAAACGTCCTCCGGGCGCCGCCAGCGTGTTCGCGACCGGAAGATTCCTCGTGTCGAACGACGGGTTGTACTGCACCAGCGGATCGAAGGCGCCCCGGGCGCTCTTCAACATGGCGGCGGCTGTGTCCAGATACGAACGTTCGATTTCGATCTCCAGGTTGTTCTTGAGAGCCAGTTCCAGCGCCTGCTGCAACGTCAGTTCGCGCAGCGCCTCGGAGACCCCCACGCGCCTGGCGTGCAGCACCTGTTGCCGCGCCGCGCGCAACGGATCTTCCGCCGCCGGCTGCGCCAAGGCAACCGCGGGCAAGAGAAGAAGCGCCAGCGCCAGCATCGCCGCCGTCGTCGGCGCAGGCTTGGGCACGCGCGAGAAGAGCCGCCGCCACAGCCGCGAGTGCGCCAGATCGTCGAACAGCGAATAGGCCACGGGTGTCACCAGCAGCGTCAGCAGCAACGCCAGAGACTGCCCGCCGATGACGACGATGGCCACCGTGCGCCGCGTGCCCGAGCCCGCGCCCGTGCCCACGGCGAGCGGAATCATGCCCGCCACCAGAGCCGCCGTTGTCATCAGGATCGGACGCAGCCGGTCCTCGCAACCCTGAATGATCGCCTCCAGCCGCGGCATTCCCTCGCGCCGCAGCCCCTTGATGTGGTCGATCTGAAGAATCGAGTTCTTCTTCACGATCCCGAACAGCACCAGAATGCCCAGCGACGTGTACACGATCGAAAAGTTCTCGCGCGCCAGGAACAGGCTCAGCAACGCGAACGGCGCCGACAGCGGCAGCGAGAGCAGGATCGTCACCGGGTCAATGAAGCTCTCGTAGTTCGACGCCAGGATCATGTACATGAACACGATCGACAGCAGGAACGCGATCAGGAAGTTCTGCATCGCGCGCCCGAGCTCGCGCGAACGCCCCACCGTGCCGTACGTATAGCCCGGAGGCATGTTCTGCGATTCCATGTGCTGGTTGGCGAGCGCGATCAGGTCGCCCAGAGCCAGGTTTTTCGACAGGTTGCCCATGATCAGCACCCGCCGCTGCCGGTTGTAACGGTCGATCGACGTCGGCCCGGTGCCCAGCTCGAAGCTCGCCACGTTCGACAACGGAACGTTGCCGAGCGTTGCGGAAGGAACATACAGCCGCTCCAGCGTCCGCGGCGAGTTGCGGAACTCCTTCGCCACGCGCAGCATCACGTCGTAGCGGTCGTCGCCTTCCTTGTAGGTGGTCGCCTGATCGTCGCCGCCCACCAGAACGCGCATCGCGTTGGCCACCTGCGCCACGTTCACATGGAGGTCCGCCGCCTTGTCGCGGTTGATCTGCACCCTCACCTCGGGCTTGCCGGACTCGTAGGTCAACTCCATGTCCGCCACGCCCGGAACCTGCTTCAGTCGCGCCATCAGCGAGTTGGCGTACTGCTCCAGCCGGTTCAGGTCAGGCCCCTGGATGGAAAACATGAAGTCGCTGTTCGGCGCGCCGGAGATCAGCGACGGCAGCTGCACGGTGACGATCAGGTCCTTGTACTTGGCCAGCTTCTCGCGCGCCATGTCCATCAACTGACGCTGCGACTGCTTGCGCTCCTTCACGTCCACCAGTTCGACGATCACCGATCCGCGGTCCACCTGCCGGCGCTGGTCGGCGCCGATGGTGACAAAGAGGTCGCGCACTCCGGGCAGTTCCTTCAGGTCCTCCTCGATCAGCGCCATCACCTGCGACGTGCCCTCCAGCGACGAGCCCACCGGCATCCGCACGTTGATCTCGAACTCGGACTGGTCGTCGGTGGGCAGGAAGTCCACGCCCATCGAGCGCACCATGGGAATGGTGGACAGCATCACTGCCAGAGCGGCCGCCGATATCGCCCAGCGGTGGTTCAGAGACCAGACGAGCATGCGCTTGTAGGGTGCGGCGAACAGCTTGTCGAAGAATCCCGCTTTGGTCGCCTTCTCCTGCTTGCCCAGCTTCAGGAACCGGGAGCATAGCATCGGCGTCAGCGTGAACGAAACGATCAGCGAGATGCCCACCGCAAACGCCGCCGTGTAGCCGAACGACGACATGAAGCGCCCCACGATGCCGGGCATCACGGCGATCGGGATGAAGATGATGATCAGCGACAAGGTGGTCGCCAGCACCGCCAGCCCGATCTCCTTCGTGCCCAGCGCGGCTGCCTCCATCGGCGGCAGGCCCTTCTCCTCCATGTGCCGGAAGATGTTCTCCAGCACCACGATGGCGTCGTCGATCACGATGCCCACCACCAGAGTCAGCGCCAGCATCGTGATCTGGTTCAGGCTGAAGCCCATCCAGTTCAACAGCGTGAACGTCGAGATGATCGAGGTGGGAATGGCGATGGCCGCAATCAACGTCGAGCGCCAGTTGCGGATAAAGAACAGAACGATGATGGCGGCGAAAAAGCCGCCCAGCACCAGGTGCTCCAGCACGGCGTTGTAAGCCGCCCGGATGAAGCCGGACTGGTCGCGCGCGTAAGTGATTTCGAAGTCCGGCGGCAGCGAAGGCTTCAGCTCCTCGATCCTCTGCTTGATGGCGGCGATCACGTCCAGAGAGTTCGTCCCCGCCTGCTTGCGCACCGCCAGCGCCACTGCGGGGCGCCCGTTCAGCCGCGCGATCGAGCGGGGTTCCTCGTAAGCGTCCTGCACCTCGCCGATATCGGAGATCCGCACCGGCGCCCCGTTCACCGTCCCCACGATGATCCGCGCGAAGTCCAGAGGCTGCTCGACGCGTCCCAGCGTACGCAGAGTCAGCTCGCGGTTGCCCTCGTCGATGCGCCCCCCGGGGATCTCCACGTTCTGCGCCGCCAGCGCCATCCGCACCTGCTCGATGTTCAGGTTGTAGGCAGCCAGCTTCTCGGGGTTCAGCAGCACCTGGATCTGCCGCTTGCGTTCGCCCACGAACCGCACCTGGCCGACACCGCTGATCGTCTCGATGTTCTTCTTGATCTGGTCGTCGACGATCTTGGTCACCTCGCGCATGTCCCGCGGGGAACTGACCACGATGTTCAGCACCGGCGCCGCGTCGGTCGCCAGCTTCTCCACCACGGGCGTGCGCGCGTCCCGCGGCAGCTGCCCGAGCACCGTGCTGACCTTGTCGCGCACCTCCTGCGCGGCGACTTCGGGATCCTTCTCCAGCACGAAGCCGATCGTGATGATCGACACACCCTCGGCCGAAGTCGAGTTCAGTTCGTCGATGCCCGAGATCGTGTTCACCGCCTCCTCGAGCACCTTGGTCACCTGCGATTCCACTTCCTCGGGCGAAGCCCCCGGCAGCACCGTCGTGATGGAAACGTAGGGGAACTCGACCTTGGGAAAAAAGTCCACACCCAGCTTGCGGTAGGAATCCAGCCCGATCACCACCAGGGCCAGGATCAGCATGGTGGCGAACACGGGCCGGCGAATACAGATCTCTGCCAGCTTCTGCATGAAAAATGACTCCGAGAGAAGAAAAAAACCGCTACTGCCGCACCGTCACGGCAACGCCGTCGCTCAGCATCGGCACGCTGGACACCGCCACCGTGGCGCCCGCCTCGATGATGCCCGGCGGGATCTCCACATAGCCGTTGCCGCCCAGAATCTCCGGGATGCGGTGCTCGACGGCCTTGCCATTCTCGATGGTGAAGAACTTGTTGAGCCCGGCCACCGTGTACACCGCCGCGCGCGGGATCGACACCACGCGGTAGGCAGGATCCGTCACCAGACGCACCTGCACGAACGAGCCCGGCTTCAGGCGTTCATCCCGCGTTTCGATCCTCGCCTCCGCCGTCAGCGTCCGGGACCGCGCGTCGAGCGACGGGTTCAAAGTCCGGATGGTGGCCCGGAATTCCGCTCCCGGCGCAGCGCTGGTCGTGAACACCAGCGTGGATCCCACCCGCGCCAGCCCCACAGCCGGCTCCGGGATCTCCACCCGCAGGCGCAACGGCCAGGACTTCACCAGCGTGTAGATCGCCGCGTTGTCCCGCACATACTGTCCCTCGGCCACATGCCGCACCTGGACGATGCCGTCCATCGGCGCCACCACGGTCGCATCGCGCAGCCGCTTCTCCGCCAGTCCCACCTCCGCCCGCAGCGACCGGATCAGCGCCAGCTGCGTACGCAGGTCGTCCTGCGTCGCTTCATACGCCGCCTTGCGCGCCAGGTACATCTTCTCGATTTCGTTGAAGCGCTCCTGCGCGATGTCGCCCGTCTTGACGAGCTTCTTCGCGTTCTCGTACTTCGACTGCGCGTCCTCCATCTGCGCCCGCGCCTGCCGCATCATCGGCGTCGAATCGGGTTCCTTCATCGTCTCCCGGTCCATTCCGATCCGCGCCATCGCCTGCTCCAGCGCCGCCTTCACCCGCTCCAGTTGCAGCGTGAGCTCCTGCCTGTCGAGCTCCGCCATCACCTGGCCCTTGCGCACCGCCTGCCCGAAATCGAAGTGGAGCTTCGCCACGCGGCCGGCCACCTCGCAGGAGACCGTCGTCGTGTCGTCGGGCAACAAGGAGCCGGTGACCAGGATCGCCCGTTCCACCGTCCGCTCCTGCGCCAGAGCTGTGCGGACGGCGATGGGGCCCGCCGGGCGCGAGGCTGCCCGTGCCGTGCCCTCCTGGCGGCTGCTGCATCCGGCCAGCGCCAGCACGGCGGCCAGCGCGCTGAAAAAGATCCAGAGATTCTTAGGATTCCGCATGGTCTCTATCCGTAATTCCCTTTTGAACGGCAATTCCATTCAGAAAAATGTCGACGAGCTTCTCAACGAGCCGGGCATCGGGCGCCGGTGCGCACCGGCCGGCAAACAGAAGATGCTTCAGGCCGAAATGGCTCACCATGAAAATGAACGCACGCGCAACCAGCTCCGGTTCCCGGATTCGGATGGTGCCCGCTGCCATGCGCTTTTCCAGGCTCGCCTCCACCCAGCGGATCTGGTCCATGGTGGCCTTCTGAAACCACAGGTCCGCCAGTTCGTGCCCTTCCAGCGCGCTGAACAACAGCAGCCGGATCCGGTCGGGATCTTCCATGTGGTAGGCAAGGATGCTCTCGCCCAGCCATTGCAGGAACTCGCGGTCGTTTGCCACCGCCTCCAGCTGCTTGGCCCGCTGGTCGAACCGCTCGTGCGCCTCTGCAATCAGATGGTCGACGATGGCGTTGTACAGGTCCCGTTTCGTCGCAAAGTGCTGGTAGAGAACCGGCTCGCTGACCCCTGCCGCCGCCGCCAGCTCCCGTGTGGTTGTTCCCCGAAAGCCATGCTTGGCAAACCGGTGGATCGCCGCCTGCACGATGGCAGCCCGCCGCTCCGCCGCCGGTAACCGGCCTCTCGCCTTCACCGGAACCGGGCGGGATGCGCCGTCTGATCTAGCGTCTGCTAACATGATCAGCTACTAAGATAGCAGACACTAGCTTCGGGATTCAGATTCTCTTTTGTAAAATCCGCGCCCCTCAGTCCCGCACCACCGCCTTGAGTCCGGCCCGCCCCCGCCGGCGGCGCAGATCATCCACGCTTTCAAAGACTTCGATCAGGTCCTCAAACGTGGATTCCTCGGCCTGTCGCAGGGCGTCGGGATTCGGGAACAGGATCAGACACCCCTTGGGACTGTCCGCCGCGACCTCCTGCAGCGCCGCCCTCAGGGAAGGCAGGCTGTGGTCGTATGCGGTGCTGGCCGGCAGGAGCCGCCCAAAGGCGGAGAGGAGCGAGTCCAGATCGAAGACCGGACCAGACTGTCCGAGATGCAGCACGTGGTAGCCCTGCCCAGTCGCCGCCGCGGGCAGTTGCTCCCACAGCCACTCCGGCAGCGCCGGATCCAGCCAAACGACCGGTGTTCCGGGGTCTTCAAGCCGGGCCAGCAGTTGGTCGAGTGTTATGCTCATGGGGAGCGCGAAGCGGTTTGAAAGGAATTGTATGACGAGACGGGACCTTTTGACCAGCGGGGCCGCCCTTGTCCAGGCGCCGCCCGCCACCAGGATGAAGATCCAGCTCGATTGCGGGTCCATCGGCGTCAAGGCGTCTTTGCCGGAGGCCGTCGCCTACGCCATCCGGTTCGGCTTCGAGGCCGTCACGGCGGATTCCGCGTGGCTCGCCTCGGCGCCGGAGGCGGAGCGGGCCGAACTGCTCGGCCACATGAAGCGGGCCGGCCTTGTCTGGGGCCAAGCCGGGCTTCCCGTCGATTTCCGGCGCGGCGAGGAGGAGTTCCAGAAGGGGCTGCGCAGTCTGCCGGAGCGCGCCGGCGCGCTGAAGCGCGCCGGGGCGGATCGCGTCACGACCTGGATTTCGCCTGCCAGCGACGAGCTGACCTTCCTCGAGAACTTCCGCCTCCACGTCCGCCGCCTCCGCGCGGTGGCGCAAGTGCTCGAAGACCACGGCTGCCACTTCGGCCTTGAGTATGTCGGCCCGAAGACCTCGTGGACGGCGCGGCGTTTTCCGTTCGTTCACACCCTGCGCGAGGCCCGGGAATTGATCGCCGAAATCGGCCGTCCAAACGTCGGCCTCGTGATGGACAGCTGGCACTGGTATACAGCCGGCGAGACGGTCGAGGATCTGCGCACGCTGCGTGCCGCGGACGTGATCTCCATCGACCTCAACGACGCCCCCGCCGGGCGCGCCCGCGACGATCAGAAAGACCTCGAGCGCGAACTCCCTCTCGCCACCGGCGTCATCCCGCTGGCGGATTTCCTCAATGCGCTGAATTCGCTGGGCTGCGACGCCCCGGCGCGTTGCGAGCCCTTCAACGCCGCCCTCCGCGCGCTGCCGCCCGAAGAGGCGCTCGCCGCCACCATTCGCGCCATGAAGAAGGCGTTCGCTCTGATTCGCTGATCCTCGCGCGGTTCGGCCGTTCCGCGACGGGCCGCACTTGGGGGCTTCCATTGCACGGGTCCCCGGTCCAGCGAAACCTCCTGGCGTCCGCCTCCGTCCCAAGTGCCGAAGGGACGAGAGATTCCGGTCTGGCCCCTGATCGCTGTTCGGAATTTTCACAAATTGTTCCGGTCTCCGCCAGAATTCACCATCCCGGGGCGGCCGGACGGCGACGTGATTTACAGTACAATCTGACACCTGCCCATCGAAAAAACCTGGAACCCTTCGCCCGGCGGTTTGCTCATTTCAAGAAAAAGACCTTGACACGCCGGGGGGGATATAAAAGGGTCATGAGGACTTGGGTACGACAGCGAATCTGGCTCCAGGCTGCTTTGGTTATGATGAGCTGCCTGGCTTTTCCTGCATTGGGATCGGGAGCCCAGGGGCATTGTTCGCCCTGCTGGACTTTATACACATGCCTCAACGGCGGGACCGGGAATTTCGACATGACATGCAACGGGATGCGTGTCTGGATGGGCTGCTGCAACGAGCCGGGAGTCCGCTCGAGTTGTTCCGGCTCCTGCGTATTCTGGCAGATGTCGTGCTCGTATTATGACGGGTTGCGGCAAGTGTTCGTATCGGACACATTTCATTGTTGCGCCTGTGATGAAATGTGCCTGGAGTGAGAACTGAAGCGAATGATGGAGCAAAGGAGGCAACCCATGAGGCAGATTTTGCTGGGCTTGGCCCTGATAGCAGCCTTGGGCATTCTGGCGGTGGCGGCGCCGCAACCCGGCGCGGCGCCGCTGAGTGTGGCGATGCGCGTGGATACAACTGCAGCGGACCCGGCGGCGGTGCTCGAGTTCGAGAACCTCTCGGGCAAACCGGTCGCCGCTTATGCAGTCCGGCTGATCCGCCGCGCCGAGGACGGGAAAGTGGCTTCCATCACCACCCACGCTGTCTCGACGCGCGGCCTTGGGATGAGTTTGGGGCGCCAGAGCTTCCAGCCCGGCGAGAAGTGGACGGACGCGGTGAAGCTGCCGGAAAGGCAGCCGGTGGAAGCGCAACTCGACCTCGTGCTCTTTGAAGATGGGACCCACTGGGGCCCGAACAAGGCGAAGCAGCTTGAGCGCTTCCAGGGCATGCGCGAGGGCGCGCACTTCGAGCGGGAGGCTGCCAAACGGCAGCGCTAGCCGCAGCACTCTGCACGGGGCAGGGAAACCGCATGGCCCCGGTGGCGGGGCGCAAGCCGACGTCTGGCTCGCGCCCCGCGCGGGCGCCCTCGGCCATCACATGACCTCCGGCACGGGCGCCGTGGTCACCGATCCCGTCGGGTTGAACAGCAGCGCCAGCGCCGAGAAGCCTCCCACGCTTCCCGTATTCGACAGCCGCACCACGCCGCGCCGCCCCGCCGTGGCCGGCCACTCGCGCCACGTTTCAAACGCCGTCTGCGACATTCCCGCCAGCACTCTGCGGTAGCTGCCCAGCAGGATGCCGTCTTCGTCATAGACGTCGGCGATCAGCTCGCACGGGAAAAACTCCCAGCGGTTGGCGATGGCCACCGAAGTGACGAAGCCGCGGGTGTTGTCAAAGGCAATCATCGCCGTCTTCGTGACGCCCCACTCGAGCGGCACCACCGCCTCCAGGTCCGGCCTGTCCGGCAAGACAGCCCGGAAGACCGCATAGCCCGTCATCTTGCCGGATTCGACTTCGAGCTCCGCGAAGCCCGTGAACACGGTCCCGGGCACCGCTACTGGCTCCAGGAAAATCACGTTCCGCGGCGGCAGGATGATCTCGAATCTGGATGTGGTCACCGTCTTCCGTCCGTTGGTGAGCGTCAGGACAAGTGGAGCGCCTGTGCTCGTGTAAAACGCCAGGACTGCCCTGCCTGTCTCCGCCACATCCGGGTTGGTCAGGGTGATCAGCGTCCGCCACGGCCCGCCGTGCGCCACGTGCGCCAGCACGCCGCCCGAGGATGGCAGGAGGGCGCCCTTGCCAAATTCCTTGCTTGTCTCCATGACGGTGAGATCCGGCCTCGGGCCCTTCTGCGCTTCCCGGAAGTCCGGCGCCGTCTGCGCGTGGAGCGCGAAAGCAAGAAGCGGGGGGAAAAGGAAAATGCGTGCACCCATGAACAGTTGCCTCATGCCAGAAGTGTGCATGGGGCAGTGGCTCACAGCGTGAGCCTTTCCCGCTTCGAATCGCGAGAGAGTCCTGGCACGGGGCAAACTCCCCATGCAAGCCGCCCAAACGCGCCCCCCGGTTCCTGCCGTTTCGGGAGGCGCGGATCAGCGGGCCGGTTCTGCCTCGAACACCAGCTCCCCGCTCAGCCACGTCCGCCGGATGCGGATGCAGCGCGCCGGCGCGTCATAGTCGAACTCAACGATGTCCGCGCGCTCGCCGGGCTGGAGTCCGCGCTGGCGGTGCTCGATCCGTCCCACCCGCGCCGGGTTTCGGGTCGCCATCGTGAGGGCTTCCGGCAGGCTCAGCCCGGCCAGCCGCATCAGGTTCTCCACCCCGCGGTCCATGCGAAGGGCGCTGCCCGCCAGCTGTTCGCGTCCGCGCAGGGTGACACGGCCATCGGCGCGCAGCTCCACGTCCACCTCGCCCAGCCGGTAAGGCCCCGGAGCGCACCCCGCGGGGGCGACCGCGTCGGTAATCAGCACGCTCCTCTCCAGGCCCTTGGCCCGCAACGCCACGCGCAAGAACGCGGCGTCCAGATGGATGCCATCGACGATGAAAGAGGCCGCCAGCCGGTCGTCAGCCAGCTGCTGCCACAGGTAATTCGGGTGCCGCGGCAAGACGGCATGACAGCCGTTGCCCAGGTGCGTCGAGATGCGCGCGCCTGCGCGGACGGCCGCGTCGATCTGCTCCGGGCTCGCGTCCAGATGGCCGATGGCCGCCACCACGCCTTCGCTGGTGATGGCCTCGATGAACGCCGGCGCGCCCGGCCACTCGGGCGACACCGTGACCATGCGGACGAGCCCTTCGGCTGCCTCCTGCCAGCGGTGGAATTCCTCCAGATCCGGCGGGCGGACGCACTCGCGCGGGTGTGCGCCGCGCGGCCCGTCCGCCGGCGAGATGTATGGCCCCTCCACATGGATGCCCTCCAGCGCCCGCCCGTGCGGCAACTGCCGCCGCGCCTCTGCCAGGCGCCGGATGGCGGACAGCATGGTCTCCCTCGAACCGGTGATCACCGTGGCGAACAGGCGCGTCACCCCGCAGGCGAACTGTGCCTGCAATGCAAGTTCAATCGCCTCGTCCGGCGTATCGGCGCTACAGAAGTCCGCCCCTGCATACCCGTTCACCTGCAGGTCGATGAATCCCGGCGCCAGCCATGGCAGCGAGGCGGGACGCTCCAGCAGCGGGTCGACGCCGGTGATCACCCCGGCTTCGAGATGCAGGACCACCGGCTCGCCGGAGAAGGCGTCAATCCCAAAACATTTCATGGCTTTCACGTTTTATGCACAGCCCGTGCACACCCTTCACAGCCTAACTCATTCCATCCATTGCGGGAAAAACCTGTTGAAATCGGCGCGGAAAGCCATCCGCGGCTCTTCCCCGCCGCGCGGCGCTCGTTCTACAGTGGAAACAGTTCGGCCGCCGGCCCGCTCCGAAAAGTGAATCTCGGGGGAGGTTGACATCGGGAGCGGGCGGGCGGCCGGTTTCCATTCCACCCTTTGCCGGCTTCACTCTACGGGCACAGGATTCAGCCAGCCGAAACGGTCTTCCACGCGCCCCTCGACGATGTCGAAGAAGGCCATCTGAAGCTGCTCCGTCACTGGTCCTCGGCGTCCCGCGCCCACCGGGATGCGGTCCACGCTGCGCACCGGCGTCACCTCCGCGGCGGTTCCCGTGAAGAAGATTTCGTCCGCGATATAGAGCATCTCCCGCGGGATGTTGGTTTCGACCACGGGGATGCCCGCCTCCCGCGCCAGCCGCAGGATGCTGTCCCGCGTGATGCCCGGCAAAACGCTCGCCGCCAGCGGCGGTGTGTGGATGACGCCGTCGCGGATCACAAAGATGTTCTCGCCCGAGCCCTCGCTCACATAGCCGTTGGCATCCAGCGCGATGCCTTCGGCGTAGCCGTCCAGGTGCGCCTCCATGCGGATGAGCTGGGAATTGAGATAATTGCCGCCCGCCTTGGCCAGCGCCGGCAGCGTGTTCGGCGCCATGCGGTTCCAGGAGGAGACGCACACATCCACGCCCTGCGTCATGGCCTCCTCGCCCAGGTACTTGCCCCATTCCCAGCAGGCGAAGAACACCTCGGTCGGATTTCCCGTGGGCATCACGCCCATGCTGCCGTACCCGCGCAGAATGATGGGCCGGATGTAGCAGGAGCGCAGCCGGTTGACCCGTACCAGCTCGACCTGCGCCTGCATGAGATCCTCCAGCGGGAAATCCACCGGAATGCGGTAAATCCGGGAGGAATCCAGCAACCGCCGCGTGTGCTCCCGGAGGCGGAAAATGGCCGGCCCGCGCTGCGTGTCGTAGCACCGGACGCCCTCGAAGACGGAGCTGCCGTAGCTCACCACGTGCGAGAGCACGTGGATGCGGGCATCCTCCCACGGGATAAAGCGTCCGTTGTGCCAGATTTTTTCCGTAGGCGTCATATCGTCCATTATGCCAGCATAGGAGTGGAAGGCCATGAGAAGAAGAGCGCTCCTCGTTCTCGCACTGCTGGCCGCCGCCCTCGCGCCCCTGGCGCAGGCGCAGGCGAAACGGCGCAATCTCCCCAAGCCCGGCTGGAACCTGTTCAGCAAGGAGCAGGACATCGAGATCGGACGGGAATTCTCGAAACAGGTGGAGCAGCAATTCGTCATCGTCCAGAACCGCGACCTCACCGAGTACGTCAACCGGGTCGGCAACCGTCTGGTGGAGAAGGGGGAGCTGGAGAAGTATCCCTTCTTCTTCAAGGTCGTGCAGGAGGATTCGATCAACGCCTTCGCGCTGCCCGGCGGGCCTATGTATGTGCACACGGGACTGCTCCGCGCCGTGGAAAACGAAGCGCAGCTGGCGGGTGTGCTCGCCCATGAGCTGTCCCATGTGGTGCTGCGGCACGGCACCAACCAGGCGTCCAAGGCGCAGTTCGCCCAGCTCGGCGCGCTGCTGGCCGGCGCCGTCATTGGCGGCGGCTCGCTCACTGGCCAGCTGGCGCAGCTTGGCATCGGGCTGGGAGCCAACTCGGTTCTGCTGAAGTACTCTCGCAATGCGGAAAGCGACGCCGATCTGCTCGGCGCCTACACCATGGCCAAAGCCGGCTACAACCCGGTGGAAATGGCGCGGTTCTTTGAACGGCTCGAGGCGGAGAGGAAGGGCAAGACGCCGAAGCTCGTCGAGATTTTCACCGCTTCGCATCCCAACCCCGGCAATCGCGTCAAGGCGATCGAAGGCCAGCTGCCCTACATGCCGCGCGGCCCCTACAATGCCAGCGAAGGGGACCTGAAACGGATCCAGTCTCTGGTGGCGGCGTTGCCGAAGGCGGCCAAGCCGGCGCAGCCGGGCAAGGAAGGCGGACCGGCGGCGCTGCCCAATGCGCCCAAGCCGGATCGTGTCCCGGTTTCTGACCAGATGCGCCAGTACCGCGGCGGCGGCATTTCCGTACAGTACCCGGAAAACTGGCGCGTCAGCGAGTCGCAGTCCGGCGCGACCATTGCGCCGGCCGAGGGGCTCGTGCAGGGTCATGTCGGATACGGCGTCATTCTGAACCGCGCGAGCCTCCAGCGCGCCGTGAGCCTGGAGAAGGACACGCAGGCGCTCATCGAGTCCCTGTCGCGCCAGAACTCCAACATGCGCGTGGTCGAGAAGGGCCAGTGGATCAGCGTGGGCGGGCGCCGCGCCATCGTCACGAAGCTTTCCTCCGACTCGCCCTTCGCAGGCTTGCGCGAAGTCGACGTGCTCATCACCATCGAACGCGACAACGAGCTCTTCTACCTGATCTGCATCGCCCCGCTGCCGGACTATCCCGCCTTTGAGCCGGTGTTCCAGAGGATGGTTCGATCCATCACCTTCGACTGAGCGTTGCATTGAATTGCCGCTGCGCGGACACCAGACCGCCGGGCGTCCCGCAGCGCCCCCTCGGCCCGGCTCGCCAAGCCGCCGCGCTGCAGCTACTCCCTCTCGAAGAGCAGCACAGCCACGCTTCGGCCCGCCAGCTCGAATGTGGCGCGGGCCCTTCGATCGGCGAGAAGATCCGTGATCCTCCAGTCCGCCTGCTCCCGCCAACGAAGGCGCACCTGCTTCGCCTCCCGGTCGTGGTTGAACACGAACACGATCCGCCCGCCGCCCGATTCCAGCCACCTCGCCTCCACGCCGCCCTCGGCAACCAGCTTCCGCTCCACGCCCGCCCAGTCGAGCAGCGACACAAACCACCGCCGCGCATCCTCGCTCGGCGCCGAATGGTAGGCTGCCGCCGGGTACGAACCCACCAGCAGCGCCTTGCCTTTCCCGTATGCGGCCTCCACTGCCGCCGGCGAACCATCTTCGAATCGCGCCGCCACCCTGCCGCCCAGCGGCGCCAGCACTTCCCGGAACCACCGCCCCGGCACGCGCAGCCCGTCTTCGAACACCACAACGGCCCGCCCGGCGGGAACTGTCTCCACGGAAGCCTCGCGGGCGCCGAACACCTCGTGCAGTCCCATGCCCGGGATGATCTCCGATGCGCGCCCCGCCTCGCTGTTCCACCCTGCGCGCGCCTCCGCCACCAGGCGCCCGCCCGCCCTCACGAACTCGCGCAGCACGCCGCCCGCAGACGAAGGCAGCATCGGCGGGTAGGGCAGATACACCAGCCGGTACTGCTCCAGCGACTCTGCCGAAAGCGCCCCCGCGTGGACGAAATCCACCGGAACATTTTCGGCCCATAATGCTTTATAGAAGCCGAGCAGCGAGTCCCTCTCGATGCCCGCCACCTCGCCCTGCGGCCCTCCATACGCCGCCTGCCGCTGCCTCCCGCCCACGAAGTGCGCCAGCGGATTGTAGATCACCGCCACTTCCGCACGCGGCGGGCGCGCCGCCTCCAGGAGTTTCTCGTGCCGCGCCACCGCCTGCGCGAACCGCCCCGCCTCCTTCGCCCGCTCTGTCAGCGTGCCGTCCAGATGAATCAGCCCGAATCCGCCCGCCTCGTAACCGGTGCTCATCGGATAGAACGCGTAGAAATGGATCCCCTTCGCGCCCCGCGAAACCGCCGACCACGCCCAGATCCGCAGGTCCTCCGGCGTCACCTCCGGGCTCACGTTCGCCGCGATGGTGCCGAATCCTGCCTGCAACTCCCCGATCACGAACCCCTGCCGCCCCTCGGCGTAGCCGAAGCTTCGCGTGAAATCCAGCAGCGCTCCGCGCCACACCGGGTCGCGGTCCACAAAGGCCGAGTGCTTCGGGTAAAAGCTGGTGCCGTAGAGATCCACCTGCCGCGCCATGATCCAGTCGTCGGACTGCCCCTCCCACCAGTGCGGCGAGGCGAACAGTCCCACGCCCGCCGCATGGCTCGTGGCGGGCGCCTGCGGCGCGGCGGCTTTCACCGCCTCGTAGCGCTCCCGCAGGTCTTCTCCCAGCTTGTCGGCGATGAACATCTTCCAGTCGATGTAGTCCGTGTAGCTGAGGATGGTGGAAAGCCGGTTCGGCTCTGCCTCTTCCCAGGACCGGTAGCGCCGGTACCACGCCTGATTCAGCGATCCGAGCGCTCCGTACTTCTTCTGATATGGAGCGACCTTGTCAACCCTCCGGGGCTGACGGGTTTTGAATCAG
>CAYWJB010000035.1:0-24941 GCA_964458495.1 uncultured Arcobacter sp.
CGAACGGGGGCCGGCGTTCGCCAGAACGGCGGCCAGAGTGAGCGGTCCATGCGTGCTCCGCGGTCCATGTGCCGCGGAGGAAACCGCCGCAGCCGCCGCGATGGGACCGCTCGTTCCCGCCGCCCTTCGGGCCGCTTCACTCGCGGCTCTGAAGGGGTGTGAAGGGGGCGGCGGTTGAGAATGCCGAGGGGGAGAGACGGCACTGTCCACGGGTGGAATGGTGGTGGAGGGTTGGGGTGAATCGAGGCGGGACAGAGCGGGGCGTCCCCTTCGCCTGGGGCGAGTTTGTAATTGTTGCGGAGGGAGGCCCTGCGCTGGCGCGCAGGGCCACCTCGTTCTACTGGCGGAGGGAGTAGCCGGCGGAGGCGAGGGCGGCGATGATGGAGGAGCGGACCTGGGCGACTTCGTCGCTCGAGAGGGTGCGGTCGGGCGCGCCGAGGGTGATGCGGAAGGTGAGGCTCTGGCGGTCGTCGGGCAGCGGCTTGCCGCGGTAGGAGTAGAGGTACGCCACGCGCTCGCAGAGGGGGCCGGCGGCGTCGCGGATGAGGGCGGCGAGCCCGGCGCAGAGGACACGGAGGCCGGCGACGACGGAGAGATCGAATTCGCTGACCGGGAAGCGGCGCGGGGGCGTGTACTTCACCGGCAGCGGCCCGATGGCGAAGAGCCGGGCGAGGTCGAGATCGAGGACGGCGGCGCGGCCCTGCTCGATGAAGCGCGGGTTGAGTTCGAAAAGGCGGCCGAGCGTCTGGCCGCGCCATTCGATGGCGGCGGTGCGCGCCGGGTGCTCGAAGGAAAGCGCCTCGGCGGGGCGCGCCTCGCAGCCGGGCATCAGGCATTCGGCGAGGCGCTTCAGTTCGAAGAGCGCCTCCTGGCCGTCGCCGCTGCGGGCATAGATGGCGGCGGCGAGGTGGGGGATCTCCTCGGGGAGTTCGCGGCCTTCGCGCTTGTGGATCTCGACGCCGATCTCGAAGATGCGGAAGGAGGGGTAAAAACGGGAGTTGTCGAGAATGTTTTTATGGATTCCCGGCAGGAGGCTGTGCCGGAGGAGGGTCTGTTCGGAGGAGATGGGGTTGGCGACGCGGAGCAGGGCGGCGGGGTCGAAGCCGAAGCGGGCGGCGGCTTCCTCGCTGAGGAAGGAGTAGTTGGAGACTTCGGTGAAACCCTGGGCGGAGGCCATCTGGCGCACCGCGTGGTGGAAGAGGCGCTCCTGGTTGATCCACGGGCGGCGGGCGGGCAGGAGGGGGGCGGCGGGGGGAACGGTATCATAGCCGACCATGCGGCCCACTTCTTCGAGGAGGTCTTCGCGGATGGAGATGTCGCGGGTGGCGCGCCAGGAGGGGACGGAGACGGAGAAGACGCGGGGGGAGGATTCGGCGACAGCGAAGGAGAGCGACTCGAGGATGCGGCGGACTTCGGCGGGCGGGATGGAGCGGCCGAGGCGGCGTTCGAGCCAGTCGAGGGGGAGTTCGATGGGGGGAGGCGGGGGCGCCTGGCGCCAGGAGTCGACGAGCCCGCCGACGAGGCGGATGCCGGGGGAGACGAGCTGGAAGAGTTCGACGGCGCGGGCGAGGGCGCGGACTGTGTTGACGGGGTCCTGCGCCTTTTCGAAACGCATGGAGGCGTCGGTGCGGAGCTTGAGGCCGGCGGAGGTGCGGCGGATGGAAGAGGGCTCGAAGTTGGCGCTTTCGAGGACGATTCGCGTCGTGGAGCCGCCGATGGCGGAGCCGGCGCCGCCGATGACGCCGGCAAGGGCGACGGCGCCGCGGGAGTCGGCAATGACGAGATTGGAGGGGGAGAGGATGTAGGAGAGGCCGTTGAGGGCGTCGAAGGACTCGCCTTCGAGGGCGCGGCGGACGAGGATGGTGTCGCCGTGGAGGCGGTCGGCGTCGAAGGCGTGCATGGGCTCGGAGAGTTCGGCCATGACGTAGTTGGTGACGTCGACGATGTTGGAGATGGGGTTGAGGCCGATGGCTTCGAGGCGCGCCTGGAGCCAGAGGGGGGAGGGGCCGACGGTGACGTTTTCGAAGACGAGGGCGGAGTAACGGGGGCAGAGGTCGAAGTCGCGGATGTCGACCTTCCAGGCGGGGGGCGCGGAGGGGAGGAGGTCGAGGCGGACGGGATCGGCGAGGGGGAGAGAGGAGAAGGCGGCGACCTCGCGGGCCATGCCGAGGTGTCCCCAGAGGTCGGGGCGGTGGGTGAGGCTTTTGTTGTCGACTTCGATGATGTGGTCGACGGGGCAGCCGGGGAGGGGATCGCCGGGCTGGGCGCCGTCGAGTTCGAGGATGCCGGCGGAGTCCCGGTTGAGGCCAAGTTCGGCGCCGGAGGCGAGCATGCCGTGGCTTTCCACGCCTTGAATGACAGCGGAGCGAACGTGCTTGCCGCCGGCGACGGTGACGCCGGGGGGGACAAAGGCGGTGAGGAGGCCGGCGCGGCAATTGGGGGCTCCGCAGACGACCGTGCGGCGGCCGTATTCGGGGCCGGCGTCGACGACGGCGCGGAGGTTGCGGGAGCCCTCGATGGGTTCGGCCGAGAGGAGGCGGGCGCAAACGACGGCGCTGAGCCACGGGGCGAAGGGTTCGACGCCCTCGCACTCGGCGGTTTTCATGGTGATGAGGCGAGTGAGTTCGCGGGGGGCGAGATCGAGGCCCGGGACGAGCTGGCGGAGCCAGTTACAGGAGAACTTCAAGGCAGGTCACCTCTAGAACTGCTGGAGGAAGCGGAGGTCGCCCGACTGGAGCAGCCGGATGTCGTCGATGGAGTAGCGCATCATGACGAGGCGTGTCAGTCCGAGGCCGAAGGCGAAGCCGTTCCACTCGTTGGGGTCGATGCCTCCGGAGCGGAGAACGTTGGGGTGGACGAGGCCGCAGGGGAGGAGTTCGACCCAGCCGCTCTGTTTGCACACCGGGCAGCCTTCGCCGCCGCAGAGGAGGCAGCGGATGTCGAGTTCGAAGCCGGGTTCGACGAACGGGAAGAAGCCTGGGCGGAGGCGGACGTCGACGTGGCGGTGGAAGATGGCTTCGAGGAGGGTGGTCATGAAGTAGAGCATGTGGCCGATGCTGACGTCGCGGTCGATCATCATGCCTTCGAGCTGGTAGAAGGTGTGTTCGTGGCTGGCGTCGACCTCCTCGTTGCGGAAGACGCGGCCCGGGGCGATGATGCGCAGGGGCGCGCCGAAGCGCTCCATGGCGCGGATCTGGACGGGCGAGGTGTGGGTGCGGAGGACGTGGCCGTTTTCGAGCCAGAAGGTGTCCTGGGCGTCGCGGGCGGGGTGCGTGGGGGGGATGTTGAGGGCGTCGAAGTTGTGCCATTCGGTTTCGACTTCGGGCCCGTCGACAATGGCGAAGCCGAGGCTGGTGAAGAGGTCTTCGAGTTCCTTCTGGATGCGGGTGAGGGGGTGGAGAGCGCCGGGGCGGATGCCGGGCGCGGGGAGGGTGAGGTCGAGCCATTCGGCGTCGAGGCGGGCGCGGAGGGCGAGATCTTCGAACCAGGCGGATTTCTGCTGGAAGCGCTGTTCCAGGGTCTGGCGGACGGAGTTGAGAAGGCGTCCGATGCGGGCGCGGTCTTCTGGGGGGAGGGAAGGGAGGTCCTTGGCGGCGAGGGCGAGGGCGCCTTTGCGGCCGAGGAATTCGACGCGGACTTGTTCGAGGGCGGCGGCATCGGGGGCGGCCTCGATGGCGGCGAGGGCCCGCGCTTCGATGTCAGCGAGAGTGGAGTCGAGCATGCGGGTGAAACCTTCAGAATAGCAGGGCAGGGCGGTGAGTTATGGGAAGCCGCGAGAGGCGGCGGTTTCCGGGCGCAGGTTCGCCGCGGCGTGGCTGGCAGCTTGCGGACGGGTCGTGTCTTGCCGCCCCCCCACGGGTGAAACAGCGGTTCGTTCCGGAGTCCGGGGGGCGGGATGCGGCGACGCAGAGTGCGCGCCGGGGATCCGGTTCACAGAAAGGGCGGCGACGGGAGGTTTCTGGACTCAGGGGGCGCCGGGGCTGATGCGTCAGCGTGATCCGCGAGTCTCAAGAACGGAGGGAACTGCAAACCGGATGGCGGTGAGGGTGGGATTCGAACCCACGGTACCCGTAAGGGTACAACGGTTTTCGAGACCGCCCGATTCAACCACTCTCGCACCTCACCGTACACCAATGTATCGAATGGAGGGTGTGCGCCGCAACGCAGGAGGCGCGGGAGGAGCCGGGGGGCGTACCGGGAGGCAGAACAAGTTCGGAGAGAGATGTTTTGGGCCGGAGGGGCCGGTGAAGGGCGGTTCCGGGCCGGGAACGGGCGGGAGCGGCGAACCGTTGGCGGATCGGATAGCATTGTGCATCATGAAGCGGCGCACTCTTCTGGGCATGACAGCGGCAGCGGCGGCCAAGGTTTCCGGGGCGAACGAGCGGGTGAGGCTCGGTGTGATCGGATGCGGGGGGCGCGGCCGTTATGTGGCGCGGTGGCTGCGCGAGGCCGGCGCCGGGATCCTCGCCGCCGCCGACGTGTATCTGCCGAACGCGGAGCGGCTGAAGGCGGAGTCCGGCGGGGGGTGCGATGTGCATCAGGATTTCCGGCGGCTGCTGGAGCGCACGGACATTGACGCCGTGCTGGTGGCCACGCCGGACCACTGGCACGCGGGCGCGGCGGTGGCGGCCTGCGCCGCGGGCAAGCACGTGTATCTGGAGAAGCCCTTTGCTTACTCGATCCGCGAGGGGCGCGCGGTGGTGGAAGCGGCAAAGCGGTTTTCGCGAATCGTGCAGCCGGGCATGCAGCACCGGTCGGCGGAGCATTTCCGGGAGTGCGAGTCCATCGTGCGCGAAGGGGGGATCGGGAAGGTCCATTTCGTGCGGGCGTGGAACTGGGTGAACATGACGCCGGGCGGGATCGGGAAGCCGGAGCCGGGCGGGCCGCCTGCGGGACTCGACTGGGACATGTATTGCGGCCCGGCGCCGCTGGTTCCTTTTGACAGGAGGCGGTTCCTGGGCACTTACCGCTGGTTCCGGGACTATTCGGGGGGCTACATCACCGACTTCGGGACGCACCGGCTGGACACGGTGCAACAGATCCTGGGGGTTTCGGCGCCGAGGACGGTGAGCGCCGCGGGCGCGCGGTATGCCTTGCAGGACGCCGGCGAGATGCCCGATGTGCTGATCGTCACCTGCCAGTATGACGATTTCGTGTTGCAGTACGAAGGGATCAACCTGAACGGGCTCGGGCTGGGGCTGCGGAGTCCGGGCATGCAGTATTACAACGCCCGCGGGCCGTTGGACCGGCCCAACGGGATGGCCTTCTACGGCACCGAAGGCACGCTGCTGGCCGACCGGGTGGGCTATGAGATCCTGCCCGAGCTTGCTCCGGGCGCGCCGCCGTCGGCGGGAACGGCCCCGCGGTTCAGGGTCGAGCGGCGTTCGAGAAATGTGCGCGACGCCACGCGGGAACATGCAGCCGCGTTTCTGGAGGCGGTGCGCGGGTTGCGCCCTGCTCCGGCGGACGCGGAGACCGGACACCGGTCGACGTCGGTGGCGCACCTCGGCAACATCAGTTTTCAGACCGGGCTCAAGCTGAAGTGGGACGCTGCGCGGGAGGACTTCGACGGGCAGCCGGAGGCGTCCCGGTTGCTCGGGCGGGCGCCGAGGCGCGGGTGGGAATGGGCCACGGGCGAGATGCTGCTGCGTGGATAGAGGGCGAAGCCAGAGGACGGCCTGCGGCAGCGCGGGGAGGCGCGGTCAGGGCTGAATCCATCCGGAATGGAGGATCCAGTAGACAACGGGGACGGAGAATAGGGACGAGTCCACCCGGTCGAGCCAGCCGCCGTGGCCGGGGAGGGAGTTGCCGCTGTCCTTGACGCCCGCGCCGCGCTTGATGGCGGACTCGCAGAGGTCGCCGAGTTGTCCGGAGAGATTGGCGGCAAGGCAGAGCACGGCACCCTGCAAGAGGGTGACCTGGGGGAACTTCCAGTGCAGAAACCAGAGCCCCAGCAGAAGGGTGCCGGCGAGGGAAGCGGTGGCGCCGGCCCAGGTCTTGCCGGGGCTGAGCACGGGGGCGAGCTTGCGGTGGCCGAAGTTCCTGCCGCCGTAATAGGCGAAGGTGTCGCCGGTCCAGTTGATGGCTGTGGCGAAGAGCATCCACCAGGGGTTCATGAGGCGCAGGGAGAGGCCGCACTTCCAGGCGCCGAAGATGTACACAATGCCGAAGACGGCCATGGAGGCGAAGGGCAGAATGTGGGAGAGATTTTTCGCCCGGAGGGCGAAAATCCACATGAGAAATGCGAACAGGAGGACCGTGAGAATTTCGCTGCCCGGCAATAAGAGGAGCAGCAAACCGGCCAGATATCCGGCGGGATTCCGGCGGGGATCGTACTCGAGGCCTTGCAAATGCCAGGCGGCGATTCCCAGGAATTCGTAATAGCAAATGAGGCCGACAGCGGCCAGTGTCGCCAGAAAAAGGGCGTCGGGGGCGAAGACGACGATGTAGAAAAAGAACGGGGTGAGGACGAGGCCGGTGAGGAGGCGCTTCATCGGGCGGTGAGCCCCGGGGAGCCGATCAGGGAGGGCTCGTGGAGAGGGGCTGGGCCTTGGGCATGGATGCCGCCGAAGCGGCGGTCGCGCTTCTGGTAGGCGGCGATGGCCTCGAGCAGGGAGGCGCGGTCGAAGTCCGGCCAGAGGGTGGAAGTCACATACAGTTCTGCGTAGGCGATTTGCCAGAGGAGGAAGTTGGAGATGCGCATTTCGCCGGAAGTGCGGATAAGGAGGTCGACGTCGGGCTGGCCGGCAGTGCCGAGGTGGGCGGCGAGCGAATCCTCGTCGACCGAAAGGCTCTCCAGAGCGCCTTTGCGGCGTGCTTCTTCGATCAGCGAGTTGACGGCGTCGACGATCTCGGCGCGCCCGCTGTAGTTGATGGCGAGGTTGAGGATGAGACCGGAATTGCGGGCGGTGGCCGAGACGGCATCCTCCAGCTGGCGGCGCACCTCGGCGGGGAGAGCGTGGACGCGGCCGATGGTCCGGAAGCGGATGTTGTTCTCGACCAGGCGCGAGAGCTCACGGCCAAGGTAATGCCGGAGCAGGCGCCAGAGGGTTTCCACCTCGGAATGGGGCCGTTTCCAGTTTTCCGCCGAGAAGGCGTAGAGCGTGAGAGAGGAGACGCCGAGGCGGGCGCACGTGTCGACAGCCATGCGGACGGGCTCTACGCCGGCGCTGTGGCCGGCGACGCGAGGCAAGCTGCGGCGGCGAGCCCAGCGGCCGTTGCCGTCCATGATGATGCCGATATGGGCGGGGAGGCGCGCCGGATCGAGCGACAGAACCAGCTCGCGCTCCCGGCTGCCCTGCGGCAGGATGTCGAGAAGCTCCCGCATGCCGGATTGCTATTTCATCTTATCGCAGGGCCGCGGCCCGAGCCTTCCGGCCGTCCACTGGCCAGCCAACGGGGGGCGCCGGCGAGGGAAGGGAAGGCGCGATGGACGCAGGGCTCCGGGTCTCGCGGATGGGGATTCGCAGGACCGTTCCTGCCGCAGACGCCAGAGTGCGGGCTTCAGACAGCAGCCGCCGCGTTGCCGCGCTGCACGGAATCCAACACGGTCTGATGAACCTTCAGAAGCAGCTCCACCTCCATGCGCGAGATTCCCAAGGCCGACGCGATCCGCTCCGGCGGCTCGCCCATCCGGTGGAGCCGCAGCGCCTGGCTGCGCTTGCTCAGGTTCATGCTCTGGCGCGGCAAGGCCGGCCCCTCCCGCGCCATCTTCCGCTGCTCTTCGAATTCCTGCGCCAGAGCCTGCAACGCGCGCTTCAGTTCCGCCCGGTCCTCTTCCCACTGCCGGCGCTGCGCGGCCGCGGCCGCGCGCAGCCGGGCCAGCTCGCGCTGGAGGGTAAAGAACAGCAGCAGCGCCCCTCCCAGCGTCACGGCGCAGGCCGCCAGGATCGTGATCGGATGCGCCAGCACCGTCATCCCTCCAAATTACGGCCGGCCGGGCGATCCGCTCCATATCTCCGGCTGCAAGGCGGGGTAGGCCGAACCCGCCCACGGCCGCACATCTGCCAGAATGAACAGGTCATGGCCATGCGCGTCATCAACCGGACCCGCTCCACTGTGCTTGCCACGCGCGCGGAGGTGGCCGGCGAGTCCGGCACGCGCCGCCGCGGCTTGCTCGGCCGCACTTCGTTACCGGAAGGCGAAGGGCTGTGGATCGTGCCGTGCGAGGCGGTGCACTGCTTCTTCATGAAGTTCACGATCGACGCCGTGTTTCTGGACAAAAAGCTGCGCGTGGTGAAGGTCCGCCCGTCGCTGAAGCCATGGCGGATTGCGGGCAGCCTGCGGGCCCACTCCGTGTTGGAGCTGCCCGAGGGCACGATTGCCGCCACAGGCACGCAGCCCGGCGACGAGCTCGAGTTCGAAGAAGTCCCGCCCGCCTGAGCTAGCGCCGGGCCGGCACCATCGGCACGAACATGACGGGGAACTCGGTGCGCCGCCGGACCTGCCCTTTGGCGTCCTTGTCGATCACCACCAGCTCCTGCCAGCCCGTGCCTACGGGGGCCACGAGCCGGCCCCCCGGCTTGAGCTGATCCACCAGCTTCTGAGGCACCTCGGGCGGCGCGGCAGTCAGCAGGATCTTGTCAAAGGGCGCCTGCTCCGGCCAGCCCTCGTAGCCGTCGCCGATGCGCACCGTCACGTTGCGGTAGCCGAGAGACTCAAGCCGTGCACGCGCCTCTCGGCCAAGCGGCTCGACGATTTCGATCGAATAGACGTGCTGGACCAGCCGGGCGAGAACGGCCGCCTGGTAGCCCGAGCCTGTGCCGATCTCGAGCACGCGGTCCGCCGGCCGGGGCTCGAGCATCTCCGTCATCGCCGCCACGATATAAGGCTGCGAGATCGTCTGCCCGTGGCCGATCGGCAGCGGGTGATCCTCGTAGGCGGAGCGCCGCAACGCTTCCGGCACGAACAGGTGGCGGGGAACCGCCCGCATTGCGTCCAGCACGGCGCGGCTCCTCACGCCGCGCCGCTCGATCTGGACGCGCACCATCTCCTCCCGCAGTGCGGTCCAGTCCTGGCCGTTCATCGAAACAGAAAATGCGGACACGAGCCACGCCGGAAGGAGGACGCGCCGCGATGGCCGCTCGCCCATTCCATCCCCATCTTACGCCTTGCTGCGTCCCGTGATCGCCCGCAGAGCCTCGGGCAGCCGGTCCGCGGAGGTGAACGCAGCGCCGGCAACGCGCGCCCGGGTCTTGTCGGCGTCGTCCGGTTTGCCTCCGAACAACAGCATCGGGAGCTGCCGCCCTGCCTTGCGGTTCCGGATGGCAGCGGCGGTTTCGCGCGAATGGGACGGGCGTTTCTCCAGGCTGAAGAGCACCGCGTCAGGAGGGTTGTCCAGAGCGGCTTTGCCGCCGCGGGCGCCGTCAGCGCTCTCCATGCCGACTTCGATTCCCTCCGCTCCCAGCCGGGCGGCGCGCTCTCGCGCCGGCTCGCGATCCCGGTCGAAGAGAAACACTCGCATGGCTTGCTCCCGCTGCCGGCGTTCCGTCCGGTATAACAGAAACAGCATGCAGACGCGCAGACTCGGCAACAGCGGTATGTGGATCACGCCGCTCGGCATCGGGCAATGGGCCATGGGAGGCGGCGGCTGGAAGTTTTCCTGGGGTCCGCAAGACGACCGGGAATCGATCGCCGCGATCCGCGCCGCGCTGGAAGCCGGATGGAACTGGGTAGACACGGCAGCCGTGTACGGACTCGGCCACGCCGAGGAGGTGCTGGCGCAGGCGCTCGAGGGCGTCAGTCCGCGGCCCTACATCTTCACCAAGTGCGAGCGCTGCTGGAAGCCGGACGGGGAGATCTACGGCTGCCTGAAGCGCGAATCCGTCCTGCGTGAGTGCGAGGATTCGCTCCGGCGCCTCCGCGTCGATGTCATCGATCTCTACCAGATCCACTGGCCCGAACCGGACGAGGACATCGAAGAGGCCTGGGAGGCGATGCTCGAACTGAAACGGCAGGGCAAGGTTCGCTGGATTGGCGTGTCCAATTTTTCTCTTTCCCAGTTGAAACGGCTGGAGAAATACGGGGAAATTACTTCCTTGCAGCCTCCATATAATCTTCTGGCGCGCGGAATCGAGCAGGAAGTTCTCCCCTATTGCGCGGAGAAAAACATTGGCGTGCTCGCGTATTCGCCCATGCATTCCGGGCTGCTGACAGGCTCCATGACGAAGGAGCGCATCGAGCAGCTGCCGCCGGACGACCACCGCGCGCGCAGGCCGCAGTTCCAGGAGCCCCTGTTCGGCCGCAATCTGGAGCTGGTGGAGAAGCTGCGGCAGATCGGCGCCCGTCACGGGCGGACGCCGGGCGAGACCGCCATCGCGTGGGTTCTGAGAAGGCCCGAGGTCACGGGCGCCATTGTCGGGCTGCGTTCGCCGCGGCAGCTCGAGGGGGTTGCCGGCGCGGCGGAATTCCGGCTTTCGGCCGCGGAGATCGCCGAAATCGAGGCGGAAATGGCGCGCCTCGGGATCGCCTGAGGGCGCTCAGCCCTTCAGGCTGGACGTGATCCCCTTCGCCGCCTCGTACAGCATTCCGATCTCGCTCGAACAGCCCACGAAGAGCATTCCCATGCTCTTCCAGCGCTGCGCCAGCGCGATGCTGCGCGCCTGCGCGCCCGGCGCCACGCCGTGCGCCCGGCAGCTCTCGACGATCTTCTCCACCGCCGCGAGCATCTTCGGGTGCTCGAACTCGCCCGGCACGCCAAGGCTGATGGAGAGATCCACGGGCCCCACCATCACGGCGTCGATGTGCGGCACGCTCAGCAGCTCGTCCCGCGCCTCCAGGGCGCGCACGGTCTCGATCTGCAGCACCACCATCTGCTCGCGGTTCATGTGTTCCATGATGGCGGCGATCGATGCCGGCTCGAAGTCCACGTGCAGCGGCGTCAGCCCCATGCCGCGCACGCCCAGCGGCGGAAACTTGGTCCAGCTCACGGCGCGCTCGAGAACAGCGGGATCCTCCACGCGCGGGAAGATGACGCCCTCGGCGCCGCAGTCCAGGGCGCGCGCGATAAGAGAGTATTGCAGGTCCGCCACCCGCACGATGGGCGCCAGGCCGACATTGACGGCGATGCGGCACAGATCCTGCAAGGTCTCGAGATCGAAGCCGCCGTGCTCGGCGTCGAGGAACGCCCAATCGAAGCCCGCCGCCGCCAGGACACGGATGGCATCCTGCGAGCGCAACTGCTGGAAGGCCGTGCCCAACTGGAGCCGCCCCTCGCGGAGCGCCT
The DNA here is from genome assembly GCA_964458495.1 of uncultured Arcobacter sp. Lineage (GTDB taxonomy): Bacteria > Acidobacteriota > Terriglobia > Bryobacterales > Bryobacteraceae > JANWVO01. Next base: position 11,225 of record CAYWJB010000035.1, read on the forward strand.
GCTTGACCGTGTTCTTCTTCATGGTGCCATTACCTCGTGAGACGGACGGAGAGCGTCGATGGCGGAAAGCAGCTGCTCGAGCAGACCCGTCCCGTGCTGCGCCAGAAAGGCGACGAAAGAATAATAGCGCTCCTGCAGCTTCCGCTCCGGGCTCACCAGCCGGAACGCGTGGCGCGCCTGTTGTTCCGTTTCTGCCTGCTTCCGCAGGGCGGCCCGCGCCGTTTTGCGCCGCATTTTTTCCAGTTGCCAGCCGATCCGCGCGCGGCTCCGCCGCATGGCCTTTTCGAGGCTTGGGTCAAAGGCGGCCAAGGCCGCGCCCAGCCTCTCCAGCCTGCCGCCGATCAGCGCTCCAGCCTCGGCAAACTCCCGCTTCAGCTCTTCCGGCGACAGCCGCGCGGCCACGGCCTCCACGAGCGCCTCCTCGCCGCGGAGGAAGTCGTCCAGGGTGATGCCGAAACGCTCCATCAGTCGCCGGGTCCGCCCGTCGACGAGCGTGAACGCCGCCCGCGGCAGCACGGCCGGCATGCGTCCCAGGAGTTTCTCGTACAACGCGGCGGACTGCGCGAAATAGGCCACCTCGGCCGGGCCGCCCACGTAGACTGCCGTGGGCAGCAGCCAGTCCTGCATCACCGGGCGCAGCAGGGCGTTGGGCGACCATTGCGCCGGATCCGCCACCGCCGCGCGGTTGCCCGCCTTCCGGCGGATCCCGTCCTCGAGCACGAAGAACAGCCCGGCGCCGTCCTGCACTTCCACCTGCGCATGGAATCCCGCCACTTCGAGCGCCGCCCGGCGTGCCGCCACCGCCCCGCCAAGTTCCTCGCGCAGACTCCACGCCTTCTCCAGCAGCGGCGCAGCCAGCCGCCGCAGGCGCGGCTCGAGCGGATCCACAAACACGACGCCATAAGGCCGGAGCAGGGCCGCCAGCAGTTCCCGGAAGGACTCGGCGAACGTGCGCCCGGGCTTGTAGGAAGCAGCGACCAGCTCCGCCGTTTCGCGCCCGTGGAGAAAGCCCTCGAGCGCGGCAGCCAGCGCCTCAAGAGGGGGAGATTCGATGGCGATGGCGCCTGCCGGGCGGCCGCGCCAGGCGCTCTCGTCCACATCCAGCCGCACGGTGCGCGAGCGCGTGTCGAAGACGCGCGCATGGCTCACCTCGTCGAGATCGTGATCTTCGCTCGCGATCCAGAAAACAGGCACGGCGGGCTGCCCGGCGGCTTCCAGCCGCCGGGCCACATGGATCGCCGTGAGCGCCTTGTAAAGCGTATAAGCGGGGCCACCGAAGAGCCCGGCCTGCTGTCCGGTCACCACGGCCACTGTGCGCGGTTCGGCCAGGCGGTCCAGCGCCTTGCAGCCGGGATTGACGCCCCGCAGCGCTTCGGCCACCTCTGCCCGTGGCGCGCCTCCCGAATCCGCCTCGCGCGCCGCCTCCAGCCATCCCTTCAGCGAAAACGCGCCGTGACGATAGAACCGGGCCGCCCGCCCGTCGCCGGAAACATAGGCCGCAAACAGAGCGCTCGATCCCGGCATCTGGCCGAGGGGCACACTCGCAATCCGCATGAGAACGTTCTTTCTCAGGCTAGCAGAACGCCCTTCCGGCGCCCTCGCGCGGGCGTGGCGCCAACCAGAGCCGCATTATTCCAGCCCTGCCGCCTTGCGAAAGCGTTCTTTCTCCTTTTCGCGGTCCAGGTACGGGATGCCCTTCTCCATCCACTCCGGCTTCGGGGCGTCCTTCAGGAAGTGGTCGAAGAACTGCTTCATACGGATCGCGTAGTCCATCTGGTTGTGGCGGCGCCGCAGCCCGTGCAGCTCGCCGTTGTAGTTCATCAGGTAGGCTTCCTTGCCGTTGCGGCGCAGGGCGAGGAACAGCTCGATGCCCTGGTACCACGGCACGGCGTCGTCATTGTCGTCGTGCAGGATCAGCACCGGTGTCGAGACGCGCTTGACGTGGAACACGGGCGAGTTTTCGATGTACTTGAGCGGATCGTCGTACAGCGGCTTGCCGATGCGGCTCTGCGTCTTCTCATACTGGAACTGCCGTGGCAAGCCGCTGCCCCAGCGGATACCCGAGTAGGCGCTGGTCATGTTGCCCACGGGCGCGCCCGCCTCTGCGGCGCGGAAGCGTGTGGTCTGGGTGATCATGTAGGAAACCTGGTAGCCGCCCCAACTGTGGCCGGCAATGCCGATCCGCCCCGGATCGACGACGCCCATCGCCTCGACAGCCTGCACCGCCGCCAGCACGCACTTCAGCGCGCTCTGCCCGGGCTGCCCTTCCGTGTAGACGATGTCCGGCGTCAGCACCAGGTAGCCGTCGCTGACGTACTGGCTGAAATTGAAGTTGTGCCCCGGGCGCGGGTGGACGAAGCTGTGCACGTTCTGCGAGAGCTTCTCGTAGATGTAGACCATCAGCGGATACTTCTTCTTCGGATCGAAGCTGGTGGGCTTGTACAGCGCCGCCGCCAGCGGGACGCCGTCGGCGTTCTTGTAGCGGATGAGCTCCGCCGTCCCCCACAGGAAGGGCGCCATCTGGTCGCCGCCGCGCGTGGCGCGCTGCGGGTTGCGGAAATCGCTCGCGGCGAGATGCACGTCCGGATACTCGTCGAAGCGCTGGGCGGTGATGGCGAGCACATCGGCGTTGCGCGCCCGCGTCACGTAGCGGTAGTTCTTCGCGCCCCACAGCAACCGTTGCGGTTCGCCGCCCCCGGGAGGAACGCGGTAAAAGCCCGTTTCGCGAGTCTGTTCGCTTTCGGCGCGCAAGGTGAGCGGCTGCGACGGATCGATGCCGGGCTCTTCCTCCTCATCGGGCGGGTCGATCCTCTGCACGCGGAATTCGATCTGCGCCTTGCGCCCCGCGCCGGCCGTCACGTTCCGCGGCGCCGAGCCATCGGCGAACAGCTGCCAGACATCGTAACGGTCGTATACGAAGAAGCTCTTCGAGTCCTTCGCCCATCCTGCCGAGCCATAAGAGCCGGGCTCGGAGGGCGTGTCCTGGTCCTCGCGGTGGAACGCCACAGGAAGCGCGCCGGTAGCGTTGCGAGCCGCCCCGTCGGCAAGCCGCACGAGGAACCACGAACGGCTGTTGAAGTACGCCGCGTATTGCCCGTCGGGCGACATCTGCCAGCCGCCGCCGAATCCGCCGCCCCCGCCGTGCACCATGCGCGCCAGCAGGCGGCGTGCGCCACTGCGCGTGTCGACCGAATAGACATCCTGGTAGTTGCCGTCATAGTCGACCATGCGCTGGTAGGCGCGGTCGTCGGCGCCCAGCGCGGCCAGGCCCGTGCGCGCCGGCGTCACTTCCGCCATCTGCGGGCTCGCCAGCTGCACATATCGCCTTTCGTCCAGGTGCCAGACGCCGCGGTACGTTCGGTTGCGCTCCCGGTTGGCGCGCACGCGCTGCATCGGCTGCACCATGCCGTCGCGCCAGTGCCAGAGATCCATCAGCACCCGGCCTTCCTGATCCTGTTGTTGCGCCTGTCCTGCTTCGGGCTGCTCCTCGGCGGGCGGCGCCACGGGCACAAAGAGCCGCTGGCCGTCGGCAGAGAACTGAAGCGTGCCCTTCTCGCTGACGCCCATGCCGGCGGGGATGCCGGGCGTCTGGTTCGTCACCGCCTCTTCGGCTGCGGCGCTGCCGCGGCCCCACACCCACACGGCGCGCTTTTCTTCGAAGAACGCGAGCCGCTGCTGGCCGCGGTCCCAGGCGAGTTTCGAGTACTTCCCCTTGCCGGCTTTGAGCGGAACGGGCGCGGTGTCCGCGCCGGGTGTGACGGCGTAGACGCCGTTGTCCTCTTCCTTGCGTGAGTTCACGCCGTAGACGAGCGTCTTGCCGTCGCGGGCGAAGCTGTACTCGGCGACAAACGGGAAGACGCGTTCGTTGTTTTCGGCCTTGTCGAGTTCCCGCAGCACAAGATCGGCGCCATAGGTTTGGCGCGCCGCCGCGGCGCCCGGGCCACGCGCCGGCTGGTCCTCGCGTTCCGTGTCAGAGTCCTGCTCGCCGGGCTTGGCCTCGGCTGCGGGCTTCCCCTGATTGGCGGCGGGCGCAGGCGGGGCTTCTTTCAGATATGCAAGCCACGCGCCTCCGCGCGACGGAAGCTGGAAGCTCTTCACGTTTGCGATACGCGTCACCTCGCCGCTGCCGAGCTTCATGAGCAGCAGCCCCTGCTTGGGCATGTCGTCGGCACGGCGGCGCTCCTTGCGGGCCTTTTCCTTCTCTTCCTTCCGTGGATAGGTGCTCGCAACCAGCCAGCGGCTGTCGCTTGTGAAGGCGATCCGGATGGAAGGCGGCTCCGGGGGCGGGCCTTCGGCATCGACAGGCGCGATGGGCGGAGGCGGAAGTTCTCCGGCGTTTTCACGCCATTCGCGCCCGGTGGCCACTTCGCGGACCACGAGGTCGCCATCGCCGGCCTGCGGCATAAACGAGTAAGCGAGGTACTTGCCGTCGGGAGAGAGCGTCACCGAAGAGATGGTGCGCCAGGGATCGAAGTCCTTATGAGTGATGGGGCGCTTCGAAGGCGCCTGCGCCGCCAGGGCGGCTGCGATGCACAGCGCCACGATGAGCCTGGTCCGGGGAATTGCGCGCATGGCATGGATTATATCCGCCCGGCGCGCGGCGGCGGCGCAAAGTGGCATCATCAGAGCAGGGAATGCTTGTGCTGGCGGCCGCTTGTTTGTTGCTCTCGGACCTGCATCAGGCCGCGCGCCGCGGCGACCTGGACCAGGTGCGCGAGCTGCTGGAGCGGGGCGCCGACCCGAACGAATACGACGAACTGGGCGGCACGCCGCTGCACGACGCCGCCTGGGCGGGACACGCCGAGATTGCGCGGCTGCTGATCGGGCGCGGCGCCCGCGTGAATGCGCCGCACAAGGAGGCGGGATCCACGCCGCTGCACTATGCGGTGCTGATGAACCGCCTGGAAGTGGTGCGGGCGCTGGTCGAGGCGGGCGCCGATCTGAAGGCGCCCTTCCGCGGCGGCGCCAGTCCCCTGCATTTGGCAGCCAGCCGCGGACACCTGGAACTGGTGGAGCTGTTCCTGGAGAAGGGGCTCTCGCCGGCGGCGCGCGATTCGGCGGGACTGACCCCGCTTGACGAGGCGGCGTGGAAGGGGCAGGAGGACGTGGCGCGTGTGCTGATCGCCCGTGGAGCGCCGGTGAATGCGGCGAATCCCGCCACCGGACAGACCCCGTTGCACGAGGCCGCCATCAAGGGCCATGCGGGCCTGCTGCGGTTGCTGTTGGAGGCTGGGGCGGATCCCTCCCTGCGCGACCGCTCCGGCGCCACGCCGCTCGATGAAGCGCTGCGGTTCCGCCACGCGGAGGCAGCCGCCGAGCTGGTGCGCCGCGGGGCGCAAGGGGACCTGTCGGCCCGGCTGCGGGAGGCGGTGCTGCGCGGCCAGACGGATATCGCCTCCTTGCTGCTGAGCCTGGGGGCGGGGGCGCAGCCGCACTTGTTCGATGCGTGCCTGAAGGGCCACCGGGCGATCGTGGAGCTGCTGCTGGCCCACGGGGCGCGCGTGGACGCTTACAGCCCGGCGGGCACCACCGCGTTGCACGAGGCGGCGCTGGCCGGCCACGCCGCCGTGGCCGGACTGCTGCTGGAGAGGGGAGCGCCGATCGACGCCCGCGACCGCGAATCGGAGGCGACGCCGCTCATGGTGGCCGCCGGCTGGGGGCGCGAGGCAGTGGTGAAGCTGCTGCTTGAGAGGGGCGCCGGACGGAACCTGAAAAACCGGAACGGCAAGGATGCCCGCCAGCTGGCGGTGGAAGCGGGCCACGCCGCCGTCGCCGATCTGTTGAAAGCAGGTGCGCGCGAGCCCTAATCTCTGCGCCGCGTTTCGCCGATATGAGGGGCGAGGCTGACCGCATGATGCCCGCCAAGGCAGAGGCCGAGACCAACAGGATCATCCTGCACTTTGAAACGCTGGAGGACGCGCTCCGGCTGTTCTCGCCCTGGCGAGGCGCCGCACCACGCGCTCAGGCCGCTCAGCAAATCCACCATGCCTTGTCTTCAGTCGGGCTCCTTCTGGAAGTCCGCGTTCAGGGCCGCCCGGTGGCGGAACTTGGTTCCGCGCAGCCGCGCGGCCCTCTTTTCTCTCTGCTGAACGGAACCGCCGCCTGAGCCCGTGCCTGCGCCAAGCCCCAGCCATATTGGCCGGTTTTTTCCGGTCTTGGGGTGTGGCCGGGGGATGGTCTCAGCGGGCGTCCACGCGCGCGGGCAATTCTTCCAGATTGCCGATCTCCAAGCCGAGAGCGAAGCCAAAGCGCGCGAACTGCTCGAGGCCGCTGAAGTCCCAATCCTCGCTGTACTCGTCGGTCGGCTGGTGGTAGCGCGCCGCGGTCTTCTTGCCCGCCTCGGCGGCAAAGCCGGGCGGCTTGCCTTCGTAGTCGTTCCCCATGTTGACCGAGAAGGCGGGGACGCCGGCTCGGGCGAAGGAGAAGTGGTCGCTGCGATAATAACCGCCCGCCTCCGGGCGGGGGTCGGGCTTCAGCGTGAGCTGGTGGCGCCGGGCGACGCTCTGCACGGCGGAATAGAACGATGTGCGTTCGGCGCCGGTGAGTACGGCGTCGCGGACGCGGCCATAGGGCGAGTACGAGTCGAAGTTCAGGGCCGCTGCGATGCGCGCCGCCGGGATGGGCGGATTTTCAGCGAAATAGCGCGATCCGAGCAGCCCGCTTTCCTCCGCCGTGACGGCTACGAACCATGCCGAGCGCAACGGCTTGGGCTCCATCGAGGCCCACGCTCGCGCCATTTCGATGAGCATGGCGCAGCCGGTGGCGTTGTCGAGAGCGCCGTTATAGATGCTGTCGCCGTTGACCGGTTCCCCCACGCCGAGGTGGTCCCAGTGCGCGGAGAGGACGACGGCTTCCTGCGAGAGCTTCGGGTCGCTGCCCGGCACAAAGCCGACGACGTTTTCCGTCTCGACGTCGGAGAGGCGGAACTGCATCCGCCCGCGAATTTTGACGCGGCCCAGCGGGCGGGCGCGGAAGCCGCGGGTGTCGGCGGCCTTCAGGAGGTCATCGAGTCTTTCACCGGCCAGCGCCGCCAGTTGTGCTCCGGCCTGTTCCGTGATCCAGCCGGCAAACGCCAGCGCCGGCTCGGCCTCCTTGCGGCGCACCTGCGGCTGCGGGCGCCCGTTGGCGCGGACTACCTGCCATCCGTAACTCGCCGTAGGCGTGGTGTGGATGATGAGCGCCGCAATGGCGCCGCGGCGCGCCGCTTCCTCATACTTGTAGGTCCAGCGCCCGTAATAGGTGAGCGCGCGGCCCTGGAAGAACTTCTCGTCGGCCGAGGGCGGCTCGTTGGTGAACAGCACCACGACCTTGCCGCGGACGTCCGTGCCTGCATAATCGTCCCACTGGTACTCCGGGGCGGTGATGCCATGACCGACAAAGACGGCTTCGGCGTCGAACTGCGCCGCCGGAAGCTGCTGGTGCGAGGTGCCGACGAAGTCTTCCAGCCACCGCCACTCGAGCGTCTTTCCGCTGGCTTGGGCGCTAAGGCGCGCCCCGGGGGCGGCCTCCACGATCCGCAAGGGTACCGGCTGGAACCAGCTCCCGCCGGGCCCGCCGGGCTTCAGGCCGGCGGCGGCAAACTGGGCGGCGATGTATTGCGCCGCCAGTTGCCCGCCGCGCTGGCCCACGCCGCGGCCCTCCAGCAGGTCGTGGGCGAGGAACCGCACGTGCGGGCGTATCTTTTCGCCTTCGATGAGGTGCATCTGCGCGGCCGCCGAGGCGGCCAGCAGGACGGCTGCAATGGGCGCTGTTCTCATTTCGTGTCTGTTGCCTTGCGTGACTCAGGATGCTTTCTTGGCGGCCAGGGCGGCCACCAGACGGGGAATGTCGGCCACGAACCGCTCGTGGAAACCTTCGCCGACGAGTTGTTTCTCGTCGCGCGCCTCGACGCGGAAGCGCACGCGCCGGCCGCGGACCTCTTCCACGGTCGCCGTGAACTCGACGCTCATGCCCACGGGGGTGGCCGCCAGGTGGCGCACCTCGACCACCGTGCCGAGGCTGTCTTCGTTTTCGTCCAGCCAGGGGCGGATGGCCTCCCGTGCGGCCCACTCCATCCAGGCGATCATGTGCGGGGTCGAAAGCACCCGCGCCTGCTCGTTCCCGATGAAGTCGATGGCGGTTTCCGGGGTCACCAGAAGCCGCTGGCGGCCGGAGGTTCCCACGGGGATCTCCTTCATGTCATTATGGTAACGTGCGGCAGGGCCGGGAGACGGCCTTGTTGTGTAACCGATGCGCCATGGGTGCATCTGAACTTGGTAGAGGACTGATGAGCGTTTTTCCGGCCCTTTTGCTTGCTTCACTGCTCGCCGCCGCGCCAGGTGCTACTGCTTCGCCCGCTGATGAGGCCGGCCTCGCGGCAGCTTCGGATTCGGAGAAGGTTCGGGAGAGCGAGAACGTTCTCGGCAGGTATGTGCAGGCCAGCGGCAAGAAGGTGGTGCGCGGCATCACCATGGCCGCGATGTTCGCCGGCAGTCTCCCCAAGATGGGCAAATCGGCCACGGTGAACGCCCGGCGGCTGATCACCCGGGACGGCGAGGTCAACTACGAGATCACCGACCGGCGCGGGGACAATACTGTGTGGAAGGAGCTCATCCTCCGCTACATCAACGGGGAGATGGAGAACGCCGGCAAGGACCACTCGAAAGTGGCGGTCACGCCCGAAAACTACAAGTTCAAGTACAAGGGCGAGCGGGAGCGCGACGGGCGCATCGCGCACGTTTTTGAGGTGAACCCGCGCAAAAAGCGGCAAGGGTTGTTCAAGGGGGAAGTCTGGATCGACGCCGAAACCGCGCTCACGGTTTACGAGACGGGACGATTCGTCAAGAGTCCGTCGGTCTTCCTCAAGAAGGTGCAGTTCAGCCGCGAGTACGCCATCCTGGACGGGGTGGCGGTGCCCAAGACGATGCAGACCTCCATCGAGACCCGGTTCTGGGGTCTGGCGCAGCTGGACATTCAGTTCAGCGACTTCCACTGGGACGACCCGCTGTTCGCGCTTAACTGACTGTCCGGCTCAAGCGGACACTCTCGAAGATCTCCCGCCAAGTCGTTGACACCACGCGGATCCTTATCCTCTCCTCTCGATGGGGACAGCCTGACACGGGCAGTTGGCGTATTTTCCAAGGGGACGGAGCGCTCCGTCCCCTTCGCGCTACACGCTCACCCAGAAGGTGCCCGCCGAACATCCAAATCCTGCCTGGCGTGTGACCAGACGGTTACTGTCGCCGGTCCTTTCCTGCCATCCGCTCTCCCGACTTGCCGCTCCGCGCGTCTTTGACGGCAACCGTTGCACCCTCTCCACCTTGCGGCGGCGCATCCCGTCATGGATCAGGAATGCCCGATTCGGCCCAGCCGCTTGCTCGTCCCTCGTTTTCGGCGGCCGGCGATGCACAATGGGAATCGCCGCGGTTGATCCAATCTCTCGAGCAGCCCGGTCTTCGTCGTTCAAACCATGATCGGGCCGCAGGATGCCATGAGCGCAATGTGGTCTTCTTGCTTGAATGGGGCGCACAGGCTATTTGGCGGGTACAGGGAAGGCGGGCGCCAGCAGCCTTGGCGCAATGGCGCAGGCCAGGCCGGCGAAGGCCAAAACTGAGTATTGCAGGGTTGCAGCCAAAGGTCAGGGTAGAGAAGGCACGGAAAGCAGAAAAGGGCCAAGGGGACGGAGCGCTCCGTCCCCTTGGAAAATACACCAACTGCCCGTGTCAGGCTGTCCCCCTCGGGGAGGGGGCTTCCTGGACGCGGGCTGTGAAGCGGTTTAATTCCGGAGCGGTGTGTAGCGGAACTGCGCGGTGTCGGTCCAACCGTCCTGCGCCACGGTGAGCAGGTAGCCCTTCATCAGATCGAGATCGAAGTTGGGCACGCGCGCCAGATCGACAAAAATGGTGTCGCTGCTGCCTTCCGGGGTGAACATGGCGTCCTGTGGAACGACGATGTCCTCCAGCACCACGTAAGTCTTTGCTCCGGGGATGAAGCGGCCGTTGATTTCCAGCCAATGGCCGGCCCCGCTCCAGAACTGCTTCCACCAGTTGATGCCGGGCACCAGGTAGTCGACGTCAATGATGTCGCGGAAATAGCCTTTGGCCGCGAAATCGGTGGCCGACATCGAGTCGGGCTTTCCGGGCCGGGTGACGATGACCAGGTAAGTGGTGAGGCCGCTCTGCCAGAAATCGCCGAGCGTCTTGAGGCCGGGCAGGAAGAACGAATAACCGGGAGGCAGGTCTTCGGATGCCTCAAGCGCCTCCAGGGCCCATTCCTGCTCGTTGTCCGGGGGCAGGATGAAGAACTGCACGATGCTGCCGGCGGGCAGCGTTTCGGTGAGGACGAAATAGGCCTCACGGCCGGAATCGAAGAGATTGATTTGCACGACGCCGGGCGCCATGGCCGAGGGCAGCGCTCCGCGCTGGGCAGAGGCCGCCTGCCGCAGTCCCCGCTTGCCGCGTGCCTGGGCGAAAGCCCGTGCAGCGGCCCGTGCGGAATCGGTGAATTTGGCCTGGACGACCTTGCCCGCCATGGCCGCCTTGACGCGCTCAGCGCGTTCCGCGCGCTCCGCCACCGCGGGAAACGCCAGGCATGCGGCCAGCCCGGCCAGCAGGATTCTGCGTATCATGTTCCGAAATCTCCTTCTTCTCCGATTGGGCCAGCGCCTCGAAAGACGCAGGTCGGCCGCATCCGGTTGCAACCATTCTCCCTCAAACGGGCAGCTCAATCACGGTGCGCGTGCCTCCACCCTTTTGCGACGTGATGCTGAGCCCGTAATTCGAACCGAACAGCACCTGAAGCCGCTCGTTGACGTTGGACACGCCGATGCCCGCCTGCTCGAGGATCGACTTGAGGCGCTCCTCTTCCATGCCAACGCCGTCGTCGGCCACGGTGAGCACCAGCCTGCGGCCGCGGGCGCCATTTTCGATGCGGCTCTCGATGCGCACCTCGCCGCCGTCGATCTTGTGGGCCAGCCCGTGGCGGATGGAGTTCTCCACCAGGGGCTGCAGCAGCATGGCAGGCACCTGGCAGTCGAGCGTCTGCTCGTCGACCTCCTTCACCACGCGCAGCTTGTGGCCGAAGCGGGCCATCTCGATCGACAGGTAGTCGTCGATGAAGGCCAACTCCTCGCGCAGCGGGGCGAAGTTGTCGGTCTTGCGCAGCAGGCGGCGCAGGATGTTGGAGAGCCGGTAGACGACCTGCCGCGCCTTGTCGGGGTCGGTGCGGATCAGCGAACCCACGGTGTTCAGCGTATTGAAGAGGAAGTGCGGGTTGATCTGCGAGCTCAAAGCGCTCAGGCGCGCCTGCACAAGCAGCCGCTCCTTGCTCTCCAGCAGGCGCTCGTTGCGGGCGCTGCCCCAGATCTTGATGGGGAGCGAGACCGTGAAGATCGTGGTGACGAAGACGGCGACATTGGCCCAGCCCCGCGCCGGGTCGTAGAGCGTGAAGATCATCCTGCCGCCGAACAGCTGATAAACCGTGTAGCGCATCAGTTCCGACAGCAGGATCGCCGCCAGTCCGGCGATCTGGAAGAGGCTGCGCCCGCGGTCCTCGGGGTGGAAGATCAGGCGCCAAAGGCTGAGGTCGAAGAAGGGGCTGATGCGCCAGACCTCTTCGGCGCGCGGGGCGAGGTCGCGCAGGAGCCCGCCCATCACGCCGACAGCGGCATACAGCGGCATGGAGAGGTACTCGCCCGCGAAGAAAGCGGGCATGGACGTGAGCACGCCGGCGACCAGCCCCGGGATATAGCCTCCGATGATGCCGGCCAGGAGGCTGCCTTCCATGGCCATTTCGGCGGCGGCATAGCTGCCGGTGGCGATGCGGATGAAGCTGCCGGCCACGCAGAACGCCGACACCATGCCCGCCAGTTGCAGCCCTTCCAGCGCCGTCCGCTCCTCGCGCAGCAGCAGCCCGAGAAAGTGGTTGGAGCGGGACAGGATGCTGGCGATGGAGGCCGCCGCGGCGAGCTTGATCATCAGGATGATGATCTGGTTGTCCATCCGTCCCTGCTTCCGTGCGGGGTCTTCCGGCCCCCATACTAGAATAGAAAAAGAAGCCCTCCGCGAATGGACGCCGCCTCAGAGATCACGCTCCGGCATGTGGCAGACGCCGATTTCCCCTCGGAGTTCGGCCATTTCCGCATCCACGGCTTCGAAGGCGCGCGCGGGCCGGCGCGCGAGGAGGCCGTGGCCCTGGTGCTGGGCGATCCGCGCGGCGCGCCGCCGCTGGTGCGCATTCATTCGCAGTGCTTCACCGGCGACGTGTTCCACTCCTTGCGTTGCGACTGCCGCGCGCAGCTCGAACTCGCGCTCGAAGCCATCGCTGCCGAGGGCCGCGGCATCATCATCTACGAAATGATGGAAGGGCGCGGCATCGGGCTGTTGAACAAGCTGCGCGCCTACCAGTTGCAGGACGAGGGCGCCGACACCGTGGAGGCCAACGAGCGACTTGGATTCGAGCCCGACTTGCGCGAGTACGAACTGCCCGCGGCCATCCTGCTTCACTTCGGAGCCGGCAATGTGCGGCTCATGACGAACAACCCCGACAAGATCGCCGCGCTGGAGCGCGCCGGGGTGCGCGTGGCCGAGCGCGTGCCCTGCCAGCCCAAGCCGCTCACCCATCACGCCACCCGGTATCTGAAGACCAAGAAGAAGCGCATGGGCCACCTGCTGGAGCTGTAGCGTGGCCCTCAGGCCAGCAGGTGGTGCAGGCACACCAGCAGCTCCGGCGGTCCGAAGCCGCCCGCCTTGGTGATGAACAGCCTCCCCGGGATTGTGTCCATCCAGCTGGCGACGACGCCCGGCAGCGGTTCGGCAAAAGGAAACAGCAGCGGATCTCCGTAGCGGCGGAGCACTTCGCGCGCCGTCTCTCCGCCGAAGACGATCAGCGCCCCGGCGTCCGCATCCACATCCTCTATGGCGCCGGCGCGCCAGCCGCTCGCGAAGACGCCCGCATCCGCCGCCGCCTCCATTTGCGCGCGGGAAGCCGGGTGGGCGCTGCCGTTGATCACCAGGCAGCGGTCCGCGCGCGGCAGGGGCGCGTGGCGGCGCTCCAGATGCAGCCTGCGCGCCAGCGCGGCGAGCAGCCCTGCCGGACCCGCCGCCAGCCGGGGCGCGGGCTCGCCGGCGCAAGCGCCCGCCGCCCCTTCCAGATCTTCGTCCGTGGCGCCCTCATGGATCACGATTCGCTCCAGTGGCGCGCCCTGCCGCGCCAGCACGTTGCGGATGCCTCCCTCCGCCACCGGCGAGAGCGGATCGCGGGCGAAGGCCGTATGCTCCACGGGCTCGCCGTTCACATACAGCCGCCCGCCGCGCACGGTCCTGCCAAGCCGGGGGTAGGCGGGCGCGTAGTGGATGCGCCCGGACGGGAGCGCGGCGAGCTCCGCTCCGATGTTGCCGCGCAATGTCGAATCGGTCTTCTTGTAAATCAATTCCGCGGGGATCTGTTCGATCCAGGCGGACACGCGCCGCCGCGCCCGCTCCGGCGGCAGGTGGCGCGACTCGGTGTCGATCACCACGGCAGCGCCTTCCGGCGCGCTGTGGAGCGCGACGGAGGCGCCGTCGAGCAGCACGCCCGCCTCGAGCGCGCCGGTCAGATCGTCGGCGAGCACAAGAACCTTCCGCATCGTCGGGAACCCTGGCCGGGCCAGGGCGCTCCGTTTCCACGATACGACGCGGCGCGCAAGCTCAGTCATTATGGAGCGACCAACCGCCGATTCGCAGATTCGCGGGTTACGCTG
>CAYWJB010000036.1:0-21934 GCA_964458495.1 uncultured Arcobacter sp.
AGCGTAACCCGCGAATCTGCGAATCGGCGGTTGGTCGCTCCATAATGACTGACCGGCGCCCGCCGCGGCTCCGTCGAGGCGCTGCGCTGGGAGGACGTGGACTTCGAGCGCGCGCTGATCCGTTTCTCGACCGCCAAGGCGGGTCGCACCTACTCCGTTCCGGCCTGCGCCCGGCTGATCGAGCAGCTGCGCACTTGGCGCGAGCAGTGCGCGCCTGATGGCGAATGGGTCTTTGAAAGTCCGCAGAAGCCCGGGCATCACATCATCGCGGCGCGCGACGACAAGCGCGGTGTGGTGAGCGCGCATCACCTGAGACACAGCTACAGGACGAGTTTGGCGGCGCTCGGGTGCCCACCCGATAGCGCGCGGCTGCTGCTGGGGCACAGCCTGAGCGGCGATGTTAGCCGCAACTACATCACGGCCGACTTGGTGACGGAGAGCTTGAGGCCGTGGGCGGAGGCGGTGGCAGAGCGGTATGCGGAGGTGATGGGATGGTAAATCCGGTGGTGGAGGCACGCGCGGCGGAGGCTGCGTACTGGCTGCGTGAAGCGCTGCGGCGGAATTCCGGCTGGCTGCGGCGCCGGAGGCGCGAAGAGGCGCTGCGCCGCTATGTGGCGGAAGTGGTCAAGGCGCACCTTGCGGTGATGCTCGCGGAGCCGGTCCTGCCTGCGGAGGAGGAGACCGAGGAACGCCTTGCTGCCGCGCTGGAGCACGCGGTGCGCGAGGCAGCCCACCCTGAGGTCGCAGCCGCGGCAGCACGCTACGACGCGGAGCTGGCGCAGGTATGGCGGCTGGGCTACAAGGCCGAGCTGGCGAGGCGCTGGGCGCAGTGGCAAGCCGAGCCGCGGCCGCCGCGGACGACGCCCGAGCTCGAGGCCTACGAGGAGCAAGCGCGGGCTGAGTGGGAAGCCTTGCGCCAGCAGAGGGAGGCGGAGCGCCAGCAGCAGGCGGCCCAGCAGCCGGCGGAGCGCATGGGGACAGACGCGGAGGTGGAGCGCCGCAGGCGGCTGCTGGAGGAGTACAAGGCCGCTACTGGTGCGAGCGAGTATGCCATCCTGCAAGCAGCCGGTCGCGCCCACTCTTGTCACAAGCCGGAGTTTCGGCAATGGAAACACGGCGAGCTGCCAGCGGACAGTGAAACGGCAAAGAGCCTGGAACGGTTTCTCGCGGCGAAACGGCCGCCGAGCAAGCCGAAGCGACAGACTCCGACAGAGTGATTTTCTCCGGGGAGAAACGTGGCTCTCCCCGTTGTTATCTCCCCTATGGCACGCCCCATTCTCGGGGCATGACGCGCAGGGAAACAGATCAGACTCAAGTTGATTTTGGCGGGCGGTGGGTGTCCGATATCGAATACTCCCGCCTTACCGGCATCAGCCGCCAGTGCCTTGCCAACTGGCGGTGGCAAGACAACAAGGCCGGCGGCATCCGGCCGGGCTTTCCCATCTGGCGCAAGTTCGGCGCGGATACCGTGCGCTACTGGATCGGGCCGGACCTGCTTCCCCGCGCCCAGCCGAACCCCATCGTCATGGCGCAGCCTACGGCCGAGGCGGAGGTGCGCTGATGCTCCGCTACTGGCTTCTGGCCCTGCGCCTTGCCCTGGTGCGCCCGCGCGAACTGCCGGCGCTGCTGCGGTGCATCGCCAAAGACATGGGAGGGCGCCATGCTGACCATCGGCGCTGAAGCCTTCCCCTCTGCGGCCGCAGCCGAGCGCCGCATCCGCGACATCCTCTCGCGCTATGCCAAGGTTGCCTCGATGGAGCGCATCGCCGGCGAAGACCGCGCGTTCGTCGAGGCGCTGATCCGCAGGCATCCGCGCGCCGAAAAGATCATCGACTGCGGCATCGCGCACATCTGCGTCCAGCGAGTGCCATTCCAGGAGCACCTGCAGCGGTTCGTGGTGATCCGCACAGACGGCTCATGGCGTGATTTCTCATGGCGCAAGTGCCTGCACCCCACGAGCGCCTTGGACGACGTGCGCCGCATCTGTCGGCGCCTTGTTGCCGACCAGGTAGCGGGCTTCGCGCGGGCGTTCTGGCGCGAGCATCCGGGCGGCGCCCGATGCCCCGTGCTGGGCGTGCCGATCACCCCGAAGACCAGTCATGTTGACCATGCGCCGCCGCTGTTCCACGAGCTGGTGCAGGCGTGGCTCGATGCGGAGCGCCTTGTACCCGACGACATCGAGATTGCCTACAAGACGGGCTACCAGGGATGCAGTGAATTCGCCGATCCGCTGCTGGCCGAACGCTGGCGGGAATTCCATCGCGCGCATGCGCGGCTGCGCGTGGTATCGGCGCAGGCGAACCTGAGCACACTGCGGAGGAGGCCGCGACATGAAGCCGCTTGAGGCTGCCCGGTTCTATATCGAGCGCCATTTCTGGCCCATCCCGATTCCGTTCAAGGAAAAGGCGCCGGCCATGCGGGACTGGACTTCGCTTCGCATCACGGCGGAAACTGCGCCTCAATTCTTCAACGGCAAGGATCTGAATATCGGCGTCATTCTCGGCGATGCCTACGGTTCAACAGACATCGACCTGGACGCCGGAGAGGCCATCTGGGCGGCGCAGGAGCTGCTGCCGGAAACGCGATTCATATTCGGCCGGAAATCCAAGCCGAAATCGCACTACTTTTACCGCGCTGATCCCCCGATAAGAAGCAAGCGTTTCCTCGACCCAGCGAACCGGCAATGCCTGATCGAGCTGCGATGCAGGAAATCGGACGACACAGCCGGATTGCAGACCGTGGTGCCTTGGAGCGTTCATCCAAGCGGCGAGCGCATCGAGTTTGAGCCGGGCTATGACGGCGCGCCGGCCAACATCGACGCCGACATCCTCGAGCGCGCGGTGGCCCGCGTGGCGGCCGCGGCGCTGCTTGCGAGGCACTTCCCCGCGGAGGGCGCGCGGAACGAGGGGTTCATCGCCTTGGCTGGCGCGCTGGCGCGCGGGGGCTGGAGCGAGGACGAGGCTGTTGCGTTCCATCGCGCAATTTACAGAGCACTCTGGAAGCGCGGCGCCGACCTGCACCAAGCGGCGGCCGAAGTCAGGAGCACGTTCCAGAAGCACGCTTCAGGCGCACAGACCACGGGGCTGCGGCGGCTCGCCGAGCTGCTCGACAAGCGCGTCCTGGATGCCGTGCTGCTGTGGCTGGGCATCGCGCGGGAGCCAGAACCGAGGCGCGCGGCTGCGCCGGCGGCGAAGCCGAAGGTTGTTCCAAGGGCATTCGACATGGAGGTTGTCTTGTCAGACGCAACGATTCAATCGCCGGAAATGATGATCGAAGACTTCCTGCCGAGGCAAGGCTTGATGCTCTTCGGAGGGCGCCCGAAGGAAGGCAAGTCATGGTTCGCCTGCCAGCTGGCGCTTTCCGTGGCTACCGGACAATCCTGCATCGGCCGGCTCGCCGTGCTTCATCCGGGCCGAGTGCAGCTATGGGCGCTTGAGGACGGACTGCCTTTGACGAAGGACAAGGTAAGCAAGATCCTCAACGGCCGGCGCCCGGACGGCCTACGCAATCTGAAAGTGTTTCCCGAGCTGGGGCTGCCGATCCTCGGCGGCGGCGACGAAATCATCCGCGAGGCGCTGCGCCAGCATCCGGCCGAGCTGGTGATCCTGGACTCGCTCTTTAAGCTGGCCGGCGCCCGCAATCCAAAGGCGGATATCGGGCAAACAGACTACGACATCATCGACCGCTGCCGGCGGATCGCCATTGACCACCAGTGCGCCATGGTCATCATCATGCACACCAAGAAGGGCGCATCCGGCAACGATCCGATCGAGAACCTCTTGGGCACGACGGGCAACACTGCGGCCGCGGACGTCCTCTCCGAGCTGAAGCGCAAAGGCCGGCAGGGATCGCTCGCAGTGGTAGGGCGCTTCACCGGCCGCAAGGACTACGAACTCGACTGGAACGACGCGCCCGATACGGGCTGGGGATGGGCCGTTGCCGGCGAAGGGGAATCGGACAGCATGGGCGAAACGATGGAAGACGTGCTGGCGTATCTGCAAGCGCAAGGCAGCAGTCAGCCGGCTACCATCGCGCGGGCGCTGCGAAAGTCCTTCCGCGCAGTCTGGTGCTCACTCGACAGGCTCCGCAGCCGCGGGCTGGTTGTCAGGGAGGGCAAGAAGTGGACCGCGTCCGAGTGAAAAGTGCTCGGCACTGCTCGGGAGTGCTCGCGACTGCTCGGCACTGCTCGGAACTGCTCAAAAGTGCTCGAGCAGTGCTCGGCGCGCTGCAAACGCCCGGCTCCGCTTGCAAGTGCTTGACGCGCTTCGGGTTGCCGTGCGGCTGGCACTGTCTGGAGACCCCAAAAGTGCTCGAGTGCTCGGCACTGCTCTTATACTCTATAGGGCGAGCACTTCCGAGCACTTCTGCCGAGCACCCCTCCCCCACACCCCCACCCCCTGCGCCGCACCCGGGCGGCGGTGCAGGGTGGCGGCGCCGTGGCTTGAGCGAGTACCTTCCCAAGTCCGATGCGCTTCGCGGTTGGAGCGCCCGTGCCCGCGGCTGGAATGCTCCAGGACGCGCGGGCGCCGGGCGGGTGATGGTCACCCCGCACCCCGAGCCGAGCGTGCGTTTCTTGGCCATCCAGGCGCAAGCCGCGGGTCCTTCCTGCGCCCCGGCATGGGCGGGTAGGCCGGATTGCACGCTCGACCTAGCTGCACCCCCTAAAATCTGGTCAAAATTCTCGCCCGATGGCTCAACCCAAGTGGAATCAACGACTTCCCGCGCGCCGGCGGCTCCCGCTTTGTCACCATCCGGTGACATCCGGGCGGTTTCGGCGGCGCGCGAGACTCAGAAGAAGGATGCCTAATGTCACTGACAGTTGACATTCAACGTAGCTTATGGTATGCTTGGAGCATGACGTACACCGACGCCGCTGTGGCTGCCGCAGCCGGCATCGACTACAGCACGTTCCGCGGCTGGCTGCACCGTGGCGTGCTGCGCCGCCCGCGTGACGGGTGGGCAGCCGAGGACGCGTGTGTCCTTCGGTGTGTGTGGATTCTCGCCGTTCTTGGCGTTGACCTGCGGATGGCGGTGGACTTGTGCGAAGCGCGCCGCGAGGCGATCTTGGCCGGCCGCGGGTGGTTGGTGGTGCTGAAGGAGCCGGGCATCGAGCCGACGGTGCTGTTGGTCACCCGCCAGGAAGATCTTGTTGCCATCACCTCGCACGGCCTGCTGCGCGGCCCGCAGGCAGGTGTGGTTTCGGTTGACCTGGCCGGCTCGCGGAAGACGGTGCTGGCCGCGCTGCGGGAGCCGGTGCGGCTGGCTGTTGGCGCGGCGCCGCGAGAGGAGGTGCGGGCGTGACTGCGCACCCTGGACTGTACTTGGTCCGCGGCGGCCTGAAGATCGTGGCGCAAGCAGGCGACCAGCTTGTCGCTTTCGACCTGCCCATGAGCGCCGACGCGCTCGAAGACCTGGCGCGGCGCTTCCAGCAAGCCGTTGCCGAGTGGCGCCGCTTGGAAGCCGCGGAAGCCGGCGAGAAGCCGCCGCTGGCCCGGCTGAAGGGAGGTGCCCCATGGAATTGAGCACGCCCGCGATTGAGCGTCTGAGGCTGACGCCTTCCGACGCGCGGCCGCAGACTGTTGACCGCAAGACGCGCCGCTTCGCCGCGCGCGCCTTGAGCGGGCAGCCGATCCGCAGGTACGATCCGGTTTCACGCCGGGACTTCGAGCTGGTGTTCGACATGGCCGGGGCCGACCTGAGCCGCTTCAACGGCGGCGTGGCGCCGCTGCTGGACTCGCACGCCGATGCCGGCGTCGGCTCCCAGCTTGGCGCGGTGCGCCGGGCCTGGATCGAGGGCGGCGCCTTGCTGGCCGAGGTGGAGCTTTCCAGCCGGCCGCGCGCCGAGGAGCTGCTGGATGACCTCGAGCGCGGGATCGTGCGCGGCGTCTCCATCGGCGTGGAGCTGCTCGAGACGCGCGACGAGCGCGACCGCGAGGGCAAGCTGGCGCGGCGGGTGGTGACCAAGTGGCTGCCCTATGAGCTTAGCCTTGTGAGCACGCCGGCCGATGCCGGCGCAATGATTCTTTCCATGCATGGAGGACAGGAGATGACGTCAGAACAGAATCAGGAGAAATTGTTTGACGCGCCGGCCGCGGCCGAGCGCGCGCGGATTATGGAATTGCAGAAGATTGGCAAGGCGGCGCGGCTGAGCGAGACGCTGACGATGCAGCACATCGAGGCCGGAACGCCGGTGGAGGACTTCCGCAAGCTGGCGCTGGAGGAGATGGCGAAGCGCAGCGAGCAGTTTCAGCCTGCGCCGCGCATTGAGATGGTACGCGACCACGGCGACACCCGCCGCGAGGGACTAACCCTTGCCTTGCGCCATCGCCTGCATGGCGGCGAGCTGCCCGAGCACGCGCGCCAGTACGCCTTCACGCGTCTGTCCGACGCCGCGCGCGAGTGCCTGCGCTGGCGCGGCGAGCGCCTCGTGGGCATGAGCGATGCGCACGCGGTGACGCTGGCGATGTCGCGGAGCGATTTTCCGCACATCCTGGCCGATGTGGCGAACAAATCGCTGCTTGACGCCTACCAGGCGGCGCCCGCGGCGCTGAAGCAGCTTTGCCGCGTGGTGAGCGCGAGGGATTTCAAAACGAAGCGCGCCCTGCGCATCGGCGAAGGCACCGGCCTTGCGCTGAAGGCCGAGGCCGCGGAATACCAGTACGGCTCCGTGGCTGAGCAGACCAGTTCTTACCAGGTCAAAACGTACGGCCGCGTCTTTTCGTTCTCGCGCGAGGCGATCGTCAACGACGATCTCGGCGCCATCGACGCCTGGACGCGCGCCATCGGCCGGCTGGCCGCGGAATTCGAGGCGAAGATGCTCGTTGACCTACTGACCGCGAACGCTGGCACCGGCCCGATCCTGGCCGATGGCTTGCCGCTGTTCCACTCTTCGCGCGGCAACGTGGCGACCGGCGCCGGCTCCGCGCTGTCGCTCACCTCGCTCTCTGCTGCGCGCCTCGCCATGCGCCGCCAGAAGGGCTTGGACGGCGAGGTGGTGATCGACGCCGATCCGAAATTCCTGGTGGTGCCGGCGTCCTTGCAGACGGCCGCGGAACAATTGGTGACGCAAATCACGCCGGCCGACCCCGAAAAAGTCAACCCGTTCGCCGGCAAATTGACGCCGATTACCGAGCCGCGCCTGGACGACTCGAGCGCAACAGCCTGGTATGCGGCCGCCGATCCGCAGCGAATTCCGACCTTTGAGTTCGCCTACCTCGAAGGCGTGGAAGGACCGCAGACCGAACAGCAGTGGGATTTCGACCGCGACGTGTGGAAATTCAAGGTGCGGCTTGACTGCGGCGCCGGCGTTGTCGATTGGCGCGGCATCTATCGCGCTGCCGGCGCGTGATGATCTCTCGGCCGAACCGCCGGGAGGCCTGAAGCCAGCCATGAGCGCCGCGGCGGCCGATCCCCGCTGCGGCGCCTCGCCCGGCGCAAGGCGCAACGATCTTTTCCATCGCACATTGATTCCTCCTACGGGCAAAACCCTCCCGGCGAGGCGAAATATCCTCGCCGGGATTTTTTTGCCTGCGTGCGAAAATGCGAACGCATTTTTCGGAAATGCGTGCGGATTCCCCTTGACTAGCGCTAAATTCCATGGCATATTCGAGGCATGAAGCGGACGGCGATCGACGAGGCGAAGGCGGCTGCGGTGGAGGCCTTCTGGCGCGTGGCGCGCGAGCACGGCTCGCCTGTGGCGGTTGCCCGGCTGCGCGAGGCCTGCGGCCTTGGCAAGGCCGAGTTCGACGCGGCCTGCCTCGAGTTGCTCCGCGAGGGCCGCATCTACATGGCGCCGCACGACCACGCCTTGAGGCTTCCCGCCGAGGAGCGGGAGCGGCTTGTTGCGGACGGCTCCACCTTCTACTGCTCGTTCAGCTTGCGGGGCCTGTCCTGCTGGCGGCGCCAGCCTGACGGCGCCTGGGCGCCTCGCACGGCGGCCTGAGGGCCGCTTCCCCGTTGCAACGACAGTTGACGCGTCATATACTGGCCGCAAGGAGGTGGTGGCCGTGCTCAAGCTCCATCATCGCGGCTTCCTCTACTACGCGAACGTGGGAACGTGCATCCCGCCTTCAGACGCCGACTCGCCCGCGCGCGCGGCGTTCCTTGAGCTACTGCTCCATGACCCTGCCGGCGCGCGGCGCGAGCGGCTCCAGGCGCGCGTTGCCTACTGGCGGCGCCGGCTCCAAGGCCTGCATGACCGCGCGGCTGCGCTGCGGGCGCTGGTGCGCGAGGACGAGCTGGAGGCCGGAACGCCGGCTATGGACCGCTGGAACGGGCGCGTCGAGCTTGCGGTAGCGGAGGCCGACGAGATGGAGGCCGCGCTGCGCCTCGCGGACGTCGAGGCGGCTGCTCGCGAGGCGGGCGCCGAACTTGAGCCGTTTGTGCTCAAGGACGCACCCTTGCCGGAGCCGCTGCCCGTGGAGGCCGAGCCGAAGCGGCGAGGGCCGAAAATCGGCTGCGAGTGCGGGGCGTGCTCCAGGTGCCGGGCGCGGGAGGCTATGCGGGCGCGGAGGGCTGCGGCGAAGGCGGCGGTGGCGCGGGGCTGGCGGTGAGGGCTTGACTCCCGACGTGACGGTGATATTCTGAGCGTGCCATGCCGATGTTCGCGCATCAGCATGGCACTGACCGCCGCGAGGGCATGGCTCGCGAACGGCTACCGATAGCCTATCGCATCCCCTTCCCGCCGGCGAGACAAATTCAAGGAGCGCATATGTCCACTGCTCAGCGATTGATCGACCACCATGCGTCCAAGGTGCTCATGCACGAGGCCTGCTCTCGGCTCGAAGCCTTTGTCCTGGGAGACCAGGCAGTTGCCTTGTGGGCGCTGTTGTACCGCACCGCAGACCGGCTCGACGAGAAGCTGCAAATCGACGACCCGCCGGTTATGGCTCTGCGGCTATTTCTGGAAGAGGCCATCTCCGCTTACGAGGAAATTACCGGCGAGCCTTGGCGGCCGGCCGAGCCGGAGCCGGCGAACGCCGAAGTGCTGACCATGCCGGCGAACGCCTGACGTTCCATCGCTTCCTTCCCTGCGCCCGGTTCCCAGCCGGGCGCATTTTTATGCGCGAGTGGCTCACTCAGTCTCCCTTTGCGTCTCCCTCGGGTTTTACTGGGTGGCTGTAAGTGACTGAAAAGGCTGGTACGCCCGGCAGGATTCGAACCTGCGGCCTTTTGCTCCGGAGGCAAACGCTCTATCCAGCTGAGCTACGGGCGCGCCTGAACTCTATGATAAGCGGAAACAGGCGGGAAGGGAAGCGGCAGGACCGGCAAAGCCGCAAGTTCGGATCCTCTGCCGGAAGCATCCACTGCGCCGCACCGGCCCCGCATCCGATCGACGGCAACCGCCATCAAGGCTCGAGCCGCGGCGTTTCACGCTGGCACGCAAGGCTCCCCCAGGCGGTGGAAACGATGTCTGCGCGAATCCCTTGCCAGCCGTGTCCGCCGGCGGACCGCACGGTCTCTGAGCGGGGCCGGTCCCGCCATCCACCGCGCGAAACCCCGCCGGGCGATGGCCGTCAAATCGCCCAGCGCCAAACGTTTGCGCCCACGGTGAAGCCGGCGCCGACGGCGGCAAACAGAACGATGTCACCCTTCTTGAGACGTCCCTGCTGCCATGCTTCCATGGTCGCGATCGGAATGGTGCCGGACGTCGTGTTGCCGTAGCGCTCGATGTTGATGAGAACGTTGTCTTCGCTGATGCCCAGCCGGTTGGCCGCGGCCAGAATAATCCGGCGGTTCGCCTGATGGGGCACCATCAGCTTCACTTCGGAGGGGCTGATGCCGATCTCCTCCAGCAGTTCCGCCGACACATCGCCCATCTTCTTCACGGCGTACTTGAACACGGCCTGCCCCTCCTGGTGGACGAAGTGCAGGCGCCTCTCCACCGTCTCGTGCGAGGGCGGCATCCGCGAGCCGCCGGCGGGCATGATCAGCACCTCGCCTCCGGAGCCGTCGATCTCGTTGCGGAAACCCAGAAAGCCGGGTTCCCCGTCGGCGGCGGGCTCCACCACGAACGCGCCCGCTCCATCGCCGAACAGAACACAAGTGGCGCGGTCTGTGTAATCGATGATCCGGCTCATCGTGTCCGATCCGATCACGAGCACCTTCTTGTGCGTTCCGCAGCCGACCAGGTGGGCGGCCGTCGTCAGGCCGTAGACAAAGCTCGAGCACGCGGCCACCAGATCGAAGCCCCAGGCCCGCCTCACCCCCAGCTTGTGCTGGACGATGCACGCCGTGGAGGGGAACATATGGTCAGGTGTGACCGTGCACAGGATGATGCCATCGACATCTTCGGCAGTCGAACCATGGTTGGCCAGCGCCGCCTTCGCCGCCTCGATGGCCATGTCGGAAGTGGCAATGCCAGGATCGGCAATATGCCGTTCGCGAATCCCGGTCCTCTCCAGGATCCACTCGTTGGAAGTCTCCACCATCCGTGCCAGATCATCGTTGGTCAATACCCGCGGCGGCACCCAGGCGCCCACCGCGCTGATTTTCGCTCGTAACAACGAACCTCCTTCGCGCCTGCGGCTCCTGCGGGGAGGCAGGCGTCCTGCCGTCCCTTTGTAACGGACGGGAAACTCTAAAACTATGCTATTCAGGGAGAGGGATGCAACTTCTGCCTTTCGAAGTGGCTCCGGCGCCGGAATCGACCGAATCGATTTTCCGCCGCGTCTACGCCGCCCTGTCTCGCAACGCCACAATCCCCGAGATCCGCCTGCTTGTCCGTCCCTATGTCGCCACCATGGGCAAGCTCAGGCTGGCAGGGGGAGTGCTCGAGCTCCGCCTCAGCGAACTGATGGCGGCTGCGCCTGCGACAGTTCGGGAGGCCCTGGCCTGGATTCTGCTCTCCCGCCTCTTCCGCCTCACGCCGCCCCCGCACTGGGTGCGCCATTACCGGCAGTATCTCAACCGGAAAGAAGTCCGGCGCGACCACCTCGCCCTGCGCGCGGCGCGTGGCCGGAAATTCGTCTCCGGGCCGCAGGGCGAGACCTATGACCTGGACACACTCTTCAATGAACTGCGCGACCGCTACTTCGGCCCCCTCTTCCCCAAACCCCTCCTCGGCTGGAGCCGCCGGCCCTCCCGCACGCTCCTGGGCCATTATGATCACGCTCACAATGCCATCATTCTGAGTTCCTGGCTGGACCGCCCTGAGGTGCCGCAGACCGTCGTCGAATATGTGCTGTTCCACGAAATGCTGCACTTGAAACATCCCGTTGAGCACCGCCGCCACCGGAGGTGCGTGCACACGCCGGATTTCCGCGCGGACGAGAAACGCTTCGAGCAGCTGGCCGAAGCCAAAGCATGGCTGAAGGGCCGGCGGTAAGTCACTCTTCAGGCTACAGTCAGGCGGCAGGGGCCACCGCCAGCCGCACTGTGCTGGCAGATGCCTCCATGGAAGCCAGAAGAGGGGTTGCATCCGGCTCTGGAAGTCCCAACCGCCATACCGCAAGACCCGCCCTCATCCTCCACCACGCCAGGCTGAACCGGATCCTCTGCCGGAACAGCTCTTCGGGGAAGTCCTCCGAACACCGGCTGGCGACTACAAGGGCTTGCCCGACTGCCTGAAGGCGGTGGAAGTCCGATTTCATTTCCCTCAGGAACTGGCGGCATATCCGCGCCCGCTCGGCGCGAAACTTCCAGAGCAGACGGCGGTTGTACCCGCGCTGCGCGCGCAGAAATTCCACCTCTGTCTCGTCCAGCAAATTCAGCAACGACCTGTATTTGCCCGGATCAAAGTGCTCCCACCACGAGCAATCGGCTTCTTCCACGAGCAGTGCCCCGTGGATCTTCCAGGCAAGCCAGCCTATGGCTGCGGAGGCAATCGCGGTCAATATCAGCACGCCAACGATTGTAGACATGGCACCTTCCACGACTCGGAATCCTGTTTATACTATCGCGAATTGCCACGTCTTGCCAAGAGAAATTTTCAGCGGCGCGTTTCTTCGAGAGCTCCGGGGGTGACCGTTTCTCAGGGCCTTGCGGCGGTTTCCGGGGCTGCCGGCGCCGGTGTCCGCCGGGCCAAGCCCAGAGACCGGAGCCACCCTCCTGCCCCGGTCTTCCCCCTGGCATTTCCGGTGTCCTCCTCGCCGAGCAGCCGCACGGACCGCAACGTGTTCATCGCCAAGGACTCGACAGAGGCGAAATAAGCGGTCTGTTTTTCCGCCAGGTAGCCTCGGGTCACCGCTTTCTGCATCTCGCCGTAGCAGTTGGGCAGGCCGGCCGCCATCCTCAGCGCGGACAACCTTTCGGCCTCCTCGGGAGGCAGGGCGAATCTCGACGAATTCCGGTTCACCACAAGCCGCGTTCTCGGCAGGAGGCCTTCCTCGGCGAGCAGAACGCTGGCCCGGCCGGCTTGAGACAAGGACAAAAAGTCGCTTCCGCAGACGCAATAAAGCAGTGCGGAGGCTTTCATCGTCTCTACCGAAAACCGCTCCCAATTGCCGGAATGGTCCGCGACAACAATGCGGCAGGAGGCGCGAGCCGCCGTGAGAAAGTTCTCATAGAGCCGCGAATCGATCCGCGCGGACCGGCAACGCCTCATGGCGCCCAGGATCTCCACGCCGTTCCGTTTTGCCACGTGATGGGAATCCGGCATCTGGCCGGTGTGATCCACGATCGAGATGGCGTCAAACAGGTTCATGCCGGACTGCGCCCCCGCGAATAAGCTCTGAACTCCACAGTTCAGATCCAGATCAACCAGGAGGACTCTCCCGCCCAGAATCCCGGCGCAGACATTGGCGAAATGCCATGCCAGCGTGGAGGCGCCGCTGCCCGGCTTGCCGGGAAAGAAGCTCACCACCGGGCACAATTCGGCTGGAGGAACGAACGGCCTCTCGCGCCGGCTGCGCAGCTCCAGCATGGCCTGCTCCAGGATTTCGCGCCGGCAAGGCAGATGGAGAATCCTGTTCCCGAATCCCAGCCGGTGAAGCTCAAGGTAGGCTTGGTTCTCGATCTTGCGGCAGTAAATCAGGACAGGCAACATCGGATCCGCCGCCAGGAGAGGCTCCAAAACCTCTGCGATCTCCTGGAATCCCCGGACCTCGACAAGAACCGCGTCCGGCCTCGCGCCCTTCAGCGAGTCCAGAAATTCCTTCAGCCTCCCGGCGTCCCCCGCGTCCACGGTCTGCAACTCATGAAAAGGGTTGCACTGGCCCGCAAGCTCCCGGATCTCGCTGGCAGCCTCGAGATCCCGTGCCAGAAAGACGATACGGTCCGCAAACACGACGCACCTCCTCACAGCCGTTGGCTCTCACTCCAACTGCCTGCCCCAATCATGCGCCAAGGGGCGCGTCGAATATATCGGGTGAATCCCTGAAGGACTCGGCCAATCCTTCGGGCTATTGCTTCGGGTTTTCTCTGCCTTCCCGCTCGTCCGGTTCCTGACGCCGAGACTCGACGTCGCAACTGGCGCTCATTCAGGTGGGCACGCCCAGACGCGGCAGGACCCACTTCATCAGGGCGATGTAGCCGCCCGCCACAATGACTGCCAGCAACCAGTCAGGCATTCGTCCTCACTTAGGGCAGATCGCCTTGTCAGGAGGAATGGCGAGCACGGGCACCTTGGCCTGCTCGATCGTCCGTGTGGTCACCGAGCCGAGCCAGACCTGCCGCCACCCCGTCCTGCCGTGCGTCCCCATCACCACCCACGCGTTGGCCCGGTGCGCCGCCGCGATGATGGCCTCCACCGGCGGCGCGTCGGACACTTCGTAGTGGACCTCCACTCCTTCCGGCAGATACTGACGGGACCATTCTCTCAGATGCGCCTCTGCATGCCGCCGCACTTCATTCCATTCCTCCAGGATCCGCTCGCGCCGCTCCGGCGTCAGATAGGACGGCGTGTCGACGTGGACCGCGTGGAGCAGGCGCAGCGGCTTGCCAGAGGTCTGCGCCAGCCAGGCGGCCCAGCGCAGGGCGTTGGCCGAGCACTCGCTGAAGTCGATCGGGCAGACTACCGATTCAAACGGAGGAGGGATCATGCGCAGTGCCTCCTCCTCGAAGATGCACCACCCGCATGGGCCGTGACAAGGGGCTTGCGGGGCGGCCCGGCGCAAGCAGGCCGCCCCGGCGCGAGGTTCAGTACCGCACGGTCAGCGAGAACTGCCAGGAGCGCGGCGGCTCCTGTGCGGTCACCCGTCCGAACGCACTGTTGGTCGGACTCGTGTTTGGCGAGCGGAGTACCACCTCGTTGCGCGCGTTGAAGGTGTCCGCGCGGAACACCACGCGCACTCCCTCCGTGATGCGGAACGTCTTGTTCGCCGAAAGATCCAGCCGCCGCTGGGAATCGGCGCGGATGTTGGAGTAGCGCAGCGGCGACGCGTTCACGTTCCACGCCAGTTGCTGCGCCGCGTTGCGGTTGAACACGTCGGTGTTGAACCAGCGGTCCGTGTTGCGCTGGTCCGAAGGCAGCACGATCTTGCGGGAGTCGTCGACGAACAGCGCCTGTCCGAACCCAAGCGGGGCCCCGCTCTGAAACTGGTAGACGCCGCTGATCTGCCAGCCGCCGGCCAGGAACTGCAGCGGCGCCGGCATCGAGGCGCTGAATTTCCGCCCTCTGCCGAACGGCAGTTCGTAAATGCCGCTGCCGGTCACCCGGTGCAGGCGGTCCAGATCCGAGATCGACTCATAGGGCAGCGGATCGAAAGAGTTCAGGTAGCTGTTGGCCGCCATTGCCTTCGACCACGTCCACGCCATCTGCAGCGTCCAGCCCTTGCGGAAGCGCTTCTCCAGCCGGTTCTGCATCGAGTGGTACCACGAGTAGCCCACCGAGTCCTCGAATGTGACGCTCGAGAAGTGCGGATATTGCGTCAGCAGCTGCGCCCTCGTGATGTTGCGCGACGTGAAGTTCGGGTGCAGCCCGAAAAACGGGCTCGTGAAGTTCGCCGTCATGAAGTTGATGGTCGCGTTGTCGCGGTAGGGCAGCGTGCTGTAGTACTGCTTCGGCGTGTAGCTCGCCGCGCGAGACACCGGCAGCCGGTAGCTGCGGCTGCCCACATAGGAGGCCTCCACCATGATCCCGCCCGGCAGCTGGCGCTGGAACCCGAACGAGAAGCGGTGCGTCGGCGGCATCTTGCGCTCCAGCGGGAAGAAGCTGGTTCCCTGCCCGAGCGTCGTCTTCAACCCATCCGAAGCACCCAGCACCGGCAACAGCCCGCCGGGGAGCGGATCGGCGAGATCGGCGATCCAGGTGAGGCCGTTGTCGTTGGTGGCCACAATGGGCGTGCTGCGCGAGAAGCCCGACAGGATCGAGTTCGTCCGCAAAATGCCCATCGGCGCATAAAAGATGCCGTAGCCGGCACGCAGGACCGTGGCGGGCGTCCACTGATAGGCGAGACCGAACCGCGGCGACCATTGGATGCCCTGTCCCCGCCAGTACTCGCGCGGATTGCCGCCCACTCCGGCGAAAGTCACACCTCCCAGCACGCGGAAGTTCTGCAATGGCAGCTCCGGCATCGGCGCCTTGGCGTAGTTGGCAATGGCCGCGGGTTCGATCGGGTTGGAACTCGTTCCGTCGAACTGCGTCACGCTGCGGTTGTAACGCTCCGTGATCGGCGACTCATGCTCGGCGCGGAGCCCGAGGTTCAGCGTCAGCTTGCGCGTCAGCTTCCAGTCGTCCTGGAAGTAGAGCGCCGTGTAAATGTCCTGCTCGGCGTGCGTGCCGGTGCGCGAGAGGCTCCCGCCCGGGATGCCCGCCAGCAACGCGATAAACTCCGCGCCCACCGGCGGCGCCGGGCTGTTGTCCAGCGGTCCGCGCGCCCATGCGTTGGAAAAGCTCAGATCCGGCGAGACGTCGCCGGGGAAGCGCGCGCGAAATTCGCGGAACGCCATCCAGTCCAACCCCATGCGCATGTTGTGATCCCCGCGGATCCAGGTCAGGCTCGCCACCGCGTTGTGGCTGATCGAGGCCGTCTTGCCATCGCCGGATTCCCACGGCGCCAGCTGGGTGAGCGAACCCACTGACGTCCGCGGAATCGTGGCGAGGCTCTTGTCCACCAGGTTGACCAGGTTCGACGAAAAGCCGAGCGAAGCAAGGTCAAACCCGCGGCTCACGCGCCGCTCCGGAAACTCCTGGGCGCTGATGCCATACCGCAGGTTCAAGACCATCGTCGACGACAACATGTGCACGTCATCCAGCGCAATGCCACGGTTGATGCGGTTCAGGATGATCCCGTTCACCGAGTTGCCGAAGTGGCGGTTCTTGTCCTCTTCCCAGAAATCGCGGTGGAAGCGCAGGAACATCCGGTTGCGCTCGTTGAAGGCGTGATCGACCCGCCCAATAGTGGTCCAGTAATCCTCCAGCGCCGGCTTCGACATGAAGAAGTTGTTGCGCCCGTCGGCGGTGCCAGGCTGGTTGGGCAGCGGATATAGCGCCAGCAGCTTCTGCGCCGCCGGATGAATCCGGCTCTTGGGGAAAATGTTGCCCGGCAGCGGCTGGCGGCTGAACCGTCCGCCCGGCGCCACGGCGATCGAGAACGGATCGTAGAGCTGGTAGGTCGAGCCCAGCTTCAACAAGTCGGAAAGGTCTCCGTTCCGCCACGCCTCGCTCGGCACGGTCGAAATCATCGAGCCGCCCACGTTCGGATCGCCGAACTTGTTCGCCTCGTATGTGAAGTGCCAGAACGTTCTGTTCTTGCCGTTGTACACGCCGGGCAGCATCACCGGCGCGCCGCCCGAAATGCCGTAACGGTGGTCCTGGTAGATAGGCAGCTTGTAGCCCGGCGGGTTCGAGCGGTTCTGATAAATCGTCGGCGCGTCCAGCTTGGAATGGCGCAGCCAGTACCACATCTGCCCGTGCAGTTCGTTCGTGCCGCCCTTGGTGCTGACATTGACCAGCGCCCCGGCGGTGCGCCCCACGCTGGCGTCAAACGACGACGTCTGCACCTTGAACTCCGCCAGCGACGCCTGCGGCGGCGAGAACGCCACCCGCGGGCTGGTGCCGTCCGAGTAGAGATTCGCCACGCCGTCAATCGTGAACGCGTTGCCGTAGTTGCCGCTGCCGTCGGTCGAAAACTGCGACGGCGCGTTGTTGAACGGCGCCTTGCGAAGCCTCATGTCGGTGCCGTTCACCGTTCCCGGCGCCAGGTGAACCAGGTCCATGGCGTTGCCCGCGAACAGCGGCAGCTCCAGGATCCGCCGCTCGTCCACCACCTGCCCGAGCGTCGCCTCGGCGGTTTGGAGCAGAGGCGTCTCCGCCGTCACCTGCACCACTTCCGCCAGCTCGCCCACGGTCAACTGGATGTCGAGCTGAACGTTTTCGTTCACGCGCACCTGGATATTGCCGCGCAGAAACTTGCGGAACCCCGGCGCCTCCGTCGAGACTTCGTAAAAGCCCGGCATCAGGAACGGCAGCACATAATTGCCGCTCTCGTTGGTCTTGGCGCCCACCGTGACGCCGGTGGACGTGTTTCTCGCCTTCACCTCCGCCCCGGGGATCACTGCCCCCGACGGGTCCGTCACTCGGCCCAGGATATTGCCCCGGGCGTCCTGCGATTGTCCCATCGCCAGCCCGGCCATCATCCACGCCACCAACAGTGCCAGCCAGAATACCCTCGTTGTCATACGAACCATGGGTCGCCTTCCTTGCCTTCTTTAACTCACCGACCGGCCCGTTGGCGAATTATTCAGCCTTCGCGCCGGCCCTTGGCCCCTGAATCTGCGCGACCGGTTCCTGGTCTGCCGCTTCCACGGCCGCGCTTTTGTCTGTGTTCGATCCGAGAGTGAACCCGTCCGCTGTGGGCGCGCAAGTGAATTCACGGCGCTTTAACTGATAAACCGCCATCGGAGTCTTGCAGTTTCTTGGAGTTGCCGGCGCCTGTCTGGTGCTATACTCATGGCCGGGTAACGTCCCGTGGCTCTCGGTTCGCCAGTCCCGGCCCATGGCGGCGATGCCAGCGCCGCCACCAAGTGGGCCTTGTTGGAGCGAATCGCGTCAAGTTCGCTCTTTCAGAAATCCCAACGAGCCAAGGAGCTGCTTGAGTACCTCGGCCAGCGCTCCATCGTATCGCCCGAGCATCCCCCTCGCGAGCAGGACATCGGCGTGGCTGTCTTTGGGCGCTCTCCAGGTTACGACACCAGCCAGGACACCATCGTCCGCGTGCAGGTCTCCCATCTCCGGAAGAAGATCGAGCAGTACTTCGAGGAAGAAGGCAAGCAGGAACGCCTCCGCGTCCGCCTCCCAAAGGGCAGCTACCTGTTTCAGTTTTTCGAGCACACCGGCGAGCCGGCAGTTGTCCCGCCCCTGCCTCTCCCCGAAAGCCGCTCCCGTCTCGGCTGGCTGGCAGCGGCAGCTTTGTCGCTGGTTTGCGCGTCCCTGCTCGTCTGGAATCACCGTCTCTCCTCGCGCCTCGAGGCCGGCCTTGGGCCTCACCCCTCGGTCGACCGGCTCTGGCGCCAGATGTTCGGCAACGGCCATCAGACCCACCTGCTTCTGTCCGATCTCGGCCTGTTGCCGCTCCAGGACGCCCTCCAGCACCACATCACCCTGGAGCAATACCAGAACCGCGGCTTCGGAGCGCTCGCCGAGAGGGAGATTGCCGATCCGGTCCTGCGCTCCGCCGTCCTCAGCTTTTTCAACCGCTATCCAACCACGGTTGCCGACGCTACCGCCGCACGCCGCCTTGGACTCCTGTTCGCCCTGAACGGGCTTCCCCTCGACGTCCTCTCCTCCCGCGACGCCAACATCAACATGGTCTCCTCGGGCAATGTCGTCCTCCTCGGCAGCCGCCGCGGCAACCCGTGGGTGGGAGCCTATGAAAGCCAGCTCAACTTCCAGACAGTGTTCACTGAGCCTCCCCGCCGCGCCTCGTTTCGCAACACCAACCCGCTTCCGGGCGAGCTGCCCGAATACCCGGTCGAATGGAGCCGCGTCGGCTACTGCCGCGTGGCGTACCTCGGGAGCCTGAAGGCCGGCGGCACGGCGCTGCTGATCTCTGGCACCGACGTCAACTCCTCTGACGCCGGCGTCGAGTTCATCACCACCGAATCCTGGGTCGGGACGCTCCGCCAGAGGATGGGTGCGCCGTCCGGCGCTGTTCCCCACTTCGAAGTCCTGCTGAAGACCTACCTGGCGCGGAATTCCGTCTCCCGCTTCGAACTCGTCTCCGTGCGCCGGAAGTGAGCGCCACAGAGCGCGGACGCGGCCCATGTGCGAGGGGAAGGCGAGCTCCGGGCAACCGCGCGGGAGAGCTTCTCAGGAGCCTTCGGGGGGCCGGCGCCTGTTCTCCCCGCGTCTGCTGCCCCGCCGCCTGCGCCGCGTCCGCTCTCACAGCTTCTTCAAAGTGATCGACATGCCCCCGCCCTCCCGGAAATACTGCGTCTCCAGTGCCGGATTCGAATTCACCGCCCTGTCGTACTCCGGAACCATGTCGATGTTGTGCGCCAGAATCAGCCCCCCGGGCCGCACCAGCGGCAGCAGCCGGTTCAGGTAGTCGACATAGCCCTCCTTGTCGGCATCCAGGAACAGAATGTCGATCGGCTCCTTGAGCCGCGCGATGGTCTGGTGCGCGTCGCCCTCGACGATGGTCACGATCTGCGCCACGCCGGCTTGCTCAAAATGCTTACGTGCCGTCGCCGCCCGGCGCGCGTCGTATTCGAACGTCGTCAGGCGCCCGCCCGTCTTGTGCAGCGCCAGGCAGAACCAGAGACCCGAAAGCCCCGTGGAAGTGCCGATCTCCACCACCCTCTTCGCCCCGCACGTCTCCGCCAGCAGGCGCAGCATTCGCCCGTCGGCGTGCGGCACATTGGCGTAGGTCGCGCCTGTGTTCCACGCCTCCTGAAGAACGCCCAGAATCCGCTTCTCGCTGTCGGTGCTCGCCATCGGCAGGCTGTCCCCGGCCCGCCCGCTCCGAAAGCCCCCGCGAAAGCCGCGTTGCGCCCGTGCGGCTACGGGCGCCAGCAGTGCCAGGATTGCGGTTCGCCTCATCATCCTGCATCCCTCCCTCTCTTGGATTCGATTTGGCCGCGCTGGTGCGCCGGCTCGTTCATGGACTTGGACGCGCCCCTCGAAGCTTCGCTTACCCGCGCGCGGATCTTTAACTGTACTTTACACAGCTGAAGCGGAAGCCGGCGAGCAGGGTTCGGCCAGGGTCGCGGACTCGCATCGAGCGTGCCGCTCCCGGCGCCGTTGTCGCTGCAGGCTGATTCATGACAGAATTGACGCAATGACCCGCGGCCTGGGCCCGCGCGAAGACCAACTCCTCGTCTATCTGCTCGAGGGAACTTCGGCCGTCGTCGGCTGTGATTTCTTCGCTGCGCTCGTGCACCGCCTGGCAGCCGCCCTCGACGTGGCAGGCGCATGGGTGACCGAGGTCTCCGCGGACCGGAAGCGCCTTTCGGCCCACGCCTTCTGGTTCCAGGACCATTACATCCCGGACTACGAATACGCGATCGAAGGAACGCCCTGCGAACCGGTGATCGAGAACTGCTCGCTGTTTCATGTTCAGGAAAACGTCATCGAGCTGTTCCCCCGCGACCCGGATCTCGCCGCTCTGGATGCGGTCAGCTATCTCGGGCTTCCGCTGATTGCCCATGACGGCTCCCTGCTGGGGCATCTGGCCGTGCTCGACGTAAAGCCGCTACACCTCGACTCGCGTCTGGAGGCGATTCTTCGCATCTTCGCTGCTCGCGCCTCGGCCGAGGTGGAGCGCCTCCGCGCCGAGCGCCGCGCGAGAGACCGCGAGGAGCAGATTTCCGCGCTGTTCGACACCGTCGGAGAGGCGATTCTCATCCTTTCGGAAGATGGCCGGATCTGCAATGCCAATCATCGTTGCACCGCCAAGTTCGCCATCGACTTGGACCGCCTTCGCGGCAAGAGCTTCGCCGAACTGCTCTGCCCGGATGCCCGTGACCGCTTCGCGCGGGTGTTTGCGGCCCTCACGAGCTGTCAGGTCCCGCGCGAGACCCTTTGGGTTTCCTCCCTCGATGTCTGTCCCGCCGACGCGGCGCCGTTCCCTGCCGACGCCGGACTCTCATGCTTCTCGCAGGACACCAGGAAGTTCTGCACGGTCGTGCTGCGCGACCTGAGAGAACAGCGCGACACCGAGCGCCTGATTGCCGCGTTGACCGAACAGACCAGGCAGCTCCGGCAGGAACTCGAAGAAGTCCGCCCGCCCGGGCGGCTCATTGGCGCAAGTGCGGTGATGAAGCGCCTCTTTGCCCAGATGCGTCAGGTGGCGGCGACCGATGCCACCGTCCTGATTCAGGGCGAGTCCGGCACCGGGAAGGAATTGGTGGCCAGGGCGATTCATGAGTCGAGTCGCCGTGCTGGCAGGCCTCTGGTCCGCGTCAACTGCGGGGCCATTCCGCCGTCGTTGATCGAAAGCGAATTTTTCGGGCATGTGAAGGGTGCATTCACGGGCGCAACGGAGCTTCGCGAAGGCCGCTTCGCCCTCGCCGATGGCGGCACCCTTTTTCTCGATGAGGTGGGTGAGCTTCCTCTCGATCTCCAGGTGAAGCTCCTGCGCGTCCTGCAGGAAGGCGAGTTTGAACCGGTCGGAAGTTCGCGCACGCGAAAGGTCGACGTGCGCATCATTGCCGCCACCAACCGGGATTTGGGCCGCGAGGTCACGGACGGCCGCTTCCGCGCTGACCTCTTTTACCGGCTCAACGTGTTCCCCATCACTGTGCCGCCGCTCCGGGACCGGATGGAAGACATCGATCTGCTTGCGGATGCCATCCTGGAGCGCCTTCGCGCCAGGTTCTGCAAGCCATTCGCCGCCCTGTCCGCCTCCTGCCTCGAGCGCCTTCGCGCCTACCACTGGCCGGGCAACGTCCGGGAACTCGAAAATGTCCTGGAGCGCGCCGCCGTGCTGGCCGCCGGGAACATCCTGCGAATTGATGCCGCGCTCGTGCCGCTCCCCGCCAGTCCCGGAATCGCGGAGAACGCTAGCCGCCATTTCTCACACCTCCCCCAGCAGCCCGCCCGGAGGCGGTCGCA
>CAYWJB010000037.1:0-18677 GCA_964458495.1 uncultured Arcobacter sp.
CAAGAAGGCCCAAAATGGCCAAAAATGCACACGCCGTGACGAACTTGGGCTAGATTGATACGGTGGCCCGAAACGATGACCTGCGCCTCCGTGCGCTGCGGGACGCCTTGGGGGCGCTCGGCTACCCCGGCTTCCTCTCGCTGTTCTCGGAACTGGAAGCGGAGCAGGAGCGCCATGACCCCGCCGTGGTCCTGATGGCCGCCCTCGCCTGTGACCGGATCGAGGAGTCCGTCGTGGAAGCCCTCCCCTGGCTGGTTCTCCGCTATGAGCACCTCGACTGGGCGTGGCTGGTGGCCGAGGCCCGGCGCCGCGGCGTGCAGAACCGCCTTGGCTTCGTCGTCTCCCTCGCCTTGCGCGCCTCGGCATCGTCGCTCGGCATGGAGCGGCTCACCAGGCTTGCCGCCATCGAAGAAGAGCTATACGCATGCCGCAGCGCCAGAGACGAGGCGAAATGGCTCCGGGTTCCGCCCGCGCGCCGCTCGTGGGCCGACGCCCGCCGCAGCGACGAAGCCGCCCAATGGGGCGTGCCCTGCACGCTCCGGCCGGCTGACCTCCGCTTCCTGGGCGAACTCTAGCTCTCGGGCATCTGTTCGGTTACATTGAGAAATGCCTGCGTGGCCGGGAGCGGCCCCGGGCGGAGCCGGCCCGGCATGCCCGCGCCGGCTCCAGATCCCATAATCACCAAGAGGGCACCGCACGATGAAACTGCTTCCCGTTCTCCTGCTGGGCGTGTGTTCCACGCTGGCCTTCGGCCAGCAGCGCACGCTGATGCATTGCTTTACCTTCACGGAGGTTCCCGAGGCCACTGCCGCCGATTGGGACGCTTTCAAGAAAGCCACTGAAGAGCTGCCGTCCAGAATCGCCGGACTGAAGCGCGTCTGGCACGGCAAGCTGGCGCGCCCGCTGGGCCTGCTCCAAACGGCTGCCGCGCTCGATGCCGAGAATCAGAAAAAGCTGCGCGAGGGCGAATCGGTTCCGGCGCAGGTCAAAATGATCCGGCGCCAGTACGGCGTGTGCATGGAGTTCGAAGGGCCGGATGCGCTGAAGGCCTACGCCAAGGACCCGGCGCATGAGGCGTGGGTGAAGGTCTACGAGAAGGTGCGCGTCGCCGGCACCACGACCTTCGACATCCTGCCGTAGCTCCGGGCGCGCCCTACCGATCCCGGTTCCCCCGACGCGCCGGCGGGCGCTTGCGGCTGCCGTGCCGCTCCCGCACCTGTTCCGCCTCCGCGCGCGCATCCAGCGTGCGGCGCAGCCGGTAAATCCTCTCCCGCGCCCGTCGCGCCGCCTCGGCGTGATCCACAATCGGAGCCGGGTAGCGCCGAGGGTCGCTGAATTCCGGCACCCAGCGCCGTACGAACTCGCTGTGCGGGTCTTGGTCCCGCCACTGCTTGTCCGGATTGTAGATGCGCAGCGTGTTGATCCCCGTGGTTCCGCTCTGCATCTGGCACTGGCTGTAATGGATGCCCGGCTCGTAGTCGGTGAACAGCCGCGCCAGGTGCAAAGCGACGGGCCGCCAGTGCAGCCAGAGATCGTAGGCGGCGAAGCTTACCAGCATCGCGCGCATCCGGAAGTTGATCCACCCCGTCTGCCGCAGCATCCGCATGCAGGCATCGACGAAGGGGAAGCCTGTGCATCCTTCGCTCCATCGCTCAAACTTCTCTGCGTCGAATTCTCTTTCGCGCAACCCGTCGCAGGCGCGCACGAAGTTTTCGAACTCGATCCGCTGCTCGTCTTCCAGCTTCTGAATGAAATGGTCCCGCCAGTGCAAGCGCGCAAGAAACGCCGCCAGCGCTCTTCTCCACTCGCCTTGCGCCGTCTCTCGCCGGCGCTGCACAGCCTGATAGACCACGCGCGACGAAGTCGTGCCCCACGCCAGGTGGACGCTGAGCCGGCTGCAGCTGTGCTCTGCCGTCAGAGGACTCGACATCTCCAGGTGGTAGCGCTCCCCCCGCCGCTCCAGGAAAGACTCGAGCGCCTCGTGCGCCGCCGTCTCGCCGCCTGGCTGAACCTGGATCGTATGCTCCGCCGGAGGCAAAGCGCCGGGCGGGAGCCCGTGCGGTTCCAGCCGGTGCGGCGGTTCGACCACAGGGCGCCGCATCTTTTCCTCCCACAGGCGCGACCAGCCGTCGCGCGACTTCAGCCGCCGCACAACTCCGTTCGACGGGTGCTCGAAGAACGGCACTCCGGTTTCCCGCGCCCATTTCCGTACTCTCTTGTCCCGCGCATAGGTGGCGCCGTTGCCTGTCTCTTCGTGGGCGAACAGCGCCGTCACGGGCAGCGAGCGCAACACCTCCACGGCTTCGCCCGTCCGCACCACCAGCGGCGCGCCCAGCCGCCTGAGGTTGGCGTCCAGCTCCTCAAGGCACTGCCTCGCAAAGGCCCAGTGCCTCGGATCACAATCCCCGCCGTTCCGGATTTCGGGCTCGTAGATGAAAAGCGGCAGCACCCGGCCGCGCCGCGCTGCTTCCGCCAGCGGTTCGTGATCCAGAATCCGCAGATCCCGTTTGAACCAGACGACGTTCATGCTGTTTCAACCATTCCTTGAGCCTTTTGTCGAGCCTCCCCTCTGCGTGTCTTGCGCCGGCACGCTTCGCTGCAATACCGCACCTGTTCCCAGTTCCGCGCCCAGCGTTTCCTCCAGGCGAAGCGGCGCCCGCAAACGGGGCAGGTCTTCTCCGGCAGGTGCGGTTTCCTGTGCGCGGCGTTCACCTGTTTACTGATGCCGCTGTCGTGTGCCGCGGCGGAATTTTGCCTGCCGCAGAGTTCAGGACGCGCGTGTCTGTAAAGCAGTGTAAAGAACAGTGCCGGGACGCTAACCGCATCAGGCCAGGGAGCGTCATGAAAAGAGAGCGCATTCCGCGCCATGCCCGGCGGCGGGAGCGGCTGGCGTGGCTGACAGGTTTGGGCGCGTCTTTCCACCCCTTTCAGCGCGCCCAATAGAGACCCTGGCGTGATCCCACCCCCTGGCGCGCCAGGGTTTTTCCGTTTCTGCTGAGTGCGAACCCGGCGCCGCAGGACGCAGACGCACGAAGCGCCTTGCGTGGGTCTCGTTGAGGGATGTAGCGAAGGCTGTGCCGGCGGGGGAAGGGAAATGGAGCGGGAGACGGGACTCGAACCCGCAACCAACGGCTTGGAAGGCCGTGACTCTACCCTTGAGTTACTCCCGCTCGCGGCGGCTCCATCGCCGCCAATTCGATTCTAGAGAACTGCCGCGCCTTGGGTCAATGCGCGGCCCTACCGTGCCCCTTTCTGGAAGAGCATCACCTTCGCCGTGTGGAACAGGATGTAAAGGTCCAGCGAGAAGCCCAGATGCTTGAGGTAGTAGAAGTCGTACTCGAGCTTCGTCACCACGTCTTCCAGGCTCTCCCCGTAGCGATGGTTGATCTGCGCCCAGCCGGTGATGCCGGGCGGGATGGTATGCCGCTGGTTGTAATAGGGGATTTGACGGCTCAGGACCTCGACGAACTCCGGCCGCTCGGGCCGCGGTCCCACAATCGACATCTCGCCCTTCAGCACGTTGAAAAACTGCGGCAACTCGTCCAGGCGCAACTTGCGCAGCCAGCGCCCCAGCGGCGTGACACGCGGATCGTTCTCCGAAGCCCATACCGCCCCCGTACGCGCCTCGGCATCCTGGTACATGGAGCGGAACTTCAGCACTTCGAAGATGCGTCCGTTCCTCCCCACCCGCCTCTGGCGATACAGCCCTGGCCCGGGCGAAGTGGTCCTTACCAGCAGCCAGATCAGCGCCATCAGGGGCAGAGTCAAGACCGCACCGACCAGCGCGATCACAAAGGAATACGCCCTTTGCAGCGCCAGCTTCCGGGCGTCGGGCCCCAACCCGTCGGAGAAAATGAGGTCGGAGGGACGCAAAGCGTCCACGGGCACCCGCCACATCACGCGTTCATACAGCTCGGCGGCATCTTCCACTGGCGTCCCGGCGAGCCGCAGCCGCATCAGCTCCTGCACGGGAACCTGTCCGCGGCGGTCATCCAGACCCACCACGATGCGGTCCGGCTTGTGCTGCTCGAAGACTCTCCTCAGATCCGAAAGCGGCCCGAGCCACGGTCCCAGTCCCGGGGAGTCCTGCTCCAGTGGCGCCGGCGCGAGGTATCCCACGGACTCCATCGCAAAGTGCGGTCTTTCCCGAACCGTACGGGCCACGGTGCATATCAGACGGTTGTACCCCAGGAACAGAATCCGCTGCCGGTGCAGAATCCGCAGCAGCCCGGCGTCGAACAGCATCCGCCAGGCAGGGAGCACGACCAGCCCGAGCGCGCTGCCCGCCAGCATCTGCGAGCGCGCCAGCGCCATCCCGGGCGAGACGTAGCTGATCATGCCCTGCATCAGGAAGCCCACCCCGAAAACCAGGCAGAATTGCTGCGCCAGCCGGAGCCGCGAGTAGACCCGCACCTGCGAGTAGAGGTCATTCAGATAGATGCCCAGCATGAGGCTGCCCACGGCCGCCAGCGTCTGCGCCCCCCCGCCCTCGTACAGGTAGTGCACCACCCAGTCGTCGTCGGAGGTCCAGAGGAAGCCCAGCCAGTAACACCCGAAAGCCAGGGCCGCCTCCACCGCCATCAGCGCCAGCAGCGAGGCGGGCACCACGACCTGAAACAACCTGATCATCTGAAGTCCGTCATTTCGTGGAAGAATGCCAGTCTATCATGCAGCGCCGCGAAGCCTTTCCACAGGGGGGTTGGGCCTTTCCGGCCCTTCGCATTCTGTGTTATAAGGGTGAGCCTGAGGGCTCCGGAATTGCCGACAGATCCCAGCACCCTGGATTACGAGAAATACTGGCGCCGCTTGCAGCAGGTGGGGCTGAACGCCTATGAAGCCAGATCTTACCTCGTCCTGGTCGGGCATCCGCGCTTCAAGGCGCTGGAGCTTGCGGCACGCGCCCGGGTCCCCCGCCAGAAGATCTACGAGGTGCTCGACAGCCTCGTCGACAAGGGCTTCGCCCAGGTTGTGCAGGAAAAGACAAAGCTGTTTTCCGCCGTGGAGCCCGGGTTGGCGATTCCCGCCTACCTGGAGCGCCAGCGGGAGGCCATGGAGAAACATCTGGCCGAGCAGCGGAGGCTCGGGCTCATGCTGGCCGAGGACCTGAAGCGCGCCTATGCCGAAGGCCAGGGCGCGGCGGGCACGCTCGACTACCTGCGCATCGTCAGCGACCCTTCCCAGATCGCAGCCCATTACCGCTCCATGCTCGAAGCGGTCTCTTCCCGCTACGTCGAATTCTCCAGGCCCCCGTACGCCGTCGATCCCCTGGATGAGCAGCTCGTCAAGCGGGCCGCCGAACGCGGTGTCTCCTGCCGGCTCCTCCAGGAGGCCGCGCCCATCGACGACGCCCACCGGCAGCGCATTGAAGAATATATCGCTCTGGGAATCGGCGTCCGTCTTGCTGAAAATCTGCCGATGAAACTCGCCGTCTTCGACGGAAAACAGGGGCTGGTTTCCCTGCTGGATCCGGTGAAAACCCGGCCCGCGTGGACGGCTGTCGTCTTCGATCACGCGAGTTTCGGAGAGGCCCTGGAGGCCCTGTTCGAGCAGTGGTGGGCGCGCTCCTCGGACGCCGTCCCCGGAGCCGTGCGGGCGGGCTCCTCCTAGGGCGCCTGCTGCTTCTCCTTTGCCAGTACCTCCCGCACAGCGTAGATCCTGCGCCCCTGGCTTTCAAAGTAGGTCCGCATCATCATCTCGCCCAGCAGCCCGGTGGTGAACATCACCAGCCCGGCCACCAGCAACAGGCCGCCCGTGAACAGCAACGGGCCATGCGCCAGGATGATCTCGTGCCCCAGGATCTTTTTCACCAGCAGGACAGCCAGAATGGCTCCGCCCGCGCCTGCGCTCGCCAGCCCGAGCCGCCCGAAGAAGTGCATGGGGCGGGTGAAATACTTGAGGAGGAAGCGGATCGTCAGAATATCGAACAGCACGTTGAATGTGCGTCCCAGCCCGTAGTGCGACGCACCGCCCGCCCGCGGGGGATTCTGGATCGGCACTTCGGCGATTTTGGCGCCGTAAAAGCTCGCCAGCGCAGGAATAAACCGGTGCAGCTCCCCGTAGAGATTGACGTCCTTCAGGATCTCCGCCCGGTAGGCTTTGAACGTCGTGCCGAAGTCGTGCAGGTTGACCCCGCTCGCTTTCGCCATCAGCCAGTTGGCGATCCGTGAAGGGATCTTGCGCAGCAGCAGATGGTCGTTGCGCTGTTTCCGCCACCCGCTGGCGATGTCAAACCCCTCGTCGATTTTCTTGAGCAGCGCCGGCAAGTCTTCCGGCGCGTGCTGAAGGTCTCCGTCCATCGAGATGATCACGTCGCCCTTCGCCTGATCGAACCCCGCCGACAGCGCCGCCGTCTGCCCGAAGTTCCTCCGCAGCCGCACCACCCGGAGGCGCTCGTCCGTCTCCACCAGGTTCGCCAGCAAGTCGAAGCTGCGGTCAGTGGACGCGTCGTCGACGAAGATTACCTCATACGGGCGCCCCATCGTTTCGAGCACTGCCGTCAGGCGGTCGTAGAGCGGCAGCAGCGCCTGCTCCTCGTTGTGCACCGGGATGACGACCGAGAGTAGCAACCTGTCTGCCAGTATAACAAAACCCCGTAAATTCAGGCGTTTTGATACAATAGACGTGTAGCATGTCAACTCCTCAGGGACCCGAAAATCAGCCGCCGCAGGGCTCCGACGGCGGCGCTCAGCTGCCGCTCGGCGACCGCCGCAACATCATCCCGGTGAACATCGAAGACGAGATGCGCCGGTCGTATCTCGACTATTCGATGTCGGTCATCATCGGCCGCGCCCTGCCTGACGTCCGCGACGGGCTGAAGCCCGTCCACCGCCGCATCCTGTACGGCATGAGCGAGATGGGG
Source organism: uncultured Arcobacter sp. (assembly GCA_964458495.1). Taxonomy (GTDB): domain Bacteria; phylum Acidobacteriota; class Terriglobia; order Bryobacterales; family Bryobacteraceae; genus JANWVO01. Next base: position 6,860 of record CAYWJB010000037.1, read on the forward strand.
CTCACTCACAACCGCCCCACCCGCAAGTGCGCCAAGATCGTGGGCGAGGTCCTCGGCAAGTACCACCCGCATGGGGATTCGGCCGTCTACGACGCGCTGGTCCGCATGGCGCAGCCGTTTTCCATGCGCTATCCGCTCGTCGACGGGCAGGGCAACTTCGGCTCGGTCGATGCCGATCCGCCCGCCGCCATGCGGTACACCGAGGCGCGGCTCTCCAAAATCTCCTCTGTCCTGCTCGAGGACATCGACAAAGAGACCGTCGACTTCCGCCCCAACTACGACGACAGCGAGGTCGAGCCCGAAGTCCTGCCGGCGCGCTTCCCCAATCTTCTGGTCAACGGCAGCGAGGGCATCGCCGTGGGCATGGCCACGCGCATCCCGCCCCACAACCTGAAGGAGATGATCGACGCCGCCATCGCCCTCGTCCAGGATCCTTCCACTCCCGTGTCGAAGATCCTCGCGCTGGCGCCCGGGCCCGACTTCCCCACCGGCGGCATCATTCTTGGCCGCCAGGGCATCATCGACTACTACACCAAGGGCCGCGGCTCTCTCAAGGTCCGCGCCCGGGCCTTCACCGAAAAGATCCAGAAGGATCGCGAGGCCATCGTCATCACGGAGCTCCCCTATCAGGTCAACAAGGCGAGGCTCATCGAACAGATCGCGCAACTCGTCAACGACCGCAAGATCGAGGGCATCTCCAACGTCCGGGACGAAAGCGACCGGGAAGGCCTCCGCGTGGTCATCGAGATCAAGCGCGGCGAGAACCCCGAAATCATCCTCAATAACCTGTACCGCCACACGCAGATGCAGGTCAATTTCGGGGTGATCATGCTGGCGATCGTGAACGGCCAGCCCCGCGAAATGGGCATCGCCGACGCCCTGAAGCGCTTCATCGACCACCGCGTCGAAGTCGTCCGCCGCCGCACCGAATACCTGCTGCGCAAGGCGCGCGATCGCGAACACATCCTGCTCGGATTCCACAAGGCGCTGGAAAATCTCGATGCCGTCATCGAGACTGTCCGCGCCGCCCGCACGCCCCGCGAGGCCCGCGACGCGCTGACCGGGCAGACCGCTTTCCCCGAAAACCCGGCGCTCGAACAGGTTCTCCGCAGGTGGGCGCCGGCTCTGAAGTGGAACGGGCAGCCGCTGTCACGGTTCGACTTCACGGAAAAGCAGGCGCAGGCGATCATCGAACTCCAGCTCCAGCGCCTCACCGGAATGGAGCGCCAGAAAATCCTCGACGAACTGGCCGAAATCCAGCGCCAGATCGAGTCCTATCTCGAAATCCTGGGCTCGGAGAAAGTTCTCCGCAGCGTCATCGTGCGCGAACTCAAGGAAGTCCAGAAAGACTTTGGCGACGAGCGCCGCACGCAGATCGTCGACGACGAGGGCGAGATCGACCTCGAAGACCTCATCAAGCGCGAGGACGTCGTCGTCACCGTCAGCCGCGGCGGGTATCTCAAGCGCACCGCCCTCGACACCTACCGCCGCCAGGCGCGCGGCGGCAAGGGCCGCATCGGCATGGCTACGCGCTCCGAGGACGTCGTCGAGGACCTCTTCGTCGCCAACACCCACAGCTACCTGCTGATCTTCACTTCCAAGGGCCGCCTCTACTGGCTCAAGGTCTTCCACATCCCTGATGCCCAGGCCGCCGGCCGCGGCAAGCACATCAAAGGGCTGGTCAACCTCCAGGAGGACGAAGAGCCGCGCGCCTTCCTTCCCGTCGCCGAATTCGAGCCCGGCAAGTACGTCGTGATGGCCACGAAATTCGGCATCATCAAGAAGTGCGAGCTGACCGAATTCGACAACCCGATGTCGCGCGGCATCATCGCCATCAACCTCAAGGAAAACGACGAGCTCATCGAAGCCGCGCTCAGCGATGGCACGAAGATGATCTTCCTCGCCACGCGCGAGGGCATGGCCATCAAGTTCCCTGAAACCGGCGTCCGCCCCATGGGACGCCCCGCGGCTGGCGTCAACAGCATGAAGCTCGCCGAGGGCGATTGGATCGTCGGCATGGAAGTCGTCACCGATGACGACTACATCCTCTCGGTCAGCGAACTCGGCTACGGCAAGCGCACACGGCTGAAGGAGTACCGGCTTCAGTCGCGCGCCGGCAAGGGCGTCATCAACATGAAGGTCACCAGCCGCAATGGCAAGGTCGTCTCCGTGCTCGCCGTCAAGGATGATACCGACGTGATCGTCATCAGCCGCGAAGGCAAGATCCTTCGCACCGAGGCGGAAAGCATCCGCAAGACAGGCCGCTCGGCGCAGGGGGTCCGCCTCGTTTCCCTCGATCCCGGCGACTCGGTGGCCGCCGCCTGCGCCGTGAAGGAAGCCGAGGCAGAGCCCGAAGGCGATGAGGCGCAGCCTGAGCTTCCGCTGCAATAACCGGGGCGGCGGGCGCCGCCCCGCCGCTCACCGCTTGTAGCCGAACTTCCGAAGCAGACCGTGCCGCCATTCCACGTCGGCAGGGCCTTCCACGCCCTTCGGCGCAAAGCCGTCGATCACCCCGAGCACGCCCCGCCCTTGTTCGGTCTCTGCCACGACAACTTCCACGGGATTCGCGGTTGCGCAGAAGATCCGCACCACTTCAGGCACGTTGCGGACCGCCCCCAGAATGTTGATCGGAAATCCGTCGCGCAGGCAGATGTGGAATGTGTGCCCCGCACCCACAGCTTGCGCGTTCTCCACAGCCGTCTTCCTCAGGTCCTCGTCGTTGCCTTCCACACGGATCAGGCACGCGCCCGATGCTTCGCAGAAAGCGATGCCGAATTTCATCTGCGGCGCCGTGTTCACGATGGCCTCGTAGAGGTCCTCCACGGTCTTGATGAAGTGCGACTGGCCAAAAATGATGTTCGCGTTCTCCGGAATCGTCAACCTTACCGTCTTCAGCTCCATGGCATTCCTCATCCTAGCGCGTGCAGTATGCTGGCTTCATATGCGTGCCTCCGCCGCCTGCCTGCTCGCCGTCGCTCTTGTTTCCGCCCAGCCGGCGGACGTCTCTGCCTCCGCCGCCCGCATCCGCGAGGAAGCGCTCCAGCGCTCCGAGGTGATGAAGCACCTTCACGTGCTCGCAGACCGCTATGGCCCCCGCCTCACCGGCTCGCCGAACTATGAAGCCGCCGCGCGCTGGGCGGTGAGGCAGTTGGCGGCCTGGGGCCTCGAAAACACGCGCCTCGAAGCCTGGAATTTCGGCCATGAAGGCTGGTCGAACGAGCGCGCCTCCGGCCATCTGGTCTCTCCCGTGCGCGATCCGCTTACCTTCGAAGTCATGGCCTGGACTCCCTCCACGCCCGGAGCCGTCCGCGGCGAAGTGATCCTGTTGGCCCCTCCTGCTTCCCCGTCCAGGGAAGAACTGGATGCATGGTTCGCCGCCAATGCCGCGCGAATCCCCGGGCGCATTGTCCTGCTCGGCAAGCCCCGCGAACTTCCTGTCAGCTTCACAGCTCCGCAGAAGCGCCTCGACGACGAAGCTGTCAAGCGCCGCCTCGAAGCCCGCGGCGGACCCCCGATGCGTTCTCCCGCCGCCAAGCCCGAACCCGGCAAGCTGACTCCTCAGCAGGTCTCCCAGGCCATGGACTCTTGGCTCGTCGCCAACCGCGCGCTTGTGAAGGTCCTCGACTCCGCCATGCCCCATTCCACCATCCGCGCCTTCCAGAACCGCACCTACGACATTACAAGGTCTGTTCCCGCCGTCTATCTCCGCAACGAGGACTATGGCCGCGCCGCCCGCCTCATTGAGAGCGGCGAAAAGGTGGAAATGGAATTTGACATCGTGAACCGCACGCATCCCGGCGCCACCACATGGAATGTGCTGGCCGACATTCCCGGCTCGGAGAAGCCCGAAGAGATCGTCATGATCGGAGCTCATCTCGACTCCTGGCACGCGGCCAGCGGCGCGACGGATAACGCCACCGGCGTCGCCGTCATGATGGAAGCAGTCCGCCTGTTGAAGGCCCTGAATCTCAAGCCCCGGCGCACAGTCCGCATTGCCCTTTGGAGCGCCGAGGAGCAGGGGCTGCTCGGATCGAAGTACCATGTGCGCGAGAATTTCGGCGCCTTCGAGCAGCCCAAGCCCGCCTTCGATCATCTCGTCGCTTATCTGAACCTGGACAGCGGCACCGGACGCATCCGCGGCGCGAGCGTCTTCGGTCCTGAAGAAGCCGCCGCCTTCGTCCGTCAGGCGCTCGAGCCGTTCCGCGATCTTGGCGTCGCGGGAGCCGCCGCATCCACCAGCCGCCGGCAGGGCGGCACGGACTCCACGTCCTTCTCCAGCGCCGGTCTGCCTGCCATCGGCTTCTTCCAGGATCCGATCGAGTACTTCCAGCAGACTTGGCACACGAATCTCGACACGTATGAACGCGCCGTCCCCGAGGATCTGAAGCAGGCCAGCGCTGTCATAGCGGCGGTGGCATGGCATCTGGCCTCCAGCCAGGAGCGTCTTCCGCGATTCTCGCCTGAGGCCATGCCGCCGCCCGCTGCCGCTGCGCCGCCGGTGACGCAATGAAGGAACAAGATCTCCTCGCGCACATCGCGCGCCTGCCCCACGGGCGGGCGACCTTCAAGCAGCTCCTGCGCGAATTGGGGCTCCGCGGCGGCGAGCGCCAGCAGCTGGAAGCGCTGCTCGAGCGCATGGTGAAGAAGGGGTCGCTCATCGAGCTGCGCGGCGGCCAGTACGTGCTCCCCGGCCGCACGCAGCAATTCGCCACCGGGCGGCTCAGCATGCACCGCGACGGCTACGGCTTCCTCTCTCCTTCCGTGGCGGCGCCGGGCATTGCCGGCGACATCTTCATCCCGCCCGAGGCCGCCGGCCCCGCCATGCACGGCGACACCGTGCTGGCGCGCATCACGCGCGTTGCCGCCGACGGACGGGCCGAAGGCGAGGTGCTGCGCGTCCTCGGCCGCGCGCACCCCACTCTGACGGGCGAGTTCCGCATTGGCCGCCGCCAGTGCTTCGTCGTGCCCTTCGAGTCGCGCATCCATCAATGGGTCGTGATCCCCGAAGGACTCGAGATTCCCGGACGCGGCGCCAACGTCGACCGCATCGGCGCGCCCGCGCCGCACATCTCCAGCGTCCAGGACATGGACGGCATGATCGTCGATGTCGAGATCCTCGAATTTCCCGAAGAGGGCGGAGACACCGCTGTCGGCCGGGTCATCGAGATTCTCGGCCGCCCCGACGACTTCGGGGTGGACGTCGAGATCATCATCCGCAAACACCGCCTCCGCCACCGATTCCCGCCGGAAGCCCTGGCGCAGGCGCAGGCGGTTCCGCTCACCCTGACCCACGCCGATCTCGCCGGGCGGCGCGATTTCCGCGGGCTCGACGTCGTCACCATCGACGGGGAAACCGCGCGCGACTTCGACGACGCCGTGTGGGTCGACCGCCTACACGACGGTCGTTTCCTCCTCCACGTCCATATCGCCGACGTCAGCCACTACGTCCTGCCCGGTTCTCCCATCGACCAGGAAGCCTTCCTCCGGGGCACCAGCGTCTATTTCCCGGACCGCGCCGTGCCGATGCTTCCGCTCGAACTCTCCACCGAAATCTGTTCGCTCAAGCCCGGCGTGGACCGCCTCTGCCTCTCGGCGCTGCTTGAAATCGACCGGCAGGGCGACGTCCTCCGCCAGGAGTTCTGCCGCAGCGTCATCCGCAGCGCCGAGCGCATGACCTACACAGACGTCCATCTGATTCTTGAGGGCGACGAGGGGCTGCGCCAGCGCTACGAGCGGCTGGTCCCGCGCTTCGAGCTGATGAAGGAGCTCGCTCTCATCCTCTACCGCCGGCGTATGAAGCGCGGCGCCATCGACTTCGACCTGCCCGAGCCCCTCCTCGTCTTCGACAGCGAGGGCCTCATGACCTCCATCCAGCGCACGCCGCGCAACATCGCCCACCGCATCATCGAGGAGTTCATGCTTGCCGCCAACGAGAGCGTCAGCCGGCACCTGGAAGAGCACCTCCCCGGGAGCCTCTTCCGCGTCCACGATCCGCCCGACGCGCAAAAGGTGCTCGAGTTCGAGCAGATCGCCGTACGCTTCGGCCACTCGCTCGGCATCCCCGCCTTCCCCGCGCGCCGCTTCCCGGTGGTGACGCGGACGAGCGACGGCCGCAAGCTCCGCCGCGACATCGTCCGGCTGGAGGAGGGCCTGAAAATCACCTCGCGAATGTATCAGAAACTCGTCGAAAAACTGGAGGGCAGGCCAGAAGAAAGGATCCTGAATTATTTGATGCTTCGGTCGCTCAAGCAGGCGAGATATTCCGAGAAGAATACCGGCCATTTCGCCCTGGCCGCAAAATCCTACACGCACTTCACTTCTCCCATTCGCCGCTACCCGGATCTCGTTGTCCACCGCCTTCTGTCTGCGTGGCTGGACGGGCGCGAACCCGATGCGGGAGACCTGCACCAGATCGCCGAACAGTGCTCGGAAACCGAACGCCGCGCCGCCGAGGCGGAACGCGAACTCGTTGAGTGGAAAAAGGTGAAGTTCATGACGGGCCGGATCGGGGACGAGTTCGACGCCCTGATCATTTCCACCATGAAATCCGGCTTCTTTGTCGAACTCGAAGAGCTCTTCGTCGAAGGGTTCGCGCCCATCGACTTCCTGCCGGGCGAACGCTTCAATTTTCAGGAGAACTCCCGCTCCATCATCGGCGAGCGCAGCCGCCGCGAATTCCGCATCGGCGACCGCGTGCGCGTCCGGCTCGACCGTGTCGACGGCGTCGAGCGCCGGCTCTACTTCTCCCTCGCAGAACCGGAACCCCGGCGGGGCGCAGCCCGGAGAGGGCGCCCGGGGCGCAAGCACCGCGCCTGAACGCCATCTCCCTGCAGGGCAGATGCCCGCCTCAGACCCTCCGGATCCACACGGTCGATTTCACCGGACGCGGCGCAGGCCGCGCCTCGCCCGGAGCCCGCGGCGGCGGCGGAGGTGGATACTCGGTTCCCGGCTCGCGGTTCATCCGCGCGTAGTTCGGAATCGCCGTGAGCGGGTTGCCGTCGCTGAATTGCCCTCGCAGCGTCATCACACCGCCCAGCAGGTCCCCTCGCCATTCCGGTTTTGCCGTGAATGCTGCCGGCGCCGGCCTGGTGATGTCTTGCTCCTGCGGTTCGATGTTGTAAATCATTGGCCCGTGCCGCAGCGCAAACATCCCCTTGAGTTGCGCGATGCGCCCGTCCGGTTCGATTCGCTGCGGCCCGTGCGGCAGCTCGCACTCCACCCGGTCTCCGGGCTTCCACGTTCTGTCGATCACCGCGTAGCCGTTCCGCGCCGGGGCTTTCACCACGCTCCCATTCACGCGAATGACCGCCGCAGGCAATTCCGGCACGGCACGGTACAGCTCGCTCACGTTGCGGTTCGGGATCCGGACGTGCAGCCGGAACCGCACCGCCCGCGCCGGTTTCAACGTCAGCGCCACCGCGCCTTTCCACGGATATTCGGTCTTCTGCTCGATCTCCACGCTCGTCCCCGCCACTGCGTCGATCCGCCCGCGGCTCTCCGCGAACAGGTTCACGTAGATGCCATCGCCGCTCTTCGCGTACATCCACTCCGGCAGCATCAGCAGCGTGCGGGGGAAGTTCCCCACGCAGCACGGGCACACATGCCAGCGGTAGCGCGCCACTCGCGCCTCCAGCGGGTTGTCATAGTAGAAGTGCCGGCATTCCAGGTCCAGCGAGCCGAGGATCGCGTTGTACAGCGTGTCCTCGTACAAGTCGGCGAACCGCGCATCGTGCCACAGCCGCCCCATCTTCCACTGGAAAAACAGCTCGCCGCAGCTTGCGCACGTCTCGCCGTAGCCGCGCGAAGGCAGCGAGTAATCCGGCCCGAAGCCCTCCGCCGTCTCCCCGCTGCCGATGCTGCCGGTGACGTACAGCTTCCGGTGGGTGATGTTGGCCCACAGCGATTTCACCGCGCTCCGGTAGTCCGCGTCGCCGGTCTCCATCGCCACATCCGCCATTGCCGAGTATGTGTACGCTGCGCGCACCGCGTGCCCCACCGCCTCGTATTGCTCGGTCACCGGCAGATGCGACTGGCAGTATTCGATCCGGTCCCTCGGCTGTACCGCCGCGTGATACCGGCAGTCGAGCAGGAACTTCGCCAGCCGCCGATAGCGATCCCCGGCTCCTTTGCCCTCCACTTCCTCCACGTAGCGCGCGAAGCGGAACAGCGCCTGCTCCATGCTCTGGTGCTCGTCGTACCACGCCTGTTTCGGAGGCGGTCCGATGTGGCTCTCCCAGCAGTCCGCCAGCTTCTTCGCCGCCTTGTAGAGCCTGTCATCCTTGCCGCCCGTCGCCCGGTGGTGCGCGATCGCCGCCTCCAGGAAATAGCCCGCCACATAGCCTTCATGATCCGGGCGGTGCGCCGGGTCCCAATGCCGGAACTTGTCAGAATCGATCCGCTTCCCCTCGCGTCCCTGCCTCGGCAGCGTGAATGCCGTTTGCAAATATCCGTCCGGCTCCTGCGCCGCCAGAATGATGGGAATCCACTCCTCCAGTGTCTTGCGGAACAGCTGATGGGCCGCTTCCACTTCCGGATCGCCGGCGAAGCGGTAGCCCAGCGCGAGGCTCATCGACTCGATCGTCTGATACACCCATGCGTTCGAAAACACGTAGCCTTTGTGGAAGCCGTGCGGCTCCCCGCGCAGTTTCTTGCCGGCTTCGATGAAATTGTCGATTCCCCCCAGCCCGATTTCCAGGTCCGTGCGGTGGATCTGCCGGATGCAATGCGGAATCCAGTTCACGATGAGGTTCCGCAGCCGCGGCTTCCAGAAACCCCCCGTGATCTCGAATGCCGCCACCTGCGCCTCCTGAAGCGCCACTGGCGGGGGCGCCACCTCCACTTTCACCCGCACCACGGAAGCGGACTTGCCCGACGGGCTCTCCGCCTCCAGTTGCAGTTTGTAATCGCCCGGAACCGCGAACGACGCAGCGGTCTCCAGGACGGAGGCGTTGGCGAACTGCACAGCTCCGGGCCCCTCCAGCTTCGTCCACCGCACGCGGATCCGTTCCTTTTCGAGGTCCGCTGTCTGCGTCTCCGGCCCCTTCACTCCATTGTGCGGCCGGGTTTGCGAGGGCGCCCGCCCCTGTCCCACCCATCCCCGCAGGTAGGTCTTTCCCGGCAGCACCGCCACGCGGTCGATCCCCGCATCCACAAGAAACGGGGCGCCCGTCTGCGACCCCTCTGATGCCGGAGCCGCTGCGCCAACAGCCGCTGCGGTTCCTGCCGCCAAGCCCATCCATTCCCGCCGGCTCACCTGCTCGCCGCTCGTCCTGTCTTTCATGCAAGCGCTCTCCCTCCGCCACAGTCTATCCCGATCAGTTCGCCGGCGCGCACCGCGGGGCACGGCCCTACGCAAACTGCAACCCGAGTCCCTTCGCCACGCTGCGGATGTGATTCGCTCCCTCTGTGTATTCCTCCGCCGTCTTCAGGTGCTCCAGCATCAATGGCGCGGGCGTCTCCAATGCGGCGAGCCCCTTCAGATACGGACGGTAGTCGATGTGCCCGCGCCCGGGAATCACCTCCACGAAGTGGACGTTCATTTCGGGAATCCAGTCCAGGTCCTTCGCGTGGCAGGAGACGATCCACCGTCCCAGCTTCCGGAAACACTCTTCGATCAGGGCCGCATTGTTGTAGAAGCGCTCCGGGCCGTTCACCAGGTTGCAGACGTCCAGGTGCACAGCGAATCCCGGCCGGTCCACGGCGCGGATCATCTTCACATATGCGTCAGGAGAATCGGGCAGGCTCCAGCCCATCATTTCGTATGTAAAGCGCGAGCGTTTGGGCTTCACGGCGTCCAGAATTTTCCGCGCATTTTCCACTGCTGCGTCAAGGAATTCATGGCTCAAATTCCGGGGATGCGGACCGTACCAGACCTTCTCGTTGAAACTGCCGCAGATGGTCACCGCGCACCGCGCCCCGACGGCTTCGGCCACTGCCAGCCCGTCGGTCACCTTGCGGAGGTTCTCGCGGCGTTTGGCCGGGTCGGCATCGAGCAGGTTCACCCACACGCCCACTTCCGCCAGCACCACGCTCTCGGCGGCGAAGCCCGCCTCGATGGCGCGCAGCTTCTCCGTCTCGTGCGGCGCCGCCGGCGGACAGTAGGCAGCCGAGTAGCCCAGCCGCCGCGCCTCGCGCGCCAGCTCGCGCGGATCCTGTGCCTTCACAAACAGCGGCGCGCCCAGCAGCAGCGGCTTGCTCTGCGCCGTCTGCGCGGCGCCTGGCGCTGCCGCCGCCAGCAGCGCCTCTCTTCGGCTCAGCCCCGCCCCGGCGCGCGCCTGACCTTCGTGCCTCGTGCTCGCGAATCGCATGCCCACATTGTATTCCCCCGTTTACCGCTGCTATCCTGAAATCGTCCCGCCACCCAGCCACGCCTTGCAGAGTGGGCCGGTAGCTCAGTGGTAGAGCATCTGACTTTTAATCAGGTGGTCGCGGGTTCGAGTCCCGCCCGGCTCACCAGTTCACGATGAACAAGACACACCGGCTCTTCGCCAATTGCAGGTGCGAGCCGTCATCCCAAGATCTCCTGAAAACATAACGGCCGCAGCCGCCTTGGGGGGAATGACGGACTCTCTGCCGCGCTCGCCTCGCGCGGCGAGCGTCGGGACGGCATGGCAGCCTATGCTTGGCGCCGCCAAAATTCAGGGTATCGGGCAAACGGGAGCGCCTCCTGCCGCAGATTCCCGCTGCCGGCCTGCCGGTGTGCGTGCGGCATCCGCACCTCTTCGCCGGTGCGCGGTTGTGATAAAGAAGGGATGACGTGTGGCGCGCAGGTCTGTTTCTGGTGGCGTGGATGGCCGTGGGGCAGGAGGCTGCGAGGCGGCCGCACATTGTGTGGATCGCCGGAGACGAGGAGTACCGTTCCGAGGAGGCGCTGCCGATGCTGGCGCGGATCGCCGAGGCCAAGCACGGCTTCCGCTGTACGGTTCTCCATGCCATTGACCCGGCTGCGGGTGAAATCGATCCAGAAAACCAGTGCAATATCCCGGGGCTCGAAGCGCTGCAGAGCGCCGATCTGATGGTGATCTTCACCCGTTTCCGCGACCTGCCGGACGAGCAGATGCGGCACATCGTGGAGTTCGTGGAGGCGGGCAAGCCGGTGATCGGCATCCGCACGGCGACGCACGCTTTTCATTTGCGTTCGAGCCCGACCTACGCCCGCTGGAGCTGGGACAGCAAGGAGTGGGACGGAGGGTTCGGGCGGCAGGTGTTGGGAGAAACATGGATCCGGCACCACGGCAAGCACGGCGAGCAGGGGACGCGGGCGCGCATTGCGCCGGGCGCTCAGGGGCATCCGGTATTGCGCGGAATCCGCGACGGGGAGATCTGGGCGCCCACAGACGTCTACGCCGTACGGCTGCCTTTGCCGGAGGGCTGCCAGACGCTGCTGCTGGGGGAGGTGACCGAGGGGATGACGCCGGAGGCGCCGCGCGCCGCCGGGGCGGTGAACGACCCGATGATGCCGGTGGCGTGGACCCGCACATACAAGGGCGGGCGTGTTTTCACGCTCACCATGGGCTCGGCTCAGGATTTCGAGAACGCCGGGCTGCGCAGGCTGCTGATCAACGCCATCTACTGGGCGCTGGCGCGGGAGGAAGCGATCCGGGCGGATTTCGACGTCGGGCCCCTCGAGCCATACAAGGGAACGCCGTTCGGATTCGGCAAGCATGTGCGCGGGCAAAAGCCGTAGACATGGTGGCGTCTGCCTCCGTCCCGCCTCGGGGACGGTGTCCCGAGCTCAGTTGAAAGCTGAGGCGGCTCATGGTCATTCTACGCCACCGCCTGCCGGGTGGCTGGCTGCAATCCATCCAGGATCGCCTTC
>CAYWJB010000038.1:0-13930 GCA_964458495.1 uncultured Arcobacter sp.
GATTCTGAACGACTTAGCCGCCCTTTGGGCGCTCTCGTGACGAACTTGGGCTAGCCGGGCGCAGCTCCTCGGACGGCGGGATGTCCACCTCGACTGAGAAAGGCGGCTCCCCGCGCGGCCCCTCTTCCCGGGGAATCACCTTAGATCGGCCCTAAAATGCACCGAAAATCGCGGCAGAGCCGCGGTTAAGTGTGGACGCGCACCTCCATTCCCGCGATATTGATTGCAGAGCAGGTTCCGCCGGCGCACCGCATGCGCTCCGGCCGTCCTCGGGTCGTGCCGGTTGACGGCCGGGCGGGCGGCCGCGGGGCGGCGCCAGACGATAGGGCAAGGAGGGAACGCGATGCAGCCTCGGAAGCGGGCAGGCAGGGCGGCCCGAAAGGGGTTCGCCCTCGTGATGACGGCCATCTGCATCATCGTCCTGATCGGGATGATGGGCCTCGCCGTCGATCTCGGGCGGGCATTCATTGTCAAGAACGAGGCGCAATCGTTCACCGACGCCGCGGCTCTCGCGGCGGCCATCCAGCTCAACGGCAGCTCCAAGGGGATCCAGAACGCGAAATCGGTGGTGGCCACGCTGACCAGCAACAACAAGTGGCAGTTCAACAAGCGGACCTTCAGCAGCGTCCTGCTGGAGTTCAGCGAGAACAAGGCCAGCTGGTCCGAAAACCCCGCTTCCGCCACCAACGTCAAATACGCGCGCGTCACCGCCACTGTAGCCGACCTTCCGTCCTACTTCATGCCGGTGGTGGGCGGCTCGCGGCTGATGCGCGTCTCCGCCCGGTCGATGGCCGGTTCGGAAATCCCCACTTCGTTCCCGCAAGGCGTCTTCCCCTTCGCTCCGTTCGCCAAGTCGGCCACGCCGCCGGACTTCGGCTACAAGTTCGGCGACGAACTGACGCTGCTTTGGCCGTCCAGCATCGGCAGCAACGGTCCGGTGAAGATGAACAACCTGTGCAAGGCGGACCAGAACCAGGCTGCTCTGGATGCCGTGAAGGAGGGCACCACGGCAGATCGCGGCTACATCATGGACACCAGCGCCTCGGCCATCGCCTCCGCCATCGAGGACGACCGCATGGACTACACCGTGTCGCTCGGCATGCCGGTCTCCCGCAGCGGCGGCGTCAAGCATACCGACGTGAAGCAGAGCCTCGCCGAGCGGGTGGCCCAGGATTCCAGCCCGAATGAAAGCAACTACCAGAAGTACCTGGACAACCACGACGCCGGCCCGCTGCGGCGCGTCGTGATCGTACCCATCATCAGCAACGCCACCGACGCCATCGTGCTCGGCTTCGCCAAGGTATTCCTCCCGCCCAGCCAGCCGCCGAATCCCAATGACGCCAAGTGCGCGATGTACATCGGCCCGGCCACGGGACCGGTCGGAAACACTGCCACCGGGGCCAATTTCGTGAGGTTGCTCGAATGAAGCACACCGCCAGAACCCGCCAGCGCGGGAACGCGTTCATCGAGTTTGCGCTCGCTGCCGGCATCCTGTTGCCCGTCATGATGGGCACATTCCAGTTCGGCTACACGTTTTACACTTACAACCTGCTCGAGTCGGCGGTGTCTAACGGCGGCCGCTACGCTGCCTATCGGACGTACCGCTGCCTTTCCGGACAGACTGACGTCAACAAATTCCGCCTCGCCGTGCAGAACATGACCGTGTACGGTTCGCCAGCGCCGGCGGCCAGCCCGGTCCCTGTGGTGAAGGGACTCAAACCCTCCGACATTGACGTCGTCTTCACGCTGACCGCCACGCAGATTCCCACCGCCGTCACGGTGCGCGTGAAGAGCTTCACTGTTGACGGCGTTTTTGGCAAGTATACGTTCAAGGGCTATCCCACTTACACCGTTCCTTACCTGGGTCGTTATGCGCCAGAAGAATCCGAACCCTGACCTGCGGAGCCGGCGGCGCGGCCAGTCGCTGGTCGAGTCCGCGCTGATCCTGCTGGTGGCCATCTCCACGGTCATCGCGATCCTGGACTTCTCGCAGTTGCTGTTCACGCACCAGTTGCTGGTTGAGCGCACCCGCGCCGCGCTTCGCTGGGGCATGATCAACAAATGGGACGGCACCGGCGACAAGATCGCCAGCATGGTCTTGTATGGCAGGCCCACGGGCGGCACCGGAGCCGGCGTGCTCGGGCTCACCCGCTCGAACGTCCGCGTCACTCTTACGCCCGGCACCGTTGACAACCCGAACGACGCGCGGCTCACCGTCGCCATCGTCGACTACGACTACCGCTTTTTCACGCCCTTCATCGCCCGCAAGTTCCGCAACAACTACGCCGTCGTCGAGTCGTCCCCGTATATTTATCTGGAGTGATCTTTCCCGGCGCCGTTCTTTCGGGTGGCGTGCGGCGGCCGGCGGGTTTCAGCCCCGATCCGTAGTGGCCCGCAGTTCATCTTTCCGCAGCCGGATGCGCAGCTTCGTGCCCGCCGGGGCGTCGGCGGCTTCCCGCACGACGCGGCCATCGGTGCGCCGCACGATCGCGTAGCCCCTCTCCAGCACGCCCAGCGGGCTCAGCGCCTCCAGTCTCGCCCTTGCCAGCCGCTCGCGCTGTCTGGCGTGTTCCATGTGCCGCTGCACGCTTTCAGGAAGCCGCGAGACCAGCAACTCCGCGCGCAGCCGCGCCTCATGCAGCAGGCTGCGCATGCGCTCCGCCCCGCGCCGGTCCAGTCGGTCCAGTTCCGCCTTCGCCGCCGCCAGGCGCGCCCGCGGATCCCGCCGCCGCAGCCTCTGGTCCAGCTCGTCCAGCGACTGCCACGCCAGCGCCACGCGCCGCCGCACCAGCGTCTCCGCGCGGTTCGCGCCCCGCTCCTGCAGTTTGTGCCGCGCCGTGCTCCAGTGCAGCTGTACCGCCCGCCAAGCCCGCCTGAGCAGACCGGCAAGATTCTCGAGAAGATCCGCGCGGTTCTTCACCACCAGCTCGGCTGCCGCAGAGGGCGTCGGCGCCCGCAGGTCTGCTACAAAATCGGCAATCGTGAAATCGGTCTCGTGCCCGACAGCCGAAATCACCGGCACCGCGCAATCTGCAATCGCCCGCGCCACCGCCTCCTCGTTGAACGCCCAAAGGTCCTCGAGCGATCCGCCGCCGCGCCCCACGATCACCACGTCCGCCCACGGGTGCTGCGAGAAGTAGCGCAATCCTTCGACAATCCCTTCCACCGCGCCCTCGCCCTGCACCGGCGTCGGATAGAGCCGGATGTGCAGCCCCGGGAAACGCCGCTCGAGGATGTTCAGCATGTCCTGGATCACCGCCCCCTGCGGCGACGTCACAATCCCGATCCGCCTCGGATACGGCGGCAGCGGGCGTTTCCTCTCGGCGTCGAAAAGACCCTCCGCGGCGAGCTTCTGCTTCAGTTGTTCGAACGCCACCTGCAACGCGCCCGCGCCCTGCGGCTCGAGCGAGGTGACGATCAACTGGTACTCGCCCCGCTCCTGCCTTACTTCCACCGCGCCCCGCGCCACCACCGCCATCCCGTCGCCCGGCGTGAATTTCAGATACCGCAGCACCTGCCGGAACAGCACGCACCGGATCTGCGCGCCATTGTCCTTCAGCGTGAAGTAGGCGTGACCCGAAGTCCACAGTTTGTAGCCCGAGATCTCGCCCATCACGCGCACGTCGTCGAAGTGCGCCGAGAGCACGCGGTGAATGGCCGCCGTCAGCGTCGTTACTGTGTAAATCTTCGGCTCGGCGCCGAAAAGCTCCTGCTGCGCCATGCGTGTTAACAGCCTCTCACAACCGCAACCGTCTTGCCGGGCCGCGCCGGCATCCTGTATGATTCCGTCAAGCCATATCAGGAGGTGTGTGTCTGAAACGAAGAGCCTTCCTTGCCGCTCCGGCCATTGCCGCCGCCTGCCGGCGCGCGCCGGCGCCTGCCGCGGGGTTCCGCTTCCTGACGGCGCAGGAGGTGGAAACGCTCGGCGCATGGGTCGACACGCTCATCCCGCCGGATGAGGATCCGGGGGCGCGCGAAGCCGGCGTGGTCCGTTACATCGACCTGCAATTGACCCGCTGGTTCCGCCGCCATCAGGCGGATTACCGCGATGCGCTCGCGCGGCTCGAGCGGTGGAGCCGCGCCCGCCACGGGCGGCGCTTCGCCGAGCTGACTCCGGACGGGCGCGAAGAGATGCTCGCTCTCATGGAACAGGGCGAGGCGGACCGCGAGCATTTTCCCAACGGCGGCAAAAGCGCGTTTGAGCTTGTCCTCGCCCATGCCATGCAGGGCTTCTATGGCAATCCGCGCCACGGAGGCAACCGCGGCTACGCCTCCTGGAAGATGATCGGCGTGCCGCCCATGCCCGTGCGCGGGCGCGAGCACTACGACGCCGCCAAGACATATCCGGAGAAGAGCTGATGCCGCTGCCCAAAGTCGATGCCGTCGTGATTGGCGCTGGCGCCGGCGGGCCCATCGTCGCCAAGGAGCTGGCCGTTGCCGGCTGGCGCGTGGTGCTGCTCGAAAAAGGCCGCTGGTACACGCCCGCCGACTGTCACAAGGACGATCTGCGCAACCAGCGCAATGCGACGCTCGGTTATCCGTTCGGCCCCGGGGAAGAGGGCAATCCGCGCGTCTTCGTGGACCTCGACGGGCGCGAGAGGGTCGTGAAGCCCTCCGAACCCGGCTACAACAACAACGCCTTCTGCGTCGGCGGGGGGACGCTCTCCTACGGCGCCATGGCGTGGCGGTTCCACCCGAATGACTTCCGGATGCGCAGCACATATGCGTCGAAAATCCCGCGCGCCTTTGAAAATTCGACGCTCGAAGACTGGCCCATTTCCTACGAAGATCTGGAGCCTTTTTACGAAAAAGCCGAATGGGAGATCGGCGTCTCCGGCGACGTTTCCGGCGACCCCTTCAAGGGGCCGCGCCGCCGCGCGCTGCCGATGCCGCCGCTGCCTCCGACGCGCGAGCATGAAATTCTCGAGAAGGGCGCGCGGCGGCTGGGCCTGCACCCGTTCTACATCCCGATGCTGCGGAATTCGGTGCCTTACAACGGCCGCCCTGCGTGCATGCGCTGCCGCTGGTGCGTCGGCTTTGCCTGCGAAGTGGACGCGAAAAACGGCACGCAGAATACCGTGCTTCCTACGGCTCTCGCCACCGGAAATCTCGAGCTGCGCACCGAATGCTCGGCGCGCGAGATTCTGGTGGATTCGCGCGGCAACGCCACCGGCGTGGCTTACTTCGACCGCGAGGGGCGGCTGTGGGAGCAGCCCGCGCGCTATGTCGTCGCCGCCTGCGGCGCCATCGAGAGCGCGCGCCTGCTGCTGAATTCGCGCTCCCGCCTCTATCCGGACGGGCTCGGCAACCGCTACGGCTGGGTGGGCCGCAACCTGCAAGGCCACACCTACACGGGTGCCAACGGGCTGTTCGAGGAGATCGTCTACGACGATCTCGGGCCGGGCGCGAGCATCGCCATCTGCGACTACGTCCACGGCAATCCCGGCCTCGCCGGGGGCGCCATGCTCGCCAACGAGTTCATCCGCCTCCCCTATCAGTTCGTCTCCGGCATCCGTGAACCCGGCGTGCCGCGCTGGGGCCGGGCCCACAAGGACTTCGTCCGCCGCGCCTACCGCCGCATCCTCCCCGTGCAAGGCCCCACGCAGGAGATCCCGGTTTTCGAAAGCCGCGTCACGCTGGACCCGCGCGTGCGCGACAAGTTCGGCATCCCCGTGGCGCACATTTCGGGCTACCGCCACCCGCACACTCTCGAGGTGTCGGAATATATGGCCGAGCGCGCGGGGGAGTGGTTGCGCGCCTCGGGCGCCGTCAAGGTATGGCTGCGCCGCGCCGGCCGAGGCGTCAGCGGCGGGCAGCATCAGGCGGGCACCTGCCGCATGGGCGCGGATCCGAAGACCTCCGTGGTCGATCCCTGGTGCCGCGTGCATGACACCGACAACGTTTACGTCGCTGATGCGAGCGTCCATGTGACCAACGGCGCCTACAACCCGGTGCTCACCATCATGGCCATCGCCTACCGCGCGGGCGGACAACTGGCGCGGGAAGGGAGGCGCGCATGAAAGCCGCGCTGGCCGCTCTTCTTCTTGGCTTCGCCGTGCTGCTGATGATTCCCGCGGCGAGCTTCCTCTACGAAGCCGGCGCGCCGGATGCTTGCGCCCGCTGTCACGAGATGGGCGCGCCTGTGGGCGAGTGGCGCCACTCGACGCACCGCGGCGTGGCGTGCAGCTCGTGTCATGGCGACGCGCTCACGACGGATCCCCGCTTTCACCTGACGAATGCGCGGCGCGTGTGGCAGCACTGGCAAGGGGAAGTCCCCGCGCGCGCTTCGATTGGCCCGGACGAGATCCGCGCCATGCTGCCGCGCTGCCAGAAGTGCCACCAGCAGGAATTTGCGTCGTGGTCCAACGGCCCGCATGCCATCGCTTACCGCAGCATTTTCCTCGATGAAAAACACAATTCCTCGCGCCACCTGATGGACGATTGCCTGCGCTGCCACGGCATGCATTTCGACGGCGGCATCCGGGAGATGGTGGAACCGCTGTCCACGAAAGGGCCGTGGCGGTTGCGCCGCGCCGAACTGGCGGAAGAGCCGGCCATCCCCTGCCTGAGCTGCCATTCCATCCACCGGCGCGGGGCGATGCATTCGGAGCGCAGGCTGGAAGCCAAGATTTCCGGGCGGCGCCAGGAGAAGTTCCGCCCGTCGCTGGCGTTTTTCGACCGCCGCTCGATGGCTCCGGTGGAAGTTTCCTTGTTGCCGTTGCCGGCGATGCGCGAGGGGGACCGGGCCGTGCGGATGAGCCCCGATCCGCGGCAGGCGCTGTGCTATCAGTGCCACGCTCCGCTCAGCACGCGGCAGGTATTCTCGGGCGACGACCGCACGCCGGTGGGAGTGCATGAGGGCATCTCGTGCCTCGGCTGCCACGACGAGCACCGGCAAACCACGCGGGCATCGTGCGCCAACTGCCACCCGCGCCTGTCCAACTGCGGGCTGGACGTGGAGAAGATGGACACAACATTTGTCAGCAGGAATTCCAGCCACAACATTCATACCGTGAAGTGCGCCGATTGCCACCCCAAGGGCGTGCCGCCGCGGCGGCGTGCCGCGGAGTAAGGGGATTGCCGGGTTTGGCGCCGGAGGTGAAGAGACAAATCTTTGTGATTTTGTTTTCGCGGGGGGGGGTGAAGGGTGCTTGCGGAGGCAGGCCCTGCGCTGGCGCGCAGGGGAATCGGGTGATTGCGGGGTTGGGGGGTGAGGCCCTGCGCTGGCGCGCAGGGGAATCGGGTGATTGCGGGGTTGGGGGGTGAGGCCCTGCGCTGGCGCGCAGGGGAATCGGGTTGGGGTTAGCGGGCATAAAGGGGGAGAACCTTTCTGGCGCGGAGAGTGAAGCCGCGGCGGTTGTCGAAGGGTTCGACGACGGCTTCCAGGGCGACGACGGGCTGGACGGTAAGGTGGCCGTAGTCGCGGTAGACGCCGGCGAAGAGGGCGGCCTCGAGGAAGCCGGTCCAGTCGGCAAGTGTGATGAACTTCATGACACCGTTGGCGGTGGGGTGGCGGCGGTCGGCGACGATGAGTCCGGCGACGCGGACCGTTTTGCCGTAGAACTCATGCTGGCGGCGGGCGAGTTCGGCGGCGGAGAGGAAGTCCTTCCAGGAAACGTGGCGGCCCCAGAGGGCGAGCGGGTGGAGGCTGACAGGGAAGCCGAGGACTTCCGACTCCCAGCGGGCGCGGTTTTCGGGAGTTGGCTCGAAGGGGGGCGGGAGTTCGGGTTCGAGGAGCTGCGGCTGTTCAAAAGTGATTTGGGCATTGGGGGTTTGACCGCCCCCTGACGGGCGCGGCCCCTTGTGGGAGTGGGGCAGTTGGCGAGGGGGACAGACGGCACTGTCCGCGGGCGGACTGGTGGTGCAGGGTTGGAGTGTTTCCGGGCGGGACAGAGCGGGCAGTCCCCCCTGGGGAACCGCTCGTTCCCGCCGCCCTTCGGGCGGCTTCACTCGCGGCTCTGACAACGTGGCGGCTTCACTCGCGGATCGGAAGGGGGTGTGAGGGTGTGGCGGTTGAGGAGGCCGAGGGGGACAGACGGCACTGTCCGCGGGCGGACTGGTGGTGCAGGGTTGGAGTGTTTCCGGGCGGGACAGAGCGGGCAGTCCCCCTCGCCTTTGGGGCGAGGTTTCAGAGGGTGTCGGAGTGAGGCCCTGCGCTGGCGCGCAGGGGAATTCGTTGGTGGAGAGTTCAGGGTGGTTGGCGAGGGAGACAGACAGCTCTGTCCACGGGTGGACTGGAGGCGGAAGGTTGGGATGTTTCGGGGCGGGACGGAGGAGTCTGTCCCCCTCGTCTTGTGGGGGGGCGTTTCGGGGAGGTGCGATGTTGGCCCTGAGCTGGCGCTCAGGGGAGTCGGGTTCTGCGGTGGCGTGCAGGGGAGGATGACCGCTCCCTGACGGGCGCGGCCCCTTGGGAGTGGAATAGGCTTCGAGGCGCTGGAGGCGCCAGAAGAGGCTGCCGCGGGGTTCGCCGAAGGAATCGAGGGCGCCGGCCTTGAGCAGGGCGAGCCATTCGGGGCGGGAGGGTTGGACGCGGCGGTAGAAGTCGGCGGGGTTGCGAAAGGGGCGGTGCTCGACGATGCGGTCGAGAGTGGCTTGCGAGAGGCCGCGGACCTGGTCGAGGGGGAGGCGGATTTCGCGGCTGCGAACGGTGAAGCGGCGGGGATCGGAAAGATGGAGATCGGGCGGGAGGAAGCGGGCGCCGAGGCGGAGGGCCTCGAGGACGTAGACGATGGGGGCGTAAAAGCCGCGGCGGGAGCTGAGGACGGCAGCGAGGAACTCGACGGGGTAGCGCGTTTTGAGCCATGCGCCGGCGTAGGCTTCGACGGCGTAGGCAGCCGAGTGGGCCTTGTTGAACATGTAGCCGCGGAATTCGCTGACCATTTTCCAGACGCGTTCGGTCTCTTCGGGCGAACGGCCAAGGGCGAGGGCGGAGGCGCGGAACTCTTCGCCGAGCTGTTCGATGCGTTCGGCGTCGCGGTTTTTGACGAGGGCGCGGCGGAGCAGGTCGGCGCGGCCCCAGGGCATGCCGGCAAAGGCGTTGGCGACGAGGAGGATGTGTTCCTCGAAGGCCATGAGGCCGCAGGTGTCGGCGAGCAGCGGTTCGAGGGAGGGGTGGGCGAATTCTATGGGTTCGAGGCCCTGCTTGCGGCGGGCGAAGGCGAGTTTCTTGCCCTCGTTGGCGGCGCCGGGGCGGATGATGGATTCGACGGCGGCAAGGGTGTCGATGTCGCGGCAGTCGGTCATGACGAGGAGGCTGGTCATGGCGGGGGACTCGATGTGGAAGACGCCGCGGGCGTTGCCGGAGGAGATGGTGTCCCAGGTGGGGGGATCGTTCCAGTCGAGCTGATCGAGGTTAGGGCGCGCGCCGTGGTTGGCCTCGACGCTGTCGAGGGTGTCGCGGAGAACGGCGAGGCCGGCCTGGCCGAGGAGATCCATTTTGAGCAGGCCGAGTTCTTCGACGTCTTCCATGTCGTAGTGGGTGGTGGGCCAGCCCTTGGAGGAGGCGAAGAGGGGCATGCGGAGGGCAAGGGGTTCGCCCGAGAGGACGAGGCCGCAAGGGTGCATGGCGAAGTGGCGGGGGAGGCCGTCGAGTTCGCCGGCGATGTGGAGGATGGTGCGGTAGGGCTCTTCGTTCCAGGGGAGGTTGCGGCATTCGGGGGTCTGTAGGACGGCTTCGAGGGCGTCGCCGTGGTGGCGGGGGAGGTGTTCGGTGAAGCGGCGGGCTTCGCGTTCGGGGATGCCGTAAACTTTGGCGATGTCGGCGATGGCGGAGCGGCCCTGGAAGGTGTGGATGGCGCCGATCATGGCGGCGTGTTCGGGGCCGTATTGATCGAAGACATGTTCGATGACTTCGTCGCGGCGGTCCCAGGGGAGGTCGAGATCGATGTCGGCGAGCTTGGAGAACTGCATGCGCTCGCGGTTGAGGAAGCGCTCGAAGCAGAGGCCGAAGCGGAAGGGGCAGACGTTGCTGATGCCGAGGAGGTAGCAGACGAGGCTGCCGGCGGCGGAGCCGCGGGCGAGGGTGGCGATGCCGCGGGCGTTGCACCATTCGACCAGATCGGCGAAGACGAGGAAGTAGCCGGCATAGCCGACCTCTTCAATGATGGCGAGTTCGCGGCGGAGGCGCTGGAGGACCTCCGGCGAGGGGGAGGGGCCGTAGCGGCGATCGAGTCCGGCGCGGACCTTGGCGCGGAGGAGCTGGACGGGGTCGTCGCAAGGGAAGCGGGGGAAGCGGATGTCGCCGAGATCGAAGTCGAACTGGCAGCGTTCGGCGATGCGGAGGGTGTTGCGGAGGGCCTGGGGGAGGCCGCCGAAGTAGCGGGCGAGTTCTTCGGGCGGGTGCCAGTGGTAGCGGCCGGGGGGGAGCTTGGCGGGGTGGGACTGGCCGAGGAGGGTGAGGGTGCGCATGGACTGGAGGATGTCGAACTTGAGCCATTCGCGGGGTTCGAGATAGCGGACGTCGGCGGCGGCGGCGAGGGGGACGCGGCGACGGCGGGCGAGTTCGACGAGGAAGCGGGCGAGGCGGAGGGCGTTGTCGTGGCTGGGGTTGATCTCGAGGGCGAGGTTCGGGCCGAAGATTTCTTGGAGAGCTCTGAGCTCCGCTTCGCCCGTGCGGCCGCGGAGGATGGCTTGAGCGACGGGGCTGCGGGCGCCGGCGAGGCAGACGAGGCCTTCGTGGAGGCGGGCGAGTTCGGCAAGGGAGACGCCGTGCGGGTTGAGGCGGGCGGGGCTTTGCGAGCCATGTTCAAGTGCTTGAGGTTTATCTGGTGAAATGGCTGGTTCTGTGAGCAGTTGGCAAAGATTCTGGTAGCCGTGGCGGTTTTCGACGAGGAGGACGAGGGAGGCGCCATCGGGGAGGGAGACTTCAGCCCCGATGACGGGGTGGATGCCGAGCTGGCGGGCGTGCTTGTAGAAGCGGACGGCGCCGGCGAGGGTGTCGCGGTCCGTGATGGCGGCAGCGGGCATGCCGGAGGCGTGGGCGGCGTCGGCGAGGCGTTCGGGCGGGAGGGTGCCGTCGAGGAGGGAATACCAGCTATGGGCGTGGAGGGCGGCGACGGGCATAGTGTAAGCATTTATAGTATAGCGCCGCCGGTTTTCGGAGGGAAGAGATGGCGAAGACGAGCTGAGTGGGTGCAGGCGGGTGAGGGGAACGGACCGGGCTTTGCGGGGGAAGGAACTGCCTGTGGGCGGGTGGGGTTCTTGGTGTGGAAGTTCTTTTTTTAGCTGGTTGCGGCTGCGGGGCAAGGGGGTTCGTTTCGAGTTCGTTTTGAAACGAACTCTTGTATTTAAGCTTTTTATTTTCAATGGCTTGCTGGGGAATTTGGGGAGGAGGTGCCCCCTTGGGGTTCCGGGCGAGTCCTGAAGAGAGGGCGAAGGCGGATGCAGGAGGTGTGGCAAGCGCAGGGGCGGGGGAACGAATGGACGAGCACAGGTGCCATTTCCGGGGGAGATTGTAGTCCCGCGCACCAGGGATTCGGGGCGTATTGGCGGGGCGGGGGAGGGAAGTGGTTGAAGATCAGGGGGATGCGGGGGAAGAAATAAGTGGGAAGCGGGGGAATGGGGGCCGAGGTACAGAGAGGATCTCTGGAGTGGACTCTTCTCAGCAGCCGCTAGGCTTCTCTCGGTTCATAATAGAAGCTGTCCAGCAGCGCTACGCGGGCGTTCCAGATGGCCTTGTCCCCCTTGTTTTTGGGCTGCCTGTCGACTTGCCACCAAGGACATTGCCAAATCAAGCACACGAGGTCCCAGTAGCCGTCGAACTTTCTAAGCCGATTTCTTGGTAGCCCAAACAACTCCGCGAGTCCGCTCCGGTTGGCATTGTTCAGACAGAGGAAGAGATCGGGCCGCTTCATAGCGAGGAGCCGCGAGGCCGTCCCAACTCCGGGGCAAACTCGCGTATAGGCCTTCACAAAGCTCTCGTACTGCGCCCTGGACACCGGGCCCGTGGACGGGATCTTGTCCAAGGCCTTATCCAGATGCTCTGGACTGGTGATCAACTCATGCATGAAGCACCCGTTCGCGTTCATCCCCCCGAACCACTTCGCCTCGTTCGCGAGGCCCCCGATGAACTTGCGGCCGTCGAGCGGCATATTGGACAAGCGGCGGTATCGGCGGAAGAGCTCTTGGCAGCGATTTGTCGTTGGCAAGTAACCTAGGTTTTCATATTGCCATTTTGCGATCGCAGTCTTGATTCGTTTGGCGAACTGTGGCCAGTCCAAGTTCAAGTCCTCAGGCAAGGCCTGGGCCTGTTCTTCCCGTTGCCGTTGTTGTCGATCTCGGGTGACAGCCATCCGGTCTGGACGATAGTGTGCGATTTGCTTCCTTGAAGCAGCTGTCTTCTTAAATTCTTCCGTGTAGCTCTTCAGCTCCGCGCGGCCGATGTTCCGGGCCGCGTCCCACTGCTGATGGACAGCTGCGAGAAGATCCGAGTACAAGGGCTCGCTGGTCTTTCCAGTCACGCAGAAGTTGAATTCCGTATTTGAATTGAATCCACCGCCTGTAAAGTTGGAGCTGCCCAGCAAGCAGCAGAAGTCATCCTTATGCTGAAACAGGTAGACCTTTGGATGGAAGATCCCCTTCGGGTTCGGGGCGGTTCCGATCCTTACGATCGACCGGAACGAAGCGAGAAACGACGGGGACGTTTGATGGAAGTCGAGACCGACGACCAGAGTGCGAAGGCGTGCATGGCCGGATGTGATGGCGGCCTTCAGGGCGCACAGGGCGGGACAATTCTCATCCACCCAGGCTGTCACGATGTAGATCGAATCGGCCGTGGCGCACCACTGAGTGAAAACCTTGTTCAGTGCAGCGGAAGTGGTTATCAGTTGTATCTGCATGGGCCTGTGATCCGTCACTCTACAATACACCGGCGCTTCGTTTTTTGCCAGTGTTGCGAATGGTTCGGCCGCGTGAAATCCTGAGTGTAAATTGAGGGCTTGACAAGGGCCACCCGCTGCCAGTTCCAGTGGAAGTATCGCAACTCTCACGAAAGGAACTGGACACGGATGGCCAAAGACAGGATAGACCGGGCGGAACTCGCCGGCAAGCTGCTGGAGAGCGCGGCAGGCGCGGAGGATCCGTTGCGAGCGATGGCGGAAAACGGGACAGACGGCACTGTCCACGGGTGGGCTGGTGGTGGAGGGTTGGGGGAAATCGAGGCGGGACAGAGCGGGCAGTTGCCCTCGGGGGAACGGCTCGTTCCCGCGGCTCTGAAGGCGCGGCTCACGGTTCAGAGGCGCGAACGGGGGCCGGCGTTCGCCAGAACGGCGGCCAGAGTGAGCGGTCCATGCGTGGCTCCGCGCGGTCCATGTGCCGCGGGAGAAACCGCCGCAGCCGCCGCGATGGGACCGCTCGTTCCCGCCGCCCTTCGGGTGGCTTCACTCGCGATGCGGAAAACCGCTCGTTCCCGCGGGCCATCGGCCCGCTTCACTCGCGGCTCCGAAGGCGCAGTTTCAGGGGTCAGAGCCGCGAACGGGGGCCGGCGTTCGCCAGAACGGCGGCCAGAGTGAGCGGTCCATGCGTGGCTCCGCGCGGTCCATGTGCCGCGGGAGAAACCGCCGCAGCCGCCGCGATGGGACCGCTCGTTCCCGCCGCCCTTCGGGTGGCTTCACTCGCGGCTCTGACAGTGCTTTCCACGGTTCAGAGGCGCGAACGGGGGCCGGCGTTCGCCAGAACGGCGGCCAGAGTGAGCGGTCCATGCGTGGCTCCGCGCGGTCCATGTGCCGCGGGAGAAACCGCCGCAGCCGCCGCGATGGGACCGCTCGTTCCCGCCGCCCTTCGGGTGGCTTCACTCGCGATGCGGAAAACCGCTCGTTCCCGCGGGCCATCGGCCCGCTTCACTCGCGGCTCCGAAGGCGCAGTTTCAGGGGTCAGAGCCGCGAACGGGGGCCGGCGTTCGCCAGAACGGCGGCCAGAGTGAGCGGTCCATGCG
>CAYWJB010000039.1:0-12120 GCA_964458495.1 uncultured Arcobacter sp.
AGCGTAACCCGCGAATCTGCGAATCGGCGGTTGGTCGCTCCATAATGACTGATCCATGCAAGGGCGCATCGAAGCCGTGTGCGTGTCCCGCGGCGGTCTGCCGAAGCTGCCCGTGGCGACCGCGCGCGCCGGGGCGGCGGGACTGGAAGGCGACGGGCACAACCATCCGGAGATCCACGGCGGACCGGAGAAAGCTCTGCTGCTGATTGCGGCCGAATCCCTGGAGCGGCTCCGTGCGGAGGGCTTCGCCGTGGGGCCGGGCGTGCTGGGGGAGAACCTGACGACGCGCGGGATCGATTTCGCGGGGCTGGCAGCGGGCATGCGGCTGCGCGCGGGCGATGCGGTGATCGAGCTGACTTGCCTGCGCACGCCCTGCCGGCAGCTGGATTTTCTGAACGAAGGGCGCGCCGGCGCGATTCAGCGGCGGTTGAAGGAGGAGCCGCCCCTGGCGGGCTGGTACGCGCGGGTGCTGCTCGCCGGCCTGGTGCGCGCGGGCGATATGATCGAGCTGACGGAGGCCGCCGTCTGAGCCGCCCTTGAATCCGCTGCACATCCCGCTGGAGTCCATCGTCCCGCCGGAGTTCCGGCCCGGCCTGGCGTTGCTGCTGGAGCGCGTGGCTGACCGCGCGTTTGTGATCGAGCGGCTGCGTTCGCTGGGCTCGGCGCGCCCCGCGGAGTTCCAGCAGATTCTGTATTTGCCCTTCGGCATGCAGGCTCTGGCGGCCATCTTCTCGACCAGCCGGTTCCTGGCGCAGGAGGTGGAGCAGCACCCGGACTGGCTGGTGGAGATCCTCTCGTCGGGCAGCCTGCACCGCGTGCGGCTGCGGGAAGAGTTCGACGCGGAGCTGGAGAAGTGGCTGGCGGAAGTGGAGGGCGTGCCGGGGCCGGTGCGGCTGGCCGCCTTCCGGCGAAAACAAATCCTGCGGATCATGTTGCGGGATACGCTGGGCTTCGGGGCGCTGGCGGAGACCGCAGAAGAACTCTCGCTGCTGGCCGAATGCCTGCTGGACACGGCCTGCGCACGCCTGCGGCGGGCTCTGGAGCAGCGTCACGGGCGGCCCCCGGCGGACGCCGCGGAACCGTGGGCGTTCTCGATCCTCGCCGCCGGAAAACTGGGCGGCAGGGAGCTGAACTACTCTTCCGACATCGACCTGATCTTTCTCCACACGGGCGAGGGACGAACGGGGGGCGAGGCCCCGGTGGACGCAGCGGAGTTCTTCCGGCATCTGGCGCTGGAGATCACGCGCTTGCTGGGGCAGACGACGCCGGAGGGGCTGATCTACCGGATCGACTTGCGGCTGCGGCCGGAAGGACGCCACGGGGGAGTGTGTCCATCGCTCAAGGCGGCGCGGCGTTATTACGAGACGCGCGCCCGGGACTGGGAACTGCAAATGCTGATCAAGGCGCGCCCGGCGGCGGGCGACGCGGGACCGGGCGCGGCGCTGCTGGAGGCGTTGCAACCCCGCATTTATTCCACGTCGCTGGACTTCCGCGCGATCGACCAGATGGCCGAAACGCGGGAGCAGTTGGACCGGAAGCTGCTGGCGAGGCGGCGGGCGCCGGGGATCGACGTGAAGCTTGCGCCGGGCGGCATCCGCGACATCGAGTTTCTGGTCCAGTGTCTGCAGCGCCTGCACGGCGGGCGCGAAATGTGGCTGCGCAACGCCTCCACGCTCCAGGCGCTGATGCGGCTGCGGGACAAGGACCTGCTTTCCGGGGCGGAATGCGCGCGGCTGGTTTCGGCCTATCAGTTTCTTCGGGCGCTGGAGCACCGGCTGCAACTGGAGGAGGACCGCCAGACGCACTGGCTATCCTCGGCCCCGGAGACGCTGGCCCGGGTGGCGCGCCGGATGCCTGCCGGAATGCTGGGCGACGAGCCTTCCGGCGAGCGGCTGCGGAGCGCGCTGGAGGACCATCTCGCCGCCGTGCGGAGCATCTATGACCGGATCGTCTCGGCACACGCGCCAGCGCCCGCGCCCGCGGTTGCCCCGGCTGCGGGCGAAGCCGCGCCCGCCGGGGCCGCCGCCGAGGAGGACCGCCTCTCCACGGAGCGGGAGCCGAACCTTCTGCGGTATCTGGGACAGCGCTTCCCGCGCTTTGCCGCTGCCGTTCGCCGGGCGCCGCTGGGGGCTTCGGCGGCGCCCTTCGGGCATTTTCTGGAGCGCCTGCTTGCCGACCCCCAGCGGCTGGCGGCGCTCGAGAGCGATCCGGGGCTGACCTCGCGCCTGCTCGACCTGGCCGCGCATAGCCCGTATTTCGCCGACCAGTTGGCGCGCCGCCCGGAACTGGCGGACGCGCTGGCCGAGTGCACCCTGCCAGAGCGGCTGGAAGGCGACTTTGCCGCGCTGGAGGACGCCGCTGGCGTGCGGCGCCACTTCCTTCTCCGATTGTTCCAGTTGCAGGCAGAGAGCGTGTGTCTTCAGCGGCCGGTGTTCGAGACGCTGGAGCGGATCTCGGCCCTGGCGGATGCGGCCATCGCCGCCAGCGCGCGGCTGGCGGCGGCGCAGGCGGGCCTGGGCCAGTGCGAGTTGATGATCGTGGCGCTCGGCCGGTTGGGGATGCTGGAGTTCGATCTCGGCTCGGACGCGGATCTGGTGTTCATTCTTCCCGATGAGCGGGCCGCGGAATTGCCGCGGTGGACGCGCGCCGCAGAGACGGTGATCGCGATCCTGGCTTCGTATACGAGCGACGGCATGATGTTCAGCGTCGACACGCGGCTGGCGCCGGAGGGCCGCTCGGCGCCGCTGGTGCAGACCGAGTCGGCCTACCGGGAGTATTTCCGGGCCCGGGCCGAGGCCTGGGAGGGCTTGGCGTGGATGAAGGCCCGGGCTGTGGCAGGACCGGTGGAGCGGGCCACGGCGCTGCTCGAGGAGCTGCAGCAAATCGACTGGAGACGCTACGGCCAGAACGCGCGCTCGCGCGAAGAGCTGCGGCGGATGCGGTTGAGGCTGGAGCGGGAGCTGGGCGGCGAGCTGCCGTTGAAGGCGGGCGCGGGCGGCTGGTACGACATCGACTTCGCCCTGACGTGGCTGCGGCTGCGCGGAGCGGGACTGTTTTTCAAGGCGCTGAACACGCCGGCGCGGATCGACGTGCTCGAGCAGATGGGGCATCTGGATTCGGCGCAGGCCCGGTTCCTGCTGGACGCCGCCACGTTCTTCCGCGCGCTGGACCACGCGCTGCGGGTGATCTCCGGCCATGCGCCGGCGACGCTGCCTCGCTCGCCGCGCCAGACGCGCCTGCTGGCGGCGCTGCTGAGGCGATGGCTGCCGCCGCACTTGTGCGACCAGCAACTGGAGGAAGAGCTCTTTCAGATCCGGGGGCGGGTGCGGGAGTTTTTCGATGCGCTGTTCGCGCCCGAGGCGGGGTGATGGCAGCCCCCGGCGTGGTTTCTGCATCCGGAAGCGGCACGGCTCATCCAAGGTGGCATGAACCGCAGATTCCTTCTATCAGGAGTGCTTGCCATCGCCATGAGCGCTGTCGCCGCTTCCTCGATTCACGAGTTCACGCTGAAGACGATCGACGGCCAGCCGGCGCCGTTGAAGCAGTACCAGGGCAAGGTGGTGCTGATCGTCAACGTCGCCAGCCGCTGCGGCTACACGCCGCAATACGAGGGGCTGGAGAAGCTCTACCGCAAGTACAAGGACCGGGGCTTCGTTATCCTCGGGGTTCCGGCGAACAACTTCGGCGGGCAGGAGCCGGGCACGGACGCCGAGATCAAGGAGTTCTGCACGCGCAATTACGGCGTGACCTTCCCGATGATGTCGAAAGTCTCGGTGAAGGGCGCCGACATGACGCCGCTGTACCAGTTCCTGACGTCGGCTGCGGGGGGCGATGTGAAGTGGAACTTCACCAAGTTCCTTGTGGGCAAGGACGGCAAAGTGATCGCGCGCTTCGAGCCGGGCGTGAAGCCGGAGTCGGCGGAGCTCGCGGCAGCCATTGAAAAGGCTCTGTAAGAGGCCTCCACCAGCAACCATCTGATACGCTGAAGGGGGAACGGATTCGCCGGTCCGCTTCCCCCTTCTTCCATGGCCACCATTCTTGTTACGGGCGGCGCCGGCTACATCGGCGCGCACACGGCACACCTGCTTCTCGAACAGGGTCACGACGTCCAGGTGCTGGACGACCTGAGCAAGGGCTACGCGCACAACGTGCCCAAGGGCAGGCTGCACATTGTCAACCTGCACGACACGAGAGCGCTGGACAGCCTGTTTTCTTCGTGGCGGTTCGACGCCGTGATTCACTTCGCGGCGTTCATCGCCGTGGGGGAGAGCATGAAGGAGCCGGAGCGCTACTTCCGCAACAACGTGGGAGGGTCGGTGGCGCTGCTGGAGATGATGCGCCGGCATGGCGTGGGGCGGCTGGTGTTCAGCTCGACGGCAGCTGTCTACGGGGACCCGGACACGACGCCCATCCCGGAGGACGCGCCGCTGCGGCCGAGGAACCCGTACGGGGAGTCCAAGCGGATGGTGGAGCGCATCCTCGAGTGGCTGGACGAGACTTCCGGCGTGCGCAGCGTGAGCCTGCGCTACTTCAACGCCTGCGGGGCGGAGCCGCGGTTCGGCATCGGCGAGGAGCACCAGCCGGAGACGCATCTGATCCCGCTGATCCTGCGGGCGGCGCAAACGGGCGAGCCGCTTACCGTTTATGGCGATGACTACCCCACGCACGACGGCACCTGCATCCGCGATTACATCCATGTGTCGGATCTCGCCGCAGCCCATGTGCGGGCGCTGGAGCACCTGATGAATGGTGGCGGGAGCGAGGTGTTCAACGCCGGTACCGGGCGGGGCTACACGGTGCTGGAAGTGATCCGCGCGGCAGAACGCGCGATCGGCGCGCCGGTGCCGTTCCGGTTCGGGCCAAGGCGCGAGGGCGACGCCGCCGCACTGGTCGCCGATAGCTCCAAGTTAAAGAAAACACTGAACTGGACGCCGCAGTACGAGACACTGGAAGCGATGGTGGGCACGGCGTGGGAATTCGAGCGTAGGCGCAAGCGCGGGTGAAGCGCAGTCCGGACGGTAACCAGCCGGGGCCAATTGTGCGCCTTTTCGGGTAGGAGCGCGTCCAAAATTGTGGAAAGGAAACTTGTGTCTCCATGTCGGCGATGACTGATCCAGCGCCCCTGACAGGACCCGGGCAGGCGCCTGAACCGGAGCGCCGTCCCAAGCCGCCGGTCTGGCGCGCGGCAGCGGTTCTCCTGATGCTTGCCGCAGCAGGCGCCGGCGTGTGGCTGTATCTGCGCTCGGCCCCCGAGACGGGCGCGGCCCGGACGGTGCTGGCGGCCACGCGGACCGCGACGATCCAAAGAGGCAATCTCGATGTGAGGCTGCGCGTGGCGGGCTCGACGACGGCGACGGATTTCGCTAACATCACCGCGCCGCGCCTGCGAGGACCGGAGGCGGGCCCGATGATCGTCCTCCGGTTGGCGGAAGCAGGCGCGATGGTGAAGCCCGGCGACGTGGTGCTGGAATTCGATCCGCAGAGCATGAAGGATCACCTCGACGACACGATCGACGGTCTCCGGGACCGCCAGAACGACGTGGCGAAGCGCAAGGTGAACAACGAGCTTCAGATGGAAAATCTGCGCCAGTCCCTGCGAGTGGCCAAGGCGGCGGTGGACAAGGCGGCGCTGGATTACAAGACTCTGGACGTGCGGACTGACATCGACCGCGAGCTGCTCCGGCTGGCGCTGGAAGAGGCCCAGGCGGCTTACAAGGAGATGCTGGCGGAGGTCTCGCTCCGCGAACAGTCGCTGGCGGCGGACCTGCGCAACGCCGAGATCTCGATGAAGATGGAAGAGCTGCACGTGCAGCGGCACGAGAACGACCTGACCAAGCTGGTGATCCGCGCCCCGATCCCGGGGATGGTGGTTTTGCAGACGATGTTCCGCCCGGGCGGCGACCAGGTGACTGTAGCCGTGGGCGACAGGATGGGTCCGGGGCAGCCGGTGATGAAAATCATCAACCCCGAGAAGATGATGGTGGAAGGCACGGTGAACCAGGCCGAGGTCACGCGGCTGAGGATCGGACAGGAAGCCATCATCGGGCTGGACGCGTTCCCCGATGCGAGCTACCGCGGCAAGGTGTACTCCATAGGGGCCATTGGCGTCGGCAGCCGGCGGGAGAACTATTACATCCGGAGCATCCCGGTGAAAGTGCAGATCGAGAACCCCGACCGGCGCGTGATCCCGGATCTTTCCGCGTTCGCCAACATTCTGACTGACCGGCAGGAGAACGTTCTGCTGGCGCCCGCGTCCGCCGTTGGCGAGGAAAACGGCAAGCAATACGTCTACGTGCGCACGCCGAAGGGTTTCGAGAAGCGCGCAGTGCAGGCGGGGTTGACCAACGGCGTGCACACGGCGATCCTTGAAGGGGTGAAGGAAGGCGACGTGGTGCGGGCGCAATACTGAGCGCGCGCCCGTTGGCCAGAATCAGAAATCGCAGAGCTGCTCCACCCATGCGGCGGAGCCTTCCCGCAACCAGCCATCCAGCTGGGCCACTTCCTTCAACTGCTGTCCGCGGCGGCGCTCCACGGCCACGTAAGCGCACTGCCATTCCGGCAGAGCGGTCATGTCGCCCCAGAGCTTCTCGTACTGGCTGACCGGGAAGATGTCTTCCTGGCCCTTGCCCCAGCGCTTCTTGACGTCTTTCAGGGTGACGTAGGCGGGCATTCGCGCGGCCATGCGGCGGACGGCATCGCGCGTGCGTTCCGCATCGCCGAGGTCCCGGCGCGTCAGGCCGAAGACGGCCAGCAGCGGATCGATGCTGATCCACATGGTGTTCGTGTTGTAGTAGCGCAGTTCGAACTCGAGCCTCTCCTCCGGCAGGGCGAGGCCCTCGACGAGGCGCAAACGGCCATCGACGCGCGCGAGGCCGCCGCCGCGGTCATCCATCTCGCGGGCGGTGACTTCGCAGGTCATGGCGGCGCCGCTTTCGATGTGGCGGCCGAGCAGTGCGGGGTCGGCCCAGGCCCCCAAGGTGTCGATGTTGTGCAGCAGCAGGTAGCGTAGCTGCGGGCGCTCCTCGAGCAGCCGGCGGAGGACGCCGTTCAGGAGCAGGTTGGGGATCTCGTACCAGTGGCCCACCGGGTGGACGCACTGTTCGGGAAGATTGTCCGTGTAGTCGCTGCCTTCCCCCGAAGCGGCGGCCCACTGGATGAGCGCGGCGCGGGCGCTTTCGCGGACTTTCTGCTTCTGCTCGTCGAGTAGTTGCTGCGGCATCTCTTCCCAGGCGAAGCGCAGATCGCGCGCCATGGGAACGAGCCGCAGTCCGATGGAACGGCCCGGGGAGAGGGCCACGGGGCCGGTGTAGCCGTAAAACTCCTCCCGGCGGAGCCAGCTTTCGATGGGCGCTTGCGTCATGAAGCTGGTGGTGATGATGTGAACGGGGGCGGCGCCGAAACGGCGGCGGACGCGGCGGCTCTTGGCGAGGTGAATCTCGAGGAAGTTACGCCATCGTCCGGCAAGGCGGAAGAAGGGATTCAGCGCCTTGACAACGCCGGCGCCGCGCGTCCATCGCGTGCCCATGCCGCCGGCGAGGGTGACGATGGCGAGAGAGCCTGCGGCGAGCGCTTCCTCGCCGAGGCGCGCCAGAGCGGGAGGCGCTGCGATGCGGGCGTCGGCGACGTCGCCCTCGCGAACGTCCTCGATGCTGGCCGTGACTGGCAGGCGGTTCTGCGCCAGCCCGATGCGACCGCTGCGCAGATCGGCGCGGATCTTCTCGTGCTGGACCCGGTCGAAGCCGTTGGCGGCCAGCAGCTCTTCGAGCGCCCGGCGGTTGGAGGCGGCGCCAGGCTGCGAGCCGGGCAGGAGGCGTTCGAAGAGGGCATAGGCCATGCCGCTCCATTCGGGCCGCGTGCGCGCGGCGGTGGCGAACACCTCGAGTTCACGCCGTTCCGCGGCCGTGAGTTCGCGCGCCTCGCGGCGCAAGAGGGCGGGGCCACGGAGCGTGTAATAGCCGTGCGGCATGAGGGCCTCCGCGCCGCGCAGCAGTTGGCTCCAGGTTCCGCGCTCGTTGATGGAGAAGTCGTAGACGACAGGATCCATGGCAAACGGCACGCCGCGTTCGAGCTGGCGCTTGGTGTCGAGCAGGATCTGGCCCAGAGTGTCGCGCCCCTGTGCGGCGGCGTCCGGATCGAGCAGGAATCCCATGCCGCCGCCCGCCATGCCGCCCAGCATCCAGAAGCCCCAGAAGCCTGGGCCGAAGGCGCGGCGCGCTTCGGCGATGAGCAGATCGGTGTAGTGGTTGCCGGCCCACGGGATGATGGTCTGGATGGGCCCCTCGAAGTTGCGCTGCGTGCAGGCGCCGACGCCTCGGATGTCGCCGCGCTTGAGGCAGGCGACGATCTCGTCGAGAATCCCGCACGCCTCGAGCCGCGCGCGCCATTCGCCACCCAGGCGGAGCAGGTACTTCTCGGTGACCATCTCAAGCACGGGGCCGACATCCTGCGCCATGCCACCATGCACCAGGACGAGGCTCTGCTGGAGCCTTTCGCGCGTATCGGCGGTGATCTCGTCGAGCGGGAAGACGCGGTGCCGGGGCAGGAGACACCCGCGGCTGACGCCGTACTCGACGTCTCCCGGGCTTGCCGGCACGCCCTCGATCAGCTTCATGCCGGGCCAGACGCCGCCGGAGTCCTGCCATCCGCCGCCGCTGCCGCCCAGCCATTCGCCAAGGATGGCGCGCGCCGCCACCATGCGGCGCTCGCTCTCCTCCAGCCCGCCTTCGAGGCGGCGCACCTGCCCGGTGGCGCGCATGCAGGCGGTGATCAGGCAGGCGAGCAGGCTGGTGGAGACTGCCAGGCGCGAGCCTTTCGGGATGTCGAGCACGCGGCTGGCGATTTCGATGCCGAGGCCGGAGCGCCCGGTCATACGCTCGAGCAGCCCGGAAAGATCCAGCCCGCTGCCTTCCATGCCCGGGGGCACGAGTCCTGAAGCAATGACGGCCGCCTTCAGGAGGCCGAGGTAATCACGGGCGAAGTCGAACAACTCGGAGGCGTCGCGGATCTCGGCGGAGGCGCCCAGATCAATGCTGACCAGCCGCAGAAGAGGCTGGTCGATGATGCGGAAAGAGGCTTCCACGGGCGGGCGGGGCCCGCCCGCCGCGGCGCCGCGCACGGCGAGATTGATCGAGGTATTGAAGACACGCGCCCCTTCCGGGTAGTCCATGCCGAGAAAGAAGATGTCGCTCCAGGCGCTGTGGGAGAAGTCCATGCGCACGGGCGTGGTTTCACGCAGGATGGGACGCAGCCCGGTGTCGGGATCCTGGGCGAGCAGCTCGCGGCGGATGCGGAGCGGCGCATCATACGGATGGCCGGTGCGGAACATCCACTGGTTGCCGCGCGTGCTGCGGACGCTGCGGCGGACCTGATCGGCGAGGGTTTGAAAGCCGAGGCTCCGGTAGGCTGCGGCAAGCGCGCTGGAGAGCGCGGCGCTGGGCCCCTGGCTTTGCTGTTCGGCCAGCAGTTCGCGGATCGCCTCCTCAAACCGCCGTTCGAGCAGATGGATGTAACCGCTGAAGGGAATGCGGCCTTCCGGCGGGACGCAGGCGCGGCCAGGCAGATGGAAGCGGTGGATGGCGTACAGGAAAAAGAGCGCGCGCACGCGCTCATAGAGGCTCTGCGAGCGGAGGCGGAACTGTTCGAGATCCTTGCACTCCGCGAGCAGTTCCGCCGCGGAGAGCGGCTCGCAGAGCGAGTCGAGCGCCTGATTGCGCTCTTCGGCGCTCCTGGCGGCGATGATGGCGGCCAGGCGGCTCATGCGCGCCCTCCGCCAGCGGATTGAAGCGCCAGCAGTTCGACGAGGGAGGCGAGGATTTCTGCGCGGTCCTTGCCGGCGAGGGCGAGCGCCAGCTGCGCGTGCAGCAGGCCGTACCGCGCGCCAAGGTCATAACGGCGGTCCTGCATCTCGAGGGCGAGGTAACGTTCCGCGCGCGCCAGTTCGTCGAGCGCGGCGGAAACCGAGCAGGGGCCGGACCCGCGCTGGAGCAGGCTCTCGACGAGATCCATGACGGCGGGCGTGAACACGTGCAGACCGAAGAAGCAGAGATAGTGGCCGGCGCGCAGCCCGGGGACGAAGATTCTTTGTTCGGCCTCCGTGGGAGTGGGCTTTTCGAGCACGGCGTCGATGCGGTACAAGCCGGGCTTGCCGTGCTCGGGCTGGCCACCTACGGCGCCGAACTGCGTGAGCTGACCTTCGCGGGTGGGCTGGACGGCGGAAATCGAACAATCCTCCTGCTCGGCGGCGGCGACGAGGCGCGCGGCACAGCCGGAGCCGTCGCGGCTCACGAAGAGGTGATCGCCCACCATGTGAAGGAAGGGCTCCGGGCCGGTGAAGGAGCGCGCACACGCGAGCGCATGGGCGTAGCCGCGCGGCTCGGGTTGTTCGATGAAGCGGACACGCGCGGCGTGCTCGCCGGCGGCGGCGGCGTAGGTTGCCTCATCGCCGGGGCAAACCACGACCGCGATCTCTTCCATGCCGGCCCGGGCGGCTTCCTCGAGCAGGATGGCGAGGACGCTGCGCTCGACGCCATCGCGGTCGATGAGCATTTGGAGGGGCAACCGCCGCTGGGAGGGGGCGGCGGCGGTGAGGACGCACTTTTTGACCCGCATCATTCCTTGTTTACCATCGAATCGATGTCGGTACCCAAGACCAACGCCATGCGGCTGCTGGACAGCCTGGGCATCGAGTACGAGGTTCGCACATACGAGGTGGACCCGGACGATCTGTCGGCGGAGACGGTGGCACGCAAGATCGGCTTCCCGGTGGAACAGACGTTTAAGACGCTGGTGGCGCGGGGCGAGCGTTCGGGCGTGTGCCTGGCGGTGATCCCCGGCAACGCGGAGCTGGACCTGAAGGCGCTGGCGCGCGCGCTGGGCGACCGGCGGGCGGACGTCGTGCCTCTGAAGGAAGTGCAGCCGCTGACGGGCTACGTCCGGGGCGGGGTGACGGCGCTCGCCTGCCGGAAGGAGTACCCGGTGTTTCTGGACGAGTTCGCGCAGTTGTATGACCGGATTTCGGTATCGGGTGGCGCGAGAGGCGTGCAGGTGCTTTTGAGTCCGGCTGATTATGTTCGTGCGACGGGCGCGCGGTATGCGGAGGTCGCCAAAGACAAATAAGGGCGGAATTGTTTTCACGCGCGCGGGGCGGGGGCGAGCAGATCCGCGAGCAGGCGCGCCAGCCGGGCGATGAGTAGCAGCCCCGGATTGTCCTCCGTGTAATCCACCTGCTTCATGCCGTCCACGGTGATGGCCATCGCGACCTTCCCGTGCGGCATGGAGACGATGCCCACATCGGAGCGAAGGGCGTCGAGGGCGCCGCTCTTGCTGGCGACCTTGTAGGCGGCGAGCTTGCGGCCGATGCCGTCTTTGTATTGCTGCCGTTCGAGGATCGCAAGCATTTCGCGCGAATCTTCCGGGGATACAACCTTGCCTTGGTCGAGCAGAGCGAGCAATTCGACCATGTCGCGCGAGGTGGAGACGCCGAGCCCGAAGCGGCGGTTTTCTTCCCGAAGGCCAGTCTGGCTCCAGCCGGACGGGGCTTTGAGGTCCGCGCCGTCGCCGCGGACCTTGCGCAGAGAGCGGGTCTGTTTCAGGCCAAGAGTATCGAAAAAGGCGTTGACGGAGTCGGCGGAGACGCGGTCGAGGACGAGATTGGTGGCCGTGTTGTCGCTGACGACGATCATGAGGCGGACCAAGTCCCTTAGAGGGAGGCGCACGCCGGGGGAGAGTTCGCGGAGGATGCCGGAGCCGGAGATTTTGTCCTGTTCCCGCAATTCGATGAGTTCGTCCCATCGGGCCTTGCCCGCGCGAACGTGGGCGAAGACAGCGGCCATGATGGGCAGCTTGATGGTGCTGGCGGTGCGGACGCGTTCGTCTTCTCGCCAGCCGAACGCGGCGCTGGTGGCGAGATTGCGGGCGTAGAGGAAGACCTCTCCGTCGAAGGCAGAGATTTCGCGCCGGATCTCCGCTCTTGGATCCGGCTGGAGGGCGGCTTCGGGAGCGAAAGCCGCGGAAGTGACGGCAAGAAATGATCTGCGGCGCATGCTGGTTCGGCCATCATCCCACATTCAAGGGGACAGCCTGACACGGGCAGTTCGCAGATTTCGCCAAGGGGACGGAGCC
>CAYWJB010000040.1:0-10849 GCA_964458495.1 uncultured Arcobacter sp.
CTGAGCGCAAGCTCAGGGCCTCACTCCCCAACCCCCCATAACCCCGCCCCAGCCAAATTCCCCTGAGCGCAAGCTCAGGGCCTCACTCCTCAACCCCCACAACCCCTCCCGCATCGCGCTCACCCGCAGGCCCTCACTCCCAAACACACCTCGCTCGACCAGACCCCCCCGACCCCCTCAAGCCCCCACCCTCACAATCACTTTCCCCATCGGTCCTTCGGCCAGCCGCCGGAACGCCTGCTTCAGATCCTCGAATGCAAACACCCGGTCAATCACAGGCCGCATCCCAAACTGCTGCATTCGGCGCACGATCTCCGCCCACGCCGTCTGCGCCCCCTCCGCCGAGTAATCGCCCACCGACACGCCGCCGATCCGAATGCGCCGGAAGAACAGCGCCGCCGTATTGAAATCCGGCACCGTGCCCCCGCTGCGGCCCACGACGCTCACGCGCCCCCCGTAGCCCAGCACCGCCAGAACCGTGTGGAAGAGCGGCCCGGCCACGCTGTCTACCGCCAGGTCCACGCGCTTGCCCCCCAGCGCGCCCAGCACCTGCTGCTTCAGGTCCGGCGACGCCGGATCGAACACGTGATCCGCACCCAGCTCCCGCAGCCGCCGCCCCTTTTCGGCGCTGCGCGTCAACGCCACGACATTCATCCCCATGGTTCGCCCAAGCATCACCGCCGCCACGCCCACCCCGCCGCTCGCGCCCGTCACCAGCAGCACCTGCCCCGGCGACGGCAGCCCGCCCCACTGCACCAGCGCCTGCCACGCCGTCAGGTACACCAGCGGCGCCGCCGCCATTTCCTCTTCGCTCCAGCCTTCCGGGATCCGCGCCACGCTGGCAACCGGCACAACCGTCTTTTCCGCGAACGTGCCCCACCGCTCCACGCCCGCTTCGCAGCGCAGAATGCCCACCACCTCGCCGGGCCGCACCCCTTCCACCCCCGGCCCCGTGGCCAGCACCTCGCCCACGCCGTCCCGGCCCAGAATGTGCGGAAGCACAGGCTTGGCCGGATACTGCGCCTGCGCCAGAAACGCGTCTGCCGGGTTCAGCGCCGCATAGTGCATCCGCAGCAGAACCTCACCTTGCCCCGGCGCCGGATCCGCCACTTCGCCCAGCCGCAGCCGCTCCACCCCCTCATAGCCGTCCATCAGCCATGCGCGCATGTCTCCATTGTGCGCCAGCCCGCCCCCTACCAGCGCCGGATGCTCAGGTACCGCCGCGTCTCGTTGCCCGCCGCATCCACAGCCGTGATCGTAACCGGATTGAGGCCCACGGCCAGCGGAATCGGCCCCGCAGTGAAACTCGCCGTCCCCTCGGCTGTACCGCTCTTCATCGGCGTCGACCACCGCACCTCGCGCACCGCCACGTTGTCCGCCGCCATCCCCTTCACCGTGATCGTCGCCGCAGCCGTCCCGTAAACCGGGGAGTAGGGGAACGTCACTGTCAGGCTTGGCGCCACCGTGTCCGCTCCCGGCGCACCGTCCCCGGCGCCAGGATTCGACGGCGGCGAGGCAGGCGGCGCGGGCGGCGTTGCCGGCGGCGCCGTTGGCGGATTCTCGGGCGGCGCTGCCGGCGGTGTCGCGGGCGGCGTCTCCGGGGGAGTCCCCGGATCGCCGGGCAATGGCGTCTCCCGCGGTGCATAGAGCTTGCGGATCTCGGCAATGTCAGCCGCCTGCAAACCCGACGCCCGCCGGTAGTAGGGATACATCACCGACGCCGGATCGTCGTTGTGCCCGAGGCCCAGCGCGTGGCCCAGTTCATGCAGCACCACCGTGAACAGGTCGATGTCCGCCCCGATCCTCCACGGCTCGTCCAGGTCCAGGTGCATGTCCCCGGCAACGGTCTCCGCATTCGGCGGCGGATAGAACGTGTGCGCCAGCACCCCGCCGCGGCCGTCAAACGCGAACCCGTCCCCGTGCTCGCCCGCCGCCGCCCAGATCTCGATCTGCCGCCGCAGCCGCCTCACGCTCGCCTCTGTGAAGTCCAGCTGCGCCACCGCCGACCACGCCGCGAGCGCCCTCCCGATCTCCGCCAGCGCCGCGCTGCGGTCCAGCCATCCAGGCAGCTGTCCGAACCAGACTGCCAGCGAAGCCGCCCCCAGCCCGGGCCCGTCCCAGCCCTCCCCAAACCGCGTCGCCAGATTCGATCCGTTCAACTCCGCCACTCCCGTGAGCCCGCCTGCACACGCCACCGCCGCCTCTCCCCGCAACAGCCCCTCCGCCGCAGGATACACATAGGCCACCTCGTCCTGCCCGGCGACGGCCCGCAACTGCGCCACCCGCCCCCGCACCAGCAGCGCATTCGGCAGCAGATCCGGATGCTCGATCACCTCCAGCCCCGCCTCTTGCGCCAGCCTCACGCCATCGGCCCGCCCAACATCGCGATGCAGCTCCACCACCGCCGCGGCTTCGCCTTCATCCCCCAACGCCGGACTCCACTTCTCCTCCGCCGTCAACAACCCCGCATACGCGGCGCCCGCCGCCGCCCAGTCCGTCTCCACGGGCGCCGACACCAGCAGCCCCTGCTCTGGAACGGACTCCAGCACCCGCACGTCCATCCAGCCCAACCGCTCGACCAGCGCCTCGTCCGGCGCCTCGGCGAACTGCACCAGCCAGTGCGCCCGCCCCCGCCATGCCATCCGCAGCACCGCCGCCCGCTCGCTCGCCTCCGCCACCTCCAGAATCTTCGGCGGCACGCGCCCCGCTTTCAGCCGCAGCGGCGGCAGCTCCTGCCCCTGCACCAATGGCAGGAGTGCAAGCACGCAGCCGGTGAAGATCCGCAGGTCCACGCCGCCCTTATCGGCGCGCCGCCCGGCGGTCTTGAAGAAAGCGGAACTCCGCTTTCCGGTTCCGGATGCGGAATCGCCGTTTTGCTCGCCCTGCCGCGTGCGTCAAATCATGTACATCCCGCCATTGACCTCGATGGTCTGCCCCACGATGTTGCGCGCCGCCTCCGAACACAGAAACACGACCACGTCCGCAACGTCCTCGTTGCTCGACAGCCGCCCCTGCGGCGTCTGCCGCACCACCGCCTCCAGCATCTCGCGCGTGGAAAACCTCGCGTGAAAATCGTTGTCCACCGTCCCCGGACTCACCGCGTTCACGCGCACTCCATGAGGCGCAAGCTCTCTGGCCATCCCCTTGGCGAACGCCGACACCGCCGCCTTCGCCGCCGCATATGCTGTCGCGCCGGTCCCGCCACCCGTGCGCGCCGCGATCGAGCTGACATGCACGATCACGCCCGAGCCGCGCGCCGCCATGTGCGGCGCCACCGCCTGCGTCACAAACCACGCGCTCTTGGCGTTCAGATCCATCACCCGGTTGTATAGCTCGTAACTCATCTCGGCGAGCTTCGCCCGCTCGATCAGCGACCCCGCGTTGTTCACCAGGATGTCCACCTCGCGCGCCCGCTCGCCCAGCGCTTCCACAAAGGCGCGGATCCCGGCTTCCGTCGAAAGATCCCCTTCGAGCAGCTCCGCCTGCGCCCCCCGCTCCCGCACGCGCCGCGCCGTCTCCTCCGCGCCCGCTCTCGACGCGCAATAGTGGATCAGCACCCTGGCGCAGCCCGCCCGCGCCAGCGCCACAGCCGCCGCCGCGCCGATGCCCCGCGATGCGCCCGTCACCAGGGCTGTCTTGCCGGAAAACTCGCCTTGCATGGCCACCATTCTGCCACCGCGCGTCCCGGCATGCCTTCTGCAAGGAGAACCCGAAAAGCTTCACCCCGCGGGTCTGCTTTGCGGACCTGCCTACGGCGGCAGACGCCGCGCCAACTCCTCGAAGACGGCTTGCGCCACCGGGAGGCTTCTGCCGCGGCGGCCCCGTCGCAGGAGGCCGCGACCGGGACGCCGGATTCCGGGGGAACCGGCAAAGATACGAAGCGTATTATATTGTTACGAGACGTACTCACATGGTCCGCCGCTCCGTTCTCGAATACGCGCTGCTCGGCCTGCTCGCCCGGCAGCCTCTCACCGGCTACGGCCTCCGCCGCGTCTTCGCCTCCACGCCGATGGGCGTCTTCAGCGACAGCCCCGGCTCGATCTACCCCGCGCTCGCCCGGCTCGAGCGCGACGGCCTCGTCCGCGCCTCCGGCCGCGCCGGCGCGCGCCCCGGCAGCCGCCTGCTCGAACCCACGCGTTCCGGACTTGCCGCCCTGCGCCGCTGGCTCTCGGCGGCGATCACGCGGGACGATGTGGAGCGCCGCGTCGACGAGTTGATTCTGCGCTTCGCCTTCATGGACCGCCATCTCGATCCCGCTTCGGTGGATCGCTTCCTCGGCCAACTGGCCGAGGCTGTGTCCGCCTTTGTCAACGAACTGCGCGCGTACGGCAGGCAAGCGGCCGGGCCGCCGGGCTCCACCGGAAGGCTGGCGCTCGACCACGGCATCGCCGCCTACCGCGCCACCGCGCAATGGGCGCGCCGCGCGCGCGCCACATGGAGGAAAACCCATGCCCTCGATCCCTCGTAAACTGGCTTTCGCGGCGCGCATTGTCCTGTGCGGCCTTGTGTTCGCAACGTTCATGTCGTTGTCCGGCTTCCTGGTCTCTGCTCTTGGCCTGAAGATGATGGCCCTGCCGGAAGGCGCGAACCAGCAGGCTGTGGCGATGGCCTCGCTGCTGGCCTCCCCGCTGCTGCCGCTGGCGCTGGCGCCGCTGGCTGTGCTCCTTCCGGGAGCGCTCCTTCCCAGATCGCTGTGGCTGGCGCTGTTCGCCTATGTCTCGTTCGGGCTGAACACGATGATCGAGGCGCGCATCTTCAGCACCATGGTGGGGCCGGGCGCGCTGGCCGGGATGTGCGTGTTCTATGTTCTTCCCTGCAGCGCGCTCGCGCTGGCTGTGGCTGCCGCCTTCCCTGCCCGCAGCGCGCGCCCCGAAGCGCTCCCCTGCCGCACTGCGTCCGGGTGGGCGTGGCGGCTCCTGTTGGCGTGGCTCGCCTTCCCTGTCTGCTATCTGTTCTTCGGCTGGGCCATCAGCCCTTTGGTCATCGAGCAATACCAGCAGGGCATGAACGGGCTGGCGCTGCCGCCCATCGGCGTGATTGTTGCCACGCAGCTCGGCCGCAGCCTGCTGTACCTGGCCTCCGTTCTGCCGCTCGTGATCCTGTGGGGCGGATCCTGGAAGACGCTCGCCGTGCGGCTCGGCTGGGCCTGGTGGGTGCTGGTCGGCCTCTACGGGCTGATCACCGCCTTCTGGATGCCCGCCAACCTGCGTCTCATTCACACGCTGGAGATCGGCGCGGACTCCTTCGCCTACGCGTTCCTGCTGGCATGGGCGCTGCGGGCGCCGTCGAAGCGGGCCGCCGCGGCGGCCATGCAACCGGCCGCCTGACGGGCCGGCTCAGAAAACGAGCGCGAACGGCCGCAGCGGCGCTCCCGTGGCGCCCTCGATGCGCAGCGGCGCGGCCAGGAAGAGAAACTCGCGCGCCCCTGTTGCCGCCAGATCCTCGAGATTCAGACACTCGAGGATGTGGACGCCGGCTTCCACCAGCAAATGCACGTGCACGGGCAGCTCCGGCGCGGGGATCCGCTCCAGCGCCACGTTGTCGGCGCCGGTGGCGCGCACGCCTTTCGAGGAAAGCCACCGCGCCGCATCAAGCGACAAGCCCGGCTGCCGCTGCCCGTTGATGAACCGCCGCGCGTCGCGCCACCGCGCGCCCCATCCGGTGCGCACGAGCACGACGTCGCCCGCGCCCGGCTCCAGCGGCGCGAGCTCTGCCTTGAGCTGCGCGGCGGTGATTTCGGCGTCCTCGCCGAGCTCGCCGCCCGGCGCGGCGTCGTACAGCAGCCCGCGCGCCACGATCGGCGCCACGGTGTCCACGCCGAGCGAGCGCGCGTCGAGCCCTTTGTGCAGCCGCCCTTTCAGCGAGAAGTGGCACAGCGCGTCGATGTGCGTGCCCACATGCGTGCCGAGCGCAATCAGCTCGGCGGCGCTCGATGCCCCGCCGGGGAGCAGGTAGTCGCCATGCTCCTTCGTCCGCGCCGCGGCGAACGGCGGATGCGTCGGCCAGTGGGGCATCCCCGCGTAGTAGGGCTGCGCAAGGTCCACGATCCGCGCGCCGCGCACGCCGGCGAGCGCCTGTTCCAGGCTCAGCATGGCCCGAACGCCTCCCGCACGCGTTCAAGCAGGCGCACGAGCTTCTGGCGCGGATCGCCCGCGCCCAGCGTCTCGATGGGCAGCCAGCCGCGCCAGCCGTGCCGGTCGATGATCGCCTTGATCCGCTTCATGTCCGTGGGTTCTTCCTTGCCGCCGGGCGCTACATTCTCTTTGAGCTGCCACGAAACAGCGTAAGGAATGAGCCGCGCGATCTCTTCATACGGGTCGCCCTGCCGCAGGCTGCCGACGTCGAGAATGACACCGAACCATTCGTGGTTCACCGCTTCCACCAGCCGGATGGTCTGCGCGGCGGTTTTCAGGAAGTCGTCGTGGTTCTGCACGCCGACGATCACGCCGTGCCGCGCGCCGAATTCGGCGCACTCGCGCATCAGCGGCGCCATCCATTCGAGCACTTCGTCGAACGTGCGACCTTCGGGCACGGCGCGGCCGCTGAAGACGCGCAGGATGCCGGCGCCCAGCGCGGCGGCCACTTCGATCCAGTCTTTCACCAGTTGCACGTCGCGGCGCCGCGCGCCGGGGTCCGGCTGCGAAAAATCATTGCGGACGCCGGTGCCGAAGACCGCCACGCCGTGCAGGAACG
Source organism: uncultured Arcobacter sp. (assembly GCA_964458495.1). Lineage (GTDB taxonomy): Bacteria > Acidobacteriota > Terriglobia > Bryobacterales > Bryobacteraceae > JANWVO01. The sequence goes on from CAYWJB010000040.1 coordinate 6,694, forward strand.
CCTCGCGCTTCAGCCGGCGCACGAAATCTTCGGGCGGTTTGGCGGGATAGCCGGGGAAGTAGTAGCCGGTCGTGTCGATGCCCGCAATCCGGTGCTCCGCGCAAAAGCGCACGGCATCGAAAAGCGACAGCGAACCGTCGCGCAGCGGCTGGTTGAACGAGTAGACGTTGAGCCCGAGGCGCACGCCCGCGCCGGGCAGGCGCTGCGGCGGCGGAGGGGCGGCCAGTGCGGGGAGTGACGCGGCCGCGCCCAGCCACGCGCGGCGCGAAAGTGCGGATCGGGAGTCGTGGTCTGGCGGCATGTCGCCGAGTCTAGCAAACGGCGCCGGCAAGAGAAGCGTCAGCGCAACTCCTGGAGCCGCAGCCGCGCTTCGAGCAAGTACGGATTGAGCTCCAGCGCCTTGTTCAGCGCCTCGCGGGCCGCAGTGCGGTCTCCGAGGCCGAGGGAAGCGAGTCCGGCGGCCAGGTGCGCGCCGGCCTGCCGCATCCAGGGCGGGCGGCCCTCGCCGAACTTGGCGAAGAAGGCGCTCTCGCTGCGCCCCTCGAGCGCTTGCCGCGCGGCGGCGAGCAGGGCTTCGTACAACTGCCGCGCGCGGGCGCTCTGGCCAAGCTTCTCAAGCGAGCGCGCCTGGTAGTAGAGCAGCGCGGCGCCGGCGTCGACGCCGGGGTGCGGCTCTTCGTCGGAGCCGAGCAGCGCGCCGGCGGACTCTTTCCACAGCCGCCTGGCCTCGTCCTTGCGGCCTGCAGCTTCGGCGGCAAGCCCGGCCCAGTAGTAAGCCTCCGGCAGGCGCGAGCCGCGGTAGCCCCGGGCCACTTCGAGGTTTTCCGGAAACTCGACCGCCGCGATGTAATCCTTCCACGCCGCTTCGTGGTCTTTGGCGGCCATGCGCGCGTGGCCGCGCAGCAGGCGGGCATCGGTCCAGGCGTCCTGCACGTTGAAGCGGGCGCCGCCTTCCCACAAGTGGAAATGGCGCTTCTCCATGATGCGGATGGCCTCGTCGTGGCGGCCCGCGAGCGTGAGCAGGGTGACGAGGCGGCTCATCGAATCGTCGCGCTGTTCGGCCGTGCGGCGGTGTTTCTCGAACAGCGCAAGGCGCTGTTCGAGGGGCGCGCGGGCGAATTCGTAGAGACGGTCGAGTTCGAAGAGATAGAGCGCGTCGTCCGGCTTGAGCGAAATGGCTCTTTCGAGCGCTTCGATGGCGCGCGGCACGCCGCCGTCCTGGCGCGAGAAGGCGACGGCGAGGTTGCGCCAGGCGATGGCGAAACCCGGCTCGAGTTCCACGGTTCGCTGCCAGAGCCGCACGGCCTCTTCCGGCTGGCGGTCGTAGAGCAGGAGTCCGAGATAGTAGGGCGCGCGCGCGTCCTGCGGCTGCGCGGCGATGGCGTCGCGCAAGACGCGGATCATTTCGATCTGGAAGGGGAAGACGTAGTCGTGCGGGAGCGAGGAGGCGAAGCGGTAATGAGCGGCGGCGGTTTCGGGCTGTCGGAAGCGTTGCATGAGCCAGCCGCGCAGGTAGCGCGCCTGGACGTTCGACTGCGGCATGCGGTCGAGCAGCCAGTTGGCCTCAAGCAGCATGCCGGCTTCCAGGCAATCGAGGGCCATTTCGAGCCCTTCGGCGGGGTGCTCGCGGAAGATGCGGGTCAGCTCTGCTCCGTCGCGCGATGCGCGCGGGTCGATGGGATCGATGTCCCGGATGCGCTGCCGCATTTGCGCCGCCTCGCCTCCGCGGCCTTCCCGTTCGAGCAGCATCGATTTGAGGAAGAGCGCGGGCGTGTGACGGGAGTTGGTCTCGAGCGCCCGCTCGCAGTGATCGAGCGCGCCTTCGAGATCGCCGGCGGCAGCGCGGATCTGCGCAATGCGGTAGTGCGAGGCGGCCTTCCAGGCGTGGTTCCAGGCGGCGCGCTGGAGCCAGTCCTCGGCCTCCTGAAGGCGGCCTTGATATTGAAGCGCGAGCCCGAGGTAGTACAGCGCGTCGCCGTCCTTCGGGCGCGTGTAGTTGGCCGAGACGCGGGCGACGGCGCGGCGCAGGAGAGTTTCTGCCTCGGCGAAACGCCCGCGCTTGATGCAGAGAATGGCGAGCGCGGTGCTGTTGCGGACGTCGTTGGGGTCGCGGCGCAGGGCTTCTTCGTAATAAGGGTCCGGTTCGAGCGCAGGGTTGTGGAACTGTTCGAGCCGCAGTCCGGCGAGATAGAGCTCTTCGGTGGTGGCAACGTCCTTGGGCGGCTTGGGGGGAACAACGGCAGCGGGCAGAGGCGGTTTGGCGCCGGGAGCGGCTTCCGGTTCGGGCTGCCAGGAGACGAGTTTGCGGCCGCCGGCGTCACTGAGCGAGGCGCGGAGTTCGTGAGGCTGGACATCGGCGGGAAGCGGCACGGTGTGTTTGAGCGGGCGGGCAGGATCGAGCTCGCCGCCCCATTGCCAGAGCGGCTGGCCATTGCGCGAAAGCACCGCGCGGGCGTTGCGCACAGGACGGGTGACGAAGAAGCCGATCTCGGCCGCGGCGCCGCGCAACTCCAGATTCACCGCCGCCTCGCGCGTAGCGTTTTTCACGCCGCCGATCGTGTGAAACGGATACCAGTATTGCGTGACTGACTTGACTTCGAAGGGCTGAAGCCAGGAGTAGTCCGGCTGGTTGTCGCTCCACGCGCCGACCATGAGTTCGAGGTAAGGCCCGTCGGTGTCGGAGAGGATTTTGTCCCAGAGCTTGCCGGAAGGGCCCACGCCCCAGGTGAAGAATTTCTTGCCCGGGACCTGGTGGTGATCGGCGACGTGAAGCGTGCCGGCGTGGATGCCGTGGTCGTAGCCGGCGAGCCAGTCGTCGGAATCGTTCCAGGCGAACATGGAGATCGGGCTGGGGTGGTTCTTCCACCAGGAAACGTCCACCCCGCGGGTGAAATCCACGCCTCCATAAATCGTGTCGGCGATGGGCCAGCGGGCGAACTCGCGTTTGGCGTGCTGGGTGGCGAATTTCGTCGCAGGCGGGAAGATGACCTGATAGTTCTCATTGGTATGCACTGCGACGTTGGCGAAGTACAGAAGCGAGTTCTGCACCGGCGTGGTGTTCAGGGCTGTGACGCGCGCCTCCAGCAGCGAGGATCCCTCTCTCAGCGTCAGCGTGATGGCCCACCGCATGCGGTCCCGCAGTTCGAGTTCGCCCACGCTGACCGATTTCGAGCCGTCCTTGTGCTCGTGCGTGCGGTACAGCACGGGCATGAACGAGGTGGCGCGGTGGTGGTGCGGGATGTTCCATTCGACGCCGCCGGAGATCCAGGCGCCGAGCATGCCGATGAGGGCGGGCTTGATGACGGACTGCTTGTAGAAGAAGTTGTAGCCGTTGGTCTTGTCGACGGCTTCGAAGATGCGCCCGCCGAGTTCGGGCAAGACGCAGACGCGGATGTACTCGTTTTCGAGACAGACACGGCGCCAGGAGACATCGCGCTTCTCGTCCGTGAGGGCGTCCTGCATTGGGTAGGGGTAGACCATGCCCTTGGCGCCCTGATACACGCGGCCGGTGTAAAAGACGGGGTTTCTGTCTGGCGGACCGGCGCCGTATGTCGGGATGACGACGGTGTCTTCGATGAGCCGGACCTGGGCGGCGAGGGGCAGGGCGAGCAGTGCGAGGGCCAGGAGGACGCGGATCATGGCGGAAAACCTCGGGGGCAGTATATCGCTTGTGGAGGGCGACACGAGGGAGGAAGGCGCGGCGGGGCTTTCTTGACTTACAAGTTGTTGCTTTTACGACCACTTGTTGAATTTCCGGTTCGTTTCGTAATTTTCCCGGCAGCGTGCAAGCGGGCGCTGGCGGAAGACAGTGGTTCCGTGCAGGTTTCTGATCAGAAGAGACTTGCACAGTTTCCGGTTCGTTTAGCAAATTTCCGGGCGAGGCCGGGCGGACGGTCCACGGTGAGACGGCTTGACAGAAGCATTCGACGGCCATCAGAGGAATCCATGCACATTTTTGACCGCAGGGCGGGCTTGGACGACAGGAGTAGGTGAAAAGAGGGTAGAAATTCTGGTGGAGAGGGCAGTCATGGGTGGAGCGTTGTGTGGGTTCCGAGGCGAGGGAGTGGAGGGTTGCGGATCCAGGCCCTGCGCTGGCGCGCGGGGGAATGGGGTGGGGCGGGGTTTCGGGGGGTTGGGGAGTGAGGCCCTGAGCTGG
>CAYWJB010000041.1:0-3176 GCA_964458495.1 uncultured Arcobacter sp.
CAGCAATCACAATGTCGGCGCCCATGCTGCGGACCACGTCCACGGGCAAGTTGTTCAGCAGCCCGCCATCAACCAGCGTCATGCCGTCGTGCTCCACCGGCGCGAAAAGCGCCGGCAGGCTCATGGAGGCGCGCAGGGCGATGGTGAGAGGACCATGCGAGAAGACCACCTGCTGGCCATGCCTCAGGTCGGTGGCGACGCAGCGGAACGGCGTGGGGAGCTGATCGAAAGACTCCAGCTGGTCGTAGGCGGCGGCGAAGCGGCTGATGGCAAGACCGGCGCCGTGCCCGGCGGAAAGCCCCGCGGGCAGCTTCAGCCCTTTGCCAACGCCGAACTCGATGGTGGAGGGGAAATCGCGGCGGTCCTCCTTGCGGCGGAACGCGAGGTGGCGGAACGGCACGGAGGGAGCGAAGGCGGCGTTCCAGTCGAGTTCGCGCACGAAGCGCTCGATTTCCGCCGGGTCGCGCCCGGTGGCGTAGAGCGCGCCGATCAAGGCGCCCATGCTCGTGCCGGCGATGTAATCGACCGGGATGCGGTTCTGTTCGAGCCACCGGAGGACGCCGACGTGGGCGAGGCCGAGGGCGCTGCCGCCAGAGAGGGCCAGGCCGATCTTCTTGCGGGGCGCCCCGCCGGGCTGCCCGCCGGACTGTGCCGCGAGCGCCGGGCAGAGGGCGAGCCAGGCTGCCAGCGCGCGGAGCCGCATGAGTCTACAATGCTACCCTGAAAACAAATATGGGAGTGGACTGGTCGCCGGATTCGTGGAAGCGATTCCCTGCGATGCAGCAGCCGGAATACCCGGATCCCGCGGCTCTGGAAAGGGTGCTGGCGGAGCTTTCGGCGCTGCCACCGCTGGTGACAAGCTGGGAGATCGTGGCCCTCAGGGAGCACTTCGCGCATGCGGCGCAGGGCCGCTGCTTCGTGCTTCAGGGCGGCGATTGCGCCGAGCGTTTCGCCGACTGCAACTCGAAGCGGATCGCCAACCAGCTCAAGGTGCTGATCCAGATGAGCCTGGTGCTGGTGCAGGGCACGCAGAAGCCGGTGGTGCGAGTGGGCCGCTTTGCCGGGCAGTACGCCAAGCCGCGCTCGGCGGATTTTGAAGACAGTGGCGGCAAGCGCCTGCCGGCCTACCGGGGCGACCTGGTGAACCATCCCGAGCCGACCGAGGAGGCGCGGCTGCCGGACCCGCAGCTGTTGCTGCGCGGCTACGAGCGCGCGGCGCTGACGCTGAATTTCATCCGCGCGCTGGTCAAGGGCGGGTTCGCGGATCTGCACCACCCGGAATACTGGGATCTGGACTGGACGCGCCACTCCCCGCAGGCGGAAGAGTACCACCGCATGCTGCACTCGATCACCGACAGCCTGCGGTTCATGGAGAACATCCTCGGCACCAGCGCATCGGGCAGCGACCGGATCGATTTCTACACGTCGCACGAAGCGCTGCTGCTTCCCTACGAGCAGGCGCAGACCCGGCGCGTGCCGCACCGGCCCGGCTGGTTCAACCTTTCGACGCATTTTCCGTGGGTGGGCATCCGCACGGCATCGCCCGAGGGCGCGCACATCGAGTATATGCGCGGCATCGAAAACCCGGTGGGCGTGAAGATCGGACCCGGGCTGGTGGTGGACGAAATTTGCCGGATCGCCGCAAAGCTGAATCCCCGCAACGAGCCGGGGCGGCTGGCGCTGATCCACCGCTACGGCGCGGCGCGGATCGCGCAGGATCTGCCGCCGGTGATTGAAGCCGTGCGGCGCGAGGGGTTCAACGTGCTGTGGATCTGCGATCCAATGCACGGCAACACGCGCCGGACGTTGAACGGCTACAAGACGCGCAGCTTCGACGACATCGAGAGCGAGCTGAGCCAAGCCATCGACATTCACCCGCAGTGCGGCTCGATCCTCGGGGGAATGCACATCGAGCTGACGGGGGAGAACGTGACCGAGTGCACGGGCGGAGCGCGAGGGCTGTGCGAGGAGGACCTGGCGCGCGCCTACGAGAGCGAGGTGGACCCGCGCCTGAACTACGAGCAGGCGCTGGAGCTGGCGCTGCTGGTGGCGCGGCGGTGGAGAGCCAACGGGCGCTGACGCGGCGGGGCGCGCCTCAGGTAGGATGAATCCGTGCTGATGGCGGCGGCGATGCTGTGGGCGTGGCAGGCGGCGGCGCCGCCGTGCGCGCTGGCGCAATGGGCAATGGGGCGCGGGGACAAGCCGGCGGTGCTGGACGTGGCGGTGATGCAGGTGGAGGAGCGCGGGGCGGGGGCGGCGCGGCTGGCGTGGCACGACCCCGACAGCGAGATCTGGGTGCGGCCGCTGAGCGACGGCGAGACCGCGCTGATGCTGGTGAACCGGGCGGCGCGGGCGGTGAGCGTGGACGTGATCTGGCGGGAACTGGGGCTGGGCGAGAAGCGCGCGACGCTCCGCGTGTTCGACGTGCTGCGGCGCAAGAACCTGGGCAAGATCCACGGCGGGTTCGCGCACCGGCTGGAAGCGGGCGCGTGCGCGCTGTTCCGGCTGGAGCCATGAAACAAAACATCCTGTTTCTGTTTTTGGCCGCGGGGCTGGCGGCGCAGGGCGGCGGGCTGCCTGTTTCCGTGTGGTACGGCGGCGGCAAGGCGCGGGCGCCGATGCTCGAGCCGGATCCGCGCGCGAAGAAGGAGTTGTGGCGGGAGGACATCCGCAAGATCCGCGGACTGGGGTTCCGCACGTTCCGCTGCTGGGTGGACTGGGCGTCGGCGGAGCCCGAGCCCGGCCGCTATGACTTCTCCACGCTCGACGTCCTGCTGGAGCTCGCCGAGGAAGAAGGGATGCGCGTGTTCGTGCAGGTGTACATGGACTCGGCCCCGGAGTGGGTGGGCAAGCGCTATCCGGATTCTCTCTTCGTCTCGTCCAACGGGCAGGCGGTGGCGCCGGAATCCTCGCCGGGCTACTGCCGCGACCACCCGGGCGTGCGCGGCGCGGACAATGCGTTCTACCGGGCGCTGGCGCAACACGCCACGCGCAGCAAGGCCTTGCTCGGGTGGGACCTGTGGAGCGAGCCGCATGTGATCAACTGGGCGAATCCCACCTACATCCCGAACCCCGAGTTCTGCTTCTGCGCCAACACGAAGAGGCGATTCCGCGAGTGGCTTCAGTCATTATGGAGCGACCAACCGCCGATTCGCAGATTCGCGGGTTACGCTGCG
>CAYWJB010000042.1:0-1630 GCA_964458495.1 uncultured Arcobacter sp.
GCCAGCAACGGGTGCGTGGCGAATGCCTTCTCCACCGCCTGGGCGACAGACAACGTGACCTGGGCGTGAAGCCCCAACGCCAGTGAGAGCAATGCAAACAACCGGATCATTCGGATACTGAGATCGCCGATTCCGATTCTAACAACATACTCTGTGCTTTCAGATACAGGACTCGGATATCTGTGATGTGCCATTGCTGATTTCGTTACTCTTGCGGGGGACTCTGGCCCACGCCGGAATGACCGTTCAAAAGCCGGTGCAGCCGGCGAAGTTCGCCGAGGCCGGGGGCGCCGCGCCGCGCTGCCCGGGCGGGAGGACAGGAGGTTCGAAGCCTGGGTCTTCCCGGTCAAGGCGCTGCGCGATTTCCGGCTGCCGGCCTATACCGGTAACGCGCTGGAGCCGACGCCGCCCGCCGGCCGGGCCGGGACAATCGAAGTCCATCCGGGCCACGTCACCATCACCTGTGCTCACGCGGCGTTCCATGGGAAGCAGACGCTGACCGCGTCGATCGCGGAGCCCGCCGCGGGGCTGTTGCTCGAGATCGATACTTAGCGCCCGCTGCGCCTGCGCGCGAGCTTCGTGGCCGAGATGAAGCCGATGCGGCCGGCGCCGTTCGGCGGCCGGTCGACGTCGTGGAATCAGAGACACGGCGTGCTCAGTTTCAGCGAAGTTTTGCGCCGCGACCGGCCCGTGACCGGCTGCCCGCTGTTCTCGCGGATCAACGAGCGGGCGGGCCATCAATCGCCGGACCGCAAGGTGATCATCGAATTCGACGTGACGCCCGAAAGCGCGGGCCGCGGACCCATCCCTATCGTCATCGCCGGGTCGCGCGAGATTTACGCCCGCATGCCGCCGCGCGCAGACGCGCTGCCCGCCGAAGCGGCGCGCGATTACAGCGAATAGGGCTTCCTGCCCGGTACGGAGGGCTGCCCGCGGACATCGCGGGCGCGGCAGCGGCGGCTCTCGGGCGGCCCGAGCTGGCCACCGGCTGGGGCGCGCGCCTGTTCGCCGCCGGCAGACGATTCCGGCGTTCCTGCGCCTGCCCGGCACGGCGGGGGCAACCGGCCTCTCCGGAGCAGGCTTCATCGGCGAGTCCTTCAGCGGCGACCGCTTCCAGCTTCCGCCGCGCTCCGTCCCGCATCAACTCTGCTCGTCGATGGCGATGGTCCGCCTCCTCGTCAGCGGCATGTCGGGGTTGGATGGCGACGCGATGGAGGGAACGCGGCGCTTTGCGCGGCGGGTCCCGCGGCAACCTGGCTGCGTGTATTTCGAGCGCTACCGCGTGGCCGGATCGCTGGCGGCCGGCGCAGTGGAGCGCACGGAGAACACGGCCGTCATGACAATCGCGCTCCAGGGCGCGCCGCCGCAAGTTCATCTCGCAAGCGGGCAGGAGACCCAGCGGGCGCGCGTCGAGCCGGGAGCCCCGTGAAAGAGACGCCGCCCGCGCCGCCGGACGATCCTCGTCCCGTGGCGCCGCGGCCGCTCGCGCCGGGCCGCCGCTCGCGCCGGCCGCGGCTCAAGCCGTGATGCGTCGCCGCGCAACACAGCCCGGTACAATTGGTGCGTGAAGCCGACCTTTGCGTTTTGCAGCCTGTGCGCCTGCCTCTTTGGCGGACCGCCCGAGATCCGC
>CAYWJB010000043.1:0-1589 GCA_964458495.1 uncultured Arcobacter sp.
GCCAGCAACGGGTGCGTGGCGAATGCCTTCTCCACCGCCTGGGCGACAGACAACGAGCTCTGGGCGTGAAGCCCCAACGCCAGTGAGAGCAGTGCGAACAACCGGATCATTCCGATACCTGGATCGCCGATTCCGATTCTAACAACATGCTCAATGGTTTCAGATACAGGACTCGGTTATCTATGACACGCGATTGCTGATTTCGTTGCTCTTGCGGGGGACTCCGGCCCGCGCCGGAACGGCCGTTGAAAAGCCGGTGCAGCGGGCGAAGTTCGCCGAGGCCGTGAAGCGCCGCGCCGCGCTGCCCGGGCGGGAGGACGGGAGGTTCGAAGCCTGGGTCTTCCCGGTCAAGACGCTGCGCGATTTCCGGCTGCCGGCCTATACCGGTAACGCGCTGGAGCCGACGCCGCCCGCCGGCCGGGCCGGGACAATCGAAGTCCATCCGGGCCACGTCACCATCACCTGTGCTCACGCGGCGTTCCATGGGAAGCAGACGCTGACCGCGTCGATCGCGGAGCCCGCCGCGGGGCTGTTGCTCGAGATCGATACTTAGCGCCCGCTGCGCCTGCGCGCGAGCTTCGTGGCCGAGATGAAGCCGATGCGGCCGGCGCCGTTCGGCGGCCGGTCGACGTCGTGGAATCAGAGACACGGCGTGCTCAGTTTCAGCGAAGTTTTGCGCCGCGACCGGCCCGTGACCGGCTGCCCGCTGTTCTCGCGGATCAACGAGCGGGCGGGCCATCAATCGCCGGACCGCAAGGTGATCATCGAATTCGACGTGACGCCCGAAAGCGCGGGCCGCGGACCCATCCCTATCGTCATCGCCGGGTCGCGCGAGATTTACGCCCGCATGCCGCCGCGCGCAGACGCGCTGCCCGCCGAAGCGGCGCGCGATTACAGCGAATAGGGCTTCCTGCCCGGTACGGAGGGCTGCCCGCGGACATCGCGGGCGCGGCAGCGGCGGCTCTCGGGCGGCCCGAGCTGGCCACCGGCTGGGGCGCGCGCCTGTTCGCCGCCGGCAGACGATTCCGGCGTTCCTGCGCCTGCCCGGCACGGCGGGGGCAACCGGCCTCTCCGGAGCAGGCTTCATCGGCGAGTCCTTCAGCGGCGACCGCTTCCAGCTTCCGCCGCGCTCCGTCCCGCATCAACTCTGCTCGTCGATGGCGATGGTCCGCCTCCTCGTCAGCGGCATGTCGGGGTTGGATGGCGACGCGATGGAGGGAACGCGGCGCTTTGCGCGGCGGGTCCCGCGGCAACCTGGCTGCGTGTATTTCGAGCGCTACCGCGTGGCCGGATCGCTGGCGGCCGGCGCAGTGGAGCGCACGGAGAACACGGCCGTCATGACAATCGCGCTCCAGGGCGCGCCGCCGCAAGTTCATCTCGCAAGCGGGCAGGAGACCCAGCGGGCGCGCGTCGAGCCGGGAGCCCCGTGAAAGAGACGCCGCTCGCGCCGGACCGCCGCTCGCGCCGGCCGCGGCTCAAGCCGTGATGCGCCGCCGCGCAACACAGCCCGGTACAATTGGTGCGTGAAGCCGATCTTTGCGTTTTGCAGCCTGTGCGCCTGCCTCTTTGGCGGACCGCCCGAGATCCGC